>DASXNV010000080.1:0-64881 GCA_036494815.1 Caulobacteraceae bacterium
GCGACATCGTCTGTCTGGATGTCGGGCTCGGCCGCCGCCGCTGGGCCGCCAGGGACGGCCGCCACAAGCAAGATCGCCATCCCGTAAAGCGCCCACGTCCTCATACCGGCAGCATCCGTCGAAATCCCCGCGTGATCCAGATCCAAACGCGCCGCCCATGACGCTTGCGGCGCGCCCCCTCCTACAGTAGAGCCTGTTACTCGGGGTGGGGGAAGCGATGGGGTTGACAGCCGGCGCGGTTGTTCTGTTGGCGGCCCTTGCCGGCCTGGCGCCGCCCGTTGCGCCCGCCGCCGCGCCCAACCCTTCGCCATCCGTGGCGCCAGTCGCCGTGCCTGCCGCCACGCCCGCGCCGCCGCCCGCGCCCGTATGCTGTCTGATCACGGCCAATACGCCGATCCTGGTCCAGCTGACCAACGAGGTAAGCTCCTATACGGCCAAGAAGGGCGACACCTTCGCCTTGAGCCTAGCCGAGCCGATCATGCAGGACGGCAAGGTGCTGGTCCCGGCCGGCGCGCCCGGCGGAGGCGAGGTGGTGGACGCCGCCCACGCCAATCTCGGCGGCAAACCTGGGAAGCTGGTGCTGGCGGCGCGCTATATCGAATATGGCGGCGTGCGCCTGCCCCTGCGCGCCTTCCGGCTGGGTGGTGGCGGCCGCAACAACAGCGACGTCGTCCTTGGTGTGGACCTCGCCATCGGCATCGTCAGCGTCCTTATCCCCGGCGGCGAGATGAAATATCCCGCCGGCCTTAAGGCGGTCGCCAAGATCGCGGCGGATGTCACTTTGCCGCCGGCGCCGCCAGCCGTCAGTGCGCCCGATTCTCGGCCGGCAAGTCCGGCTTCCAACGCCCCAGCTGAAAGACCCGCTCAATGACCCTGCGTATGTCCGTTCTCGCCCTGGCCGCCGCTTGCCTTGTCGCCGCCCCGGTCTGCGCCCAGACCGCGCCCGCCGCACCGCCGCCCGCGGCTTCCGCGCCGGCTGCGCCCAGCGCCCCCGCCCCCGCGGAGCCCGCCGCGACCGCGCCGGCCGCCCCGACGGAGCCTGCTGCTGCGCCTGCCGCCGCCGCTCCCGCCGCGCCGGCAAGCCCGGCTGCGCCGGCTGCGCCCGCCGCTCCCGCCACCATCGCGGGACCTGTCGGACCGGTCCCGGCCGGCAAGGCGCAGATCGTCTTCTTCCGCCCGTCATCCTTCATCGGCATGGCGGTCTATTTCAGGATCCGGGAAAATGGCGTGGAGCTGGGCAAGCTGTCCAACGGCGCCTATTTCGTGCAGACGGTCGATCCCGGCAAGCACACCTTCACCGCCGCCACCGAGAACAAGGACACCCTGACACTGGAGATCGACGACGGCGAGACCTATTACGTCAGGGGCGGTCTCTCCATGGGCCTGGTTATCGCCGAGGCCAATATCGCCCCCTCCGACGCCGCCACTTTCCAGCAGGCTCTCAAGCACATGCACCCCGCCGAAGTCCCGCCTGCATCCGCGGCGGCGGCAGCGGCCCCCGCGGCCAAGGCGGCGACCCCAGCCCCGGCGGCCAACTAAGCGGGTCGGCGGGCTTGAACTCGCCGGCAAGTGTGATCACACTCGTGGGGTCACATAACCGTACAGGCCGGACATCGAGGGCTCGCCATGACCATGATTGCACTGCGCGCCGTCGGCGTGGCTATCCTGTTGGCCGCGCTGGCGTCGCCCGCCGGCGCAGCGCCCGACGCCACCGCCAGCCGGATCGCCAAGCTTGAACAGCAGGTCAACGCAGCCTACGCCGCCAACAACCTGCCGGCCTATTTCGCCTTCTACGCCGACGACCTGAGGGCGATGTTCCCGCCTGAGGCGCCGACCACCCTTCCTGCCTACAAGGCCGAATGGAGCGCCTTCATCAAATCCGGCGGCGGCATCGTCAGCTTCAAATATTCCGACATGCACATCCAGGTAAGCCCCAGCGGTGACGCCGCCGTGGCCAGCTACCAGGCCGTCGCCAGCACCCGCACCCCCGGCAAGGGCGTCTCGGCCGAATCCTTCGACGAGACCGATGTCTGGTTCAAACGCGACAATGTCTGGAAGATCGTCGAGGTCCACTATTCGGACAACACCCCGGCGAAGCCGTAAGAGGCCGTTTTGGCCTAGCTTGCGTGGCTTGGTTTGCTGGTTCGAGACGCTTGCTGACGCGAGCCCCACCATGACGATGCTGAGGAATCCCGTCATGGCCGGCGCATGCCGGCCATCCATGCCGTGAACGAGCGAGCAAGGTTATGGGCGTGGGACTGATTCTGACGGTCGAAGGCGGCTCGGCGTTCACGGCATAGATCACCGCGACAAGCGCGGCGAAGACGGCGCAGGGTGAGCTTCACCAGGCTGGATCGGCGGTCATTCTCAAGGGGCGTAGGTAAAAGGTGATCCCGCGCTAGCTCTTCACCTTCAGCCCGTCATAGGTGTGCGGATCGGAGTCGAACCAGCCGAACTGGGCGCGGATTTCGGCCAACACCCGGCGATAGGTCGCCACCTCCACATAGTTGGCGTGGCGCGGCGAGTTCACATAGGTCATGGACCCGCGCAGGTTGGGCTGGTCCTCGGCCTTCATCCGCGTCCATTCGGCCAAGCCCTCGCCGGTCTGGCGGATATTGGCGTCCATCACCAGCATCTGCGCCATCTCGTCGAAGCGCTGATAGGCGGCCGAGGCGAACTCCACGAAACCCAGGACGGACAGCCCGGCCAGGCTGCGATGGAACAGGTTGAGATACAGCTGTGGGTGCCCCTGGTTCCAGGTAAGCAGGTCCTCATCCAGATAGGGGATGCGGTATTCGTAACCGGTGGCGAACAGGACCAGATCGAACGCCTCCTCGCTCCCGTCGGTGAAGATCGCGCCGGTGCGGGTGAATTGGCGCACGTCCGGCTTGGCCAGGATGTCGCCATGGGCCAGGTGGTGCAGGATCTGGCTGTTCATGATCGGGTGGGATTCCAGCGCCTTGTGGTCCGGCGCCGGTAAGCCGAAGCGGGTCAGGTCGCCGGTCAGGGCGTCGATCATCTTGCTCGGGTCGTCGGGCAGCATCACCCCCTTGGGCGGGTGGATCTGGCCGGACAGGAACACGTCGGTGGGCGTGCCGAACACGTGCTTGGGCACGAACCGATAGCCGCGCCGCACGCTCAGGAACGCCGCATCGGCGGCGCGGGCGGCGTCGCAGGCGATGTCGACGCCGGAATTGCCGGCCCCGATCACCAACACCCGCCGGCCCTTGAAGGCCTCGGCCGAGCGATGCTCGACGGTATGGCGCACGTCGCCGGCGAACTGGTCCAGCCCCGGATAGGTCGGCCGGTTCGGATGCCAGGTCACCCCGTTGGCGCAGACCAGGCCCTGGTAGCGGCGTGTCTCGCCGGTCTGCAGCGTCACGCTCCAGCCGTCCTTGGCCCCGTCTCCCAAGGGCTCGGCCCGGGCCACCCCGCAGCCCAGGCTGATCCCGCGCCTCAGGTCGAAGCGGTCGGCGAAGCCGCGTACATAGCTCAGGATCTGGCGATGGTCGGGATAGTCGGGAAATTCCGCCGGCATGGGCGCGCCGAAGAAGCCGGAGGTATATTTGGACGAGATGAAATGGGCTGACTCGTACATGGACGAGCCGGGATTATCGATGTCCCAGATCCCGCCCACATCGCTGTGCCGCTCGAACTGGTCGTAGGGGATGCCTTCCAGCTTGAACGCCCGCGCCGCCACCAGGCCGGCGGGGCCGGCGCCGACTATGCAATAGCGGCCGTCATAGCTCCTGGTCCGGGGCGCGATGCGGCCGCCGCTGGCGCGCAGGTCGCTGACAGCCAGGCCGGCATAGATGGTCGGGCGGCGCCGCTGTAGCCACAGGGCGAACCCTGCGCCGGCGGCGAAGATCGGCAGATAGGCCCAGGGCAGGGCGTTGATCAACGGATTGTCCAGCTGGGTCAAAAGTTTGAAGTTCAGGCTGACCAGCGCCACCGCCACCATCAACCCCGCAGCGCCCACGGCCGGCAGCGCCAGGGTCAGCCAGATGTTCGCCCCCTTGCGCCGGCGGAAATAGGCGATGATGGCCACCGCGGCGAAGGCTTGCAGCGCGATCACCCCCAGGGTCGCCATGCCGATCAGGCAGGGAAACACTGTGCGATAGGGATCGGCGCCCAGGAGGCCGAAAGCCGCGACGGCGCCGGCGGTGATCACGCTGACCGCCAGGCTGGCGTTGGACGGGGCGTAGCGGACCGGATTGAACTGGCCCAGCACCGGCGGCAGCAGCTTTTCGCGGCTCAGGGCGAACAGATAGCGCGTGGCGGCGTTGTGGATGGCCAGATACGAGGCCAGCAGCGAGGTGCAGAGCAGGGCGGCGGCCACATCGGCGGCGGTCTTGCCGCAATATTGGGTGATCAGGCCGAACAAGAGCTGGCCGCCCTGGGCGGTGGCGATCTGCCGGGCGTGATCCGCCCCCATGGCGCCCACCGTGATCCAGCCGGTCAGAAGATAGAAGATCCCGATCAGGAACACCGAGGCATAGGTCGCCGCCGGAATGCTCTTGGCCGGCTCGTGCGCCTCCTCGCCATAGAGGGCGGCGGATTCAAAGCCGATATAGGAGGTGTAGGCGAACATCAGCGCCACGGCGAAACCCGGCGCGAACACCACGGCCGGCGAGAACGAGGCCGCTGGCATGGCCGCCAGCCCGCGGCTGGCCACCACCGCGCTGTCGAACACCGCCAGCACGGCGATCTCGGCGATCATCAGCCCGCCCAGGATCTTGGACGACAGGTCGATGGAGCGGTAGCCGAGCACCCCGGTGATCGCCACGCCCACGGCGGCGAACGCGATCCAGGAAACCTTGAACCCCAGTGACTGGGCCACCAGCGAGATGAAATAACCCACCGCCCCGGCCATGCCGATGGTCAGGGCCACATAGGCGACCATGGCGATGAAGGCCGCACCCACCCCCGCCGGTTTGCCCAGGCCCATGGCCACATAGGTGTAGAAGGCACCGGTATTGACCACGCGCCGGCTCATCTCGGCATAACCGACGGCGAAACAGAGCAGGGTCAGGGTGGCTAGAAGGAAGGCGCCCGGCATGCCCGCGCCATTGCCGCGGCTCAGCGCCAGCGGCAGGTTGCCGACCATGGCCGCCAGGGGCGCCGCCGCGGCCACCACCAGGAACACGATCCGGGGTGTCGACAGGGTCTTGCGGCGCTTGCCGCGCTCGAACTGGCGGGAAATTTCACGCAGGGTCTGGTCCATGGCTCAGGCCTCCAGGCCGCGTTCGGTCAGGAAACGGGCATGGCCCTTGCGGCCCTCGGCTTCCAGCATGGGCAACAATTTCGGCAGCATCCAGGGCAGCGAGCCCGCCAGCCTGCCGATCACACCGTCGGAATAGGGCACGTAAATCTCGGCCTTGTCGCCATCCAGGGCGCGCAAGGCGGCCTCAGCCACTTGGTCCACGGTCAGCACCGACTTGTTGAGGAAATTCAGCACCGAGCCGCCGTGGGTCGCCTCATAGCGCAGCATGGGCGTGTCCACCGCCCCCGGCAGCACGGCGGTGACCTGGATGCCCAGGGGCGCCAGCTCCAGCCGCACCGAGGCCAGGAACCCACGCAGCCCGAACTTGGAGGCGCTATAGGCCGCGCTGCCGGGCAGGGCGATCAGGGCGGCGGCCGAGACGATCGACAGGATCTGGCCCGAGCCGCGCGGCGTCATGGCCCGGGCGGCCGCCCGGGTCAGGCACATGGGGGCGATCAGATTGACTTGGATATGCAGGGTCATGTCCTCTTCGCTGATCTCGGTCACCGGGCCCGGCAGGATCAGGCCGGCGTTGTTGACCAGCAGGTCGATGACGGGGCGGCGCTCCTTAATGTAGCGACAAAGCTCGGCGATGTCGGCGGCATGGGACAGATCCGCCGTCACCTGATCGACGACCCGGGTCAGCCGCCCGGCCGTCTCGGCCATCCGTCCCATATCGCGGTCGGTCAGGATCAGGTCGAATCCCCGCGCCTCAAGCTTTTCGGCCAGGGCCAGGGCGATCGCCCCGCCGCCGCCGGTGATCAGAGCCGTCTTCGCCATCGCGCCCTCGCTGTTCGCCAAAACATGACAATCAATCATATTTGTAAAATGTGATAACTGATCATATTTGTGCTGGCAAGAGCGGCGCCTGAAGGATTTGCGTGATGATGGAAAACCCGGCGCCCCGCCGCCGAGCTACACAGGCGCGCTCCCGCGCCACCGTCGAGCGTATCCTGGCCTCGGCCGCTGCGCTGACCGCCGAGCGGGGTCCGGACGCGGCGACCATGACCGAGATCGCGCGCCGGGCGGAGGTGGTGATCGGGTCGCTCTACCAGTATTTCCCCGACAAGGCGGGCGTGATGGCGGCCCTGTTCGAGCGGCACAGCGCCGGCGTGCACGAGATGCTGCTGGGCGGGGTCGAGGGCGCCGCCAGCCTCGAAGATCTGTCGGCCCGGGTCGAGGATCTCTCGGAGCGCTATTTCGCGCTGCACCGGGACGACGCGGTGGTGCGCGGCATCTGGGCGGTGGTCCAGACCGACCCGGCGCTGCAAGCGCTGGACGTGGCCGACAGCCTGAGGAACGCCGAGGCCCTGTTCCGGACCGCCCGGCCGCTCTATCGCAAGGTGGATGACGACCGGCTGATGGCCACCTGCGCCCTGGCCATGCAGCTGGCCCTGTCCGCGGCGCGCTTCGCCCTGGCCATCCCCCAGCCGCTCAGCGCCCTGTCAGCCGGCGTCTTCGCCCACATGGTCCGCGGCGCCTTCCTGGCCCTGGAGGAGGGCTAGGGCGAGCCTCTCACCTATTGCCCGTTGGTCAGCCGGCCCGAAGACTTCACCGTGGTCTCGATCACGTCCAGGATCGCCTTGTCGAAATGGGCCTTGACCGTATTGGCGGGGCCAAAGTCCATCAGGCTGTCGCTGGCCGCCGTATAGGCGGGCCAGGCGGGCGCCCCGACGCAGGTGGGGGTTCCTGTCTTGGCGAAGGAGGCCCAGCAGCTGTGGACCGTGGCGCTCTCGGCCCGGTCGGCGGCGGTGAGTATCAGGCCCGAGCCGAAGATATGGCCCCAGCTGCCGAACACGAACGGGATCTCAAACCCGTGGCTGACCCCATCGTGGTCCTTGCGCCAGCGCTCCAGCTGATAGTCGAAATGATACAGCCATACCGGCTGGCCGGCCGAGGCCTGGGCCGCGACCCAGCGGGCCGGAGCGGTGAAGGTGGCGTCGCGCCACAGCTTGCGGGCCAGGGCCGCGTCGTCGGGCGCGGCGGGGCCGTAATAGGTCTTGCCGGCGGCTAACACCTGCGGCGTGGCTTCGGACAGGATCTTGGCCGGCGGCGAATGGGCGATCAGCGAGCCCTCGTTGGAATTGGTGCCGATGATCATGGGCACGTGCGCGATCTCGCCCTTGGCCAGGGCCGCCACCGGGCTCTGCGGCAACAGCCGCCCGTCGACGATCAGGCCCGGCTCCTGGCCTTCGGCGGCGCCGACCAGGGCCTGGCCCGAGGCCGCCCGCAGCTGCTCGGCGGTGGCCGAGGCCCCCGCCAGGCCCAGCTTGTCAGCCGCCGCCGCGCCCTCGGTTTCGGCCTGGCCCAGGCTTCTGTGTTTATCCCAGCCCAGGCCCGACTCAATGATGGCCTTGGCGAACAGGCCCTTGGCCGAGGGCGCCGACAGGATGGCCAGGGTGCTCATGCCTCCGGCGGACTCGCCGAACAGGGTGACGTTGGCCGGGTCGCCGCCAAAGGCTGCGATATTGCGCTGGACCCAGCGCAGGGCCGCGAGCTGGTCGGTGGTCCCATAGTCGCCCAGGGGCGCGTCGCTCGCGGCCTCCCTGGTCAGGGCCGGGTGGGCGAAATAGCCCAGATAGCCCAGGCGGTAATTGATGGTCACCAGGATCACCCCATCTTGGGCGAAGCTGGTTCCGTCGTAATAGGGCAGGGCGCCGGTCCCCGCCACATGGCCGCCCCCGTGCAGCCACACCATCACCGGCAAGGGATGATCGGCCTTGGCCGCGGGCGCCCAGACGTTCAGGGTCAGGCAATCTTCGGACACCTGCTCGGGCGCGGCGCCCTCGGCTTCCTTCTCGGCGGCGGTCAGTTTGGTCTTCTGCAGGCAGGCCGGCCCGAACCTGGTGGCCTGCAGCACGCCGGTCCAGGGCTTGGCCGCCTGGGCCGGCCGCCAGCGCAGCGGCCCCACGGGCGGCTGGGCGAAGGGGACGCCCTTGAACACATTGACCCCATCCTCGACCGCTCCCGATACCGCGCCGGCCTCGGTCTGCGCCACAGGCGCGGCGGCGAGCGCTGGGCCGACCGCCAGAGCTGCAAGGGCCAAGCCCAGGGCTGCCGTCTTCAGGCCCGTTTGTCGCCGATGCATTCGAATTCCCCTGAGGTGGCTTTGAACCTTCCGGCGACCATGGACGAACAGGTCCGGTCTCACAACGGCGCAGATTGGGGGGTGATCTACGTTCGATCAATCGGGCAAGCCGTCATTTCCATAGAGGAAATCCTGGCTGGTCGCGGCGTTCGCGCCAGGATTGGCCTTGGTCGCGCCGGACACGCGCACGGCTTCCAGCAACGTCCGTCGAACTTCAGGGCGCGTCGGTTCTGTCGTGGGCTCTAGGCGGTCAGCAGGGTGGTGATGCTCAGTCAAATGGACGTCGCCTATGTGGTCGCGCTGGTCATCGGCACGTAAGATGCACATGCCTATACTGTATTTGTCGGGGCTACTAAATCTAGGTCATCCTGAGCCGCCGTGCAGCGGCGAGTCGAAGGACGCACAGAGCGGCGACACCATGCTTTCTCCGACTAGAGCACTCCGTCGAGCACAGCTCGGAGGATGGCGAGAGGCTCGGAACTCCCCTTCCAGCCGCTCGAATTTCAGCCTATCGCGCGCTCATGAGCCACAAGATCCGCCTGATCGGCGCGCCCACTGACGTCAACAGCAGCTTCCTGCACGGGCCGGCTAAGGCGCCGCCGAAAATCCGCGCACTGTTGTTCTCCGACATGGGCAATCCGGCGGCCGAGAACGGGCTGGAGCTGGGAGCGGACATTCAGTTCGATGACGCCGGCGACCTGCCGCTCGACGAAGGGCCGGACGACGACGCCCGCATCCAGGCGGCCATGGGCCAGGCCTATGCCGACGGCTATCGGCCGATCCTGCTCGGCGGCGACCATGCGGTCACCTATCCGGCGCTGCGGGCGGTGGCGGCGCGGCATGGTCCGGTGGAGATCCTCCACTTCGACGCCCATCCGGACCTTTATGATGAGCTGTTGGGCAATCGCCGCTCGCACGCCTCGCCCTTCGCCCGGATCATGGAGGAGGGCCTGGCCAAGCGGCTGGTGCAGGTGGGGATTCGCACCTTGAACCCGCATCAGCGCGATCAGGCGGCGCGGTTCGGGGTCGAGATCGTCCCTATGCGCGATTTCACCGCGGACCTGGTCCCGCGCCTGGACGGCCCGGTCTATGTCTCCATCGATCTCGACGGCCTGGACCCGGCCTTTGCGCCCGGCGTCTCGCACCACGAGCCGGGCGGCCTCAGTGTGCGTCAGGTGCTGGACGTACTGGCCCGGATCACCGCGCCGGTGATCGGGGCCGACGTGGTCGAGCTCAACCCCGACCGCGACCTCAATGACATGACCGCCGCCGTGGCCGCCAAGCTGGTCAAGGAGCTGTGCGCGCTGATGGCGCGGTGAGGCCTCATATCAGGCCGCGCGGTCGGTCCAGTCGGACGGCGCCACATTGACCACGGCGGCGTTGCGCCGGTCGCTGGTGAAGCCGCCGACCCCGTGGCGGCCCAGGTCGTCCCAATGGCCCTCGCCGGCCTTGTGCACATATTGCTCGGCCACCATCCAGGCCTTGACCGGGCGCAGCACGGCCAGGCAGCCGCCGACCAGGGCCGGGAACACCAGGGCGAACTGCAGCCAGATCGGCGGGTTGAAGGCCACCGCGCTCCAGGCCCAGACGCCAATGATCAGGATGCTGACCCCGGTGGTGACGAAAAAGGCCGGGCCGTCCGCCGGATCGGCGAAGCTGAAATCCAGCCCACAGGCCTCGCAGCTTTTGGCCAGGGTCAGAAAGCCGCTGAACAGCCGGCCCTGGCCGCAGCGCGGGCAGCGGCAGCGCAGGCCCGCGGATAGGGACGAATGTGGGGCAGGGAACGTGGACATGGCGAGCGCCTTTCCATACAATCTCATCTGTTCAGCATACAATACATGATAATTGTATGCAGTCAAGAAAAAGGACCATTTCGGGTGAGCCTCGATCCCTCGTCGGCGCGCTGGCTGCAGCGCCTGGAGCGCAACGGCCGGCCGCTCTATCTGGCCCTGGTCGAGGCCCTGGACGCCGCCATCCGCGACGGCGAATTGCAGGCCGGCGACCAGCTGCCGCCCCAGCGCGCCGTGGCCGAGCTCCTGGGCATCGATTTCACCACCGTCACCCGCGCCTATGGCGCCGCCCGGGCCCGGGGGCTGGTGGAGGGGGCGGTGGGCCGGGGAACCTTCGTGCGCGCGGGCGCCGGCGAGGACGAGGCGGGGCTGGTGGATCTCAGCATGAACCTGCCGCCGCCGCCGCAGGGGATGTCCCTGGCCGCCGCCCTCAAGGCCACCATCGCCGCTATCCTCGACCGCACTGATCCGGCCAGCCTGATGGCCTATCACCCCGGCGCCGGGACCCTGGGCCAGAAGACGGTGGCGGCGGCCTGGCTGGCGCCGTGCCTGGGCGAGATCGCGCCCGAGCGGGTGCTGATCTGCCCCGGCGCCCAGACCGGCCTCGCCGCCGCCCTGTCCGCCGTGGCCCGGCCGGGCGACGCCCTGATCGCCGAGCCCCTGACCTATCCGGGCCTCAAGGCTATCGCTGAGCAGCAGCACCTGCGCCTGGTCGCTTGCCCGGTGGACGGCGAGGGTTTCGAGCCCGCCGCCCTGGAGCGGCTCTGCGCCAGCGAGCGGCCGGCGGCGATCTATGTCGTCCCCACCACCCAGAACCCCACCGCCTCCACCATGGGCCTGGCCCGCCGCCGCGATGTGGCCCTTATCGCCCAGGCCGCTGGCGTCTGGCTGATCGAGGACGACCCCTATAGCCGGCTGTTCGATGCGCCCCTGCCGGCCCTGGCCAGCCTGGCGCCCGAGCGGACCATCTATCTGGCCACCCTGTCCAAGACCCTGACCCCTGGCCTGCGCATCGCCTTCATGGCCGCGCCGGCGGGCGCTATGGGCGAGCGCCTGGCCGAAAGCCTGCGCGCCACCGGCCTCATGGCCTCGCCCCTGATGGCCGCCACCGCCGCCAGCTGGATCCGCGAGGGCGCGGCCACGGACCTGCTGGACGGCGTCCGCCGCGAGGCCAGGGCGCGCCGCCAGATCGCCGCCCAGATCCTGCCCGCCGCCAAAGGCGCCGCCGAGGGCGTCCACGTCTGGCTCGACCTGCCCGACAGCCCACAGCCTGGCCAGCTACGCCTGGCGGCCCAGCAACGGGGCCTGTCGGTAGTCACCGCCGACGCCTTCGCGGCCGGGGATCAATATCCCAACGGCATCCGCATCTCCCTGGGCGGCCCCGCCAAACAGTCTGTGCTCAGCGAAGCCCTGCAGAAGGTCGCCGATCTTTTGGGCGGGGTGGGGGAGCCACGAAGGATGATCGTTTAGGGGGCTCGGCGGCGCAAACCACCTATCCTATGATGTGACCGAACGCGTGGGCGGAGCATGATGTCGACCAGCTACAAGATCACCGTCGGCGGCCTGACCCCCGCGCCCACGCCCGCCCCCGCGATCCAGCGCCACAACCTGTTCCCCACCACCATCTGGCAGGTGCGCCTCCCCGCCTTGGCTGGCCGCTTCCAGGAATGGGTCGACACCGCCAACGCCCTGCGCGCCGCATCGCCCACCCCGGCCGGCCGCACCAATCGCGGCGGCTGGAACAGCACCGACTTCGCCGTTCTGCAACAGGACGCCTTCGCCGACCTGAACGCTGCAATCCAGACCCGCTGCCAGACCGCCTTCGCCGACATGGGCGCGGCCAACCTGCCGTTCGCGCTGCAGTCCTGGATCAATATCCACGACCGCGGCGGCTTCAATTTCCTGCACATGCACGAGGGCACCCTGCTCAGCGGCTGCTTCTATCTGCAGGTCCCGCCAGGCTCCGGCGACCTGATCTTCCGCGACCCGCGCCCCGGCGTGCTGCATGCCTCCAGCAAGGGCTCAGGCGCCAACGCCTGCAAGGAGGTGCGCCTGCGCCCCGAATCCGGCCTGCTGGTCCTGTTCCCCCACTGGCTGGAGCACTATGTGGAGCCCCACGAAAGCGACACGGCCCGCATCGTCATTGCGTTCAATGCGCTGGCGCCGGAGTTGGGTGTTTAGGCGGCCGCCAGGGCCGGTGGGGCTGAGAGAGTCCGCCGCAGCAACAACAACGCTACGAACAGCAGTGCCATCGGCGCCAGCGACAGATAAAACGCGAACTGCCCGCCCACATAGCCGAACAACCGCCCCGTCACGAACGACCCCAGGGTCCCCCCCAGGGCCGAGAACACCACGATCAGGCCGGTCATGGCCGAGTGGCGCTCGGTGGGCAGGGTGCTCAGGATCACCGAATTGATCGCCGGATAGATCGGCCCCAGGAACAGGCCGATCATGGGCAGCAGGAAGGCGGCCAGGGGCGCATTGGCCCAGTGGGTGGGCGCGGCATGCTCCCACGACGCCATGGGCAGGACCGCGATCACCAAGGCCCCTGCGGTCAGGGTGCAGACGCTGAGCACCGTGATCCACTCGAACCGGCGCAGCACCACCCCGCCGCCGAAACGGCCCAGCATGATGGCGCCGGCGAAGAGGCTCATGGCCTGGACGCTCATGTCCGACGGCAGGTGCAGCACCTTGTTGTTGAAGGTGGGCAGCCAGGTGCCGAAGCTTTGCTCGATCAGCACATACAGGAAGGCCGCCGCCAGATAGGCGAGCATGAACGACTCCTTGAACAGCTCCGGCGCGACCTTCAGGTTGTCGAGCAGGGTGGCGCTGGGCTGTTTGGCCCCGCTTTCGTCCAGGGGCGAGACCAGCATCAGGGCCGCGGCGGCCAGGGCCACGGCTGCCAGCACCCAATAGACATGCAGCCAGGACAGGGACGCGGGGGTCCGGGGATCGATGAACAGGCTGAACAGCTGGGCGCCGGACAGCACCCCGAACATGAACACCCCTTCCAGCAGGCTGATGCGGGCGGCGTGGTCGCGGGCGTCCCTGGCGATGAGGCCGACGCTGGAATAGACGGAGATCTTCACCACCGCGAAGCTGACGCCCACGGTCACGAACATCAGCCGGGTCATCCAGAACGACGCCGCCAGCGGCATGGCGATGCAGGCGCACGCCACCAGGACCAGCCCCAGCATGATCCCCCGCCGATAGCCCAGGCGGGGCAGGAACGAGGCCACCAGGAACGAGGCCACGGCGATGGGGATGTCCTTGAACCCGTCCAGCAGGGCGGCGGATTTGGGGGCGGCGCCAAAGGTGTTGATCGACTGCAGGATCACGGTGCCGACGCTGTTGAGCAGCACGGCGAACACGGCATAGACGAGAAACAGCGCGATAGTGATCCTGGCCCTGGCCACGCTTTGTCTCCGGCGGAAAGAAAAGGGGATGAAGGGGGAAGAACAACGCGGCGTGCGGGGGCGCAAACTATGCCGGTTCCTCTTCCCCCTCCATCCCAGGTCGGAAGACCCAACGGGGGAGGGGCCTTCCAGGGAGAGCGCTCTAGAACTTCCAGGCCACGCTGAAGGTCGCCGACCGGCCGAAGATCGGCCGCGACAGCGGCAGGGTGGCGTTGGCGCCGGTGCCGATGGTCCGCGGATTGCCCTCGGTCAGGCCGTGCGAGTCTGTCAGGTTGTCGCCCGCCAGCTGGAACGTCACCGCGCGATAGTTGACGATGATGCCCGCGTTGATGGTCTGATAGGCCGGGAGGTCCTGCGTATTCTGCAGGTCCGAGAAGCGCGACCCGATGGCCATGAAGGTCCCATAGATATTGGCCGTTATGTCGTCGGGCAGATCGAACTTGTAGGCGGGGGAGATGCGGACCTGGTATTTCGGAATCCGCTCCGCCTGCTTGCCGTCGATCAGCTTGTCGATGGGATCGTTTGAGATCGGGTTTTCGATGGTGTCGTTGGTGGTGACGCTCAACCCGAAATCGCTGGTCCAGCGGCCGTCGAATTCGACGCCATAGGTGTCGGACCCGGCGATCACCGGCGCCACGCCCACATCGTTATAGACCACGCCCACCGCCTTATCGAAGAAGGCGGTGACGTCGGCGTCGAACGAACGGTTGTGGAACTTGAAGCCGCCTTCGTCCGAATAGATGGTCCAGGTCTTGTCGAGGCTGGCCCCGGTATTGCCGATCTCGCTACGCACGTCGTCGAAGCTTGGGAAATGGGCGCCTTCCGATAGGCGGACATAGACGTCCATGTTCGGGTTCAGCTTGTAGTTCACACCCGCCGTCCAGGATTGCCGGGACCGGTCGACCACGGCGAAGCCGGGCGTTCCATTGCCGATCTCGCTGAAGTGGATCTTCTGGTCTTCGTCACGAACCGCCGCGTCGATCCGCAGATTGTCCGTCACATTGAAGGAGTCGGCGAGATAGAAGGCGTTGATATCGCCGGTGCCGCTGTCCCTCAGGGTGAAGAACGGCCCAGCGCCGTTGCCGCCATTGCCAGCCGCCAGCATCTGGTCCGCGGTGACATTGACCAGGTCGTCGGAGCCGCCGATCTGCATGGTGCGGGGATTGCCCAGGCTCCAATTGTCGTCCGAGCTGAAGCGGGCGAAGTAATAGCCCGCCGTGATCTTGTTGTTGAAGATGGTCTTTTCGAAGTTCAGCTCGTTGCTGACATTGTGCAGGTGCTTGAGCGCCATCCACGACCCGTATTGGGCGAGATAGGCGTTCGACCCCAGGGTCTGGTGCGTATCCACCGTGGTCACCGAGCCCAGGCCGGGATTGGCGGCGAGGACCTGGCCAACTGTGACCGCGTTGCCGGCGCCCACCAGGGCGTAGGTGTTCAGGTCGCCTTCCGTGACCCCAAAGGTGTCGCGGAACTGAAAGCCGTCGCCCAGGTCGTAGTTCAGGTTGCCGCCGGCGACCACGCCCTTCCAGCCGCGGCCATCGCCCAGGTCCACAGTCTTGGATCCCGAGCCGGTCTGGATGGTGTCGAAACGGGTATAGCCGTTGAGCGGATTATAGGTGCCCAGGTTGAGGCCCGGCACCCCTGTGGCGAAGGGGACGTACCACTCGCCATGGTCGTCGGTATAGCGGGCGAAGAGGTTGAGCTTACCGCGCTCGAAGTCCTTGGTGATGTTGGCGGTGAACTGCGCGCCACGCTCGGTGTCGAACCCGGCGTCGCGGACGCTGGGGCCGTCGGTGACATAGCCGCCGATCATGTAATAGAGGTCGTCCGCCAGCTTGCCGCTGAGTTCGCCGTCGATGCGGCGCTGGCCATAGGTGGAGCCGGTGACTTTCAGCTCACCCTCGGTCTGGTCGTGGCCCTGCTTCAGGGTGAAGTTGGTGGTCAGGCCGGGCTGGCCGTCGGAAAAGACCGAGGCCGGGCCGCCGTTCACCGCTTCCACGTTGGAGATGGTCTCGTCGGCGCGGAACAGCGCCGTCTGGTCCATGAACGACGGGCTGTTCATGCCGAACACAGACACGCCATTGACCTGCACCGTGACGAAGGGCGCATCGCCGGTGGAGGGAATGCCGCGCACGAAGATGTTCGACGTGCCTTGGCCGCCTGAGCTTTCCACCCAGATGCCGGGGACGGCGGTCAGGATTTCGCCGGTGGTCTTGGCGCCCAACTGGGCCAGCGCCTTGGGCGTGAGGGTGGTGATGGCGTAGCCGGCGTCGAGCTTCTTGACGCCGCCTCCGCCCGCGGTGCCGGTGACCACGATTTCCTGAACGCTGCTGTTTGCGTCGGCCGGCGCGGCCGGCGTTGCGGCCGCGGGTGCGGCGGTCTGGGCGCAGGCTGCGTGGCCGGCGGCTACCGCCAGGGATGAAACCGATATCATTAGAAGGTTGCGAAAGCCGGTGCTCATGTTTCCTCTCCGTTTTTCTTTAAAGCTGGGTCTCGTTAGAGTCTAAGAAGGCGCTCCCACTGAAGCGCGCCGATCCTGCCGACCACTGCGTCGGCCAGATTGAGAACAGCGGGATCTCCAACCCCCACCGCATAGATATTGGCTGCGCGCAGGCCCGCGACGCCCGCCTGGGCGTCCTCCAGGCCGATGCAGGCTGAGGGCGCCACGCCCAGGGCCTGCGCCGCGCGCAGATAGGTTTCGGGATCGGGCTTGCCGCGGGCGATGGTGGCGGCGTCGACCACGTGGTCGAACAGCTCGGCCACCCCCAGGCGCTCCACCAGGGTCCTGGCGTTGCGGCTGGCCGAGGCCAGGGCCAGCTTCAGCCCCGCCTGACGCGCCGCCTCCAGCACCGCGCGGGCGCCGGGGAACAGGTCGTCGGGGCTGAAATGCTCGATCAGTTCCAGGTAATAGCCGTTCTTGCGGGCGGCCAGGATCTCCCGTTCGGCCACGCTCATCTCGCGCTGGCCGCGCCTAAGGATCAGGTCCAGCGAGCCCATGCGGTCGACGCCCTTCAGCGCCTCGTTGGCCGCCTCGTCGAAGGGAACGCCGATCTCGTCGGCCATCAGCTTCCAGGCGCGATAATGGGCCTTGGCGGTGTCGGTGAGCACCCCATCCAGGTCGAAGATCGCCGCCTTGATCGAGCTTGGCGGCTCGCGCCGCACCAGCATAGGCCGGCCCGGCGGGCGCGGGGCGGGGACGGGGGCCTGGGTCGGCGCCTCGACGGTCAGACGCAGCAGCTCGCCGTCATGCTCGATGATCAGCGGCTCGCCATGAGTCAGGGCATAGGTCACGCCCCCGGCGTCCACACGCACGCTCAGGCCCCGTCCGCGCCACAGCAGACGAAAGCCATAGCTGGGGGCGGCGTCGGAGCGCACCGGCCGAAACCGCGGCGTCTCCGCCTGAGGCCGAAACCCGCCCCAGCCCCAGACCAGCGCCATCCAGCTGCCGGCTGCGGCGGCTAGATGCAGGCCGTGGTCGGTATTGCCGTGCAGATTGTCCAGGTCGACGAAGGTGGTTTCGCGCAGATAGGCCGCGGCCTTGTCCATCTCGCCGATATCGGCCGCCAGGACGGCGTAGCTCGACGCCGACAAGGTTGAGTCGTGGACGGTGACGGCCTCGTAGTAATCGAAATCCCGTTGCTTCTGACCCAGGTCGTCATTGGCCGTCAGGGCGTGGGCCAGCACCACGCTGGCCTGCTTGCACACCTGGGCGCGATAGAGGGCCAGAGGGTGATAGTGCAGCAGCAGCGGATGCTGGTCCTTGGACCCCTCGAAATCCCACAGGGGCTTGTCGAGGAAGGTGTCGTCCTGAGGATGCACGCCCAATACAGTATCCACCGGCAGGTACATGGCCGCCCCCGCCCGCCGCCAGGAGTCCAGTTCCGCCTCGTCGATCCCCAGCCGCGCCAGCAGCGCCTCTAGGGCGGTGGGCTGGGCGGCGCGCAGGCGCTCGACCAGTTCGCCGGCATAGTCCAGATGCGCCTTGGCCATGCGGTTGGTGTAGTAGTCGTTATCGATCAGGGCGGTGTATTCGTCCGGCCCGGTGACCCCGGCGATGCAGAAGGCCCCATCGCGGCGAGGGGTGAAGGCGCCGATCTGCAGCCAGATCCGCGCGGTCTCCAGCACCAGTTCGGCGCCGTGCTCCACCAGGAAAGCCTCGTCGCCGGTGGCGCGGTCGTAGATCCGCACCGCAAAGGCCACGTCGGCATTGATGTGGTACTGGGCCGATCCCCCGGGGAAATAGGCTGAGGCCTCGTCGCCGGCGATGGTGCGCCAGGGAAACAGCGCCCCGCGCGGATGGTTCATCTCCCGCGCATGAGCCCGCGCGCGGTCCAGGGTGGCGGCGCGGAACAACAGCTGGCTACGCGCCAGGTCGGGCGCCGTGACCGCCAGGACGGGGGCGGCGAACACCTCCGCATCCCAGAAGCAGTGGCCCTCATAGCCCTCGCCGCTGATCCCCTTGGCCGCGATGCCGGTCTTGCCGTCGCGGGGGGCGTTCTGGCGCAGCTGGAACAGGTTGTAGCGCAGGGCGGCCTCGAGCTCGGGCGTTTCGGGCGCGTCGATCTGCGCCTCGTCCCAGAAATCGCCCAGCGCGCGGGCGTGCTGGGCCTTGAGCGCTTCGAAGCCTCGATCCGCGTGGCGCCGGGCCAGGGCCTGGGCGGTCTGGATCAAGGCCTGTTCATCGCCACCGGCCTCGAAGGCATAGGCGACCACCTTTTCCACCACCAGGCTTTCGCCCGGGGTCAGCCGGGCCTGCAGCACCGCGCCGCAACTGTCCGCCTGCTCAGCCCAGGGCTCCGCCTGGACCTCGCCGCTGACCAGGCGATGGGTCTGGGCGCAGGCCGCCTTCATGGCGGTCGAGCCGGTCTTCTGGGTCAGGACGGCGTCCAGGCCATCGGCCTGGCGCGACAGGGTGATCATGCCGGCGCCATGGCCGGCGCCCAGGCGGGGATCGTCCCCCTGGGCCACCGCCTTGCGCCCGCCCGCCAGCAGCGAACGGATGGAGACGGTCCCGGCATAGTCGATGGAGGTGACGCGGAAGCGGATCGCCAGCAGCGCCTCGGTCTCCAGCGGAACCACGCGTTCGGCGGTGATCTCCACCGTGGCGCCGCCGGCCGAGCGCCAGCGGGTGCGCCGGGTGGAGACGCCGTTCGCCAGGTCCAGCACCTGCTCGAAATCGATGACCTGACCGAGGGCTTCGCCGTCCTGCAAAGTCACCAGCAGGCGCGCGCCGTCGGCCACAGGGACACGGGTGTCGGAGGCGCTGGCGAAGCCGGTGAAGCGCTCGTGATAGGAAATGGGTGTGCGGTCGAACACCGGGCTGAGGAAGGTTTCGCCCCCGCCGCCGGCCATCTCCTCGATCCCGCCGCGCACGCCCAGGACGCCGTTGCAGAGGGCGAACAGGCTGCCGTAGTGGTCGGCCGAGCGCGCATCTGGAGCCGTGGTGAGGGTCAGCCGCCAGGTGGCGCCCGAGCGATCGGCGCCGGCATGGCCTTTCGGTCCCTGTCCAGATTTTTGCGCTGCGTCGCGCATGCCGTCCCCCCACGAACGAGTCTTGTGCTCGAACGCCGTCAAGCTAGCGCTCATTGAAATGGATTTCAAGAAATCGATTTCATTTTTGTGTGAGCGATAGAAAGTTCAGTTATTTCAGGATGTTCTTATGGATATGGAGGCGGGCAGAACTTCGGATACTGGCTGATGGCCATCGATCAGGGCGAGGATCTTTTCGCCCAACAGAATCCCGCCTTCGCGCCAGTTCTGGTGGATCGAGGTCAGGGGCGGAACGAAATTGGCGGCCATGGGCGTGTCGTCATAGCCGATCACCGATACGTCGCCAGGCACGTTCAGGCCGCGGTCGGTGAGGGAGCGGATGGCCCCCATGGCCACCAGGTCGCTGCCGCAGAACAGCCCGTCGAACGGCTTGGGTTCCTGGGCCAGCAGGCTCTCCACTGCATTGAAGCCGCCGGCGAAGGTGAAGGGACAACTCAGATGCGTCACCAGCCGGGCGCCGGCGTGCTTGATCGTCCGCTCATAGCCGGCCAGGCGCGCGGCCAGTTCCTGGTGGTCGGTGTCGCCCAGGAACACCAGCCGCCGCCGACCCAGGGCCAGCAGCCGTTCCGCGGCCAGAACCCCGCCCTGCTCGTTGTCGGTGCCCACCACCACGGTGCTGGGATCGCCCCCCACCGCGCCCCAGACCACGAACGGCACGCCGGATTCCGCCAGCCGGCGCACGGCGTCGTCATGCAGCCCCTGGCCCAGCAGGATGGCGCCGTCCGCGGAATGGATCTGCTCCTCCCGCGACCCGCGGCCGGTGGTCAGCAGCAGATTGTAGCCCGCCGAGGCCAGGGCCTGGGAGATGCCGCCCAGGATCTCCAGCGGATAGGGATCGGACATGGGCCGCTCGGCCGAAGGGGTCATCTCCACCACCACGGCCACGGTATAGCTCTTCTGCAGGCGCAGGTTCCGAGCGTGCAGATTGACCTTGTAGCCGTGCTGCGCCGCCAGGTCCTGGATCTTCTTGCGGGTGGCCGGGGCCACCAACTCGTTGTCGCTCAGGGCCCTGGATATGGTCACCTTGGACACGCCGGCTATGGCGGCCAGGTCGTCCATGGTCATGCGGTCCCCGCCCGGCCGGGTCCGGGTCTTCTTTCGCTTGACGGCCTTGATACTCACGCGTGACCTCGTCTGTGGCCCATCGCCCCGTGGCGAGGTCCTGACGCGGACAAGCTTAGCGCAGGAATGGGCGGGGTCAAAAGCGGGGTTGACTTCAATCCTGGCCCGGCGCGCGCGGATTGACCTGGGGATACATCGGGCGGACTGTGGTTAACGGCTCTTGGGAGGGGGCTATACAATGACCAAACCACAATTCGCCGGCGCGGCCGTCGCCGTGCTCATGGCCGTATCGCTCGGCGCCTGCAACGCCAAGCCGGCGGTCGACACGGCCAAGATCGCCGACGCCGTCAAGGCCGACGCCACCCAGCGCATCGCCGACGTCAATGCTCACGACGCGGCCAAGGTCGCCAGCCACGACGCCGCCGACGCCATCGCCATGTTCCACGGCCGCGCCAATGCGACCGGACCCGCCGCCATCGCGGCCAGCTTCAACCAGTCCATGGCCATCAGCCCCGACCTCCACGTCACCCTGTCCGACCCGGTGGTGGATGTGGCGGCCTCCGGCGACCTGGCGGTGATCCATTCCACCACCGTCGCCACCTTCACCGACCCCAAGACCAAACAGCCAGTCACCACCACCAGCAACTCCGTGGCCGGCTACAAGCCCCAGGCCGACGGAACCTGGAAGATCGAATGGAGCGTCGTCTCCGATGTCGCGCCGGCGCCGGCCGCTAAGGGCTGAGGAGGGGTTCGGGGCGAAGGTGCGTCGCCGCTGGTTGGACGGGTTCGCCGGCGGCAGGCCTTCGGCTTGTGACTGCTTGGGGTAGCGAGCGGACTCCCCCATGCTCGTCATCCCGGATCTCCGCGCTCTGCGAGCGCTCCGTCCGGGATGACGGACTTTTGGGGGATAGTCCGCTTATCCATCGAGATGCGCCAGGCCCCTGTGTCAGGGCGAGCGGGCCTCTACGGTTCCGTCGCCGACGCGGGTGAAATCGCCGCCGCCGCCGGTTCCGGATACGGCTCTTTCAGGAGCGGAATGACGATCGCGTTGAACGTGTCGATGTCCAGGGCGCCGGCCTTGGCGTAGACCAGCTTGCCGGATCGATCGATGATGTAGTTGGTCGGAAGGGCGTCCAGGTCGTGGTACGGCCCCTTCATGCGTTTGACGAAGGGTATGGTCAGCTGCGCGGCCAAGGGCTTGAGCTGGCTTTGGGGGACGGAGTCCTCGGTAGCGACCGCCAGGACCTGGAAATCATACTTGCTGTAGGCCTTGAAGACCTGCTCCAGAAACGGCAGCTCGCGCCGGCATGGACCGCACCATGTAGCCCAGAAGTTGAGGATGACCACGTCCCCCTTCAGGTCGGCCAGTTTTACGGTGCGCCCGCCGAAGGTGGTGACGGTGAAGTCCGGCGCCGGCTGGCCCACTTTCGGCGCCGCCTGGGCCACCCCCGCCAAGGTCCCCGCCACAGCCGCAGCGGCCGCCGATCTCCATACTCGCATAGCCCCGCCCCCGCGCCTTAGCCGATCCTGGGCTAAGACGCCGAGGCCTGTCAAACACTCCCGGTTGTTCTCGGCCGCCTGCCGCCTCTACCCCACCGCCGCCGCGTGCTGCGCCGCCCATTCGGCGTCCATGGCCGCCACCTTGGCTACGCCGGGGCGCGAGGTGACGCGGCCGATATAGGCCTGGATGATGGGGTTTTCCGGCACGATCTGGAACATGGTCCCCCACTGCAGGGCCTGGCCCCACAGCAGGTCCGCCGCGGAAATCTTGTCGCCCAGCAGATAGGGCTGGTCGGTGATCTGGTCGATCACGGTCTGCAGCATGACGTCGAAATCGCCATAGGTGGACATGGCCTGCACCCCCGGGTCGCGGTTTTGCGCCTTGTCCACCAGGCCCGGCTCGTAGCAGGCGGCGTAATAGACCATCCAGCGCAGGTATGGGCCGCGCTGCACGTCGCCGATGGGCAGGGCCAGGCCGGCTTCGGGGAACAGGTCGGCCAGGTAGAGATAGATCGCCACCTGCTCGGTGATCAGTTCGCCGCGATGGCGGATGGCCGGAACCTTGCCCAGGGGATTGATGGCCAGATAGGCCGGCTGGCGGTTCTCCCCGGCCTTCATGTTCAGCAGGCGCAGCTCATAGGGCGCGCCGAGTTCCTCCAACAGGGTCAGCACTCCTGACGAGCGGGTTTGCGGCGAGTGGAACAGGGTGATGGGGTCTTGGGTGGTCATGAGAACGGGCCTTCTGGTGGGCGGGGTTGGATCAGGGCGCCGGCGGGTCTCACCGGTCAAGGCACCATGCGCCCCCATACCTGTCACCTTTTGTCAGGTTGGTTTAAACTATCGCCATGCGCGCCAGCCGGCTCCTGTCCATCCTCACCACCCTGCAGGCTCGCGGCCATGTCACCGCCACGGCCCTGGCGGCGGCCTGTGAGGTGTCGCTGCGCACCATTTATCGTGACATCGACGCCCTCAGCGCCGCCGGCATCCCCGTCTATAGTGAGCGCGGTTCGGCCGGCGGCTACCGCCTGCTGGACGGCTATCGCACCCAGCTGAACGGCCTGTCGGCCAAGGAGGCCGAGGCCCTGTTCATGACTGGCCTGCCGGGACCGGCCGCTGACCTGGGCCTGGGCGCTGTGCTGGTGGCGGCGCAGAACAAGCTGCTGTCGGCCATGCCCGCCCGCCTGCGTGGCGGGGCCGAGCAGATGCGCGCGCGCTTTCATCTGGACGCCCCGGCCTGGTTCGCCCAGGCCGAACAGCCGGCCCACCTGCCGCTGATCGCACGCGCCGTGTGGGACCAGCACCCGATCCGCATCCGCTATCGCAGCTGGAAGGGCGAGCGCCAGCGTCGGGTGGAACCGCTCGGTTTGGTCCTGAAGAGCGGCGCCTGGTACCTGGTCGGCCAAGTCGACGGCGGCGCGCGCACCTATCGCATCGCCCGCATCCTCGACATCGCCGTGCTCGAGGAGCGGTTCGAACGCCCGGCGGATTTCGACCTGGAGACTCATTGGCGCGAGGGCGCCCAACGGCTGGAAGAAGACCTGCACCGGAACCTGGCCACGGTCCGGCTCTCGCCCTGGGGCCTGCGGATGCTGCAGCCCTTCACCTCGCCGTTTGTCTATGCGGCCACCAGGATCGAGGACGAAGCCGATGAAGCCGGCTGGCGCATCGCCACCCTGCCGGTGGGCTCCGTGCGCCAGGCCTGCACCGACCTGCTGCGCTTCGGCGCCGAGATCGAGGTGCTGGACCCGCCCGAGCTGCGCGCGAAGATCGCGGAGGTGGCCGCGGGGATGGCGGGGCTCTATGCGGGCCGCAATTCTTTCCCTTACACGGACGAAGAGTGCTCCACGCCCGCCTCCCCAAATCCCCGGGAGGCCGCCCAATAGTGATAGGCCGCCCAGAACCCGGTGAAAGCCAGGATCATCAGCGACCAGCGCAGCGAGGTCGCGCTCGCCCCGCCGCGGCCGCCGATCAGGTCGCTCAGGATACCCACCAGCTGCGGCGCCACCACCAGGTTGGTCACATTGCCCATCAAGACGGTGATCGCCGTGGCCTGGGAGCGCATGGCAGTGGGCACGGCGTTCTGCAACAGGCCGATCGAGGGGCCGATATAGAAATAAATCGCCGGAATGAACCCCCACATCATGGCGATGGCGATCCCTTTGGAGGGCGCCACCAGCATCAGGATCGACGGGATCGTGGCCAGGGCCACCACGCCGGCGAGCATCCACAGGATGCGGCGCGGCGGCTGCATCGCCTTCAGGGCGCAGATCCGGCTGGTCAGCAGGGTGGCCCCAGCGCCTGCCACCAGATGGGCCGCGCCCAGGGCCGCGCCGATCTGGCCGACGCTCATGCCATAGGCGCGCACGAAATAGGTGGGCGCCCACCAGACCAGGCCCCAGCCCCACAGGGCGGTGATGGCCCCGGCCATCATCAGGTGCATGGCCGGGCGATTGCGCCAGAGCAGCTTGATCGTCTGGGCCAGGGGAATGGTCTGCTCAGGCTCGGCCCGCGCCTTATCCAGCGCCGCCCGCCGCGGCTCCCGCACGGTCAGCAATACGATGGCCCCCAGGACCAGGCCCGGCGCCCCCAGCGCCAGGAAGGCGGCGCGCCAGCCATGGGCGTCGGCCATGCGCCCGGCCAGATCTGAGCCCAGCCAGGCCCCCAGGGGCGCGCCCAGGGTCCACACCGTCATGGCCATGGGCCGCTCCAGGGGGCGGAAATAGTCCGAGACAAGGGCGGTGGAGGCCGGCGTCGCCCCGGACTCGCCGATCCCCACCCCGACCCGCGCCGCCATCAGTTGCCAGAAGTTGCGCGCCAGGCCGGTGAACACCGTCATGGCCGACCACAGCATCAGCGAGATCGCCACGATGTTGCGCCGGCTGCTGCGGTCCGCAAGCACCGCCACCGGCAGGCTGACCGTCACATAGAACAGGGCCAGCGCCACCCCCGTCAGGAAGGCCACGCCGGCGTCGGTCAGGTGCAGCTCCAGCCGGATCGATTCCAGTACGGTGGAGACCACATAGCGGTCGGCGATATTGACCGCATAGACCAGCATCATCACCGCCAGCACATACCAGCGGTAAAGCCCGGTGGTGGAAACGGCGGGGAGGGGGGCCGCCTCGGCCAGCACCGCGCTCGGTGACTCGTCCATCCACTCTTCCCTCAGGCTACGATTATTGCGGACTTTTTGCATGCGCCCGGTGGGCGACAGCTGCGGCGGTCGCCGCGACCGGCTCAAATGCCTTTTTGCGATATGGGCATCAGTTTAATGAGCTTGGCCGAAGCGGATTGGAAGAAAGCCGTGATTGGCTAATCCAATCAACAGGTTTGTCCATCTTTCGCCGTTTTGCCGACCTGAGCCGCACGCGTTGTGAATATCAGGTCTGGCCTGCTTTCGGGCGCCCGCCTGGGCTTGGCTTTTTTGAGGCTCTAAGCTCGCGGCGCGAGCGCTAGGTTCAACCGCTTCGGAGCAAGTCTTGGCCAATCCGAACTTCGGCGACAAGGTCGGCAGCGTCGATGCCGCCCTGGCCCATGCCCGAAGCCTGTTGGGCGACCAGCCGGACGCCGCCCTGGCCCAGGCGCGGGAGGTGTTGCGCGTGGCGCCCACCCATCCCGACGCCCTGTTCCTGTCGGGGGCGGCCCTGCGCCGGATCGGCGATCCGGAGGCGGGGCGGCGGATCCTGCTGCCCCTGGCCGTCGACCATCCTGACGTCTGGGCGTTGCAGTTCGAGATCGGCGTGGCCCAGGCGGCCCTGGGCGAGACCCGGCTGGCCGTCACAGCCCTGACCCGCGCTGCCGCGCTCAACCCCAATTCCGCGCCGGCCTGGCACGCGCTTGGCGACCAGCTGGCCATCGTCGGCGATCTGGCGAGCGCCGAGGCCGCCCACGCCCGACCGCTGGCGGGGTCGGTCCACGATCCCAACCTGCAAAAGGGCGTTCAGGCCTTGCTGGATGGACGGCCGGACGAGGCGGGGGCCTTGCTGGGCCGCCTCAATCTGCACCCCACCGACATCGTCGCCGCCCGCATGATCGCCAACGCCGCCGCGCGCCTGGACCGCGAGCCCGAGATCGAACTTCTGCTGGCCGACTGCGTGGCCCGCGCCCCCCGCTTCGCCCCCGCCCGCCAGCACCTGTCCGTGCTGCTGCACCAGCAGAACCGGGACGCCGAGGCCCTGGTTCATCTGGACCATCTGGTGCGGCAAGACCCGGCGGCGGCGGGCTTTCGCGGTCTGCGGGTGGTGGTCCTGATCCAGCTCGGCGAGTTCCAGCGGGCCATCGAGGATTGCGATTATCTGCTCCAGGCCGAGCCCCAACAGCCCCCCCTATGGCTGACCTACGGCCACGCCCTGAAGACGGTGGGCCGCCAGGCCGACGCCATTGCCGCCTTTCGCCAGAGCCTCGCCCTGTCGCCGGGCTTCGGCGAGGCCTATTGGAGCCTGGCTAATCTGAAGACCCTGCGCTTCGAGCCGGCGGACAGGACGGCCATGCAGGCGCAACTGGCCCGCCCGGACCTGGCCCAGGAAGACCGCATCCACCTGCACTACGCCCTGGGCAAGGCGCTGGAAGACGCCGCCTGCTACGCCGACTCGTTCCAGCACTATCAGGCGGGCGCGGGCCTTCGCCGGTCCAGCACGCCCTACGACCCCGACGCCAACACCGCCTTTGTCCGGCGCACCATGGAAACCTTCACGCCAGCGTTGCTGACGGCGCGAGCAGGGCAGGGCTGCCAGAGCCCCGACCCCATCTTTGTCCTCGGCCTGCCGCGTTCGGGCTCCACCCTGATCGAACAGATCCTGGCCAGTCACAGCCAGGTGGAAGGCACCAAGGAACTGCCCGATCTGGTGGCCATGGCCCGGCGCCTGGCGACCTCGGGCTCGGCCGGCGCGCCGAGCGCCTATCCCGCCCTCCTGGCCCATCTCGACGCCGCGGCCTTAAGCCGTCTGGGCGAGGAATTCCTCGAACGCGCTCGGGTTCACCGTCACCTGGGTCGGCCGTTCTTCATCGACAAGTTCCCGAACAATTTCATGCATGTGGGCCTGATCTGCCTCATCCTGCCCCAGGCCAGGATCATCGACGCCCGCCGCCACCCCATGGCCACCTGCTTTTCGGCCTTCAAGCAGCATTTCGCCCAGGGCCAGACCTATAGCTACGACCTGACCGATCTTGGCCGCTACTATGCCGACTATGTGGACCTGATGGCTCATTTCGACCGGGTGTCGCCGGGCCGCATCCACCGGGTTCAGTACGAGCGGCTGGTCGAGAATACCGAGGTCGTGGTCCGGAGTTTGCTGGACTATTGCGGCCTGGATTTCGAGCCGGGTTGCCTGCGCTTCCACGAGACCGCCCGCGCCGTTCAGACCGCCAGTTCCGAACAGGTCCGCCGGCCGATCTATACAGAGGGCCTCGATCAATGGCGCCACTACGAACCCTGGCTTGGCCCACTGAAGGCGGCGCTGGGATCGGCCCTCTAGCGGGGGTTGCGGGGCCTTAGATGCCTTTTTTGAATGCCCTCATCCATTAAAGTCGCTTTCTAGAGCGGCCCCTGGGCCTGAGCATCCCTCTAGCTTGAACGTCGTGCAGAGACGATTTCCGGATTTCGGATCTCGCCGATCAGCCGGCGATTTCAACCTGGGGCGCGTCAGACGCCCGGCTGTGGCTGCTCTAGAGGGGGACTACCGAAGTGCTTGATCCGAATGGCGGCGCACAGCGCCGAGGCCTGAATGCGCTGAAGCTCGCGCTGGTATTGGTGTCCGGCGTCAGCGGCACGGCCTTGCTGCACGGCGCAGCCTGCGCCGCAGACGCCCCGGCGGCCAAGGCCGACCCGAACGCGATCCAGGAAGTGGTGGTCACGGCCAGCCGCTCCGGCGCCCAGTCCCTGCAGAAGACGGCCATGGCCATCACCGCCATCAATGTGGATCGGATGGACAAGGCCGGTCAGGGCAATATCAGCGACTTGGCCAAGCTGGTCCCGTCCCTGAACATCACCGAGGGCGCGCCGGGCTTCAACAAGATCGACATGCGCGGCCTGACCACGGGCGCCTATCGCACCTCCGACACCTCCGACCGCCCGCTGGTGGCGGTCTATCTCGACGAGACCCCGATCTCGGTCCAGGGGCAGACCCCGGACCTGAAGGTCATGGACCTAGAAGACGTGGAAGTCCTGCGCGGCCCGCAGGGCACGCTCTTTGGCGCCGGCTCCATGGCCGGCACAATCCGCTTCGTCACCGCCAAGCCTAACAGCCATTCGCAATTCGGCACGCTGGAGGTCAGCGCCGCCGACACCGAGCACGGCGCGGGCAGCTATAACCTACGCGGCATGTTCAACCTGCCCCTGATCGACGACATCCTCGCCGTGCGGGCCACGGTTTATGAGGGTGAGGACGGCGGCTTCATCGACAATATCGGCGACCGCAACAAGAAGAACGCCAACCAGAACCACAGCACCCAGGGCCGGCTGGCGATCCGCTATACGCCCAACGACAAGCTGACCGTCGACGCGGCCTATACCTATGAAGGCAGCCACGCGGGCGGCCTGAACTCGGTCTATTCGCACCTGCCGGCCTACACCATCTCCACCAATTCGCCTGAAGGCACCACCGACAGCTTCCAGCTCTATTCACTCAATGCGAAATACGATCTGGGCTTCGCCGACCTGGTCAGCTCGACCTCCTATACCTGGCGCCAGATCGGCTTCCACATGAGCGACGAGGCGACCATCGCCTATTTCTTCGCCAACTATTCCAGCACGCCGCTGCCCAGCATCCCCAACACGACCTATCCCGTGTTTCCCGCGGAGACGACCTATAACCAGCAGGTGGCCAACGCCATTCCGGCCGAGAAATACGGGATCACCAACAAGGTCCACGACTTCATGCAGGAAGTCCGCCTGGTGTCCAAGAATGACGGTCCGGTCAAATGGACCGTGGGCGCCTTCTACGAGCATCAGCGCCGCAACCTGTATCAGGACATCCCGGTTCCGGGCTTCGACAGCCTGTCCTATACGAGCCTCTACACCGGGCTCAACACGCCCAACGGCAAGTACGACTCCAAGCTGGTCGACGGCGCCTATAATTCCAACGACATCTTCTCGGGCGCGCAGAACCAGACCGAACACCAGCTGGCCATCTTCACCGACGACACCTGGCACGTCACCGACAAGCTCGATCTGACCGCCGGCGTCCGCTATTTCGACTTCGGTGAGGACTATTACCTGTTCGAAGGCGGCATCTATGGCGTGATCAACCACGTCCCGCTGACCCAGCGCGCGTCCCTGTCCTCCAGCGGCTTCAATCCGCGCTTCAATGTCTCCTACCACGTCGACAACAACCTGATGCTCTATGCCGAGGCCGCCAAGGGCTTCCGCTACGGCGGCGCCAACCAGCCGGTGCCCACCGGCGCAACGGGGATCGCCAACCGGTGCCAGAACGACTTGGCGTCCTATGGCTACACCCAGGCGCCGTTGACCTTCGGACCGGATCACCTTTGGAGCTATTCAGTCGGTGAAAAAGGCAAGTTCGCTGACGGGCAACTGACCCTCAACGCCGACGCCTATTGGGTCGACTGGGAGGATGTGCAGACCCGGCTGCTGTTGAACTGCTCCTATTTCTTCACCGACAACAAGGGCAAGATCACCAGCCGCGGCATCGAGGCCGAAGCCAATTTCCGCTTCAGCCCGGAGCTCAGCGTCGGGGCCAGCACCTCGTACAACGACTCCCACGCCGACGGGAATATCCCCACGGTGGGCGCCTTCGACGGCAACCAGACGCCCTATTCGCCCAAATGGATCGCCAGTTTCTCGGTCTATTATGATCGGCCGATCGCCAGCGGCGTCCTGCACGCCCAGGCCAGCTATCAGTATCGCGGCCAGGAACAGACCACCTTCGACAAATTCGCCACGCTCTATGACGCCACGACTGGGATCCTGACCAAGAACGGGCTCAGCCAGTCTTTCGCCGTCATTCCGTCCTCGGAGAATGTCAGCGCGTCCGTGGCCTACGATTTCGGCAACTACGAAGTGGGCCTGTTCGGCAACAACCTCACCGACGGCGTCAAGGTGACCGACATCCAGCGCGCGACCTATTACGCGGCCTACCAGGCCGGCGATCGTGAAACCGTGGCCCGTCCGCGCACCATCGGCGCGCGGCTCAAGGTCAAGTTCTAGGGCATGGTCCCAGCCCGGGCGGCTGGGATATTGCTCCATTAATTCGGGGGCCTGTGCTTCGGTGCGGGTCCCCAATTTCATTGAGGACAGTCGTGATTCGAATGCGCGTCATCTTGTTCCCGGTTCTGACCGCCCTTGTGCTGGGGCTAGCTGGCGCGCCAGCCTCGGCCTCGCCTCGCCCGCCGAGCGCGCCGAGCGTGGATGCGCCGGAACTGGCCCATCTCGGCCCCTATGCAGTGGGCCTGAAGCGCTTCGACCTGACCCAGGCCGGCCAGGTCGACCTGGCCCACCTGGACGTGGCCAGCGGCGCCGCGCCGGTGGGCGACCGGGTGCTGCCCATCAGCCTCTGGTATCCGGCCCAGGCTTTGGTGGGCGCGGCGACGGTCGCCTATGAAGGAGCCCTGCCGGCGGAAAAGCCCAGCGAGCCCGCGGTCCGCATCTCCGCCTCGGGTGTCGCGGTGCTGAACGCCGCCCCGGTCAAGGGCCAGCGCTTTCCGCTGATTATCCTCTCCCACGGTTATAGCGGCGCGCCGGAAGCCATGACCTGGCTGGCCGAGAACCTGGCCTCCAAGGGCTATGTGGTGGTGGGGATCAGCCACCGCGACCCGCCCTATGGCGATCCACGCAGCTTCGCCGGCCCTTTGCTGCGCCGGCCGCTGGACCAGGCCTTCGTCGCCCGGACCCTGTTGACGCGCGTAAAGGGCGGAGATGCCTTCCTGTCCAGCCTGATCGATCCCGAGCGGGTGGCCCTGATCGGCTATTCCATGGGCGGCTATGGTGTGCTGACCGAGGCCGCCGGCGGGTTCGATCCGGCGGGGGCGCCCGCCCAGCAACTGCCGCGGCGCTATATCGGCCCCTATGTGCCCGGCGGCGCTCAGCGCGACGACCTGCATATCGACGGGCTCAAGGCGGTGGTCGCCATCTCCCCCTATACCGGTCGTCCCGGCGCGCCGGTGCTGTCGCCCCAGGCCTATGGCTCGATCCGCATGCCCTTGCTGCTGATCGTCGGCGACCGCGACCACACGGTCGGGTTCGCGGGAGTAAAGGCCGCGTTCGATCAGGCGCTCCACGCCCCGCGCCGCCTCTTGGTGTTCCACCAGGCCGGCCACTCCATCGGCATGAACCCGGCGGTGGCCGACGACGAGACAAGCCTGTGGGCGCTGGACTGGTTCGACGATCCGGTGTGGCGCAAGGACCGCATCATCGGCGTCAGCCTGCACTTCATCACCGCCTTCCTCGACCGCTATGTGAAGGGCGATGAGAGCCGGGCGGCCTATCTCGATGTTTCTACGCCTGAATCCAACGACTCCGTCTGGCCCGAAGCCCAGGCCGGCGCCTATGGCGCCTACAGCCTTGGCGCCTCGCCCATCACCGTCTGGAAAGGCTTCCAGCGCGTGCATGACGACGGGCTTGAGCTGCTGCGAGGTGATCCGGCGCCGTAGGGTGTAGGTGGGTTCTGATTGGTCTAAATCATTCCAATCCTAGTCCCCCGCCATGGCCCCCTGGTTCGCCGTTTGCGCCCCGAAGCGGCCGATCATCCAGCTGCGGAACAGGGATATGACCGGGTCGGCCAGGTCTTCCGGGTGGAACTTGAGGTAATAGCCGTAGCCTTCCTCGAACACGGCGTTGGGGTAGGGCGCGGTCAGGCGGCCCTCGGCTATGTCGACGGCCAGCATGTCGATGTCGGCCAGAACGATCCCGTCGCCGGACATGGCGTATTGCACCGCCGACATGGACGTGTCGAAGGCCACGCCCCGGTCGGTGTCGAGGTTCAGGCCGCATTGGTGGGCGAAGGTGGTCCACAGAAAGTCGCGCGGCTGGTTGTCCAGCTTGCTGTGCAGCAATTCGTTGTCGGCCAGGAAATCGCCCAGGCTCTTGCCCGCCTCACGTTCGGCCAGCTGCGGCGAGCACATGGGCGTCACCCGCACCATCCACAGAAGATCGGTGACCCGGTCATCGACGGTGGGCCGGTCATAGACCACCGCCACATCGTGATCGTGGCTGGGCAGGCCGGTGACGTGGCTCGATGACACGTCGATGCGGATGTCGGGGAACTCGCGGCGGAAATCGCGCAGGATCGGCAAGGCCAGGTGGTGCAGCAGCGAGGGCGGCATATGCACCCGCAGGGTCCGCGCGCTGCGCTCGCCCTGCTGGATCAGGTTCAGGGTCTGCTCGATGCGGTCGAAGGCCTTGCTGACCACTGGTAACAGGGCCGCGCCGGCCTCGGTCAGCACCAGGCCATGCGGGCGGCGCTCCAGCAGCGGCTTGCCCAGGATCTCCTCCAGGCTGATCACGTGGCGGCTCAGCGCGCTTTGGGATACGTGCAGGGCCTGGGCGCCTACGGTGAAACTCAGATTGCGGCCCACCGCCTCATAGGCGCGAAGGGCGTTCAGCGGCAGCCAACGGCGATTGATCACAGGGCGGTCCTTGGATCCCAAAAGGGCCGGCTTGGCCGGAGCGTCATACGGCCATCATCCGCGGCGCCCGCCAACGTGAAAATACTGGCCGGGCCGCAGAATCTCCATACCAGACACTATCAGACCGGCAGACCCGTGTTCGACAGCCGTGAAATGCGAATAAGCCTATGCGGAAATGCGATTGCCCAGGCTCTGGAGCGTCATGCGATATTCGCTTCGATCAAGGAGCACCGATGGTCGATCTCGGTAAAATCAGCGCGCTGCTCAAGGCGCGGCGTCCCGGACACAGCCTGCCCCAGGGTCTGTACAACGACCCCGAGGCCTTCGCCTTTGATCTGGAGGCGATCTACAAGCACTCCTGGCTGCAGGTGGGTTTCGAGGTCGAGCTGCCAAAGCCCGGCAGCCACATGGCCATCACCCTCGGCCTCTGGCCCGTCCTGGTGCTGCGCGACCGCGCGGGCGAGCTGCGCGCCTTCCACAATTCCTGCCGCCATCGCGGCTCCCAGGTCTGCGCCGACGGCCACGGCTCTTCGGCCCGGCTGGTCTGCCCCTATCACCGCTGGACCTATGAGCTGACCGGCGAACTGGTCCACGCCGGGCGCATGCCGAACGATTTCGACATGACCGACCATGGCCTCAAGCCCATCCACCTGGCCAATATCGGCGGCGTGCTGTTCGTCTGCCTGGGCGACGATCCGCCTGAGATCGAAACCCTTCGACAGAAGCTCACCCCGCTCCTGGCCCCCCACAACCTGGCCAACGCCAAGTTGGCGCACGAAAGCACCCTGCACGAGCGCGGCAACTGGAAGCTGGTGATGGAGAATGCGCGCGAGTGCTACCACTGCGCCACCGGCCATCCGGAGCTGGCGCTGAGCTTTCCCGTCGGCGCCTCGGGCCACTTCGACTATGGCGAGGACGCCAGCCTGGAGCGGTTCAACGAACGCATGGCTGGGCTGGGCCTGGACGTGGGTCCCGTGGAAGGGACCTGGTGGCAGGCCATGCGCTTCGCCCTCAACGAGGGCTGCGTGTCCATGACAACCGATGGCCGCCCCACCGTCTCCAAGCTCATGTGCGAGATCGGCGAGGGCGATATTGGCTCGCTGCGCTGGTCGATCGAGCCGCACAGCTTCACCCATGCCTGCGGCGACTACGCCTTCATGTTCAGCGCCCTGCCGATCAGCCCTACCGAGACCGTGGTCCACTCCAAATGGCTGGTGCACAAGGACGCGGTGGAGGGGGTCGACTATGACCTGGAGCGCCTAACCCACCTGTGGACCGCCACCAACCTGCAGGATCGCGACCTGGTGGAAACCAACCAGCGTGGGGTCAATTCGCCGGGCTACACGCCGGGGCCCTATTCGGTGGACGCCGAGGCCTTGGCCCTGCGCTTCGTCGATTGGTATCATGACACCGCCAAAGCCTATGTCGCCAAGGCCTGTGTCGCCAAAGCCAGTGTCAGGGAAGCCTAGATGTCCGTCGAGTTCGACTCCGGCCTGCATCCCGACACCCTGACCATCGGCTATGGCTATGACCCCAGCACCGCCCTGGGCGCGGCCAAGCCGCCGGTCTATCTGACCTCGACCTTCGTCTATGAGAACGCCGCCCACGCCAAGGCCGTGCATCGGGCCTATTTCGACGGGGCCGAGGCGCCGGGCGGATCGCCCTATATCTATGCGCGCCTGAACCATCCGGGCCTGGACATGGTCGAGCGGCGCCTGGCGGTGCTGGACAAGGGCGAGGACGCGGCGGTGTTCGCTAGCGGCATGGCGGCCATCTCGGCCATCATGCTGTGCTTCGCCCGCCCCGGTCAGACCATCCTGCACACCAGGCCGACCTATGGCGGCACTGACGGCATGCTCTACAATTTCATGCCGCAGATGGGTGTCACCGCCTTTGGCGTCGAGGACGGCCTCAGCGAAGTCAGCCTGCAGACGGCCGCCAACCACGCCCTGGAAAAAGGGCCCCTGGCCCTGATCATGCTGGAATCCCCGGCCAACCCCACCGGCTCCATCGTCGATATCGCCGCCGCCGCCCGGGTCGCCGACGCCGTCGGTCAGCGCCAGGGAACACGGCCCGTCGTCAGCGTGGACAACACCTTTCTGGGCCCCTTCGTGCAGTCGCCTCTGACCCTGGGCGCCGACCTTTGCATGACCTCCCTGACCAAATATTGCGCCGGGCACAGCGACCTGCTGGCCGGCGGCGTCAGCGGGGCCAAGGACCTGATCGCCGTGCTGAAGGCCCAGCGCACCTTCTTCGGCTCGCACCTGGATCCCTTCTCCAGCTGGCTGCTGCTGCGCTCGTTCGAGACCCTGGCCCTGCGCTGCGAGCGGGCGGCCAGCAACGCCCGCGCGGTCGCGGAATTCCTGCGCGGCCACGCCAAGATCGACACCGTCCGTTATCTCGGTTTCCTGCCCGAGGGCTCGCCCGGCCGCGCCGTGCTGGAGCGCCAGTGCCGTGGCGCCGGCTCGACCTTTTCCTTCCAGATCAAGGGCGGCGAGGCCGAGGCCTTCCGCATGCTCGACCAGCTCAAGGTGTTGCGCCTGGCGGTCAGCCTGGGCGGCTCCGAGACGCTCATCTGCCATCCCGCCACCACCACACACTATAATGTGCCCGCCGAACGCCAGCGGGAAGTCGGGGTGACCGAGGCCACCTTGCGCATCTCCGTCGGCATCGAACACCCGGACGACCTGATCGCCGATCTGGGCCAGGCCCTGGCGGCGGTCTGAGGCGCGCCGTGGCCGACCCCATCCGCGACCCCCACGCCATCGACGGTAAGTTCCCGCCCCCGGAAAGCCGCGCCGAGATCGTCGTCGTCGGCGCCGGCCCGGCGGGAATCGCCGCCGCCCTCGAGGCCGCGCGCGGCGGCGCCCAGGTGCTGCTGGTGGACGAAAACCCCGTCTCGGCCAGCCTGATGGGTACGGACGCCCCCCTGTTCTACGGCCAGCGCATGACCGGCGCGGTCCAAGCCAAGGACCGCATGCTGGAACAGATCTTCAGCACCTCCCCGGGCCTGGAGCAGGCCTTCGAACTGGGCGTCGAACTGGCCTTGGGAACCTATGCCTGGGGCGCCTTCGTCAACGGCTATGGCGTGCAGTCCCTGCCCGAGCGGGTGATCGGCCTGGCCGACGAGGAACGCTCGTGGATGGTGGGGTTCGAGCGGCTGATCGTCGCCGCCGGCGCCCGCGACCTGGCCCTGTCGTTCCCCGGCTGGGACCAGCCCGGCGTGATGGGCGCCAACGCCCTGCACGCCCTCCTGACTCGTTATGACGCCTTCGCCGGCCGCAGGCTGGTGATCCTGGGCTCGGACGCCCTGGCCCTTTCGACCGCATTGTTAGCGTTGGACAAAGGCCTGGAGGTCGTCGCCCTGGTCGAGGTGCGCGACGCGCCGCAAGGGCCGGCCGCCCTGGTCGATCAGGTCCGCGCGGCGGGGGTCGAAATCCTCACGGGCCAGATCATCCAGCGCGCCGAGGGCGGTCTCGAAGGCGTGGAGCGCGTGCGCGTTGCGCCCTTGGCGACCCCGCATATTCCGGACCGCATCATCGATTGCGACACGGTCTGCCTCGCCGTCGGCCTTGTCCCCGCGGTCGAGCTGCTGGACGTCCTGGGCGCCAGGCTCACCGCCCGCACCGATCTGGGCGGGTTCACGCCCGATCTGGAGGGGGCAGGGGTCGTGGGCCTGTCCGACATCTTCGTCGCCGGCGACGCCGCGGGCCTGGGTCTCGACGAGGCCGCCGCCATCGCCTCGGGCCAGGCCGCCGCCCAGGCCGCATTGGCCTCATTGGGCAAGGCCGAACCCGCGCCATCCGCGCCCGCCAATCGGGGCGTCGGCGACGCCTACGCCTATCAAACCGACTGGATGCGCGCCCTCATCGCCACCGGCGATCCGTCGGTAGTCGTCTGCCAGTGCGAAGAGGTCACCCGCGAGGCCCTGGTCGCCGTGCGTCAGCCGGCCTATCTCGGCCCGCCGTCCAACAAGCTGGCCCAGCGCGACGTGGACACCCTGGCCGCCGACGGCCCGATCAATCAGGACCAGATCAAGCGCCTGACCCGCGCCTGCATGGGCGTTTGCCAGGCCCGCCGCTGCCGCGAGCAGGTGGCCCTGACCTTGGCCATCGCCGCCGATGTGCCCGTGGCCAGCATCCCGCTGGCCGGCTATCGCGCCCCGGTCCGCCCCCTGCCGCTCAAGGTGCTCGCCGCCTGGGACGAAGCCGCCACCATGAGCGCCGGCTGGGACGTCTGGTTCGGCATCCCCACCCAATGGACCCCCTATGTCGACATCGGCACCGAGCGAGAATCCCTCCACGCCGAGATCCTCGGCGGCAATATGCATCTTTGACCTGATGAACGCCGTCGCGTCCGGCATGCGGAAATTCCCTCTCCCTATGGGAGAGACGTTCAATGATCGGCGCGGAGCCCGCCCATGACCTCCCAATCCGGCGCGGCGGTGGTGGTGATCGGCGGGGGCGTGACCGGGCTCAGCGCCGCCTGGTGGCTGGCGCGGTCGGGCGTGGATGTGCTGGTGCTGGACAAGGGCGTGGTGGGCTGGGAGGCCTCGGGCCGCAATGGCGGCGGCGCTTCGCACTATCAGAGCCCGCTGTTCCACGAGGAGCAGCGCCTGTGGCCGCAGATGGACGAGCTATTGGGCTATTCCACCGAATATCGCCGCGAGCGGCTGATCGTGGCGGTGACGGCGGAGCAGCTGCGCCACTATCACTACATGGCCGATATGCATGGCGAGCTGGGCTACAAGGCCGACAAACTCGACGCCCAGGAGATCCGCAAGCTGGTTCCCCTCGCCGGCGACAACGCCCTGGGCGGCATCCACGTCTATTTCGGCGGCCACGCCAATCCTCAGCGCACGGTGCAGGCCTATGCCTGGGCCCTGCAGGACCTGGGCGGCCGCATCCTGCAGCACACCCCGGCCACCCGATTGATCAGCGAGGGCGGCAGGGTCACCGGCGTCGAAACGCCGCACGGAACCTTCGGCTGCGACAGCCTAGTGGTCGCCGCCGGGCCGCAGAGCGAGCATCTGCTGCAACAGGTGGGCGTGCGCCTGCCCCTGGCCCCGGCCCGGGCGGAGATGATCGTCACCGAGCCGGCGCCCCTGATGGCCATCGGCGGGGTGGATGGCAATGGCCTCTATGGCCGCCAGACCCTGCGCGGCAACCTAGCCTATGGCGGCGGTCCGCATGAATGGATGGATGTGGGTCCAGGCGGTCCAAGCGCGCGCCCGTCCACCCCGCTGCTGCGCAACCTGTCCAGGCGCGTGGCGGAGCTCCTGCCCAAGGCGGCGCATCTGCGGGTGATCCGCAGCTGGGCCGGGGTGATCGAGAACACCCCCGACGGCCGCCCGGTGATCGAGCGCCTGTCCAGCCCCGACAACGTGACTGTCGCCACCATGTCCGGCGTCGGCTTTGGCCTGTCTCCGGCCAGCGGCCACGCCATCCGCGACCTGGTGCTGGACGGGGCCTGTTCCTTCACCGACCTGTCCAAGCTCAGCCTGAAGCGGTTCGACGGCCTGGCCGAAGACTGGCGCGAACAGCGCGGCTGGCGGCCGGCGGCTTAATCCGCCGACCGGCATTGAAACCGGCGACCCCAGGGGCCAATTGTCGAGCTTGCCGCCGATCTTCGCGAGGAGATCGGCTATGTGCATTTAGGGTTTCAACGAGGTCTCCATGTCGCTTTCCATGTACCAAGCCAGCGTTCCCACCTTCATCCGGATGCTGAACAACTTGTCGGCCATCCTGAAGAAGGGGGAAGCGTACGCCGAGGCCAAGAAGATCGATCCGTCGGTGCTGATCAACGCCCGCCTGGCGCCGGACATGCATCCCCTGTCGCGGCAGATCCAGATCGCCACCGATGGCGTCAAGGGCGGCAGCGCCCGGCTCGCCGGAGTCGAAATCCCCAGCTATCCGGACACCGAAACCACCTTTGCGGAACTGCAGGAGCGCCTGGCCAAGACCGTCGCCTTCCTAAAGACCCTGACGCCGGAACAGATCGACGGCAGCGAAGACCGCACCATCACGCTCAAGCTGGGCGCCGGCGAGATGAACTTCCCCGGCCAGGCCTATCTGCTGAACTTCGTGTTCGCGAACTTCTATTTCCACGCCACGGCGACCTATATGATCCTGCGCCACAATGGCGTCGAACTCGGCAAGATGGACTTCCTCGGCGGGGTCTGAGACCAGCCCCGGAGCGGACACCGCTCCGGGGGGCCTACCCCCCTGGCGAACCAGGCGCGCCTTGGGCTAAACTCGCGGTACCTAACCTGGGCCAGACGGCGATGGCTTGTTTGATGGGCGTTGAGTGATGAAGACGCGCGTGGCCATGTGGGCCTTTCTGGTTTCGCTGGCCCTGAACTTCCTCTGGATCGGCGGCGCGCTCGACTGGCGCCTGCCGTTGGCCGTGCTGGTGGGCTGGTATCTGGCCGACTTCATGTCGGGCCTGATCCATATGTATATGGACTATATTCCCTGCACCCCTGGCGTGGGCTTGGCCGACCTCTATTTCTACGAGGGCTCGCGGGAGTCCGAGCACTATATCACCCTGCGCGACACGGTCTGGGGACGCATCAACCCGTTCGAGAAGATCGCCTACGACTTCAAGAATCACCACCCGCGCCCAGACGCCCTGGGCCGCCGCGATCTGGTGTTTCTGGTCCAGGCGACGGTGGTGTTCGCGTCTCTGCCGTTCTCCCTGGCGCTCAATCTGGCGTGCTTTCTGTGGAGGCCGCCGGGTTGGCTGGTGCTGGGCGTGATCGTGTTCCTGATCGGCGCCACCTTGAGCCAGTATTTCCACGGCTCCCTGCACCGAGAGCGCAATCCGGCCATTGTAACCGTCCTGCGCCGGCTAGGCCTGTTGCTGACGCCCGCGGCCCATGCCGTGCACCACGCCACCCTGACCCGCGACTTCAGCGTGGTGAACGGCTGGTCGAACCCGCTGCTGAACATCGTCTTCCGCCTGCTTCTGCGGCGCGGCGTGCTCACACCGGCGGGGTTGGAGCCGACCTAGGGGTGGGCTCATACTGAGCCAGCGGCGTGGTGAGGAGCCCTCTCAGCTAAAATCGACATGCCCCAGCAGGCCCTTTGGATCTAGCTGCCGCTTCAGCGCGGCGGCCACGGCCCGGGTCTGAGGCGGCGTATAGCGCCGGTAATAGTCGAGATTGTAGGGGCCCAGCCCGTGCTCGGCGCTGAAGCCGCCGCCGTGGCCCAGGACGGCGCGGTCATAGACCAGGTCGCGCACCTGCCGCACCACCTCGGCGTCATAGGCCGGCGCCGCGTCATGCGGCCAGACTAGGTTGAAGTGGTCGCCGCCGTCGCCGATATGGCCGAAATCGCAAAGGCGCAGGAACGGGAAGCGGGCGGCGATTTCCGCTGACATCTCGGCGCGGAACGCTGGCAGGCGGCTGCGGGGCAGGGACAGGTCGAAGGCGATCACGCGGCCCTCCTGCTTCAGGCCTTCGCTGACGGCATGGCGCAGGTCCCACAGTTCATGGCCACGCCCAACCAGGGCGTCGGTCAATAGCGCCTCTGGCCCCTCCAGGCAGCGCCCTAGCACGCTCACCAGCAAGTCTTCCACATCGATCCCCGTTTCCGCCGGCGCGGTCGAGGTCAGCTCCACCAGCAGGGCGTAGGGTGGCGGCTCGGCCGTGCCGAACGGATTGCGCAGCCGCGGATGATGTCGCAGGGCGGCCATCATGGCGTTGTGGGACAGGCCCTCCACGGCGGTAAGAAATTCGCCCGCCTCGTCCTCCAGCCTCGTGATCAACCCGGGCAGGGCCGCATGGTCCACCGGAATGGCCAAGGCTGTCGCGGTCTGGCGGGGCAGGCGGTGCAGGTTCAGGCAGGCGCGGGTCACAAGGCCCAGGCCGCCGCCCGATCCGGCGAACAGCGACTTCAAGTCCAGGCCAGAGTTGTTCTTGCGCAGGTCGCGCAGGTCCGTCAGCACGCTGGCGTCCTGGTCCGCGATCACCACCTCCAGCCCCAAGAGGTTGCGGCGCACGTCGCCATAGCGGATCAGCCGGGCCCCGCCGGTGTTGGTGGCGATCATGCCGCCGATGGAGGGATCGGCGCCTAGGTCAATGGGAAAGCTCAAGCCAACCTCGGCCGCGGCGGCGTTGACCTGGCTCAGCCGCGTCCCCGCGCCGACGATCACTGACCGGCTGGCGCGATCCAGCGCTTCGATCCATTGCAGCCGCTCGAAACTCAGCACCAGCTGCTCGCCGCTCATATCCGGCGTGCTCGCCGCCACCAGGCCGGTATTGGCGCCTTGTGGGACCAAGCGCAGATCGTGGGCGTAGGCGTAGCGCACCACGGCGGCCACCTCGGCCGTATCCTTGGGGCGCACCACCGCCCTCGCGCGACCGCCGCCATAGCGGGCGGCCTGCTCGAACCGGGCGAAGTCGTCGGCGGGCGCGACGCCGGCCTCACCGACCAGATGCGCCAGATCCCGTTCGAGCGGCGAGCGGGCGGTCATGGCTCAGGCGGCCGCGGTCATCTTGAAGATGCCTTGGGCGTTGCCGCTGTCGAAGCCCAGGTCCAGCCGCCTGGCGCCGGTTTGAGGATCGATCATCTGGTCGCGTTCGATGAACTCGAAGAACGAGCCGGGAGCCGGACGCACGATCACCGCCCCGGCCTCGTCGATCAAGGAACGCTCGACCACGTCGGCCTTGAACGCGGTCTGCTTGACCCGGCCCGAGCGCGAAACCTCGATCTTGTCCTTCATCGGCCGCTCCAGACGCCGCTGGGTGGTGACCACGGCGTCCAGGCTTTCTACGCGATCGGTGGCGTGATTGAAGGCGTTTCCTTCGGTGGCGATCCAGGCCATCTCGGCCGACTCGGCGCGCAGCAGCTCATAGTCGGTCAGGCTGGGGGTGGCGTGGCGGCGCGAGAAACAGGCGACCAGCTTGGGCAGCAGGGCGATGGCCTCGGCCATGGGCAGCCGGCCACGTACGCTGAGCTGGTCCAGGCGGGCCAGGTCCTTGGCGTTCAGCGGATCTTGGGACGAGGCCGTCACCCGGGCCACGGCGCCCTGGAAGATCTCCGAAAAGCGCTTGGGGTGCAGTTCGGACAGGAAGAACTGCGGCAGGTCTTCCGGGAAGTCCACATGGGTATAGGAGCGCCCGGTCATGCATAGCCGCTCCAGCGGATAGAGGGCGGTGAGGCTGTAGCCCAGGGGCTCCAGCACCCGGGTGATCGCCTGCCGGCCACCGGGCAGGTCGCCCATGCCGGCCAGGTCGACGGTGCGCAGGGCGCCGTGATCGAACACCAGCTGGCGGCCCTCGGCGGCGATATCCTCCACATAGGCCCGGCCGGTGGGGACACGTGTCAAAAGATCGTCAAGCAGCAGCAGGTTCATGGCCAGGGCGATCACCGCGCGGGACGCCTGATCGCCACAGGCCGCAGCCAGCGGCGCCGGTATGGCCACCAGCCTCGTCAGCTGTTCGGCGGACCGGTCGGTCGGCATGGCCGACAGGATGCGCAACAGCGCGGTTTCAGACGAATTGATCATGATCGAGACACCCCGCAGCCAAGCTGGGCCATATGCCAGCCTTGTGGCTCCGGTTGAAAACGCTATGGCGGCATAGAAATATTCCGATATGGAATGAACATGCCGCGCATCCTGCCCAATCTGGCCCAGCTTGAGGCCTTCGAAGCCACTGCCCGCCTGGGGGGCGTATCGCGCGCCGCCGAGGAGCTGCGCCTGACCCAGAGTGCGGTCAGCCGCCAGATCCTGGGCCTGGAGGCCGGCCTGGGCGCGCCGCTGTTCGTCCGCATCCGCAAACGCCTGGTGCTGACCGAGGCCGGCGGGGCCTATCTGGAAGAGGTGCGCACCAGCCTGGCCGGGCTGGAGGCCGCCACCGAAGCCCTTCGGTCCGCCCGCGGGCGGGGCGGGGTGCTGAATCTGGGCGTGTTGCCGACCTTCGGCGCCAGTTGGCTGGTGCCCCGCCTCGGCCGGTTCCAGGCGGCCTATCCCGAGATCCGCACTCGCCTGGTCACGCGGCCGGAACCCTTCGATTTCACCTTCGACCCCCTGGACGCCGCCATCCATTTCGGCGCGCCGGTCTGGCCAGGGGCGGCGACCGAGTTCCTGGCCCATGAGGACATGGCGGCCGTGGCGGAGCCGGACCTGGCCGCTCGTCTCTCCAGCCCGGCCGAGGTCGCCGCAGCCCCCCTGATCCAGACCTCGCCGCGGCCCTTCGCCTGGCGCGAATGGTTCCAGGCCTTCGACGCCGCCGAACCGGCCCTTTCGCCGCGCCTGCATGTGGACACCTTCGCCATGGCGCTGGAGGCGGTGATGGCCGGCCTGGGCGTGGCCGTCCTGCCGATCTTCGCGGTGGGCGCCCTAGTGGAGGCCGGGCGCATCGGCGTGGTGCTGAACCACCGGATCCGCAGTGAGTCGTCCTATTACCTGGCCTTTCCGGAAGGCCGCAGAAGCCACTATCCGACCTCGGCCTTCCGCACCTGGATCAAGCGCGAACTGGGCGGCGACGAAGAGGGCTTCGCGGCGCCCGTCGTTGCGGGATAGGGTCGGCCCTAAGTCCGCCGAAAGCAGCGGTAGAGGGGGAGGTGTCATGCGCAGGATCATCGGCTTGGCGGCGCTTGTCTGCGCCGGGATGTTCGCGCAGGCCGCCAGCGCCTGCGACCTGCACGCCTCCGACGCGGCCAAGGCCGGCCCGGGTTGCGCGCGGGCGTGGATGGATCGCAACCTGCGCCTGAACGACATCCTCACCATCGGCACCCACAACAGCTACAAACAGGCGATCTCCGAGCCGATCATGGCCCTGGTCAGGGGCGCGGCGCCCAAGGCCTGGACGGCGCTGGACTATCACCACCCGCCCCTGGTCGATCAGCTGGACGACGGCGCGCGGGCCCTGGAATTGGACCTGGCCCATGACCCCGAGGGCGGCCGCTTCGCCCATCCCGCCGGCATGACCCTGACCAAGCAGCCGATCTCGCCCGACTATGTGACCGCCATGTCCCAGCCGGGCTTCAAGGTCCTGCACATCCAGGACATCGATTTTCGCACCAGCTGCCCGACCTTTGTCGAGTGCCTGAAGATCATCCGCGCCTGGTCCCTGGCCCATCCCAGCCATACGCCGATCCTGATCACCATGAACACCAATGACGACAAATCCCGGGTTCCGGGCGGAACCGACGAACTGGCCTTCGATGAAAAGGCCTATGACGCCCTGGACGCCGAGATCGCCTCGGTGTTTCCGCGCCGCGACCTGATCACCCCGGACCAGATCCAGGGCCGCTATCCCACCCTGCGCGAGGCGGTGCTGAAGCGCGGCTGGCCCCGGCTGGGCGCCGCCCGCGGCAAGATCCTGTTCGCCCTGGACGAGGAGGGCCGCCACATCGCCGCCTATCGTGGAGCGCGCCGCTCGCTGGAAGGGCGGCTGCTGTTCGTCAACACCGACGAGGCTTCGGCCGCCGCCGCCTATCTGACCCTGAACGAGCAGGCCGATGGCCCCCGCATCGCCGCCGACGTCAAGGCGGGCTTCATCGTGCGCACTCGCGCCGACGCGGACACGGTCGAGGCGCGCTCCAATGACACCGCCCGCCGCGACGCCGCCCTGGCTTCGGGCGCGCAATATGTCTCCACCGACTACCGCCATCCCGAAACGCGCCTATCTGACTATCAGGTGCGGCTTCCCGCCGGCGCCATCACCATCTGCAACCCCCAGCGCTCACCCGAGCGCTGCTCGGGCATCCCTATCGAGCCCTGATCCAGGGGCCTCGACTTCGCCGCCAAAAAGCTTGAGCGTGGCGTGGATTCGTTCATAGCGCCGTCCTGCGGCGGGGAGATCAGTTCGTGACAGCAAATCCGGTGAGCCCAGAGGCGGCGCCAGAACTCGGCAAGACCCTGCGGCCGCGCCATGTAAGCATGATCGCCGTGGGCGGCATCATCGGCGCCGGCCTGTTCGTGGGCTCCAGCGCCGCCATCGCCACGGTGGGGCCGGCCTCGATCCTGTCCTACGCCATGGCTGGGCTGGTGGTGCTGATCGTCATGCGCATGCTCAGCGAGATGGCCGTGGCCTTCCCCAAGATCGGCTCCTTCACCGAGTTCGCCCGCGAGGGCCTGGGCCACTGGGCCGGGTTCACCAACGGTTGGCTCTATTGGTATTTCTGGGCCATCGTCGCCGCTATCGAAGCCCTGGCCGGGGCCAAGCTGATCCATGACTGGCTGCCGGAATTCCCCATCTGGACCATCGGCTGGGCGCTGCTGGCGGTCATGACCGGGGTCAACCTGATGTCGACCCGCTCCTATGGCGAGTTCGAGTTTTGGTTCGCCTCGCTGAAGGTGGCGGCGATCGTCATATTCATCGCCCTGGGGCTGACTTTCGTCCTGGGCCACGATCCCATGGCCCATGTGGCCAACCTCTATGTCCACCAGGGTTTCTCGCCCTTCGGCCCGGCCGCGGCCATCAGCGGCGTGGTCACGGTTATCTTCTCCCTGTGCGGGGCCGAGATCGCCACCATCGCCGCTGCCGAGAGCCCGGAGCCCGCGCGCACCATCGCCCGCATGACCGGCAGCGTGATCACGAGGATCCTCCTGTTCTATATCTGCTCCATCACCCTGATCCTGATGATCGTGCCGTGGGACAGGATCCATTCCGGCGACTCGCCGTTCACGGCGACCCTGCAGGCCATGAACATCCCGTCGGCGGCCTTCGTGATGAAGCTGATCGTGCTGACGGCGGTGCTGTCCTGCCTGAACTCGGCCATCTATGTGACCTCGCGCGTCCTCTTCACCCTCTCGGCCCATGGCGACGCGCCCCGCGCCCTGGTCAAGCTGAACAAGCGACTGGTGCCGGCCCGCGCCATCCTGTTCTCCAGCCTGTTCGGTTATGTGGCCATCTACGCCTCGGTGGTGTCGGCCGAGCGGGTGTTCGCCTTCCTGGTCAACGCCTCGGGCGCGGTGATGCTGATCATCTATCTGATCACCGCCCTGGCCCAGATCAGCCTGCGCCGCCGGCTGGAAAAGAGCGCGCCCGAGCGCCTGACGATCAAGGTCTGGCTGTTCCCCTGGCTCAGCTATGCGGCGGTGGCGTCCATGGCCGGGGTGCTGGCGGCGATGATGCTGATCCCAGGGCGGCGCACCGAGGTGGTGTCGGGCCTGGTCTGCGTGGCGGTGGCGCTGGTGTTCTTCGCGGTGTTCCGCATGGGGCGAGGCTCCACATCCAAGGCGCAGCTCCAATCCTGATCGCTCATCGCGGCGAACACCCTCAGCCGCCGCGGAACAGGCGTCGGCGATCGGTGTCTTCGCTCCAGCGGTCCTCCTTCAAGGACTCCAGTCGAACGGCCGCCCGAGCCGTGGTCTGATAGGTGTCCAGGCTCGGCGCGGGGCCCAGCGTGGCCATCAGCAGTTCAAGCTCCTGCGCCACCGACAGGCTTCGCTGACTGTGTTCGCCGAACCCAAGCGTGGCCTCGAGCGCCAGGCTGGCGGCGCCCATGGCCGGCACGATCGCGCCGGCCATCAGCACCGCGCCGCCGATCCAGTGCGGCAAGTGGTTGTTGGTCAATCCCGCCGCCTCGAACGCCACCGCAAAGCTCAGCAGGATGACAATGAAGACGGTGAAGGTGAAGTTCTCGAACCAGTGGATCCGGTGGGCGATCCGGCCGTTCAACCGCCCCTGGATTTGATGGTAGTGGGCTTGCCCGGCCAGCAGCTCATCCATGGCCCAGGCGCCCCAGCGCTGGACGCGATCGGCGTCGAACGCGCCTCCGGCCAGCCCGGCCCGGCAGCGTACAAGGCGCACCGCGGCGGCGGCGGCGCTGGCCCGCTCACGCCTGGTGCCCACGGTGCTGATCCCCAGGGTCCAGGCCGCGCGTTCCAGGCGAAGCTGTTCGGCCAGCCGGCGCGCGCCGCCCCAGCGATGATGCCGGTTCGCCCGCCCAGCGCCCATCCAGACCGCGAGCGCCGCCAGGGCCAAGCCAAGCTCGATCAGCACCGCATAGATCTTGAACTGGGGCCAGACGGCCGGTGACGAGCCCACAATGGCCGCAAGCAAGGCGGCCCCTAGCAGCAGGATCTGCTGCGATCGATGGACCGCCGCCAGCCGGTTGGCTTCCTGGTCCGCCTCCAGATAGGTCTGCGAGAGAAGTTGAAATCCGGGTTGGGCGTTGAGGTCCGCGGGCGGATCGGCCGTTGGGCGACTGGGCGCCGGGCGGCCGCCGACGACGCGCCGGAACAGGTTGTAGGTTCGCCACAGCCATAGTTGGAGCCAGTCGTCGAACCAGCGCAGCGGCCCCGGCGGCTCCTCGTCCGGGCTTAGGTCCGACACGGCGTCGGGGCTGAGGTCGAGCCCCTCCAGGGCGGCGGACAGGTTGGCCACCGCGGCCGGCACCACTAGGGGCGGGGTGCGATGCTCCAGCTGCTCGAGGAACTCCAGAAAGCCGAAGTCGTCGGGCAGGTATTGCGGCCGGATCAGCCGGATGGCCTCGGCATCCCCCGGCTTGACCCACAGCACCGGCAGATTGTGCTCCAGCGCCAGGCGCACCGCGTCGGCGGTGCCCCCCGCGCCGCGGGCATGCTCTCCGGTCCAGACGGTCACCAACATATCGGCTGAGCCGATCATCCATCGCGTCTGGGCCAGGTGCGGATTGCGGCCGGAGGCTTCAAAGGCGGCGCCGTCCAGCCGGGTGATATGGGGCGTCGGCGGCTGGCGGTCCGGGTCGTCCTCGTCGGTCAGGAACGGCTGGACGATATGAATTGGGCCCAGGCCGCACTCGCCCCACAGCCTGGCGGCCAGCCGGTCCGCGCCGGGCGCATTGCCGGTGAGCAGCCGCGCGCCCTTGACGTCCGCTGCGGCCAGGAGACCGAACGCCACGGTCAGGTCCCGCTCCAAAGACAGGGTGTCGCCCAGGTCGTCCGGGCGGTTGTGGCCCGCAAACGCGACTTGGATCAGCTGCGTTCCCAGCGCGCCGCTCCCCGCGGTCCCATCTGGCGCTGCAAGGCCGTCACGCATGTCGCCTCTTCGTGGCTGTTTGGCGTAGGGAACCGATCGGGCAGGGGTTGAGGCGCACTGATGGCCCCAGCCTTTCAAGCGACCGGCCAAGAGGCTTCCAGTCAAGCTAAAAAGCGAAGCGTCGGGCCCTATTCGAACACTGGGGCGGCGTCACGGGCCGTTTTAGGCCGGTGAGGGCGTCGTCCACGAATCCGATGTCTTTCCGTCCTGGTCATTGGTCAGGGCCTGCCCCGCGACGAAGGTCAGGATGTTGGTGCCAGTCTGATAGCCGGCGGGCCTTTGACCGGAAGCCGGCGCATCCATACGCCACCGCAGCGCCACCATGGCGTCTTCGGCGAGTATGGCCTCGATGACGAAGCGCAAGCCGGGAAATTGCTTATGAAGCGACGTCACCCAGGCTTTGTTGTCGGCGACCGAGCTCGGCTGGCCATTATAGAGATAGTTCGGGCTCAACAGGTCGTCGATCGCACTGAGATTGGCGTTGTTAAAGACTTCCTCGAAGAACTTTATAGTGAGCGCCTTATTTTCATCTGATGTATCGGACATGGTTTCAGTTCCCGTCAGTCTTGTCGCAAGGGGGCGCTCCTGGCGGCACGCTGCCGCGCAGGGCATAGACCGAGAGCACCGGGCGGCCCTTCCAATATTGGGCCGCATAGAGGCCGCCGTTGCTCAGGTTGCGGGCGGCGAGGAAATTCTGGATGCTGCCGGCCAGTTGCAGAGAATTGTCCATGGGCCTTGCGCCGCTATCGAACGCCTCGGTCGGCTTCAGATTGCGGAACCACAGCATCCACTGGGGGTCGCCGCATCGCAACAGCCGGCCTTCGCCTTCCAGTTTCGCATAGGCCGGAAGGATCGAAGAAACGGCCGGATATTCCGCTGTGGAGTGGCAGGATTTGCAGGAGGACAGGGTGTTGTCCACCGGGCCGCTCAGCCGCAGCCCAAAGCCCAGATGCATGGGCGGCAGGAGTTTGGACTGGGTGTTGATGACCGTTTCCTTCAGGTCCGGATTGACCACGGTCGCCACCGGCGCCGGATTGCCCGCCTTGTGCGAGGTCACCTGAGGATCGTCTCCCCACATCAGGCCCAGCGGGACCAGATTGTTCCACCGGTTTATATTGGCCTGGGCGCCATTGTAGACGAACGTTCCAAACACCCATCCGCCGGTCGCCTTGGCGCGGTCGTCGCGAACCATGATGTCCGCTTGGATGAGCCGCACCCGGCTCATCACGCGCGGCTTGATCGGCAGCCCGCTTGGCCCCGGGGCCGAGAAGCTTGTCTTCACATAGGCGTTCCATTCGATCGGGTTGCTCAGGAAGGGCGCCTGGCTGACCGGCGCGGTCGTGAAGAGGATCTTGGCCACCACGGTCCCCACCGGAAAGCCGGACTTGGCCATGGCGTCGAGCCGGGGATTTTCCGGGTCGGCCCAGACCTGGCCGATCTGGTACCCTCCAAGGTCGTTATAGAAGCCGACGGCGTAGGTCTGCCACTGGTCGGTCTGGTGTGGATCGAGCGTCAAGGGATTGACGGGGCCTTCCGAGGTCAGGCCGTGAAGCCCCTCGCGCCCGTTGTCGCCCCAGTGCTGCCAAGGAACGTGGTACCAGCGGCGAACCTTGTTATCCTCGAGGAAGAAGGTGTTCTCCATCTCCCGTCCCTCGATATTGCCTTCCAGCACATAGGCGAGGGTCGCATTGGCATAGGCCTTCCAGTCCTTGGTGTAGTCGATGGCCAGGATACGCTGGACCGCCGGCTCAATCTTGGGCTGCGTACGCGGATAGTCCTGACTGAGCTTGAACGTCCGCGCGGGATGGAATTCCTGCGGGGTTGGCAACTGCCCGAAATCCGGAAACTTTGGGAGTGTCTCGCCCTTGCTCGCCGCGGCCGTCGTAGCGGCGCGCCTATTGGCGGGTCCGGCCATTGGCGCGGATGCGAGCGCGGCGAGGCCTGTCGCCAGACAGGCAGTGGCCAAAACCCTCAACGCCCCCATTCCCCACCTCGATCGCTGAATTTGTTCGTCAGTCACACCAAGCAAGCGTCACAGAACGAGGTTATTCGACTTTGGGTGGCGACAACAGCGGAATGTTGAGGCGGGGTGAGCTGCAGTCCACGCTCGTCAGGTGGCGGTTCCGGCGAAGTAATGTTGCGCCTGCTGCAGGCATGCGCGGAACCCCTCCATAGCATGCAGTCGCTCCGGCAGCGGCGCGTCATTACGGACCATCGCCGCGCCCCCGTTCTCCAGCGCGCCATCCAGCATCAGATTGTCGGCGTTACCAAAGTTTTCGATCCGCCAATCATGGTCATCACGCCAGGTCGCGCCTGGACCCGCCTCGCCGACCACCTGCTTGAGATAGATGCGGTCCAGATAGGCGCCCGTCACATTGGTATAGCCGAACACCGGCTTGCCGAGGCCGGTCATCAGCCCCAGCTCGAACGCCGTGCCCACATCCGCGCTCGGCCCGCGGAACGGGGTCAGATCGAACACGCCAAAGTCGCTCGCGTGCATGAGTTCCACATTGGCCTTATAGATCTCCAGCGAACTGAGCGTCATCGGTATGGCCGTTCGCGCCTGCAGGTGGGTGTCGCTGGGCAGCGAGGCGGCGAAGCCGTATTCGACGCAGATGGCGGCCTTCTGCATGATCACCGCCATGGCGTCCGGCAGAAACACTTCCGGCCCCGCCAGATAGATCGTCTTCGTCGTGGTCATCGCATGCCCTTCCTAGCCATGACGCCCGTGGTGAACGCTGGTCAATCCGAACTGGCCGTCCGCTCATACTTCGCGCCTTCGCCGCGCTTGGCGACGAACTCGCGGGCGAGGGCCTTCAGGTCGTAGTCGCTGGAGACTTCATCGACACAGTCAGGCCACTTGTCGGACGCCACCCAGTAGTCACACAGGCCAAGTCGCCCGCAAAGCTCGACGAACCTGGGGTCGTGGCGCATGGCGGCGTTGGTGACACCGAATATGATCGAAATCAGGAACACCCGCTCGGGCTGCTGTTCTTGGCGATAGTCGAACGACGAGCGGGCCAGGGCCTGGAAGGCTTCGTCCTTCAGTCCGTGGGCGTACATGAAGGAGATGATGCGCAGTTCGACAGTTCCGGCGGCGCTCAGTTGGCGCTCGCAGGTTTCGATCATGCGTTGTCGCATCGCCGCATGCGGCGCCATGAGCAGGGCCACCGTCGACAGCGCCAGCCGGAACTGGCCGCTATCGGCCCTGGCCATTTCGATCAGGGGCTCCGCCGTGCGCCAGTCTCCCAGGTTGGCGGCGATCAGCAGCGGCGAGATCACCAGCCAATCGAAATCCGGCCACCGGGCGCGCGCGGCCTCGAAGATGCGGTAGCACTCGTCCAGGCGACCGAGATTGGCCAGGGTGACGCCAAGGCCGTTGACCAGGACCTGGTTGAGCGGGTCGATCTCGCTGGCGCGCGCGATCAGCCGATAGCCTTCTTGCAAGCGGCCGACCGAGGCGGCGAAGTCGGAGGCCTGTTTGAGGATCTCCGGGTCCGAGGGCGATGCGGCCATCGCCCTGTCCAGCAGCGCCTCGCGGGCCGCGAAACAGCCCGGGGGCTCGAGCAGGCTGAGCGCCACCAGGGGCAAGCCGGCGGCGCCGTCCAGGGCGATGGCGCGCTCCGCCGCCACAATGGCCCGGTCGCGTTCGGCGGCGAACATCTCAGGGGCCGCGTTCCAACGGGCCTCTATGGCGCGGGCCATGGCCAGGCTGGCCCAGGCCGCCGCAAAGTGGGGCGAGCGCGACACAGCCTCCTCCAGCAAGCGCACGCAGGTCGCCGCGTTGGGCGGAGCGCCGGCCAAGGCGCGGGCGCGCAGATAGAGGTCGTAGGCCTCTGGATCGACCTTGCGGGCGCTGGCCGCCGGAGCGAACACCAGCTGCAGCGCCTTGGCGACTTCGACCGCGATCTCGTCCTGAAGCGCGAATACATCCGACAGGTCCCGGTCGAAGCGGCCTGACCACAGGGTTGTCTGGTGGGCGCATTCCACCAGCGACGCGGTGATGCGAACCCGCTGACCGCTGCGTCGAACCGACCCATCCAGCAGGTGGCTGGCCCGAAGCTGCGCCGCCACGTTCTGGGCCGCCTTGTCCTTGCCGCGGAACTGGAAGCTGGAGGACCGCCCAATCACCTTCAGATCGGACGTGCGCGCCACGGTCTCCAGGATCTCCTCGGAGACCCCGTCGGAGAAGTAGTCCATTTCGGGGTCCGACGAGAGATTGTCGAAGGCCAGCACCGCAAGCAGCCTGTCCGGGGGCAACATGGCCGGCGCCGTCGCGGGCTTGTCGGGGACGCTCTCGCCGCGAAGCAATTCTGCGACGCTGGCCAACACCTTGCGCCAGCCTGGCCAATCGGCGTCCGCGGCCCAGTCCCTGAAGTCGGCGCATTGGATCTGATTGAAGGGCAGGGGCGGCACGACGCCGTCCAGGCTCAGCTGAACCAGCGTGCCGGCCTCGCGCGCCACCTCCGCCTCGGCGCGCACCCATTGCGACTGCCTGGCGTCGGCCGACCACACCACCACAACGGCCCTGGCCAGTCTCAGGCGTTCCTCGATAACCTCCGCATAGGCCCGGTGCGGGGGCAACTCGTCATCGCGCCAGACCTGGTATCCATTCGCCCGCAGCCCTTCGGCGATCCGGCGAGCCTGATCCTCCGATGACCGTGCGTATGAGATGAAGATTTCGGCCATGGACTCCAGACGGCGAGGGATGAACAAAGCCCGGCGGAGAAGGGGGAAATGCGGCGTCGTCCGGAGCGGCGCGCGGAACTTAAACAACTGTACTGCGACAACGCGCCTTTGAGGAAGAGATCGCAAGGCGTGACTCAAGTCTCTGTCGGGTGATCGGTAAAGGGCCTTTGCATTGGCGCGCGCAAGGACTCGACCGCGCGGCGCCGCCTCCGACCGGGCTCGCTCACCTTCGAATGATGGGTAAGCTGATTAATCCGATAATGGCCTCGCCTTTGCCCTTGACGCGTTCGGTATATTAATATGATAAATGCCGAAAGCGCGCCGCTAAGGGCCGTGCCTGAGGATTGGGGAGGGCGTATGACCAGGACCGAACGAGCGCTTCTTTGCGCTGCAAGCTTCATCGCATTGGGCGCCGGCGCGCCGGCATGGGCGCAGACGAGCGCCGCGGCGCCGGCCAAGGATGCCCCGGCCACCACGGGCGATATCGTGGTCACCGGGGTGCGCGCGAGCCTGCGCGACGCCATCGCTCAGAAGCGGATCTCCACCGCGATCGTCGAAACCATCTCGTCCAAGGACATCGGCGTCCTCCCCGACGTCACCATCGCCGACGAACTCAGCCGCCTGCCGGGCATCAACGCCACCCGCGACCGGGGCAATGACAGCCAGGCGGCGGTGCGCGGCCTTGGACCGCGGCTGGTGCTGGGCCTGGTCAACGGTCGGGAAGTGGCCTCGTCCGAACCGGACCGCAATGTCCGCTGGGAGATCTATCCGTCTGAGGACGTCACCGGCGTAACTGTCTACAAGTCCCAGTCCGCCGATCTGATCGCCGGCGGCGTGGCCGCGACCATCGACCTGCATACTCTGCGGCCGCTGGACTATTCAGGGCCGAAGCTCGTGGTCAGGCTGGGCCCGCTCTACAATGACGGCGGCGCGACCATTCCGGGATATTCGCCATGGGGCCTGCGCGGCAGCGCCGAATATGTGGCCAAGATCAATGACGACTTCGCCGTCTCCCTGGGCGGCAACTATCAGAAGCAGCAGAACGGCTATGTCTCGTTCCAGGGCTGGGGCTACAATACGCCCTATACCGGCAGCCCGCCGACCCTCAATGGCGTGGTCACCAACACCCCCTGGGGCGCCCAGACCGAGGTCGACGGCCTGACCGAGACCCGCAGCAGCCTCTCAGGCGCCGCGCAGTGGAAGCCGACCAACAATCTCGAAGTCAATTTCGACGTCCTCTATTCGGACGTGAGCATCGACGAAAATCAGGAACAGGCCTGGTATGGCCGCAGCGGCTCATGGGGCGACTGGGCGGGCGACAACGCCAATGGGGGCGATCCCTACAACAGCGGGAACTTCACCGTCATCAATGGCGACGTGGTGTCGGCGACCATTCCCTTCGGATCGGTCACCAATGTCATCGCCCACTATACCGAGGACAAGAAACTGCTGGCCACTGGGCTCAACGGGGTCTGGACCAACTCGGACTGGAAGATGAGGGGCGACCTTTCCTATTCGGACGCCCAGCGCACCAACAGATGGCAGGCGATCGAAACCGAGGCCTATCCGGGGTCGACGACGTTTAACACTCGCGCCGGCGCGGCGCCGTCGGTGGTCACCAGCGGCAATCCGGCCGATCCCACGGCCCAGTACGCGCAGTCCTATCTGTCGGACGAGAGCGACGGCCCGGTGTATCTGAACGACGCTCTGGGCGCGCTCCAGGTCGATCTGTCACGGTCGCTGCACGGCGAGGTCTTGACCAGTTTCGATTTCGGCGCGCGCTATTCCGACCGGATCAAGAGCCAGAACTATTATCGATGGTTCGAAAGCCCGACAAGCGCCGCCATCCCGTCGTCGATGCTGAGCGAGTTTCAGGTCAAGGGTCTGAATGTTCCGGACGTCCTCAACGGTAACTTTAACCAGATCGCCAACTATGTCGTCGGTGGCTATCAACAACCCGCGAACGCCTTCCTGCCGGCCAACTACTGGCGCGTCCACGAACAGGACACCGAGGCCTACGCCAAGGTCAATTTCCGACATGATGTGGGCGGCCTGCCACTGAGCGGCAATGCGGGTGTGCGGGTGGTCTCGGTCAACACCACCAGCACGGGCTTCCAGCAACTCAACGGATCGAGCACCTACACGTCCGACAGCGAGGGCAATAGCTATACCGACGTGTTGCCGAGCGTGAATCTCAATCTTGGCCTGACCGACGACAGCAAGCTGCGCTTCGGCGCCGCCCGGGTGATTTCGCGGCCGCCACTCGATGAGCTGCGGGCTGGGCGCTCGCTCTACAATACGTCTCTGCCCTTCACCGGCACGGCCGGGAATCCGAAGCTCAATCCGTTCCTCGCCTCCCAGGTCGACCTGTCCTACGAATGGTATTTCCACCCGGAGTCCCTGTTCGCCGTCGCCGCATACTACAAGAATGTCGACAGCAATGTCGGCTACAAGACCGATAACGTCACCATCAATGGATCGAACTACCTTGTCACCGGCCCGTTCAACGGCAAGGGCGGCGGCATGGAAGGCCTGGAGTTCACACTCCAGACGCCGTTCTACTTCATCCCGCATATGGAGCACTTCGGTCTCTATTCGAACCTGGCCCTGGCCAGCTCGGATATCAAGGAGTTCTCGCCGGTCAACAATCCCCTGCCCATGGTCGGCTTGGCCAACACCACGGCCGATGTGAGCCTGTGGTACAGTCAGTTCGGCGTCGATGCGCGGCTGGACTACAAGTATCACAGCCCGTTCACGGTGATTTATGGCTGGGACGCTTCCCAACTGACCCGACTGGAATCTGAGGGCGTTCTCGGGGCCAGTGTCTCCTACCAGATCACGCATAATCTCAGCGTCCGCTTCCAGGCCAACAACCTGACCGATCAGGTTTCGCGTTATTACTGGAACAACGATCCTCAGCAACTGGCCCGCTATGACCGTTACGGCCGCAGCTATCTGATGGACTTCACGTTAAAATACTAAGGGACGACAGGCCGCGAGGGGCGTTCGACCTCTCGCGGCTCTTCCATGGGTGAGTGACCATGCGGCTTTGGACTTGTCTGATCGCGGCCCTGTGGCTCGCCATGCCGGGCGCCGCGACGGCCCGGGACTTCTATTTTGGCGCCGATCTGTCCTTCGCCAACGAGATGGAGGATTGCGGCGCAAAGTTCACGGACGACGGCCAGGCCGCTGATCCCTTCGCGATCTTCAGGGCCCACGGGGCCAACCTGGTGCGTGTGCGGATCTGGAACGATCCCGACTGGACCCACTACAGCAACCTCGCCGACGTCAAGAAGACCATCGCCAGGGCCAGGGCCCAGGGCCTGCAGGTGCTGCTGGATTTCCACTATTCCGACGACTGGGCCGACGGCGACAAACAGCTGGTTCCTAAGGCATGGGCCGGCCTGCACGATCCCGAGGCCCTGGTCAAGGCGCTGCACGACTATACCTATGACACCCTGATCAGCCTCGACCGCGACGGGCTGATGCCCGACATGGTGCAGGTGGGCAACGAGACCAATGCGCCGATGCTGGGTGGCAAGAAGGGCGAGCCCATCGCCTGGGCCCGCAACGCCCGCCTGCTCAACGCCGGCATCACCGCCGTGCGCGAGGCGGGCGCCAAATCGGCCATCAAGCCCCGGGTCATGCTGCACATCGCCCAGCCCGAGAATGTGGAGCTCTGGTTCCAGGCGGCCTATGCGGCTGGCGTGACCGATTTCGACGTGATCGGCATGAGCTACTACGCCAAATGGTCCACCCAGTCGTTCCGCGGCCTGGGGGGCGTCATCAACCGCCTGCGCCATCGCTACGGCGTCGATGTGGTGGTGGTGGAGACCGCCTATCCGTGGACCCTGGACAACGCCGATACATCGCCGGACGTGCTGGGGCAGGACTCCGTGGTTCCGGGCTATCCCGCCTCGCCTGAAGGTCAGGCCAGATATCTGGGGGACCTGACCCAGGCGGTGATCTCCAGCGGCGGGGTTGGGGTGGTCTATTGGGCGCCCGACTGGGTCTCCACCCGGTGCAAGACCCGGTGGGGCGAGGGCTCCAGCTGGGATAACGCCACCTTCTTCGATTTCCGCCACCAGCTGCTGCCGGCCATCGACTTCATGAAGCGCCCCTATGACCAGCTGGTGGATGTGACCTTCAAGGTGAAGGATGCGGCGGTGGCGAAGGACAGGCCGCTCTATCTGTGGGGCGATTTCCTTGGCGCGCGGGATTTCGTGGTTCATCTCCAACCGGACGGACAGGGCGCCTGGACCTATGCGACCCGCCTGGCGCCCGGCCAGACCGTGCGCTTCCAGGTCTATGACCAGCTTCCCCTGACCGCCGGCCTGCTGAAGGCCGACGGCGGCTATTCGAAGGATGTGGTGGGCGCGACGGGGACGGTGATCGAGCGGACGGCGCCTTAGGGTCCTATTGGCGGAACGGGTCGCGCCCCGCCGCTATGCCGTCGTGAGGCTCAACTCCACACCCGCCAACCCCGCGGCCGACGCCTTCACCCGCACACGGCCCGCAGGCCCCTTGGCCTGGACCAGGCCCATGCACAGGCCCTTGAACGCCCGGCGCGTGTCGGTCTTGTCCGGCTCGTGGCTGGTGGGATCGCCATTGCCCATGCCGATCAGCACGCCGGGCCCCGTCACCTCCAGTTTGACGGCGTCGCCCGCATCGGGAACCGGCCGGCCCTTGGCGTCGAGGATCGCCATAGTGAGCACCACCAGATCCGCCCCGTCGGCGTTCAGCCGGGTGCGATCGGCCGTAAGCGCGATCCGGGCCGGGGCGCCGGCGGTCTCGCGCCGGTCCCGCACCACCAGCCGCTCGCCCAAATAGCCGTGGGCCTCCAGCACCCCAGGGGCATAGGGCACGCTCCAGGACAGGTGGCTGTCCTTGACCACGGGCTTGGCGCCCAGGCTTTGGCCGTTCAGAAACAGCTCCACCCGATCCACATTGGCGTAGCACCACACGTCGATCGGCTGGCCCTCGCGGCCCGGCCAGGTCCAGTGGGGCAACAGGTGCGCCTGGGGCGCGCTGTCCCACCAGGCCTTGTAGTAATAGAACTCGTCCTTGGCGAAACCGCAGCTGTCCATCACCCCGAAATAGGAGCTGATGCTGGGCCAGCGGCCGAAGGGCGTGGGCTCTCCGCGATAATCGAACCCGGTCCAGATGAAGCCGCCGGCGATGAAGGGCCGCTGATCCACATAGGGCCACCAGGCCTCGGCGGTGGACGCCCACCACGGCGCCTCGGTGTCATAGGCGGTGGCGAACTGATGCAGGGCGTCGCGCACATAGACCCCGCGGGTGGTCACCGTGCTGCCGGTTTCGGTGCCGATCACCGGCATGGTCGGCAGCTTGGCGTGGAAATCGCCGATCTTCTGGGTGCGGTAGTTGAAGCCCATGACGTCGATCACGTGGGTGACCCCGTCGCCCCAGCCATTGTCCAGGGCTTCGGTGATCAGGCGGGTTCCGTCCAGCTGCTTGATGCGCCGCTTCATGACCGCGGCGATACGGGCCCCGCGATCCGCGCCCTGATGGGGTTCCTCATTGCCGATGGACCAGAGGATGATGCTGGGCCGATTGCGGTCGCGCCGAACCATCTGCTCCAGGTCTTCCAGCGCCGCGGGATCCACGCTCATCCGCCGCGTCTCGTCGATCACCAGCATGCCCAGGCGGTCGCAGGCGTCGAGGGTGGCGGGGGCGGGCGGGTTGTGCGCCGTGCGATAGGCGTTGGACCCCATGGCCTTGAGGCGTTCGATGCGAAAGTCCTGCAGCCGATCGGGAAGGGCGACGCCGACCCCGGCATGGTCCTGGTGATTGCACGTTCCCTTGAGCTTCACCGGCTGGTCGTTGAGGAAAAAGCCCAGTTCCGGATCGAAACGGATGGTGCGAACGCCGAACGGCGTGAAGTAGCGGTCGGTCGTGCGCCCGTCGGAGACGATTTCGGTCTCCAGCCTGTGCTGCTGGGGTGTTTCCACCGACCACAGGGCCGGCTTGGCCACGGCCACCTGCTGGTCCAGCTTGGCGGTGGCCCAGGCGGGGACGGTGATGGTGCTGCGCGCCTGGCCCACGGCGCGCCCGGTCGGGTCGATGATCGTCGAAGCCACCTCGCACGCGCGCGGGGCGTCCCCTTCGTTGGTGATCTCGGTGGCGATGGCGATATTGGCGACCCCGCCCACAACCTCGGTGCGGACGAAGGTTCCCCATGGCGGCACGTGGACCGGATCGGTCTTGACCAGCCAGACGTGGCGATAGATCCCCGCGCCCTCGTAGAACCAGCCTTCGCCCTGGCTGGCGTCCACGCGTAGGGTGATCAGGTTGGGGCCGCCGCAATTGGCCACATCGGTGATGTCCACGCGAAAGGGGGTGTAGCCGCTCTCGTTGTGCTTGAGCACATAGCCGTTGACGAACACCAGGCAGTCGCGAAACACCCCCTCGAACTCCAGGGAGATGCGGCGGCCGAAATCAGCCGCGGGAAGATCGAAGGCCCGCCGATACCAGCCGACGCTGGTCTCCGGAAACTCGCGGCCGATGGGCTTGAAGCCATGGGCCGCGCGGGGGTCTTCCTTCATCTGCGGATCGAGATAGGCCGGCTCCGCATAGGGCAGCTCCACCGCCCAGTCGTGGGGCAGGTCCACCGCCGCCCACAGGCTGTCGTCAAAATGCGAGAGCGTCGGCGGCGGCGCCGATCGGCCGGCGCCGGACTTGGCGTAGGCGGCCTGGTCGGCGCCGAAGTCGAAATCCTTCGACGGGTCCTGCGCGTGGCCGAGGTGAAAGCGCCAGCCGACGTCCATTGGGAGGCGGTCTCTAGGCGCAAGGTTTGGCGCCGGGGCCTGGGCCGTCGCCCGCCGGGCCGCCAGCGCCGCCAGCCCCAGTCCTGCGCTCGCGCCAAGCAATCGCCGCCGGCTGGGCTGGGTCATGTGAGGGGGCTCCACGAACGAGGGTGACGGACTGGAAGCGCGCCTTGATCTGCGCGGGTTGGTTCGGGTTGCTCAGCTTCCTAGGCTTCTCGGTTAGGGCAGCCCCGCAGGACCGTCAACGCTTTTATCATATAAATAAGCCGGCAAGGAGGCGCTTGAAATCGCTGAGCGATCAGCTGCGGCCGGCGCTCGGGTTCGCCGCGGCCGTGGCGTCGGAGAGAGACCCGACTTGACGGGTTCGCCGGAAAGCGCGCACCACGATCACATGGATGATTCCGCACCGTCAGGCTCGAAGAGCGGCCATCGCAAGGATGGCCAGCTGGCGGCTTGGGGCAGCAACCTCACCTACAATATCGTTCAGGACCTGGGCATCGCCATCGTCACCGGCCGCTATTCCGGGCCGGGCGGTTTTCCGGTGGAAAGCGAACTGGCCAAGCATTACGGCGCAAGCCGCAGCATCCTGCGCGAGGCGGTCAAGATGCTCACCGCAAAGGGCCTCCTGGGCGCCCGCCCGCGGCAGGGAACCTGGGTCGAGCCCGAGGATCGCTGGAACCTGCTCGACCCGGACGTCCTGCGCTGGCTGCTGGAGCGCAAGTTCTCCTTGAGGCTGCTGACGGAATTCATCGAGATGCGCCTGGCGGTGGAGCCTGGGGCCGCCGCCCTGGCCGCCCGGATCGCCACGCCGGCTCAGAAGGCCAAGATCGTCCACGCCATCGACCGGATGATCGCCGCCAGCCGCAACGAGGACGATCCCCTCACCTCGGACATCGCTTTCCACGTGGCCGTGCTCGAGGCCAGCGGCAATCGCTTCTATATGCAGCTGCGCGAGCTCATCGAAACCGCGCTGCGCTTCAGCATCCGGCGCACCAACGATTACAAGGGCGTGCGCCTGGCCAGCGTCATGGACCACAAGCGCATCTGCGACGCGATCCTGGCTGGTGACGCCGATGCGGCCGGCGCGCTGATGCGGGTTCTGATCCAGGAGGCCCTGGATCTGGTGCAGGGCGCCGAACGCGCGACCCTGGCGCCCGAGCAGGTCTCTTCGACCTGAGGGCGGTTGGGCCTAGATCACGATGATTTTGGATTGAATCAATCCAAAATCATAAAACGTGATCGAGTCTAAAAGTTAGAGCGGCATGCGGGCGGAAAACCGCTTCGCACTTTTCCTCATCCCGCTCTAGCCGCCTCAGGCGGCGGAGATCATCGCCAGTTCCTGCGGGTCGCGAAGGACATAGCCGCGGCCCCAGACGGTTTCGATGTGATGCTCGCCGTTGGCCGCTTCGGCCAGCTTCTTGCGTAGCTTGCAGATGAACACGTCGATGATCTTCAGCTCGGGCTCGTCCATGCCGCCATAGAGGTGGTTGAGGAACATCTCCTTGGTCTGGGTCGTCCCCTTGCGCAGGGTGAGCAGCTCCAGCATCTGGTATTCCTTGCCGGTCAGCGGCACCCGCGCGCCGTTCACCTCGACCGTCTTGGCGTCGAGATTGACGGAGATATCGCCAGTCTTGATCACGGACTGGGCATGGCCCTTGGAGCGGCGAACCACCGCCTGGATGCGGGCGATCAGTTCGTCCTTGTGGAACGGCTTGGTCAGGTAGTCGTCGGCGCCGCCGGAGAAGGTGCGGACCTTGGTGTCGATTTCCGACGAGCCCGACAGAATCATGATCGGGGTGTTGATCTTGCTCACGCGCAGGGTGCGCAGCACCTCCATGCCGCTCATGTCCGGCAGGTTCAGGTCCAGCAGAATCAGGTCGTAGTCATAGATCCGACCCAGATCCACGCCCTCCTCGCCGAGGTCCGTGGTCGAGACATTGAAACCCTCGGATTTCAGCATCAGCTCGATGCTCTGCGCCATGGCGCGATCGTCTTCGACCAACAGGATACGCATCAGGTTTCTCCGCACTTCTGGCGGTCCCGGGAACGAAATTCCCCAGGGCCAATCGGACCCCTTTTGCAGGTCCGACGCCCATAGGCGCCATTTAAACTTGATTAATCGTAAATCAGCGGCGGCATGGCTAATCGATCTCGCAGTTTTATCGCCGCCGGCGCCCGAAAAAGCCGGCGCGGCGCTGCGGGATGGGCGGCTCCAAGGCTCCCGGGCCTCGGGCGGGTTGGGCCATTTTGTCTCACTTAGTCCGACGCCCTTGAAATTCGCGCGGCATGGCATAAATCATCGGCTGTGAGGCGTCCCTGACGCCTCTGCCCTTCCTGGGCGTTTCCTCCCTATCAACTGGTCGCGCTGCAAAGCGCGGCCGTTTTTTTGCCGGTGCAATGGAGACCGGCATTGGGGACCGGATAAGGGGCGATGGCCGACGCCCAGCGGACATCGGGCGACCTCCTCAAGTGATGCCCGCGTCGATCGCGAGCCGAACAAGGTCAGCGGTGCGGGCGACGCCCAGCTTCGCCTTGATGAGCGAGCAGTTATTCGCCACCGTCTTGTAGCTTATTCCTATCGCGGCGGAAATTTCCGCGAGGCTGGACCCGTTGCTGAGCAGTCGAATGATCTCGATCTCCCGAGGATTGAGGGTGTCCAAGGTCTCGAGCTCGGGCCTATCGGTCAAGGTTAGGGCTTGAGCGATCTCGGCCTCTACGTATCGTCCGCCCGTCGACACTCGCCGTACGGCGAGCAGAAGTTCATCCGGCGAAGCGTTTTTGCTCAGATAACCATTCGCTCCGGTCGCCATCGCACGACGCGCATAGATCGGCTCGGCGTGCATGCTGAGGACCAGTATGCGTCCCGCCCCGGCTTGCAGCAGCCGTCGCAGCAATTCCAGGCCGCCGAGTCCCGGCAGATTAAGATCCAGGATCACGAGGTCAGGATAGAAACTCTGGGCTAACGACAGGGCCTCGGGTCCGTTCGCCGCTTCTCGAATTTGATGCGCGTCATCCACCATCAGGAGGCGCCGCAAGCCATCGCGAACGATCGCATGGTCATCGACGAGCAAGATTCTCATGTGCAGGCGTTCCGACCCCCAACCGATCGATCGCCGTCTCTGACCAAGCATCGTCGCGGCCATTATGCCACCTGGACGGTGACGATATTGGGAGCGGTGATGGATAGCGTCGACGATGTGGACTGCACTCCTGTACCGACGCAGACACATCGCCAAGAGCGAAGTTTAGATCGGGAATTTTTTCCCGAGGCCTCGGGAACGGCCGGCATGGGCATCGCCCGTTAGACCGCCTACCAACCGCGTGATGCAGTCGATTACTCGCGGGGATACGTCATGCCTTCATCCAAACTGAGATCCATACTTTTTGCAGGCACGGCGGTCGCGTGGATGCTAGCCGGGCCATGCCTGGCCGCGGAGGCGGATACCGCCAGTAGTCCTCTGTCAGACATCGTGGTCACCGCCAAGCGCCTCTCAGAGGCGCGCGCCTCGATCCAACCCTCGATCGGCGCCTCGACCTACACCATCGATAGCCAGGCGATCCTAGCCCTGCCCAGCGGCGACAATATCGCCATGAACCAGGTGATTCTGCAGGCCCCGGGCGTGGCCCAGGACTCCTACGGCCAACTGCATATCCGCGGCGAACATAACGGCCTGCAGTTCCGCCTGAACGGGGTGATCCTGCCCGAAGGCCTGAGCGTGTTCAGCCAAGCGCTGAGCCCCAGGCTCGCGGACAAGGTGCAACTGCTCACCGGCGCCCTGCCGGCGGAGTACGGCCTGCGGACGGCCGGGGTGATCGACATCACCACCAAAGACGTGTTCGACAACAAGGGGTCGATCTCGATCTATGGCGGCAGCCACGGCCAAGTTCAGCCGAGCTTCGATTATGCCGGCAACAGCGGAAATTTGAATTATTTCGTTTCGCTCAGCTACTTGCATAACGACCTGGGCATCGAGTCGCCCGACGGCCGCTCCAACCCGCTGCATGACCATACCGATCAGTTCCAGGGCTTGGGCTATCTGGAAGATATTATCGGCGCCAACAGCAAAGCCTCGTTGATTGTCGGTTCGTCGATCCAGCGATTCCAGATCCCCGATCTGTCAGGCCAGGTGAACGGCGGCCTGCTGTTCGGCCCCAATGGCGATCAGCCGCTGACCGTCAATGGTCAGACCACCTATCCCAGCGAGCAACTGAACGAGAACCAGCGGGAGACGACCCACTACGCCATCGCCAGCTATCTGCACACCACCGAGAAATTCACCGGACAGGTTTCGCTGTTCGCCCGCTATTCCACCCTGACCTTCTCGCCGGATTCCCTGGGCGATCTGCTCTATAACGGAATCGCGCAAACCGCGTCGAAGTCAGATACGGCCGGCGGCCTCCAGGCGGAAGGCGTCTACCATCTGACCAGCGCCCATACCCTGCGCGGCGGCGTGATCATCGAGGTCGACCGCTCCACCAGCCAGACCAACTCGCTGGTCATGCCGCTGGCCGCGGATGGCGGTCAGATTGGCGATCAGCCGATCAACATTCCGGACAACGGGTCCAAGACCGCCAAGTCCTACAGCGTCTATCTGCAGGACGAGTGGAAGCTGCTGTCCAATCTGACCTTGAATTACGGGGTTCGCTTCGACGAGTTCGAGGGCTACCGCAACGAGAACCAGGTCAGCCCGCGCGCCAACCTGGTCTGGCTGCCCTTCGACGGGACGACGGTCCATGTGGGCTATGCTCGCTACTTCACCCCGCCGCCGTTCGAGCTGATCGCCGCAACGTCGATCAGCAAGTTCGACAACACCACCGGAGCGGCGATCAGCGACGTCGACACGACGCCCTATGCAGAGCGCGCCAACTATTTTGACACCGGTGTGCAGCAGGTCGTGATACCGGGCCTGACGGTCGGATTGGATACCTACTACAAGACATCCAAACACCTCATTGACGAAGGGCAGTTCGGCGCGCCGATCATCCTGACGCCGTTCAACTATGAGGACGGGGTCCAATATGGCATCGAATTGACCAGCGCCTATCAGCGCGGTGCTCTGACCGCTTATTTGAACTTCGGCTTCGAGCACGCTCAGGGGCGCAACATCATCTCCAGCGAGTTCAATTTCGACCCCATCGATCTAGCCTATATCAAGAACAACTACATCTATCTCGACCACGATCAGAAATTCAGCGGTTCGGCTGGCGTGTCCTATCTGTGGATGGGTACGCGCTTCAGCGCCGACTTGATCTACGGCAGCGGCCTGCGCGCCGATCTGGCCTTGCCGACCCCGATCGTCTTGCCGGGTGGTCAGCTGGAATCCGGTATCCCCAACGGAGCCGAGATCGGACCTTACACTCAGATCAATCTTGGCCTCTCGCACCGCTTCGAGAAGGTGGCGTTGGGTCCCTATGTGGTGCGCTTCGACGTGATCAACCTGTTCGACGACAAGTACGCCATCCGCAACGGCACTGGCGTCGGGGTCGGCGCGCCGCAGTTTGGCCCGCGCCGCGGGGTGTTCGCCGGGGTGAGCAAGGAGTTCTAGGACTTCAGCGCAAATAGAGCCTTGGCGCGCTAGAGCTCAGTTGGCTCAAGCACCTCGACGGTGACGTGAGACAGCTGACGGAAGCGCGCCAAGCGGCCTTTGAAGTGGTTCGGTCCATGTGTCGCCGCGCGGGTGACGACGGATAGGATGGCCCCCAGGTGGCCCGGACCCAGCCGCCAGAGATGAAGATCGGCCAATTGGTCACCCTCCGTCTCCACTGCCTGGCGGATCGCGGCGGCGAGGCGCTGATCGGGGGTCATGTCGAGCAGGATGGCGCCTGTGTCGCGGATTAGGCCGTAGGACCAGCTGGCGATGACCACGGCGCCGATCATGCCGGCGACCGCGTCCATCCACACCCAGCCGAAGAACCTCCCCAACAAGAGTCCGCTGATCACCAGCACCGACACAGCGGCGTCGGCCATGACGTGGACGATGGCCGCGCGCATGTTGTTGTCGTGGTGGTGGTGGTGCGCGCCGTGAGGGTGCTCGTGCTCCTCGAACGCCACCGCCGGCGCGGCAGCCGATCCGGCGCTTACGGTGGCGGTGAAGGCGTGGGGTTCGGGAATCTCCTCGATGGATTCCAGCATGCCGTCCCGACGGCGAAGGGCGAAGGCCTGGCGAACGCCGTCGGGCCGCA
>DASXNV010000081.1:0-2093 GCA_036494815.1 Caulobacteraceae bacterium
GTTCGAGAAGGCGCGCGCCCAGGGCGACCATCTGCACGGCATTCAGGCCTGGGTGGCGCTGCCAGAGGCGAATGAGGAAGATGCGCCCGCTTTCGCCCATCACGGGCCGGACGACCTGCCGACCTTCGAGGCGGGCGGGCTGTGGGCGCGGCTGATCGCCGGCAAGGCCTTCGGCGCGGAGGCCAAGGTCAAGACCCATTCGCCCCTGTTCTACGTCCATTGGAACCTCGAGGCCGGCGCCCAGGCGCAGCTGAACCCGGAATATCCGGAGCGCGCGGCCTATGTCGCGGCGGGCTCGGTCGAGGTCGATGGCCGCACCTTCCAGGCCGGGCAGATGATGGTGTTCGCGCCCGGCGTCCCGATCCTGTTCACCGGCGTCACCGCCGCCACGGTGATGCTGCTGGGCGGCGAGCCGCTCGGCCACCGCTTCATCTGGTGGAACCTGGTGTCGCACTCCATGGACCGCATCGAACAGGCCAAGGCCGACTGGAAGGCCGGCCGCATGGCCCTGCCCCCGCACGACAACCAGGAATTCATCCCCCTTCCCGACACGCCCCCGCCGCCCCCGGCCGAGCCGATGTCGTAGCTAGAGCCTGTTCGGTCTTGATTGAATCGAGGATTCCGCTTGGTTGCGGATCGTGATTCAAGATGCGGGCTGGGCGGAGGCCAGCCTGCATGGTTCGACCCTTTAGCTTGGACTTGCGCGAGCGGGTGGTTGCGGCGGTTGAGGCAGGAGAGAGCCGGCGGTCGGCTGCGCGCCGGTTCGGCGTCAGCGAGTCCACGGCGGTGAAGTGGCTTCAGCGGGTGCGGGCGACCGGTTCGGTGAGACCGTCGAAGATGGGCGGCTATGTGCGCCCCCTGCTGGAGGGCGAGCGGGAGTGGATCCTGGCCCGTTTCGCCGAGGCGGGGTGCGATCTGACGGTGCGGGGGCTTGCGGCGGAACTGACCGAACGGGGCGTGAAGACGGGCCCCTATGCGGTGTGGGCCTTCTTCAAGCGTGAGGGCCTGACCTTCAAAAAAAAGCCTGCACGCGGCCGAGCAGGAGCGGCCCGACGTGGCGCGCAAGCGGGCCCGGTGGAAACGCCACCAGAATAGGCTCGATCCCCGTCGGCTGGTCTTCATCGACGAAACCTGGGCCAAGACCAACATGACCAGGACCCACGGCCGCGCCCCGCGCGGAGAACGCCTGGTGGCCAGGGTCCCTCATGGACACTGGACGACCATGACCTTCATCGCCGCCCTTCGGTGGGACCGGATCGACGCGCCCCTGGTGCTGGACGGACCGATCAACGGCGAATGGTTCACCGCCTGGGTCGAGCAGTGCCTGATCCCCACCCTGGAGCCGGGAGACGTGGTCGTCCTCGACAACCTCGGCAGCCACAAGGGCAAGGCCGTCCGGAGCGCCATCCGCAAGGCCGGCGCCCACCTGATCTTCCTGCCCCCCTACAGCCCCGACCTGAACCCCATCGAACAGGTCTTTTCCAAGCTCAAGACCCTGCTCAAGAAGGCCAACGCCCGCACCGTCGAGGAAACCTGGCGGCGCATCGGAACCTTGCTCGACCACTTCAGCCCAGCCGAATGCTCAAATTACTTCAGACATGCCGGATATGCGTATGAATAAACCAAACAGGCTCTAGGAGACCGGCAAGGTCAAGCCGCGCTGATTCAACTGGGCAGCGGCCCGGTCATCCAGCGGCCTCTTCCAGGGCGACCTCCGCGCGGAGGCTGTCGAGGTCCAGTCCGACGGTGGCGACCGCGAGCTTGTGCGGACCGCGCCAATAGGTGACCGCGCAGTCGTGCGCGGCCGGATCGCCGTCGATCTCGATCCGATCCCATGTCTCGGCATGGCCCACGTAGTTGACGACCGTGTCGTAGTGCTGGCTCCAGAAGAACGGCGCCTCGGCGAAGCGCTGACGCTGGCCGAGTATGTTGCGCGCCGCGAACACGCCGTGACGCTCAGCCACCACCCAGTGTTCCACCCGAATGTCCTCGCCGGTCAGCGGGTCCGGCCAGCGCGCGATGTCGCCGGCGGCGAACACGCCTGGGGCGCTGGTCTGCAGATAGCCGTCGACCGTCACCCCGCGATCGACGGC
>DASXNV010000082.1:0-20680 GCA_036494815.1 Caulobacteraceae bacterium
TGGCTGGTCTGTTGTTTGACGGCATGACCATCATGGCCGGTGGGTTTGGCCTGTGCGGCATTCCTGAGAACCTGATCGCGGCGATCCGCGAGGCGGGGACCAGGGATCTGACCGTGGTCTCCAACAATTGCGGCGTCGACGGCTTCGGCCTGGGCGTGCTGCTGGGCGGCGGCCAGATCCGCAAGATGATCTCGTCCTATGTCGGCGAGAACAAGCTGTTCGCCGAGCTCTATCTGTCCGGCAAGCTGGAGCTGGAGTTCAATCCCCAGGGCACCCTGGCTGAGCGCATTCGCGCCGGCGGCGCCGGGATCCCGGCCTTCTTCACCAAGACCGGGGTCGGCACCCTGGTGGCCAAGGGCAAGGAGACCCGCCAGTTCGATGGCGAGACCTATGTCATGGAGCGCGGCCTGGTGGCCGACCTGTCCATCGTCAAGGCCTGGAAGGCCGACGCCGAGGGAAACCTGATCTATCGAAAGACGGCGCGGAACTTCAATCCGATGATGGCCACCGCCGGCAAGGCCTGCGTGGTCGAGGTCGAGGAGTTGGTCGCCGTGGGCGAGCTGGACGCCGACCAGATCCACACCCCCGGCATCTATGTCGACCGGATCATCCAAGGCGCGAAGTTCGAAAAGCGCATCGAGCAGATGACCACCCGCCCGCGTGAAACGGAGCAAGCGTAATGGCCTGGACTCGCGATGAAATGGCCGCCCGCGCGGCCAAGGAACTGAAGGACGGCTTCTACGTCAATCTGGGCATCGGCATCCCGACCCTGGTGGCCAACTACATCCCCGAGGGGATGCATGTGACCCTGCAGAGCGAGAACGGCATGCTGGGCATGGGGCCGTTCCCGTTTGAGGGCGAGGCGGACGCCGACCTGATCAACGCCGGCAAGCAGACCATCACCGAACTGCCGCAATCGAGTTATTTCAGTAGCGCCGATTCCTTCGCCATGATCCGCGGCGGCCATATCGACCTGTCGATCCTGGGCGGCATGCAGGTTTCCGAGGCCGGCGACTTGGCCAACTGGATGGTGCCCGGCAAGATGGTCAAGGGCATGGGCGGGGCCATGGACCTGGTGGCCGGGGTCAAGCGGGCGGTGGTGGTCATGGATCACTGCGAGAAATCCGGCGCGCCCAAGCTGCTCAAGGCCTGCACCCTGCCGCTGACCGGCGCCCACGTGGTGGACCTGCTGATCACCGAGCTGGGCGTGTTCGAGATCGACCGCAAGGTTGGCGGCGTGACCCTGGTCGAACTCGCCGCTGGCGTGACGGTCGATGAGGTCCAGGCCAAGAGCGAGGCGGTGATCAAACTCGGCCTGGTCGCGGCCTGAGCGCCTCGAAATTACTGCCTGCTCGAATCGGTTAAGTCGGCTTCAAATCCAGAAACCGCCTGAGCCACCAAGGCTGTCTGTTCAGAATCGGAGCGTCGGGCGCCTGCGGTTTCGGCAGGCGATGGCTGGCGCGTGCAAACATCCCACGAGCCGCCGCCTTGATAAGACGGGCTTAATCCGCATGGCGAGAATTCATCCACAGGCAGGTCTGGTCTGTCGTGTGGGGCGTGATCATCGTGACCGATCTATCGGCGTCGTCCGGCCCTGGGCAGGGACTTGTTGCAGGCTTTCAGCGCCTGGTGGCGCGCCTGCGCCGAGGCTTGGCTGGTCGCGCCCTGATCGAGGCCGAGGCTGAGGCCCGGGCGGCCAATGCGCGCCTTCGCGCCGCGCTCGACGCCCTGCCCGAGGGTGTGGTGTTCCTCGATTCTGAGGGCCGCTACGTGCTGTGGAACCAGAAATACGCCGAGATCTATCACCGCTCCGCCGATTTGTTCGCCCCGGGCGCCCGGCTGATGGACACCCTGCGCGTCGGCGTGGCGCGCGGCGACTATCCCGATGCGGTGGGCCGCGAGGCCGCTTGGCTGGCCGAGCGCGAGGCCACCTTAAAGAATCCGGGTCGGCGCCACGAGCAACGGATCGCGGACGGCCGTTGGCTGCTGATCGAGGAGCGGCGCACGGCGGACGGCGGCGTCATCGGCCTGCGCATCGACATCACCGACATGAAGCTGCAGGCCGAGGCGCTCGAGGCGGCCTTGCATCGCGCCGAGATGGCCAACCAGGCCAAGAGCGAATTCCTGGCCAATATGAGCCACGAAATCCGCACGCCGCTGAACGGCGTCCTCGGCCTCACCGAGGTTCTGCGCGGCACCAGCTTGGACCCCATGCAGCGCGATCTGGTGGGGACCATCATCAAGTCCGCCGACGCCCTGAATCAGATCCTGGCCGACATTCTCGATTTCAGCCGCCTGGAGGCGGGCAAGGTGGAAATTGAGGCCGCTCCCTTCGAGCTGGCTGAACTGGTGGGTGACACCGTCGCCCTTTTTGATCCTGCGGCCCGCGACAAGGCCGTCGCGTTGCGGGTTGATCTGGCCGACGCCGTGCGCCGCCAAGTGTCCGGGGATGCGAATCGCCTGCGGCAGATCTTGACCAATCTTTTGAGCAACGCCCTTAAATTCACCGAGACCGGCGCGGTGCTGGTGCGGGTCGAGACGCTGGATGGGGGCCAATACCGCTTCCAGGTTTCCGACACCGGAGCCGGATTCGATAACGACTTCGCCGAGCGCCTGTTCGATCGGTTCGAACAGGCCGACGGCTCGATTACGCGCAAATACGGCGGCACGGGCCTGGGCCTGGCCATCTGCCGGCAGCTGACCGAGCTGATGGGCGGCTCGATCAGCGCCACGGGCGAGCCGGGACGGGGCGCGACCTTCACCTTCACCCTGCCGTTGGCCGACGCTGTGCCCGCCCAGGCCGAACCGGCGCGCGAGGTCGAAGCCGAACCTGGCCTGCGCGTCCTTGTGGCCGACGACAACGCCACCAACCGCAAGGTCGCCGAGCTGATTCTCGCCGCCGCCGGCGCCGACGTATTGTGCGTGGAAGACGGCGTCGAAGCGGTGGCGGCCACGCAGGGCCGCGCCTTCGACGTGATCTTGATGGACCTGCAGATGCCACGCATGGACGGCCTGACCGCTATCCGCACGATTCGCGCCCAGGAGCAGGCGGCCAGCGCCACGCGTACGCCGATCGTTGTATTGAGCGCCAACGTCATGGCCGAGCACCGCCGCGCATCGGCCGCCGCCGGGGCCGACGGCCATCTGGGCAAACCCTTCCGCGCCGAGGCCCTGATCGAAGCCGTCTCTCGAGCGACTCAGGGCGACCGCGAAATCTACGCCCGCGCGAGTTGACTCCTGCCAGGGGCGCCGGCCGTCCTGACCGGGCGGGGCAAGTTTCCGGGCGAGCGGCCAGATTCGGTCTATGGGGTGTCGCGCGCCGGATCCCGCTGCGTCCAAGCGACGCGACGATTGACAAGTGATTAACCAGCCGGCGACCCCATATAGGATAGGCCCGCGCGAAATTTCCTCAGAAATCCGCGCTCAGGAGTTCCGATCCCGGTCATGGCGCCGGGCCGCAGAATAGGCCGCGTTAGGAAGTTGTTAACGAAAAAGGCGGGGAAGACCCGCAATGACCCGTTGACGCTCTGTAAACCCTGTGGCCCCATATGTGTGGGGTGTGGGCCGCTTCGCCCACAAGATATAGGGTCTGGACGATGCAGGTTGCGTCGTCGCGTTCAAGGGGCATAGGGTTTCCATCATGCTGCGCAACCAGGCGACAAAGGCTTCAGTCAAGGTTCGAGATCTGCGTTTCGACGCCACTAGGCCGGCGGAACGAGCGCAGTTGCAGCTCGTACGCAAGGTCGAGGTGGATCGCGCCCGCGACGCCCTGTTGACCGATTTCGGTCGCACCACCTTGGAAGACCGCTACCTGCTGCCGGGTGAATCCTACCAGGACATGTTCGCCCGGGTGGCGACCGCCTATGCCGATGATTCGGACCACGCCCAGCGCATCTATGACTACATCTCGAAGTTGTGGTTCATGCCGTCGACCCCAGTGTTGTCCAATGGCGGCGCCGATCGCGGCCTGCCGATCTCCTGCTTCCTCAACTCGGTGTCCGACAGCCTGGAAGGCATTGTCGGCACCTGGAACGAGAATGTGTGGCTGGCGGCCAATGGCGGCGGCATCGGCACCTATTGGGGCGGCGTCCGCTCCATCGGCGAGAAGGTCAAGGGCCAAGGCCAAACCAGCGGCATCATCCCCTTCATTCGCGTGATGGACAGCCTGACCCTGGCCATCAGTCAGGGCTCGCTGCGCCGTGGCTCGGCGGCGGTCTATCTGGACATCCACCATCCGGAGATCGAGGAGTTCCTCGAAATCCGCAAACCCTCGGGCGACTTCAATCGCAAGTCCCTGAACCTGCACCACGGCATCTCGATCACTGACGAGTTCATGGAGGCGGTGCGCGACGGGGTCCCCTTCGGCCTGCGCAGCCCCAAGACCCACGACATCGTCAAACTGGTCGACGCCCGCGCCGTCTGGCAGAAGATTCTCGATGTGCGCCTGCAGACCGGCGAGCCTTACCTGATCTTCTCCGACACCGTGAACCGGATGATGCCGCAGCATCAGCGTGAGCTGGGCCTGTCCGTGCGCCAGTCCAACCTGTGTTCGGAAATCATGCTGCACACCGGCCCCGACCATCTGGGCGCCGAACGCACCGCGGTCTGCTGCCTGTCCTCGGTCAACGCCGAGACCTTCATGGAATGGCGCGACCACCCGACCTTCATCGAGGACGTGCTGCGCTTCCTGGACAACGTGCTGCAGGACTTCATCGACCGCGCCCCGCCAGCCATGGAGGCGGCCAAATACGCCGCTGAGCGCGAGCGGTCCGTGGGCCTGGGCCTGATGGGTTTCCACTCCTTCCTGCAAAGCCAGAACGTGCCCTTCGAGAGCGCCCTGGCCAAGTCGTGGAACATGCGCCTGTTCAAGCACCTGCGCCGTGAAGCCGACAAGGCCTCGCGCACCCTGGCGGCCGAACGCGGCGCCTGCGCCGACGCCGAAGAGCGCGGCGTGATGGAGCGGTTCAGCCACAAGCTGGCCATCGCCCCCACCGCCTCGATCTCGATCATCTGCGGCGGGACCTCGGCCGGCATCGAGCCGATCCCGGCCAATATCTATACCCACAAGACCCTGTCCGGCTCCTTCGCCGTCAAAAACCCCTATCTGGAGCGCCTGCTGGACACCAAGGGCCTCAACACCGACGCTATCTGGCGCTCGATCCTGGAGAACGAAGGCTCGATCCAGCACCTCGACGCGCTCACGCCCGACGAGAAGGATGTGTTCAAGACCGCCTTCGAACTGGACCAGCGCTGGGTGATCGAACTGGCCGCCGACCGCACGCCCGAGGTTTGCCAGTCCCAGTCCCTCAACGTCTTCCTGCCCGGGGACGTGGATAAGTGGGACCTGCACATGCTGCATTACACCGCATGGGAACGGGGCGTGAAATCCCTCTACTATCTGCGCTCCAAGTCGGTGCAGCGCGCCGCCTTCGCGGGCGGTGAAGCGGCGGCGGAAGTCGCGCCGATGGATGCGATGTCGGTTCCGATGAAGACCGACTACGAGGAATGCCTCGCCTGCCAGTAGGCGGCGAGGGAGGCCAAAATCGCTGTGAACGGCGTCGGGGCGGTTAATCCGCCCCGAGTTCTCCTTATTTGCGAAACGGATTACGCGCGCCCGGTGAATCCACGGGAACGCCGCGCGTTTCCGTGAGTTGATCAGGTGAGCCGACCGATGGGCATCCGGCGATACGTCGGACCGGCGGCCAAAAAGGGATGGGCGAGATGCGGGCCACAGCTGGTCTGCTACTGATCGCGCTTCTGGGCGCCGGCGCCCCCGCGGCCCTGGCAGCCCCGCTAAACGATGCGGCTCTCGCTGCACTGAACCGCGCCGCCTTTGCTTCGCCTTCAGCCCCCGATCAGAAAAAGTCCCGGCGCCTCGTCGTCGCACACTTCAGCCAAGGCCAAGGCGCGACGCCCCTGGCCGCGCCGGCCGATTCTACGCCCCTGGCGGCCGACGCCCTGTTCGCCTCTCAGCAATCTTCGAGCCATGGCCTGACAGCTTGGCGCGGCCAATCTGTGGCCAAGCTGCTACCCAGCGGCGCCGTTGATACGGTGAGCCTGACCGTGGGCGAAGTGAGTCGCGGCCCCGGCGGCGTGGTGCTCGCCGCGCCCGGCGGACGCCTGGCCGCTGATCCGCAAACCGTGGGCGTGGCCTACGACCGGGCCTGGCCCTCCGCACTGCGGGTGGCTGGCGGTCGCTACGATCTCGATGTCTCGCCCCACGCGGGCCTGGCCATGTCCGACACCTATGGGTCAGCCCTGGCCGGAGCGTCGGTGCGGCTTCAATTGCCGGTGTCCAAACGCGAGCGCCTGGCCAGCCTGGGTTTTGCGCCCTCATCGCCATCCTCGGCGACCGACAAGGGCCGCTGGTTCCTCTTCGCCGAAGGCAGCGGCGAGTTGGTGGGCGTGCACCTTAGTCGGGATGGCCGCAACCTGATGCCGCGCGCCGCTCTAACCCTGGACGATGGGGTGCAACGGGACGTGGTCAGCGACACCCAGGCCGGGGTGGGCTGGCGCAAGGGGGGCGTGCAGGCGTCGTTCGGCTATGTTCACCGCGAGATTCGCAACGACGCATCGGTCGCCGCCAACCACCAGATGGCCGACATCAAGGGCGATATGGTGGCCCTGACCTTCAGCTTCCGGCCGCACTGACCGCCCTGGACTAGCCTTCCCAGCCCTCAACAAACGGAAACCGCTCGGCCCAAAAGGCCTTGAGCCTGGGATCCTTGTCCACCCGACGGACCACCTCGGCCATTTTCGGCGCCACCTCGTAGAAGCGCCTTCGCCGGGGGCCCCAGCGGGAAATCGTCGTCACATAGAGGTCCAGCACGCCCAGCTGGTCGCCCAGCAGGTAGCGGCTGGGGGTGATCTGGGCCTCCATCATCGCCCAGCAATCGGCGATGCGGTCGGCCGTGCGGGCCTTGATCAACGCCTGCAGCTCGGGATCGGGCGTCAGGCGCGAGGGATCGTCGCGGATCCAGAACAGGGCGTAGATGGCCGAGGACACATAGGCCATCCATCGCAGGAAGGCCGGCCGATGGCGATCCAACGCCCCGGGCGCCAACCTTAGATTCGGGTAGCGATCGGCCAGCCAGATCAGGATGGCGGCGCTTTCCGTGATCAATTCGCCGCCGGGCAGTAACAGAGCTGGCACCTGGCCGAGCGGATTGACCATGATGATCGCCTCGTCGATGAGAACCTCTTTGAACGGCGCCCGTTCGATGATCTCATAGGGTAGGCCAAGCAGGGTCAGGGCCGCCTCGATGGGTACGGACCCAGATCCGAGCGCGCCGTAGATCGTAAATTGGTTATCCACAGCCCAAACCTCATCTTGTGAATTGCGGCCTAAAGGCACACTAGATGTAGTAGATATCGCGGGGCGGGGTGTTACCCTTGACCCACTCTAATTCAAGATCCGATTCGGAACGCGGTTCGCCATGAACGTCAAAGCCAACCTGTCAGGCCTGCTAACCCCCTCCAAGGCCTACAAGCCGTTCCGCTATCCCTGGGCCTACGATTTCTGGAAGCGCCAGCAGCAGGTCCATTGGATGCCGGAAGAGATTCCACTGGGTGAGGACTGCAAGGACTGGGCGACCAAGCTCAATGATGGCGAGCGCAACCTGCTGACGCAGATTTTCCGCTTTTTCACCCAGTCGGACATCGAAGTCGCCGACAACTACATGGAACGCTACGGCCGCGTGTTCAAACCCACCGAGGTGAAGATGATGTTGTCATCCTTCGCCAATATGGAGACCATCCATATCGCGGCCTACGCGCTACTGCTCGAAACCATCGGCATGCCCGAGAGCGAGTTCGCCGCCTTCCTCGAATATGACGCTATGAAGGCCAAGCACGACTACATGCACGCGTTCGGCGTCGAGAATAACGCCGATATCGCCCGCACCCTGGCCATGTTCGGCGGCTTCACCGAGGGGTTGCAGCTGTTCGCCTCCTTCGCCATGCTGATGAACTTCCCGCGCTTCAACAAGATGAAGGGCATGGGCCAGATCGTCTCGTGGAGCGTGCGCGACGAGAGCCTGCACTGCGAGGGCATCACCAAGCTCTACCACGCCTTCCGCAAGGAGACCGGCTGCGTCACCAAGGCCGTGGCCGACGATATTGTCGACTGCTGCAAGACCGTGGTCAGCATGGAGGACAGGTTCATCGACCTGGCCTTTGAAATGGGGCCGGTCCAGGGCATGACCCCCGACGACATCAAGACCTATATCCGCTTCATCGCCGACTGGCGCCTGAAGCAGCTGGAGCTGCCCACCGTCTATGGGGTGAAGGAAAATCCCCTGCCCTGGCTGCAGGTGCTGCTGTCCGGGGTCGAGCACGCCAACTTCTTCGAAGCCCGCGCCACAGAATATTCCAAGGCCGCCACGCGCGGCAGCTGGGACGGCCCGGCAGGGGTCTGGTCCGAGTTCGACCGGATGATGACCAAGCGCTCGGACAACACCCTGCCTGCGGAATAAAGGGCGGGCGCAAAATGATTGGACGACCGGCGCCGAGAAGGGTCTAGTGCTCACCTAGTAGTGGTATTGCTTTGGGTGTGGGGATGGGGCGGGGTCTGACCGGATCGCTCAGCGGCGCCGTCAAAAAGATTGTAGCCCTCGGAGTTTTGCCGCTGGTTATGGCGCTTGCCTTGCCGGTTCATGCGGACGCCCCGCCTTCGAGCGTCGATCTCGATCGGATGCAGATCGAGGATCTGGCCAAGATCGAAATCTCTTCGGTGTCCAAGACCGCGCAACCCTTGAGCGACGCGCCTGCGGCGATCTATGTCATTTCCCACGACGACATTATCCGCTCCGGAGCGACGCGTCTTGTCGACATGCTCAGGCTGGCGCCGAACCTCCAGGTCGCGCAGGTCACCGCCAACAACTTCGCCATTTCGGCGCGCGGCTTCAACAGCACGGCCGCCGACAAGCTGCTGGTGCTGATCGACGGGCGCAGTGTCTACACGCCCTTCGCCAACGGCGTGTTTTGGGACTCTCAGGATACGCCGCCTGAGAATATCGAACGGATCGAGGTGATCAGCGGCCCTGGCGCAACACTCTGGGGCGCTAACGCCGTCAATGGCGTGATCAACATTATCACCCGCAGATCCAGTGACACCCAGGGCGGCTTGATTGAAATCGGCGGCGGCAATCTCTCCAGCGACGCCCGTTTGCAGTACGGCGGGCGGCTGGGCGGCGATCTGAGCTATCGCGTCTATGTGGAGGGTGCGGGCGCCGCCAATGACAAGACAGCCACCGGAGCCAACGCCAACGACGCCTGGCGACAACGGCAGGGCGGTTTTCGCATCGACTGGTCGCCTGCAGAGGATCTGGTGACCCTCCAGGGCGATATCTATCACGGACGGGAAGACCAGTTCGCCAACCCCAGCGAATCGATCGCCGGCCACAACCTGTTGGCCCGCTGGACCCACCCGACCGAGGGCGAGGGTTCACTGCAGATTCAGGCCTATTACGACTATCTCCAAAGGACCGCGCCGGGAGAATACGGCGAGTTTCTGCGCACCTATGATCTCGACGTGCAGCACAGCTTCGTCCTGGGGACGCGGCAGGCGATCGTTTGGGGCGGCGGCTACCGCTTCACCCGGGACGACTTCAACATCGTGCCGAACAATCCCTCAAGCTCGCTGACGCAGTTTTTCGATCCACAGAAGCGAGCCCTGAGCCAAGGCGACATCTTCGCCCAGGACACGATCAGCCTGCGGCCGTCCCTCGCCCTGATTCTGGGACTGAAGCTCGAGGACGATCCCTACAGTTCGGTCGAGCCGCTCCCAAACCTGCGCCTTTCCTGGAAGGTCACCGACAGGACTCTGGTGTGGGCGGCGGTTTCACGGGCGATCCGGGCGCCCTCTCGACTTGATCGGGATTTCAACGAATCAGCTGGCTCGCTGCTTGAATTGACCGGCGGCCGGTTTGTGTCCGAAAAGCTGGTCGCCTACGAGATCGGCTATCGGACGCAACCCACGCCGCGCGTCTCCGGCTCGATTTCAGCCTTCTACAACGACTATCAAGATTTGCGGTCCTTCGAGTTCAGCCCCGTCACCATTCTGCCGCTGATCATCGAAAACCGCATGGAGGGCGATACATACGGCGTTGAGTTCTGGGGCGCTTACCAAGCTCTTGACTGGTGGCGCCTGACGGCGGGCGCCACCTGGCTGCACAAGGATCTGCGCTTCAAGCCCGGCAGCAGCCGCGTGGGCGGCACGGAGATCGCGGGCGATGATCCCACCTATCAAGCTTCACTGCGATCCGCGATGAATCTGGGCGATGGCGTCACCCTGGACCTGGATTTGCGCGGCGTCGGCGCCCTGCCCGCACCCGCCTCGCCAGCCTATGTCGAACTGGACGGCAGCCTTGGATGGAAGATTTCCAAGAGGGTCGAGATCTCCCTTTCCGGAGCCAACCTGCTGAACCCGCACCACGCGGAGTTCGGCTCGGGGAGCGCCCAGGTGCAGTTAGGCTCCAGCGGCGTTGAAACGGGACGAAGCTTCTACCTGGCGACACGGTGGAGGTTTTGACGTGACCGCTCGCGCGCGCCCCGACGAGCTGGATCGGTCTGACGGCGAATCGAGGTCCCCTTCACCAAGGAGGCGAATTTCTGATCGACCGCTCCTTGTTGTCCTTCCGCTCGCCTTTGCCCTGACGATGGCCAGCCTTCCCGCCAGGGCCCAAAACGATTCGCTCGAATATGCGATCAAGGCGGCCTACCTTTTCAAGTTCACGCCCTTTATCGACTGGCCGCCCTCGGCCTTCGCCGCCCCGACCGGCCCCTTCAATGTCTGCATACTCGGCGCTGACCCCTTCGGAGGCGCCCTGGATGACGCGTTGAAGGGACATCAGGTGGGCGAGCATCCGGTGAGAGTGCGCCGGCTTCAGGGCCTGGACGGGGCCGAGGAGTGCCAGATCCTCTATCTCGGCGCCCTGCGCGCGCAACCGGCCGTGGCCGCCCTCAACAAGGTTCGCGGCGCGCCGGTCCTGACGGTGACCGAACAGGGCCAGGGCGTCCGCGGCGGCGTGGTGCAGTTCGTCATCCGGGATGGGCATGTGCGCTTCACCATCGACGCGGCCGCCGCGACGGCCAATCGGGTGACCATCAGCGCCAAGCTTCTCAGCCTGGCGGCGTCGCAAGCGGGGGGCGCCTAGCCCATGATCGTGCGCGCTCAACCCCGGATCTGGCCGTTCTGGAGTTTCACCCCCGCCGTCGCCATCGGCGTGGCGGTGAGCCTGTTGCTCGTGGGCCTGTCGATGGCGATCTACAACGAAAACCTCGGCAAGGCCGAAAAGCTGAGGGAGGTTACGGTCCAGGCCGATATCCTGTCAGCCGGCGTCACCGCCGCCCTGGCTTTCGACGACGCCAAGCTGGCCCAGGAATATGTTGACGCGCTTGCCGCCAATCCCGACGTGGAATCGGCCGGGGTCTACGACCTGAGCGGAAAACTGGTGGCGGGCTATTCCCGACCCGGAACCCGGCCGCCTGCAGCCAACGCCGTGCGGGCGCCGTCGCTACAGGGCGATCGAATCGTCGTATCTCAGCCCGTCGCTCAAGGCGCCACTCGTCTGGGGTCGGTCTATCTGCGCGCCGTTCGCGAGTCCGTCGCCCGTCGCGCCACCCGCTATGTGGGCATCGCCATGCTGGTGGTGATGGCGGCGCTGATCGTCATCGTGCTCGGCGTCTCCAACGCCTCGCTGGTCGAGACCCACGACAGGCTTCGGGTCGAGATGGCCGAGCGGGAAAGAACCGAGGAGGCGCTAAGGCTCAGCCGCGAAGCCGAGGCGGAGGCCCAGCTTGAAATCGCCACCGAGCGCAGCCGGACGGCTCTTCGCCAGTCCGAACAGCAGCTGGAATTTGCGCTTCACGCCGGCCGCCTGGGCAGCTGGGCGATCGATCTGGACACGGGTCGGCTGACCATATCGGAGTTCTTTCGCGAGAATTTCGGTATCAGCCACGCCGAACCGCTGGAGCGCCTCGACCAGATCGATCAATACATCCATCCCGAAGATCGCGAAGCTCTGAACCAGACTCGCGAGCGCGCCATACGCGACGGGACCGACATGGAGTCCGAGCATCGCACCCTGTCGCCCGATGGCGTGGTGAGGTGGATGCTGGTCCGTGGACGGGCGGTCTATGACGAGCATGGCGTGGCCCGACGGATGGCCGGCGTCTCACTGGACATCACCGCCCGCAAGGCGGCCGAGGAGCGCCAGCGCCTGCTATTGGACGAGCTGAACCACCGTGTGAAGAACACCTTGGCGACGGTGCAATCCATCGCCCTCCAGACCGGTCGCGACACAGGAACCGGAGCCAACTTCGAGGGCGCCTTCCTGGCCCGCCTGGGCGCCCTGGCCCGCGTGCACGATCTTCTGAGCCGGGTGTCTTGGGAAGGCGCGTCCCTGGCGGCCGTGGTTCAGCAGACCCTCGCGCCCCACCTGGCCGCGGGCGACCATAATCGATTGATCGTGGAGGGGCCGGACCTCCGTCTTGGCCCTAATGCGGCGATCACCTTAACCATGGCCTTCCACGAATTGGCGACCAACGCGGCCAAATATGGCGCCCTGTCCGTCGAGAGCGGTCATGTGGAGGTGCGCTGGCGCATGGATACACCCTCGGCGCCCATGCTGGTCGAAATCAACTGGGCGGAATCCGGTGGGCCACCCGTCACCGCGCCGTCCCGCCGCGGCTTCGGCTCCCGCTTCATTGAGCGCGGCGTAGCGCGAGAATTCGACGGCTCGGTCGAACTCGACTTCGCACCGGTCGGCGTGAGCTGCCGAATGCGCCTGCCTCTGTCGATCAAGTTGCGTATGGCCGCCTGATGAACCCTGTCGCCTTGCTGAGCGGATTGCGCCTGCTGGTGGTCGAGGACGAAACCATGCTGGCCATGATGCTCGAGGACATGCTGGACGGGTTTGGCTGCGTTGTGGTCGACGTGGCCGGAACCCTCTCGCGGGGGCTTGTGCTCGCAGGGGATGAAGCCTTGTCCCTCGACGGGGCCATTCTCGACGTCAATCTGGGCGGCGAGAAAGTCTATCCGGTGGCCGAGCGCCTGACAGCCCGAGGCGTCCCCTTCATCTTCTGCACGGGCTACGGCCCTGATGGCCTGGCGGCGAAGTTCGCCCACGTGCCGACCCTGGCCAAACCCTACCAGCAGGAAGACCTCGAAAACATGCTGGTGTCCGTCATGGCGCACGCCCCGCGGCGATAACCCCGCCAGCAACGCTTTGGAGCGCGACGCCAGGCGCCGTCCCGCAAGAACGCCACAATCGCCGACGTCAGGCTGGGATCGGCGACCGCGCTGGTGTGGTCGCCATGCACGACCTGGGCGCGGCCCAGAGGCAGCAGGGCCGCCAGCGCCTCGGCTGAGCCATTGTCGTGGTCGGCGGCGCCGCAGACCACCAGGGTCGGGACCGGCACGGCGCGCAGTTCGTCCGGCGTGGTGGCCGCAAATGCAGCCAGGACGCCGAGCATGGCTTCAGGTTTGAGGTCCAGGCGCCGCATCATGCCCTGCACCGCGCGGCCCATGCGCGGATCCATGGCCTGGTCGCCATTTTTGATGGCGTCCTCGAACAGGGCGGCGCGGTCGCCGGCCTGCATGACCCCGGTGTCGCCCATGCCGCCAAGCACCGCCCTGCCTGGCCGGGCTCCGCGCACCATCATCCGCGCGGCGGTGCGCGCGCCCAGCGAATAGCCGACGAGGTCGTAGTCGGTCAGGCCCAGATGGGCGATCAGCGCCTCCTGATCCATCGCCAGGACGTCCGTCGGCCACTGCGCCAGCTCTGTCGGCGCGGCCGAGGCGCCATGCCCGCGCAGGTCTGGCGCAATCACCTGACGGCCGAGCTCGGCAATGGCCGCGGCGATCCCTGGCCGAAACCAGTTCAATTCAGCGTCGACCAGGAAGCCATGGATCAATAGGGTTGGGCGACCTTGCCCCAGGGTGCGGGAGGCGATGGCCTGGCCGTCGCAGCTGAAGAACCTGTTCGAGGCGACGTCGTCGGCCATTGGGGCGATCCTTTCAGCCCCAAATGCAGGGCGGCGATATCGGCGCTGGATTCTGTCACAATCCGCCGCTAACCGGATAGCCATGACAGATCGCATCCTACCGCTCGAAGGCGTGCTCAATTTCCGCGACTATGGCGGCTACCCCACCACCGCCGGCCCATCGATCAAGCGCGGACGGCTCTATCGCTCAGCCCATCACAGTCGCGCCACCGACGCCGATCTTGAGGCCATGGCCGAGCTGGGCCTGGCGGTGATCGTCGATCTGAGGCGCCCGAACGAACGTCGCCGCGAACCGTCGCGCCGACCGCCGGGGTTCGCCGGACAGGTGATCGAAAACGACATCGGCGACGTGGACGACGATCCCTGGTGGAACTTCGTGCGTGAGTCCGACGTCAGCGAAGAAGCTTTCCGCAGTTACCTGATGGACTATTACCGCGCGGCGCCGTTCGAGCCGCGGCATGTCGATCTTTATTCCCGCTATTTCAAGGCCTTGGCCGAGGTGGAGGGCGCGGTGCTGATCCATTGCGCGGCGGGCAAGGACCGTACCGGCCTGCTGGCCGCCCTGACCCACCATCTGATGGGGGTCAGCCGCGAAGACCTGATCGCCGACTATCTGTTGACCAACCGGGCGCTGGGGTTCGAGCAGCGCCTGCCGATGATGACCCAGGCGCTGTTCGAGAACGCTGGGCGCCGACCCTCGGAAGCGGCGGTGCGCGTGGCCTTGGGCGTGGACGAGGCTTATCTGCTGCGCGCCATCGAGGCGATCGAGGCCGCCCACGGCGACCTCGACACCTATCTGCAGGCTGTGTTGGGGGTGGACGACGCCATGCGCCAGCGAATCCAGGCGCGCCTGCTGGGCTGACGCCCAGCACGGCGGCCCAAAGAGCCTAGGCCTTACGATCCACCGCCGCTCCGGCGCCGTCGGGTTCACCTTCCGGATGGGCGTAGGGATTGTTCACGGGCGCCTCCACGGGCGCATCGCCGCCCGAATTCTTGGCCGAGACGATGACCATGGCCGGGCGCACGATGCGGCCGAACAGTTCGTAGCCGGCCTGCAGCACCTGCAGCACGGCCCCGCCGCCCACGTCGCTGGCGGGCTGCTCCATCACCGCCTGGTGCTGGTGGGGATCGAACTTGGCGCCGCGCGGCGGATCGACCCGCTTCAGGCCGTTACGGTCGAATGCGGCCAGAAGCTCCTTCTCGGTCATCTCCAGGCCGATGGCCAAGTTCTTGACCATCGGGTCCTCGGCGTCCCGCGGAGCGTGCTGCATGGCCCGGGCCAAGTTGTCAGCTACACCCAGCAGATCCTTGGCGAATTTCTGGATGGCGAAGGCGCGGGCGTCATTGGCCTCGCGCTCGGCCCGGCGGCGCGCATTTTCGGCGTCGGCGGCCACGCGCAGCACCTGGTCTTTCAGCTGTGCGATCTCGGCGCGCAGGCTGGCCTCGACATCCTCGGGCGAGGCCGCAACCTCGTCTGGTCCGGCGGTGGGGGTTTCGTCTTGATCGGCGGCCGGGGCGGCGTCGTCGGTCATGGTCATCACATCCTTCAGGCGTTCAACAGGCGCCCGAGCACCCGCGCGGTGTAATCCACCAGCGGGATGACCCGGGCATAGTTCAGACGGGCCGGCCCGATCACGCCGATCGCGCCCAGCACCTTCTGTTGGCCCGTCATATAGGGCGCCGCGATCAAGGCGGAACCGGAAAGAGAGAACAGGCGCGTTTCGGCGCCGATAAAAATGCGCACGCCCTGGGCTTCGCGCACATCGTCCAGCAGTCCGATCAGCTGCTGCTTGTGCTCCAGATCGTCGAACAGCATTCGCACGCGTTCCAGATCCTGGGCCGCATGGGCGTCGCCCAGGAGGTTGGCGTGGCCGCGTACGATCAGGCTGCGGTCGGCGCCGTCGCCGCCGCCCCAGGCGGCCAAGCCATCCTCCACCAGCCGGGCGGCCACTGCGTCCAGTTCGCGCCGGGCGCGCTCCATCTCGCCGCCCATTTCGCCACGGGCCTCGGCCAGGGTGCGGCCGGCCAGGCGGTTGTTGAGGAAGTTGGAGGCTTCCTGCAGGGCCGATGGCGTCAGACCGGCGGGTCGGCGCATCAGCCGGTTTTCGATCTGACCATCGTCGAACACCATGATCGCCAGGGCCTGGTCGGCGCCCAGGCTGACGAATTCCACATGCTTGACCCCCGCCTCGCGCACCGGGGTGACCACGATTCCTGCGCCGCCGGCGAGGCCTGACAAAAGGGCCGTGGCCTCGTCCATCACCTCGTTGAAGCCGCGTCCCCGGGAGAACAGGCGCGCGTCTATGTCGCGGCGGTCCGACTCGCTCAGATCGCCAACCTCCATCAGCCCGTCGACGAACAGGCGCAGGCCCGCATGGGTGGGCAGCCGGCCGGCGCTGATATGGGGCGAACCCAGCAGGCCCAGTTCGGTCAGGTCCTGCATGGTGTTGCGGATCGAGGCCGGCGACAGGTGCACCCCACCCTTGGACAGGGTGCGCGAGCCCACCGGCTCGCCGTTCTCCAGATAAGATTCCACCACGCGCCGGAAAATGTCGCGGGCGCGCTCGTCCAGCTCAGCCAGGGTCGGCGAGCGAGCGGCGGGGTGGATCAGGCTGTTCATCGCGGCGTGGCGAAAACCTTTCGAAGCGAGTCGACGCGGCAGGCATGGACGCCGCCGTCCCGATCTAGGATAAGCGCGCCGCTGTCAGGCGCAAGCGTGCGCCGGCCGCAGGAGATATTCGATCATGCGCCCGTCCGAACGCCTTGCCGACCAAATGAGGGCCGTGACCCTGGAAACCCAGGTCAATCGCTATGCCGAAGGCTCCTGCCTGGTCAGTTTTGGCCACACCAAGGTCTTGGTCACCGCCAGCCTGGACGAAGGCGTGCCCGGCTTTCTGCGCGGAAAGGGCCAGGGCTGGGTGACGGCGGAATACGGCATGCTGCCCCGCGCCACCCACACCCGCGGCCGCCGCGAGGCAGCGCAAGGCAAGCAGTCTGGCCGCACCCAGGAAATCCAACGCCTGATCGGCCGCTCCCTGCGCGCCGTCACCGACATGAAGGCCCTGGGCGAGCGCCAGATCTCCATCGACTGCGACGTGCTCCAGGCCGACGGCGGCACCCGCACCGCCGCCATCACCGGCGCCTGGGTCGCCCTGCGCCTTGCCACCCGCTACATGCTGACCGAAGGCTTGATCACCAAGGACCCGATCCTGGACCAAGTAGCGGCCATTTCCTGCGGCGTGTTCGACAATGTCCCGGTGCTGGACCTGGAGTACGAAGAGGACAGCCAGGCAGAGGCCGACGCCAATTTCGTCCTGACCGGCGCGAGCGACATCGTCGAGATCCAGGCCACCGGCGAAAAGCGCGGCTTCAGCCAGGGGGAATTCGAGGCGCTGTTCGGATTGGCGCGCAAGGGGATCGGGGAATTGGTGGAACTGCAGAAGGCGGCGGTGGGGTAAGAGCGCTACCCTAGGCCATGGCACGATAGTAAAGACTTCGTCGAAAGCGCGTCGCTCACGAGGATGTCGATTACGCTGCAACCGCCATCCATGATGAGAGGCAAATCTCCGTCTTCACGATTTGAAGACCGCTGGGTGCGCCCCTGCTGAAGGTTGCAGACAGATCGAAGACGCCTCGAATGACCTTGTGGCCGCGTTCACAGATCCCTGAATAGTAGCGATCGTAGCTTTCAAGCGGTCGCGCACCGGCAGGCATTTTCATTCACATTTCGATTTGAAGGATCTGCTCGCGAGCCGGCGACCACGCAGATTGGCAAGTTGTGACTGCGTCAGACGGGAACGCGGCCACCATCGTCACAGCCAAAACCTGGCCCATCAAAACTGTTCGAAATATCAATTTCGACGCCTCACTCTGAAGCCCTTGGTTGATATTGGAGCTGCGGCCTGACCCTTGGTCAAGGACCGACCTGAAAGCCGGCCGCAGCGCGGCGGCGCTCTCGCGCCATCCCTGATGTTTCAGACCCTAGCAAGACTTAAGGGGAGTCTGTTCAGGACTTCCCGCCAACCTCTCCGTCATGGCCCGGCTTGTCCGGCTTGGGCTGCGGAAAGTTCACGGCATTGATCGCCGCGACGGGGCGCGGCGATGACGGGATAATTGGGCGTTGGGGTGCAATTGCGCCCCCTACCCGTCCTCCTCATCCTCATAATCCCCAGGCGGCCCCGGTTCGAACACCACCAGCTCGCCCGGCTGGCAGTTCAGCTCACGGCACAAGGCTTCCAGAGTGGAGAAGCGGATCGCTCTCGCCTTGCCGGTCTTGAGGATCGACAGGTTGGCGATGGTCACGCCAACGCGGTCGGCGAGCTCGGTCAGCGACATCCGTCGCTCGAGCAGGATACGGTCCAGGCGCACGCGAATGGGCATGGGATCAGATGGTCAATTCGGCTTCGCGCCGCAGGCGCGCGCCCTCGCGGAACACCTCCGCCAGCACGAACACCACCAGGACGGCGAACCAGGCCGTGGGGCTGGGCGCCCAGGACAGGCCGCCCATATGCGGCGCAAGCCAGGCCTTGGCCGCCATCACCGGATAGCGGCCCAGCTCCAGCGCGCCCAGCATCAGGCCGATGACCCGCAGCCGGCGCACGTTTTCAGGGTGGAAGGGATCGCCGGCGGTCAGGGTGGCGAATATGCGCCGAAGCCGCTCGACAATGATCAGCACCCCAACGGTATAGGCCGAAAAGGCAGCCACCCAGGCGGTCAGCAGGGGCGGGGTGACGTTCTGGTCGAGGTTGAGATTGAACTGGCGCCCGAACAGGCTGGGGTCGAAATCGAACACCACCAGCCCCACGGTCATCACCAGGCCGCCGATCGCGCCGACCCAGAAGGCCACATAGACCACGTCGAGAATAATCTTCAGAAAGCTCGAAACGGAGCCCGGCCCCAGGGCGCGCATGCAGCGGATCCTCTAGTCTTGATCGGCGCGCTTCGTCGCCGGCGGCCTGAAAGGAGTCAGGTCGCCGGCGAACATGCCCCGTGGCGAGCGCAAATCAAAGTCGATCACGCGCTGAACAGGTGGGTGGCGGAGATCATGGCGCTCATGGAGGGCGCGGCGGCCAGCAGCACGGCGGTGATGGCCAGGGCGCCGGCGAAGTTGGCGGCGCGTTCGACGATTTTCAGGACGGTGTTGGTCATATTGAAATCCCCTATCGGGTTGTGCAGTGCGGCGATGGGCTGGACTGTTCCGGCTTCGCCTGAAGCCTTGCGGCCTCTCCATGACGATAATCAATAAGCTCACATCGTTTTTCGATCAAATTACATATCGATTATCAATATTACTTTTTCGCAATGCAAAATCTCCATGCGCCGGTGGGGCGGCTCATACGGTTTGTCCGTGGCCCATAGGGATTGTCCAACGCCCTAAGCCTTCGGGGGGTCTGGGGGTATTTTCGATGGATGACTCGCTCAGTCCTGGAATTGGAAGCACACTCTTCCCCACGTAGGGGAAAACAAGATGGTCAGAAGAACCTCGGGGCTTTGGGGGCATAAAGCGCCCAAAGCGCGGCCTCCCGTCGGACCCAGAAACTATGGCTTTGAGCGCACGCTTCTGCTCAGCGCCCCAACGCCGTCGGCGTTCAGGTCCCGCAATACCGATCGTCTGGCCCATGCTGCGCTGCTATCCGTGCGGCTATCACCGGTGTTAGCAGCACAGCTATCCCAGTCCGGTCAGCTCCGAACAGGCGGTCTACACCGGAGCCTTACGTTCTTTTCTGGGACCACGCCGGCCCCAGTTCGCCTTGGCTATCCCAGTTCTGCTAAGGCTTATTCCATAAGGGAAAAGTTTGGTGCGTCGCCGACAGTGGCTCGCGATAGCAGTGGCCGAACTGGGACCGTTGCGGCGCCGCCAGTCAATCACCCAGGCTTCGACGTGCTCCGTCGCCAAGCTCCACCGTATGGGATACAACATCCGGATCTCTGACAAACGCACGTGAATGTCGAAACCGCCATCAAAGCCCCGTCTTTCATTGAGGCTACGTCGAGCCTCGGCGGCTCGGCCACCAAAGTCCATCGACAGCGCACCTGTTGTCCGGGCGCTCGAAGGGCTTACGCGAAGGTTGGAACAAAATGCTCACGAGGCATCCGCTGCAGCAGATGCTCAGGCGGAGCGCGAACAGAGGAATTTTCGCGGTGTCGTGTTTTCAATAGCGCTTTCCGTGGTGGCGGTCTTTGCGTCGTTCATAGCTATTCAGGTTACACACATCGACGCAAACAAAGCCTTGATTGCGGCAAACGAGAACGCTTCCGATGCCCTATCGGGCGCTCATGCCGACAGCGCGGCCGCAATCGGGAAGGCGGACATCGACGCCAAAGCTGCGCTCGATAGCGCGAACGCCGCCGTTCGAAAAACGCTGGAACGTGCTGACGCTGCAAATGCGATCAGCCGGGGGTCGCTGATACTTGGTGAGCGGGCGTTTGTTTATCTAGACCATGTTGAAATTATCCCGACGCTTGATGAAGCTGGGAATCAGATCACTGATTGGCGAGTTGAACCGTTTCTTCAAAATGGCGGCTCAACCCCCACTAGAGCCCTCAGGACATATTCCGTTCTTGAGCAAAAAGCATCAGGCCCTACCCTTGAAGGGGCTCAGTCCATTAATCCGTTTCCATGCCACATTACAGACAAGCACACTTACTTTATGGATTTCGCCTTTCCGACAGG
>DASXNV010000083.1:0-48436 GCA_036494815.1 Caulobacteraceae bacterium
AGCCGACGGTGTTCATGTTGGCGATGTTGTTGGAGATCACCTCCACGTTCAGCTGCTGGGCCGCCATGCCCGTCGCCGCCGTGCGCAATGCCATCATGGCCTATTCTCCTACTGGACCGTGCCGAGCCGCTGGATCGCGGACTTGGACAGGTCGGATGTGTTGCTGATCATCTGGCTGACCGCCTCATAGGCGCGCTGGATGCGAATCAGATCGGTGATCTGGACCACCGGCTGCACGTTCGAGGCTTCCAGCATGCCCTGCTGAACCTTCACGTCGGGCGCCGGCTGGGCTTGCTGGTTGGTGGTGTTGACGTAGAGGCCGTCCCCAGCCTTGGAGAGGGCCGACAGGCTGTCGAAGCGCACCACACCAATTCGCCCGACCACCTGGCTTTGGGCCTGGCCGGGCGCTTTTTGAGTGATCGTGCCGTCGCGACCGATGGTCACAGGCCCGTTTGCGGCGTTAATCGTGATCGGCGATCCGGACGTGTCCTGCACCGGATTTCCGCTCTGGGTGGTCAGCTGGTTCTGGGAGTCGAGGGTAAAGCGCCCGTCGCGGGTATAACGGGTCCCGTCGGCGGTGGTGACCTGGAAGAATCCCTTGCCTTCGATGGCCACGTCCAAGGGGCCATTAGTCGCCTGCAGCGAGCCCTGGGTGAAGTCCCGGGCCACCGCGCCGTCAAGGGTATATTGGATCGCCTGCCTTGCGCCCGAGGGTTTGTTGGGCGTCACCGGGTCATCCATGCTGGTCAAGGATTCGACCTTGAAGCCGTTGGTGTCGGTGTTGGCGATGTTGTTGGCCACGATGTCGAGTTCGCGCTGCAGAACCATCTGCCGCGACAAACTGACATACATCGTGTTGTCCATGGGGGCGTCCTCGGGCTGGCCTTAAGGTTGACGCCATCCCCGCTGCAAGCGTCGGGCCAATCTAAAATCCCTATAAAATCAGCAAAGAGAATGGTTAACGGTGCGCCTGGCGGCCAACTTGGCCCGGCAATTTCTGCCGCGTTTCAAGAAGGTTAAAAAGCAATCCTTAACCAAACCCCCGCATGCTCCGAGCCTCAAGTTTCCGGGGTCGCCAACGGCCCGCTCGATGCGTGGATTTTATGGCCAAGGACACGGCTAAAAAGACTGAAGCCGAGGATGAAGATGTCGACGGCGCAGCCGAAGGCGTCGAAGCCGCGCCGAAAAAGAAGATTCCGATGATGTTCATCATCATTGGCGCGGTGGCGGCTGTCTTGATTCTGGGCGGCGGCACGACGGCCTTTTTGATGCTCAGCCACAAGCCGGCGGACGCCCACGGCAAGGCGCCCAAGAAGGAAGAGAAGAAAAAGGACGACAAGAAGAAGGACGACAAGAATGGGGCGGTGATCGCCGACGGCCCGGACGGGGTGGTCTTCTACACGCCGCCCGACATTGTCGTGAACATGCAGACCGCGGACGGCAAGCCGACCTTTCTCAAGCTGAAGCTGACCATGGAGCTGCCCGACAAGGCCACGGCGGACGTTCTCGACGAGAACATGCCCCGGCTTCAGGACATGTTTCAGACTTTTCTGAGAGAGTTACGGCCAGAGGATCTGACCGGCTCGCAAGGCAGCTTCCAACTGCGCATGGAACTGCTGAGGCGGGTCAATCTGGTGGTGGCGCCGGCCAAGGTGAACACGGTGCTGATTGAGGAGATGCTGATCAACTAGGCGCAAGCCTGGTTGAGGCGATGATCATGGCCGATACGGACGAAGATTTCGACGCGACCACCACGCCGGCCTCCGAATGGGAGAACGGCGCCGGGCTGGGCGCGGCCGAGCGCATCCTGAACCAGGATGAGATCGACAGCCTGCTGGGCTTCGACCTGACGGACGACGAGTCGTCCGATCGCACCGGCATTCGCGCCATCATCAATTCGGCCCTGGTCTCCTACGAGCGCCTGCCGATGATCGAAATCGTCTTCGACCGCCTGGTGCGGCTGATGACGACCTCCTTGCGCAATTTCACCTCGGACAATGTCGAGGTCAGCCTCGACAACATCTCCTCGATCCGATTCGGCGACTATCTGAACTCGATTCCCCTGCCGGCGATCCTGTCGGTGTTCCGCGCCGAGGAGCTGGACAACTACGGCCTGCTCACCGTCGATTCCAACCTGATCTATTCCATCGTCGACGTGCTCTTGGGCGGCCGCCGCGGCACCGCGGCCATGCGTATCGAGGGGCGGCCCTACACCACCATCGAACGGGTGCTGGTGCAGCGGATGGTGGAAGTGGTTCTGCACGACGCCAAGGCCGCGTTCGAGCCCTTGACCCCGGTGACTTTCAATCTCGATCGGCTGGAGACCAATCCACGCTTCGCAGCCATCGCGCGTCCCGCCAATGCGGCGATCCTGGTCAAGCTGCGCATCGACATGGAAGATCGCGGCGGCCGCATTGAGCTTCTGCTGCCCTATGCGACGCTGGAGCCGATCCGCAAGATGCTGCTGCAGCAGTTCATGGGCGAGAAGTTCGGCCGCGACAACATCTGGGAAGGCCACTTGGCCACGGAGCTTTGGACCACCCAGCTGGACGTGCACGCCGTCCTCGATGAGCAGCAGGTGGATCTGCATAAGGTGCTTAGCCTCAAGGTCGGAGAGACCTTGATCCTCAACGCCACCGCCGAGAGCCTAATCGAACTGCGCGCCGGCGACGTCACCCTCACCCGCGGCCGCATGGGCCGTCGCAATCACAATATCGCCGTCAGGGTGGAGGCGCCGCTGTCGCCCGCCGCCAAGACCGCCATCCAGAGGGCGTCATGAGTCCGATCTCCCTTGCGCTGAACCTGCTCCTGGCCGGTCTGCTGACCCTGACCCTGGTGTTCGGTTGGCGGCTCAGCCGGCAATTGAAAGCGCTGAAGGACAGCCATGTGGGCTTCGCGGACGCGGTCGGTGATCTTGATCGGGCCGCGCAGCGCGCGGAGGCCGGCCTGGTCGAGCTGCGCGTCAGCACCGATCAGGCGGTGGATCTCCTGATCGGCCGCATCGACAAGGCCCGCGAACTTGCCGATCGCCTCGAAGGCCTGACCGCGCGCGCCGAAATCGCCGCCGAAAAAGCGCCGCCGCCGCGCGCCGCCCCCCCAGTGCGCTCGATCTTCGATCGTCCCCGCGCTGCTGCGCCGCCGCCCCCCGTCATGCGGCAGACCACCGAGGACGAAGCCGAGGCCGCCGCCGAGGCCCTGATCCTGCGCCTGTCCGAACGCGAGGTCCTGACCAGCGACACGCCTGAACCCCGGATCGCCGCCCGCGCCCGGACCCGCGCCGGTGAGCGCGAATGGGCTCTCGACCGCGAGCTGGACCGGGCCGAAAGCCGTACCGGCCGCCGCTTCGACAGCCTGTTTGAGCCCCGCGCCCAGGGCCGATCGCCCGTCGCCCGCGAAGCTCGCGCCGAGCCGCGCGAAGACCTGCATTTTGAGGAACCCCGCCGCGAAGAGCTGCGCGCGCCGCCGCGCCCTGAGCCTCGCGCCACCCCGCGATCGCGCGCCCAGATCGATGACGACCTCTTCGACCCGCCCGCCCGCGGCGGACGTCTTCGCGCCTTTGACGGAGGCCTGTCGTGAGCCGCATTCCGAGACTTCTCCCCATCGTCGCTGTGGCGATCGGCGGCGTCCTTGCGGTTAAGGCGGTCACTGGGGCGCCTGAACTGCTCTCCGGGGCCAAGGCCTTCGCGGAAGACATAGGCCAGCCCAAGGCGGCCCAGTCGACCATGCCGTCGATCCTGTCCGCCAAGCCGGTGGTGATGGCCCAGAACACGTCCAAGCCCGCGGCACCCGCCTGCGCCCCCACCGCGGCGGAGCTGGCCAAGGAGGCGGGCCTGTCGCCGGCCGAGCTCCAGGTGCTGCAGTCTCTCGGCAACCGCCGGGGCGAGCTGGATCAGCGGGCCAACGATCTCGATACCCAGGTCCAGCTGATCGCCGCCGCCCAGGCTAAGCTGGATGCGCGCATTCAGCAGATGAACGGACTGAAGGCCGACATCCAGGGGCTGCTCGGCCAGGCCGACCAGCAGCAGCAAACCGAAACCGACCGCCTGATCCGCGTCTATGAGGCGATGAAGCCCAAGGATGCGGCCCAGCGCTTCACCCTGATGGACGACAGCGTGCGCCTGCCCATGGCGGCCAAGATGAAGGAGCGCGCGCTCTCGGCCATCCTGGCCCAGATGCCCGCCGAAGACGCCAAGTCTCTGACGGAGAAGCTGGCCAAGCGCGTCAACGGCGCCCAGAGCATCGCCGACGCCCGCACCGCCCTCAACCCGCCGGCGGCGCCGGCTCCGGCTGCGCTGGCCACCGGGCCGAACGATCCCGCCGCGCCAGCGCCAGCCAGACCCCGCCGCAAGGCGGCCGCCAAGGCCAAGACCGCGGCGGCATCGCCCGCCCCGACCCCTGCGGCTGGAGCCGCGCCGGCCAAGAGCGGCTGATCCAGCCATGCGCCTGCGGACCCAACTTCGCGCTGGCGTGGCGGCGATCTGTATCGCCAGCCTCGTCGCCCCCGCGGGCCTGGCGAAAACCAATCCCGATGCGGTCGCCAGCGCCGGTCCGCTCAGCGTCAGGGTGGCCCAGGCCAAGGACCTGTCGCGGATCGAATTCCGCTGGGCCGGCGGCGCGAGGGTCAGCAGCCATCGCGACGGCCAGACCCTGACCCTTCGCTTCAGCCGCTACGCCAAGCCGGACATGACCCGCCTGAGGGTCGATCCGCCGCGCTGGCTCAAGGGCGGCCAGGATTCCAAGGCCGGCGGCGGCTTGCAGATCGCCCTGACCCTTGAAGACGGCGTCGACGCCAAGGTCGGGGAGGCCGATGGCGCCACCTTCGTCAACATCTTTCCGGCGAAGTCGGCCGAGACCCAGGCCGCGCCGCCGCCAGCGACCCCGACGCCCCCGGCCAACGCCCCTGCGCCGACGCCGCCACCGCATCCGAACGCCGTGCCGGACTCGGGCGTGGTCAAGATGCAGGCGGAAATGGCCAATGGCCACGTCCTGCTCCGGTTCCCGTGGAAGGCGCCACTGGGCGCCGCGGTGTTCCGCCGGGGCGGCGCCATCTGGGTGGTGTTCGACAGCACCGCTCGCCTGGACCTCAGCGCCGCGCCGCATGGTTTTCGGCAGGTCACCGGGATACGGGCCGTGCAGGGAAGCGATTTCTCCGCGGTCCGTATCGAGGCGCCCGGCGATATCAACGCCTCGGCGATCGCCGAAGGGTCCACCTGGACCATCGCCCTGGCGGCGGGACCCTATCAGTCGCCCGAACAGATCAAGGTGGGCCGCGACCAGACCTCTGTCTCCGCCGGCCTGACGGTGACCATGGCTGGGGCGACCAAGGTGGTATGGATTGACGATCCTGTGGTGGGCGATCGCATCGCCGCCGTCACCGCCCTGGCCCCCGCCAAGGGCGTGCCGACCCAGCGGGATTTCGTCGACCTGACCCTGTTGGCGTCGATCCACGGCCTGGCCATCAAGCCGGCGCGGGAAGATCTGGCGGTGAGTACGGACGGCGATATCGTCAATATCGGCCGACCGACGGGCCTGACCCTGTCGCCGCGCTCGGCCCTGACGCAAACCGCCTCCAAGGGCCTGACGGCGGCCCAGCTGGCGGCGCCGCAGCCGGCTTCCCTGCCGGGTCTGGTCGAATTCGACGAGTGGTCCAAGCTGGGCGACGACGGCTTTGTCGGCCGCTACGACGCCCTGCAGCGCGCCGTCGCCGACGAGATCAACACCGCGCGCGACACCAGCACAAAGTCCCGCATGGCCCTGGCTCGTTTCCTGGTTGGTTCGGAGCTGTCGTTCGAGGCCATCGGGCTGATGGACATGACCGCCAAGAGCAACCAGAGCATATTGGGGGACGCGGAGTTCCGCGCCCTGCGTGGCGCCGCCAAGGCCATGGCCGGGCGCTACAAGGAGGCTCAGGCCGACCTCGCCACGCCGGTGGTGGCTGACGACACCGCCAGTGCTCTATGGCGCGGCTATGTGGCGCAAAAACTGGGGGACAATGCGGACGCGCGGCAGCAATTCGCCGCCGGCGCCTCGGCCTTGTTCCAGTTCGATCCGAAATGGCGCGCGCGCTTCGCTCGCTCCGACGCCGAGGCGTCCCTGGCTCTGGGCCAGTTTCCGGTGGCCGAGGTGGCCATCGACGACGCCCTGCGCACCCAACTGGACCCGGATGAGGAGCTGGCAACCCGGCTGATCCAGGCGCGGCTGTTCGAGGCCGAGGGCCAGAAGGCGCGAGCGCTGAGGGTCTATGAAGCCGTCTCGTTCGCCCGGCTCGACTCCCTGGCTGCCCCGGCCCAGCTGCACGCGACCCGGATCAAGTTCGAAGCGGGCAGGATAACGCCGATCCAGGCGGCCAACGCCCTGGATGGCCTGCGCTATCGCTGGCGCGGCGACGCCACCGAACTCGACACCATCCGCGAGCTGGGTCAGATCTATATCAGCCTGGGCCGCTATCGCGAGGCTCTCGAGGCCCTTCGCTCCGCTGGACAGCGCATGCCGGACCTGCCTCAGGCGGTGCAATTGCAGACGGACCTGTCCACCGCCTTTCGCACCCTGTTCCTTGACGGCCAGGCGGACGGCTTGCAGCCGATCCAGGCCTTGGCGCTGTTCTATGATTTCAAAGAGCTGACGCCCATTGGCGCCGATGGCGACCAGATGGTTCGCCGACTGGCGCGCCGGCTGGTGGACGTGGATCTGCTGAGCCAGGCCGCCGACCTGTTGAAATACCAGGCCGATCATCGTCTCGACGGCGTGCCACGCGCCGAGGTCGCCACCGACCTGGCCACCATCCAGCTGATGAACCGCCAGCCCGAGGCCGCGCTAGACGCCCTCAACAGCTCGCGCAGCACCCTGCTGCCGGCCGCACTCAGCGCCCAGCGCCGCATGATCGAGGGCCGCGCCTGGCTGGGCCTTGGCCAGTACGACCACGCCATGGAGATCCTGGAAAGCGACAAGTCCGCAGACGCCGACTCTGTGCGGGCCGAGATCGCCTGGAAAAAACATGACTGGGCCGGGGCCAGCGCCCAGTTTGAGCGCCATCTTGGTGACCGCTGGCGCTCGCCGGCGCCGCTGACTCCCGACGAGGAGTCCTCGCTGTTGCGCGCCGGCGTGGCCATGAGCCTGGCGGGGGATGAGGCCGGACTGACCCGGCTTCGCGGCCGCTATCAGGGTTTCATAAATCAGGCCCACGCGCCCGACGCCCTGCGGGTGGCGCTGTCTGGCCTCAATGGCGCTCAACTGACCAGTTCTGACTTCACCCGCGCCGCGGCCGAGAACGACAGCTTCGTCAGCTGGGTTCAGGCCATGAAGCAGCGCTTCCGCAACGCGTCCGCCCAGGCCTCGGTCAACACCCCGCCGCGCGGTTGATGGGGGCTCAACCGCCCTTGGGCCAATGGTGAGAGATTCCTACTTCATTGTCCGCGGGACGAACGTCGCCCGGATGTTGAGGGTCACGGTGTCGCCCACCGCCAGCCGATAGTTGGACATGTTGAAATCGCTGCGCCGGACCGTGGTGCTGGCGGTGAAGGCGTAAGGCTCGTCGCCGGCGGTCGCCGTATCCGGCGACCGCTGCTGAGCGGTCAGCACAATAGGGCGGGTGACTCCATGCAGGGTCAAGTCGCCGGTCACCTCCGTCGTGTCTCCGGCCGGCGTGATCTTGCGCGACTGAAAGCGCACGATGGGAAAGTGCGGAGAGTCGAAGAAACGCGGTCCGGTGACCACCTTGGCGCAACCTGGCGAGCCACACTCCACCGAATCGGTGCGAACCTCGACCATCACCACGTCGTCCTGGGGCCGCCCGGCGGTGCGAGCCAGCGTGCCCGCCACATCGGCGAACCGCCCGTGGCGGTGCGAGACACCCAACAGGCTGATGGTGAAGGTGATGCTCGAACGCGCCGGGTCCAGATCGAAGACCTGGGCCGCCTGCGCCATGGGCGTCCAAATCATGGATATCGCGACGGCAAGGAAAGCAACGGGCAGACTACGGCGCATGGCGCGAGTCTTCAGGCGAAACATGGCGCGAGTTTGGCTATGGCCATGTCGTCATAGCAATGTCAGCGTTGCCGCACCGGGGATGTTGTGAGACCGTGGGACCCTGCTGGAAACGCGGGAGCCGCCGTCATGTTCACACCGTTTGCAACGCGCTCGGCCCTGTTGGCGGGCGCCGTCCTTGTTCTGATCGCCGCGCCGCAAATCGTCATGGCCAGCGGCGGCGGCGGAGGGGGCGGCGGTGGTATGCCGAGCATGGAGGCGCCGGCCTATGACCCGGTCGTCGAATATCAGAATGGCGTCACTGCGCTGAAAGGCGGCGATTATCGCGCCGCCGAGCGCGATTTCGACCATGTGCTGGACGTGGCGCCCAAGAATGTGGACGCGCTGTTCCTGATGGGCCTGGCCCGGTCGGGAAAAGGCGACCTGAAAGGCGCCGAGCGGTCCTACGAAAAGGCGCTCAAGTTCGATCCGCAACAGATCCCCGCCCGCCGCGAACTGGCGGTCACCTGGGCCAAGCTGGGCCAGGCAGACAAAGCCAAGACGGAGTTGGCGACCCTGCAGGCCCGCTCGGACGCCTGCGCCGGAACCTGCGCCGACGCCGCCGATCTGAAGGCTGCGATCGATGCGGTGGGGGCTGCGCTGTCGCCGGCGGACGCGGCGGCCAAGGCCCCGGCTAGCCTGCTGCTCACTGACCCGGCCGGCGGCGACCGCGCCTATGTCCAGGCGGTGCGCCTGATCAACGCCGGTCACTATGATGACGCCCTGGTGGCGCTCAGGGGCGCGCAGGCGGCTTTCGGGCCCCATCCGGATGTGCTCACCTATATCGGCTACGCCAACCGCAAACTCGGCCGCTACGACATCGCCGAGACCTATTATCGCCAGGCCCTGGCCATCGCGCCCAATCATCGTGGAGCAACCGAGTATTATGGCGAGCTGATGGTCGAGCGTGGTGACCTGGCCGGGGCGCGGCGCATGCTGACCAAGCTCGACACCCTTTGCAGCTTTGGCTGCGCCGAGGCGGAGGATCTGCGCCGTTGGATCGACAAGGGCGCGCCGCCACAGTCCTGAGCCTGTCGCTCGTCTGCCTGCTGCTGGCGGCAGCGGACACTGGTGGCGTTTCGGCGATCCGCGCGTCGCGCTGGATGGCCAAGGATGCAGACCCTGTTCGGGTGCTGGGTACGGTGGAGGCGGAGTGCCTGCGCCCGGTGGTGGGCGACAAGGCCTATCTGGTCGAGGTCGGACGGGCGGCGTTCCGCACGCCGCTGCTATTAGGCGGCCAGGCGGCGCGCGCCGGGATCACCTGCGAGACCTGTCACCAAGGCGGGCGGCGTAACGCCGACTTCCAGTTTCCCGGCCTATCCGGCGCTCCGGGCACGGCGGACGTGACCACGGCCCTGTTCAGCTCCCACCGCGACGACGGCATCGACAATCCCAAGCCCATTCCCGATCTCGGCGGCCCCAAGGCGAGGCTGAAGGTGTCGCAGGATGCGGCGACCCCTCAGCTAGAAACGTTCATTCACGGCCAGATCACCGAGGAGTTCAACGGCGCCGAGCCGCCGGCGACTGTGCTCAAGGGCCTGGCGACCTATGTACGGTCCATGAGCCCGCAGGCCTGCCCGGCGCAGGAGCGAACGGCCCTGGGGCCGGCGCACTATGCGAGCGATGCGACCCGGGCGGTCGAAGCGGCGATCGGCGCCCTGGACCGCCATGATCCGGATACTGCGATCTTGATGCTGGCCTCGGCGCGCAGTCGGCTGGGCCTGATCTACGAGCGCTACGACCAGCCTGACGCCACGCGGTCTCGGGCCTATCTGACGACGGCGGATGCGGATCTGGCGGCGGCGCTAGAGCGGATACGCTCCGGGGACGCCGGGGTGCGCGAGCGGCTGACGGTGTGGCTGGTGCGCGCGCGGGACGGACGGGTCATATTGGAGGCGGATGAGCCGGGATCGCTGTTCAATCCGCGCCGGCTCAGGTGACGCCCATCCCATGGTGGAAACTTTCCACCAGACTGCCGGCCACCAGCCGCCAACCGTCGACGAGGACGAAGAAGATCAATTTGAAGGGCAGGGACACCACCACCGGCGGCAGCATCATCATGCCCATGCTCATCAGCACGCTGGCCACCACAAGGTCGATGACAAGGAAGGGCACGAACAGCAGAAAGCCGATCTCGAAGGCGCGCTTCAACTCCGAGATCATGAAGGCCGGAGTGACCACGTGGATGGGCAGGTCGACCAGGTGAGCCGGCTTGGGCAGTTTCGCCAGACGCACGAACAGGGCCAGGTCGTCACGATTGACCTGGTTGAGCATGAACACCTTGACCGGCCCGGCCGAGGCGTTGAACGCCTGGGGCAGCTCCATCTTCTTGTCGAGCAGGGGCTTGATGCCGGCGTCGTAGGACGCCTGGAAGGTCGGGGCCATGACGATGGCGGTCAGGAACATGGCGAGGCTGATGATCACCGCGTTGGGCGGGCTCTGCTGCAGGCCCAGCGCGGTGCGGAGCAGGCTCAGCACCACGATCATGCGCACGAACGACGTGGTCATGATAACGATCGACGGGGCGAGCGACAGCACCGTCAAAAGGGCGGCCAGCTGAATCACCCGCTCGGTCAGGCCGGCGCCGGTGCCCAGGTTGATATTGACCTGCTGAGCGGCGGCGATAGCGGGAAAGATCAGGCTGCCGAAGGTGGTCAGGGCGGCCAGGCCGGCGGCGCGGCGCAGGTCGGCAGGCTCAAGGTCGCGGCGAAACAGCCGGCGCAGAACGGCGGTGACCGGGCGCATGGGTTCAGGCCTCGTTAGGCGCAGGCAGCGCTGCGGACGGGGGTGAGGTTGCGTGAGCAGGATGGATCTGGCCTTCGCCGAGCAGGATCAGGCGCTCCTCGGCGTCGATCCGAACCAACAGAAGGCGTCGGGTTGGGTCCAGGACCAGGGTCTCGACCACGGTCAGGCGCCGCTCGCGGGCGCCTTGCAGGCCCTGCAGGCGCTTGAGGGTCTCGGGTCCGAAACGGCGCAGGGCGACGACGCAAAGGCCAATCAGGCCCAGGGTCACGGCGAGGCCGGCGATCATGCGGGCGATGTCGGAGATAAGCATGGCGCCGGCTCGGGAACCCTTGAATCAGGGGCGGGCGCCCCACGGCCTGCTTGTGCGCCCAGGTGTTTAACACCCGATTAACCATAAATGCGGCCATGGGGTTGGCGGGCGCCTCACCGCCGCGACAGGGCGCCACAGGGGTGGCGACACGTGGTTAATCCGCAATTAACCCTATTCCTTCACCCTTCGCTCATCATGGCGCTCGACGACATCCCGCTGTTTTCAATGCTGAAAAGCCACATGGGCTATCTCAGCGAACGCCAGCGCCTGATCGCCGGCAATGTGGCCAATTCCGACACCCCTGGGTACACGCCTCAGGATCTGGACAACTTCACCACCAATGTCGGCTCCACCCACGCCGCGCCCCTGGCCATGGCCCAAGTGACGCCGGCCCTGACCAATCCCGCGCACCTTTCGCCGCCGGCGAGCGCCACCAAGGGCGCCTGGCAGGCCAAGCCCAATCCGGATTCCGAGACGCGGATGGACGGCAATCAGGTCGTGCTCGAAGAGCAGATGATGAAGATGTCCGACGCGCGGATGAACTACGACGCCGCGATCGGCTTCTACGAGAAATCGCTGAACATGCTCCAGCTTGCCGTCAAGGCGCCGGGCAAATGACGACGAGGAAGGGACTATGAGATATGGCGGACCCCCAAATCCCGTCCATCGCGACCATGAGCGTCGCCGCCTCGGCCCTGCGGGCGCAGCAGTCGCGCATGCGCGTCATCGCGGAGAACATGGCCAACGCCGACTCGGTGTCGCAAACGGCCGGCGGCGATCCCTATCGTCGCCAGGTGCCGGTGTTCTCGCCCACGGTTTTGCCCGATGGGACCAAGGGGGTCGCCATGAGCCGGGTGGTTCAGGACCAGACGCCGTTTAAGACCGAATACCGTCCTGGCCATCCTTCGGCCGACGCCAAGGGCTATGTGAAACTGCCCAATGTGGATCCCTTGGTCGAGGCCATGGATATGGGCGCCGCCCAGCGCGCCTACGCCGCCAATCTGAGCGTGATCGAGACCGCGCGCGAAATGCAGTCGCGCACCCTCGATCTGCTCAACAAGTAGAGGCTAGACCGTGGTCGCTCCCCTCGCCGCCGCCAAGGCCTATGCCGCCGTCCAGGCCCAGGCGGCCAATCTGACCTCGTCCGTGGCCGGGGTGGGCGACGCCAAGCCTCATGACGCCCATGGCTTTTCCGACATTCTCAAGTCGGCCATGAGCGATGTGAGCCAGACCGGCCGCGCCGCCGAAACCCAGATGATCGCCCAGGCCAAGGGCAAGGCCGACCTGATCGACGTGGCCACCGCCATCCAGTCCGCCCAGGCCAGCCTGCAGACGGTGATGGCCGTCCGCGATCAGGTGATTTCCGCCTATAAGGAAATCATGGCCATGCCGATCTGACGGGGGCTTACGGGACGCTGCGGAAGCGCTTGCTGTTCGCAGATGCTTGGCGAAGGGGGTTTTCTGGCCCCTGACTCGTGTAGTCTGCCCCCATGGCTGCGCCGATGATCGAACTGTCCGGGGTGTCGAAGATCTATGGCGGCGCCCGCGCGGTGGATGACCTGTCGCTGACGATCGCCGCTGGAGCCTTTGTGGCTCTGGTGGGTGGATCGGGATCGGGCAAGACCACCAGCCTGAAGATGATCAATGGCCTGGTGCGGCCAGACGCCGGCGAGGTGCGCCTGGATGGCGCGCCCATCGGCGTTGTGGAGCCGCACATGCTGCGCCGAGGCATCGGCTATGTGTTCCAGGAGGTGGGGCTGTTCCCGCACCTGACCGTAGCCGAGAACATCGCCATCACGCCAAAATTACAGGGAAGTCCGCCGCCGGAGCGCGCAGCGCGAGCGTTGGAACTGCTCGATCTGGTCGGCCTGCCGCGGGATTTCGCCAGTCGGCGGCCGGCGGCCTTGTCGGGCGGCCAGCGGCAGCGGGTGGGGGTGGCGCGAGCCCTGGCGGCGCGGCCCAGGGTGATGCTGATGGACGAGCCGTTCGGGGCTTTGGATCCGATCACACGAGACGCGCTGGGCTCGGAATATCGCCGGCTGCACCAGGATCTGGGCCTGACCACGGTCATGGTCACCCACGACATGACCGAGGCGGTGCTGCTGGCGGACGCCATCGTCGTGCTCGCCGATGGCCGCCTGCGCGCTCAGGGAACGCCTGCCGAGTTGGCCCGCAGTGAGGATCCCGCGGTGCGCGCCCTGATCGAGACCCCACGTCGCCAGGCCGACCGTGTGCGCCGCCGGCTGGACGGCGAGGCCGACGCGGCATGAATCCCAGGCTGGCCGCCGCCTTCAGGCTTCTGCCCAGCTATCTGGGACAGCACGTGCTGCTCAGCGCCGCGGCCCTGACCTTGGGGCTGGTGATCAGCTTGCCGCTGGCGGTGGCCGCCAGCCGTGGGGCGCGGCTGCGCTGGGCGGTGCTGACCGTCGCCGGCGCGGTGCAGACCATTCCCAGCCTTGCGCTGCTGGCCCTGTTCTATCCCCTGCTGCTGGCCCTGTCGGCCGTGGCCAAGAGCCTGTTCGGCGCGGGGTTCTCCGCCCTGGGCTTCCTGCCCTCGCTGCTGGCCCTGGCCCTCTATTCGATGCTGCCGATTCTCAGAAACACCGTGGCTGGTCTGACTGGGGTCGATGCGGCGATTGTGGAGGCGGCGCGTGGCGTCGGCATGACCGACCGCCAGCGGCTGATGCAGGTGGAGCTGCCCCTGGCCGCGCCGGTGATCATGGCCGGGGTGCGTACGGCGGCAGTGTGGACCATCGGGGCGGCGACCCTGTCCACCCCTGTCGGCCAGACATCGCTGGGCGACTACATCTTTTCCGGCCTGCAGACCGAGGACTGGGTGCTGGTCCTGTTCGGTTGCGCCGCCGCCGCCGGACTGGCCCTGGTGGTCGACCAGCTGCTGGGCCTGATCGAGGCCGGGACGGCGCGGCGAGATCTGAGGCGCATCGGCCTTGGGGCGGCGGGGCTGATCGTCGGCGTGCTCATCGCGGTGGCTCCCCTGGTGTCGATCGGCTCGGCGCCGGCGCCGGTGGTGATCGGGGCCAAGAACTTCTCCGAGCAATATATCCTGGCCGACCTGATGGCCGAACGGCTGAAGGCCGCGGGCTATTCGGTCAGCCAGAAGGACGACCTGGGCTCGGCCGTGGCCTATCAGGCGGTGGCCAGCGGCGAGATCGACGCCTATGTGGACTATTCCGGCACGCTCTGGGCCAATGTGCTCAAGCGCGCCGACAATCCGCCCCGCGCCGTGCTGCTGGCCCAACTGACCCAGGCGCTGAATAAGCGCAATGGCGTGGTTCTTCAGGGCGCCTTGGGCTTCGAGAACGCCTACGCCCTGGCCATGCGCCGCGATCGCGCCCAGGCCCTGGGGATCAGGACGCTGGACGATTTGGCGCGCCACGCGCCCGACCTTACTCTGGGCTCGGACCTGGAATTCCTGTCCCGGCCGGAATGGACAGCCCTGCAAAGCGCCTATGGCCTCAAGTTCAAGGCCGAGCGCCGATTCCAGCCTACCTTCATGTACAAGGCCGTCACCGGCGGCGACGTCGACGTGATCTCGGCCTTTTCCAGCGATGGACGCATCGCAGCCGACGATCTGGTGGTGCTGACCGACCCTCGCCAGGCGATTCCGCCCTATGACGCGGTGATCCTGGTCTCGGCAAAGCGCGCCCGTGATTCGCGCTTCGTGGCCGCCTTGCGCCCCCTGGTCGGCGCGATTCCAGTGGAGACCATGCGGGCGGCCAATCTCAGCGTCGATCGCGACCGGAATAAGCTGGCCCCCGCCCAGGCGGCGGACGCCTTGGCCGCACGGATAGGCTTGCGGTAGTCCCTGGGCAGGACGTCGCAGGCGAGATCCTTAGCGCGGCGTTAACCATAATCCGCCGACACTGCGCATCTTCACCACCGCGTCGTCGTCGCCGTTCTGTAAGGGTTGTCTGCTCATGTCCGGGCCGGAAGTTTTGGATGTTGGACGTGACGCCATCTGGCTGACACTGCAACTGTCCGCGCCGATCCTGCTGGTCGGCCTGGTGGTCGGCGTAAGCGTCGGCATCTTCCAGGCCCTGACCCAGATCCAGGAAGCCACCCTGGTCTATGCGCCCAAGATCTTGGCCATCTTCCTGGCCCTGCTGATCTTCCTGCCGTTGATGGGCGCGCTGATGAATGGCTTCATGCGCCAGATCGCCGCCCGCATCGCGGGCATGTAGCGATGGAGAGCTACGCGACCGCACAGCAGGTCTGGGTCGCGGGGCTGGTGCTGTTCCGGGTTGCGACCATCTGCATGCTGATTCCAGGTATCGGCGAGGGCTATGTGCCGCCGCGGGTTCGACTGGGCCTGGCCCTTATGCTGGCCTTCTGCCTGGCTCCCATCGTCGCGCCAACCCTGCCGCCCATTCCCGACGGCGTGGGGGCCATGGCCGGCGCCGTGATCAAAGAGGTCCTGATCGGGCTGATGATCGGCGGGCTGATGCGTCTGTTCATCGCCTCGCTGAGCACAGCGGGCGAACTGGTGTCGATCCAGACCACCCTATCCTTCGCCCAGACGGCCAACCCCACCGAGGCCACGCCCAGCACCACCCTGGGGACATTTCTGTCGATCATGGGCGTGACCTTGATCTTCGACACCGACCTGCATCAGTCCTTCATCGCCGCCATCGCCCACAGCTACTCCCTGTTCCCCCCGACCAAGGCCATAGCCTTGAACGACGCCGGCACGCTCGCCGCCCAGACCGTGGGCAAGTCATTCGCGCTGGGTCTGCAACTGGCCGGCCCGGTGGTGGTGTTCTCGCTGGTGTTCAATGTGGCTACGGGCCTGATCGGCCGGGCCATGCCCCAGTTCCAGGTCTTCTTCGTCGCCACTCCGCTCAGCATGCTTCTGGGCCTGTCGATCTTCGCCCTCAGCCTGGGCGGCATCGGGCTGGTGTGGATGCAGAGCTACGACATCTTCCTGCGTCAGTTCAGCTAGGGGCGGAGCGTGGCTGAAGAAAACGAAGACGGCGCCTCGAAATCAGAAGAGGCCTCCCCGCGGAAACTGGCGGAAGCGCGCCGCCGCGGCGACGTCGCCAAATCCCCCGACCTGCCCGCCTGGGCGTCCCTGGCCGCCGCCACAGGGGTCATGATCACCCTGGGCGGGAGCATGTCGCATACCCTGGCGGACCAGCTGCGCCCCTATATCGAGCGCCCGGACGCCTATGACCTGGAGAACGGCGGCGCGGTTCAGGTGATGCGCCAGGCCTTTGGCTCCGCGGCGCCGATCATAGTGGCGGTCCTAGGGGCCGCGGCCCTGGCCGGGGTGGCGGGCAACCTGGTTCAGACCGGGTTCCTGTTCAGCCCCGAAAAACTGGCCCCCGATCTCAGCCGGTTATCGCTGATGAAGGGCTTTCAGCGGATGTTCGGCCTCGATGGCCTGGTGCACTTTGGCAAGTCGTCACTGAAGATCGGACTGACCGGCCTGGTCGCCTGGCTCAGCCTCAAGCCGCATGTGGCCGAGTTCGCGCAACTGACCAGCATGGATCCCATGAGCCTGTTGGCCGTCACCGCGGTGATGCTGCGGGCCATGCTCTACAGCGTCCTGGCTCTTCTGGGCGCCGGAGCTCTGATCGACTGGATTTGGCAGAGGCAGAGGTTCATGCAGCGCATGCGCATGACCAAGGAAGAGCAAAAGGAAGACTACAAACAGACCGAGGGCGATCCCAAGATCAAGGCGCGCATTCGCCAGATCCGCTTTGAACGCTCTCGGCGGCGGATGATGCAGAACGTACCCAAGGCGACCGTGGTCGTGATGAACCCGACCCACTACGCGGTGGCGCTGCGCTATGAGCAGGGCGAGACCGCCGCGCCGGAATGCGTGGCCAAGGGGCTGGACAGCCTGGCCCTCAGGATCCGTGAGGTCGCCGAGGCCCATGGCGTGCCGGTGATCGAAGACCCGCCCCTGGCCCGCGCGCTCTACGCCACCGTGGAGGTCGACGAAGCCATTCCAAGGGAGCACTATGAGGCCGTGGCCAAGGTGATTGGCTTCGTGCTGCAAGGGGCTCGCCGCAGACCGGGCGCGCGCCGGGCGGCCGGGGCGCGATAACCGAGCGGCCGTAGTCTTAACGGTCCGGAAAGCACGTTCGACCATCCGTAGGCCTACAATCGGCAAGTCCGGTTCGGCCTGGATAGGTTTATCGTATGCGTGATTCGTCGGGACCTTGGTCCCCTTCCCAGCGACAGGATCTGCCCGCCATGGCGCACCCGCTGGATACCGAAGGCCGTAAAGCGCGCCGGCTGGATCCGCTTGCCTGGGCGGCGGCGGCGTTTTTGGGTGTCGCCATCATGTTCGCGGCCTATCCCGCCTTCCGCGCCGGGCCGGCGACCATGGGCGGGCTGCTGTTGCTGCTGGGCATAGCCGGCGTCGCCTTTTTCGCCATTCTGGCCATGCGCGGCGTCCAGGATCGCCAAAGCGAAATCAGCAATATGGCGGTGCTGCTGGGCGCCCTGTCCGAGCCGGCGGTGGTCGCCTCGTCCGACGGACGGGTGCTGGAGGCCAATGTGGCCTGGGACGACGCGGTCGGCCTGGGCGTGCGCCTGCCCAAATCCGTTCAGTCCGGCGCCCTGTTCAGCGCTCTGAGCGCCGCACGCCGCGGCCATTCGGCCAATGCAGCCTTGCGAATCGGCGACGAGGACCGGGACGCTCAGATCTCGCGGCTGGGCGAACGCCGCTTTCTGGTGCGGTTGATCCCGCGCGCCGAGCGTGTCGAGTCCGAAGTCCTGGCGGTTGCTCTCGATCCCCCGCCCACAAAAAGCGACGCGGCCACGCCAGTGGCGGCGACCGCGCTGGACGCCTTCGCCGCGGCGGCGCCCTTTGGCGCGGCCCTGCTGGATGGGCCTGACCCCCTGACCGCGACCATCATGGAGACGAACCCCGCGATCCGCGCCCTCACCGGTGGCCGGGATCTGACCGGGGCCAGCCTCGCCAGCCTGATAGAGCCCCAGTCCCTGGTCGAGGCGGCCGCCCGGATCGCCGCCGGCCGCAGCGGACCGGTCGAGGTGCGCCTGGCCCATGACACCCAGCGCATCGGCCACCTCTATCTGACCCGCAACGGCGATGGCTTCATCGCCTATCTGGTGGACGTCTCCGAGCAGAAGCAGGTCGAGCTGCAGTTGTCCCAGTCGGAAAAGATGCGCGCCATCGGCCAGTTGGCCGGCGGCGTTGCCCACGACTTCAACAACCTTTTGACCGCCATCCAACTGCGCCTGGACGAGTTGCTGCAGCGCCACTCTGTCGGCGATCCCTCCCATGAAGGGCTGATGGAGATCCGCCAGACCTCGATCCGGGCCGCCGACCTAGTGCGCAAGCTGCTGACTCACGCGCGCAAACAGACCGTTCAGCGCCAGACCCTAGAGCTGGGCGAGCTGATCAGCGAGATCGAAGTCCTGCTGCGCCGGGTGCTGCGCGAAGACGTCAAGCTGGAGACCGACTACGGCCGCAACTTGCCGCTGGTGCGGGCCGACAAGAGCGAGCTTGAGACCGCGGTGATGAACCTGGCGGTCAACGCCCGCGACGCCGTGCGAGCCCAGGGTGGCGGTGTTGTCAATATCCGCACCGCGCGCCTGACCCAGGCCGAGGCACAGGCCCTAGGCTATCAGAACGATCGTGGCGGGAGCGGGGACGTGGCCATGATCGAGGTCTCGGACAACGGCCCCGGCATCCCGCCCGATGTGATGAAGAACATCTTCGTGCCCTTCTTCACCACCAAGGCGGTGGGCGAGGGGACAGGACTGGGCCTGGCCACCGTCTACGGCGTGGTCAAGCAGGCCGACGGCTGGATCCATGTGGAAAGCCCGCCGGGCCATGGCGCGACCTTCCGCATCTTCCTGCCGGTGCATGTGCCCGTGGAAGGCGCCGAGCCGGCGCCGGCCGCCGCCCCAACGCAGCGTCCGCCTGCGCGGGATCTGTCGGGCGCGGGCCGCATCCTGTTCGTTGAGGATGAGGACGCCGTGCGTATCGTCGCCGCCCGCCTGTTGCGCGCTCGCGGCTACGAGGTGATCGAGGCCTGCGACGGCGAGGAGGCTCTGCTGCTGGCCGAAGAACATGCCGGCCAGATCGACCTGTTGATCTCCGACGTGATCATGCCGGGTATCGATGGGCCGACCCTGCTCAAGAAGGCGCGGGTCTTCCTGGGCTCGGCTCCGGTGATGTTCATCTCCGGCTATGCCGAGGCGGAGTTCTCGGATCTGCTGGAAGATGAAAAGGGCGTAACCTTTCTGCCCAAGCCGATCGACATCAAGACCCTGGCCGAGCGGGTCAAGCAACAGTTGGCGGCCTGACCGGCCCCAAGCGCAACCGTTGGTCTGCAGGTTCGTTGCTGGTGAAGGCGACTCTGACCGGAAAGTCCTTGATGCTTCGCGCCGCCACCTTGGACGACGTCGCCCGACTGCGCGCCGGCATAGCCCGCATCGGACGCCTATCGGACAATGTCCTCCGGTTGGGCCGCTTCGGCATCGGCCTGGACGGCCTTTTGGCCTGGGTTCCGGCGGTGGGGCTGCTCTATAGCCTGGGGGCCGGCGGATACCTTCTGGTCCAAGGCTGGCGGGCGAGGGCGCCGTTCGGCACGCTGGTCTTCGGCCTGGGCCTGATGGGCGCCCGCTCGGTGGTGACCGCGATCGGCGAGGGCTTTCTGCCCTTCCTGCCCGTGGAACTGTTGGTCGATTTCTTCCGCGCCCACAAATGGACCTCTGACCTGTTGCTCAGGGCCATAGACGAAACCCTCTATGTGGAGGGGCCAGAGGATCACGCCAATCCGGCCTATCTGGACATGCGAGCTGACAAGGTCGCCAGCCGGGACAGACGACGCGTGGTGTTTCTGGGCTAGACGCTGACCCCTTCGCCTCGCCATGGTGGCGCAAAACACCAGAGGCGGAGGAACACAGACCCATGGCGCGCATCCCCTATTTCGACCCGGCCCAAGCCACAGGCCGCGCTAAGGCCCAGTACGAAAAGCTGCCGCCTCTGAACATCTTCCGCATGATGGGCCACGCCGGCGAGATGATGGACGGCTTCGTGCGTCTGGGGGGGCAGATCCTCAACTTCGCCGACCTGAACCCGGTGCTGCGCGAGATCGCCATCATTCGCGCCGGCGTGCTCTGCGGCTCGACCTACGAGGTCCACCAGCATAAGCGGATCGGACGCGGCCTTGGCATGACGGCCGAGTTGCTGGCGGGTCTGGACGAGGGGCCGGACGCGGCGGTGTTCGACGACACCCAGCGACTGGTCATGCGTTTCACCGATGACGTGGTGAAAAACGTCCGCGCCTCTGACGCGACCTTCGATCCGCTGAGCAAGATCCTGCCCTACAAGCAGATGCAGGAGCTTGTGATCACCATCGGCTATTACATGATGGTCTCGCGCTTCCTGGAAGCCTTCGACGTGGAGGTTGAGGACAAGTCGGCGGTGCGCGACGACCAGATGCCGGGCTTCGGGCGGCCGGCCAAATGAGCGACGTCGAACCCTATGTGCGGCCTCTGCCGGCCGAGTCGCGGGGTGAAGCCCCGGGCCGTGGCCGGCTTGCCGGGCGGCGGATACTGATCGTCGGCGGCGGCCAGCAGATGCTGGACGCCGAAACCGACCCGGTGGGCAACGGTCGCGCCATGGCCCAGTTGTTCGCCCGCGAAGGCGCGAAAGTGGCTGTGGCCGACCGTAATCGCGCGGCGGCCCAGGCTACGGCGGATCTGATCGGCGGCGCGCTGGTCATCGAGGCGGATATATCGCGGGAGGCCGATGTCTCGCGCATGGTCGCCGAGGCCACCGAAGGCCTGGGCGGTTTGGACGGTCTGGTGCTCAATGTGGGCATCGGTCTTGGCGGCCTGGGCCTGGCCAACGTCAAGGCCTTGGAATGGGACCAGGTCCTGGGCGTCAATCTGCGCGGGCCGATGCTGTGCTGCCGCGAGGCCCTGCCGCGCCTGGAGCCCGGATCGTCCATCGTGTTCATCTCCTCCATCGCGGGCTTGGTCGCCGGCTCGCGCCTGCCGGCCTATGACGCTTCCAAGGCGGCCCTGGCGGGATTGATGCGCCATGTGGCGCTGGAGGGAGGGCGAAAGGGGGTTCGCGCCAATATCGTGGCGCCTGGCCTCGTGGACACCCCGCTCGGCCGCCGCGCCAGCCAGGGCCGGCCCTCGCGAGGCCGAACCCCTGTGCCCTTCGGCCGCCAGGCCACGGGCTGGGAGATCGCCTATGCCGCCCTGTTCCTGACCTCGGACGAGAGCGTCTATGTCACCGCCCAGATCCTGGCGGTGGACAGCGGCATGACGGGGATCAGCTGAGGCTAATTCCGGCTCGGCGCGCTATTCAGCCCGATGAACAGCGTTCGCATCATCTCCCGCCGCAGGGCGTCGGCGCCCGCGCCGCGGTCCAACAGGCCGGCCATGTCCAGCAGCACCACCCCGTGGATCGCGGCCCAGAACATCTGGCCGATCAGGGCCGCGTCGCCGCGCAATACGCCGTCGTCGATCATCACCTGCACATAGGCGGTCATATTTTTGTTGGAGCGGGCCCTGGCGCGGGCGAGGTCGGGAAACCGCTCGTCCCCGGCGGCGCCCATGCCGAACATCAGGCGATAGGCCTCGCGGTTGTCCAGGGCGAAGCGGACATAGGCGTCGCCGATGGCGGTGGATTTGGCGCGGGAGTCGCCCGGCGTGGCGGCCGCCGCCTCCAGCGCATCGGAAAACCGGTCGAAGGCCAGGGTGCGCACCGCGGCCAGGATCTCGTCCTTGTCGCGGAAATAGCGGTAAGGGGTCATGGGGCTGCAGCCGGCCTCGGCTGCCAGGGTGCGCATGGTGAAGCCCTCGGCCCCGTGCTCGGCGAACAGACGCGTGGCCGCTTCGCACAGCCGGTCGCGGAATTCGGCGACCTCGATGGTGGTCATGGCGCGGGGCAAGGGCGTTCGATTCCGGCTTGATAAATCTAGCGTACTAAGTACATTTACTTAGTATATCATCCGGCGCCGCGCGGCAACGGCAGACTGATTTGAACCCATAGGAAACGCATTCATGGCCCTCCCTCCCGTTCTGCGCGACCGCCTGCGCCTGCCGGTTATCGCCTCGCCGCTGTTCATCATCTCCGGACCGGATCTGGTCATCGCCCAGTGCAAGGCTGGCATCGTCGGCTCCTTCCCCTCGCTGAACGCGCGCCCGATCTCCATGCTGGACGAGTGGCTGCACCGCATCACGGAGGAACTGGCCGCCTGGGATCGCGACCACCCCGACACCCCGTCGGCGCCCTTCGCGGTCAATCAGATCGTGCACAAGACCAATAACCGGCTCGAGGAAGACCTGGATCTGTGCGTCAAATGGAAGGCCCCAGTGGTCATCACCTCCCTGGGCGCCCGCGAGGATCTCAATGCGGCGGTCCATGCCTATGGCGGCGTCACCCTGCACGACGTGATCACCAACCGCTTCGCCCGCAAGGCTATCGAGAAGGGCGCAGACGGCCTGATCCCGGTGGCGGCTGGCGCCGGCGGCCATGCCGGCACCCTGTCGCCCTTCGCCCTGGTGCAGGAGATCCGCGAATGGTTCGACGGCCCGATCGCCCTGTCCGGCTCCATCGCCAACGGCTCGGCCATACTGGGCGCCCAGGCCATGGGCGCGGACCTGGCCTATATCGGCTCTGCCTTCATCGCCACGCAGGAGGCCAATGCGGACGCCGGCTACAAGCAGATGATCGTCGATAGCGCCGCCGACGACATCCTCTATTCCAATCTGTTCACCGGGGTGCACGGCAACTATCTGCGCCCGTCGGTGGTCCGGGCGGGGCTGGATCCTGAGAACCTTCCCGAGAGCGACGCCTCGAAGATGAATTTCGGCTCGGGCGGCAATCAGGAGGCCAAGGCCTGGCGCGACATCTGGGGCTGTGGCCAGGGCATCGGCGCGGTCAAGGAAGTTCCCACCGTGAGCGAAATGGTCGCCCGGCTGGGCGCGGAATACGAAGCGGCCAAGGCCTCGCTGGCGGCCAAGACCGCCTTGACCCGTGGCGCGCCCCTGGCCATGGCCGCGGAATAGGTTTTTTGCGAACCATCCTCCATCGCCTGGCGCAGGCTGGCGATGGGATCAAGCATCTACCTGGTCGCCAAGAAGAGCGGCTGACGGTCGCGCAGCGATCAGGTTTAGATCTCTTTTATATTCGCATATTACTCACATGGTTAATAGAAATCGAGGTTATGTGAATGAGTTTCCGCCGCATAATCTCAAATTAAGGAACCGCCTCTATCGTCTCCAGTCTGACTGCTCAGCCAGAAGGGTAGGGCTATGAAGCCAGTAGGCGATGGTGTTCGGCAACTGATCTCATTTGTTGTCGGCGATCAGGAATTTTGTGTCGACGTGACGACCGTGCGGGAGATTCGCGGCTGGACTCCAGCCACGCCCATTCCCCAGTCGCCGGACTATTTGCGTGGGGTGATCAACCTGCGCGGGGCCATCATGCCGGTGGTCGATCTGCGCAACCGGCTGGGCTATGGCCGCACCGAACCGGAGGCGCGCCATGTGATCATCGTGGTCGAGTGCGCCGAGCGTCTTGCCGGTGTGCTGGTCGACGCGGTTTGCGACACCATGACCGTCAACAACAGCGACATTCAGGCGGCGCCGGAAACCGGAGCGCCGGATCAGGCCTTCGTGCGCGGCATCATCCCGCTGGAAGACCGCCTGATCACCTATCTGTCGATGGAAGACATCTTCCCCCGCCGGCTGGGTGACGCCGCCGCGGAATTGATGGCCGACGCCGGGGTCGACTCCGCCCGGGCGGCTTAAACTCACCGTTTCAGCGCATAGGCCCTCACCCCCTCGACCAGCAGGCGGGCGGGGAAGGCCTGCGGGTCGGGCGCGCCGGCCCAGTTTCCGCCCACGCCCAGATTGATGATCAGGCTCATGGGATCGTGCTGCGAAGCGCGGGTGGGGACGCTGGCGCCCACCTGCAGATCATTCTGGAACCAGGTCAGGGTCTTGGGGGTCCACAGCAGCCCGTGGGTGACCATGCGCGCGCCGGCGTCATAGGCGCGCACCTTTTGCGAGACGAAGTCCTTTGGCCCGTCCCCATAGTGCAGGCTGATATAGACGCCTTGGGTGTCCGCGCCGACGGTCTCGATCAGGTCGATCTCGTCTTCCAGGCTGGCCTCGGGATTGCGATAGAGTCCGATTCCCGGATGCAGGCCTCGTCCCCGAGGAAATTTGGCCCGGACTTCGAAAAAGCCATAGGTCTGTTTGAAACAGTCGAATGAGGACAAAAGGCCCGAGACATAGGGCATGTCCCAGGCGCCCGGGGCGTCCTGCGGGGTGGCCGGCCGCGCGGTCAGGCAGGCGGTTCCGCCCGCCACCGTGACCGCCTCCGCCGTATAGGCGCACAGCGAGCCGTCGTCGCCGATGGTGTAGGCGCCCTTGCCCGATCCGCCCCACGGCCAACGCCGCTCCCAGCGGCTCCAGTCGACCGTGTGGCCGATGCCGGAAAAGGTCATGGGCCCAAGCCCGGAGCGGTCCAGAAACGCCATGCGGGTCCTTGCCAAGGCTACGGTCTAGCTGGCCGGGATGGTCGCCCAACTCGGGCCCTCGGCCAAGCGTTGACCGCGACTTGGACCCTTTGGAGGCGATTGAAGGTGCTGATGACCGGGTTCGCCGGGTCATTTTAACAGCAAAGGTTGTAACTCAATAGTGATTAAACTTCATGCTTGTCTACGGGGTCGCTGAAGCGCAGGGTTGGCGTAGCCTCGCTTCTATGGGCGGACACGGGCGAAGGGGTTCTCCTCTCAGGCGCCGGGCTTTGCTGACGGAAATCATGCCGTTTTCCGCAGCCTGGTGGAGCCTGTGAGCGAGACGGTCGACCTTCCGCGGGACGAGGCCGTGGGGCGTCGATGACACATGCGGCCGGTTCACAGATCTAGCTTCGAAGCTCATGCGTCTTTCGCCGCCGCCAGTGGCCGCGGTCACAGCATGGGCGATCCGGACGCGCTAGAGCGTAGGTCCGCCACCGTGCGGCGGCCCGCAAAGGGTGGCTTGACCAGATTTTTCCCGAACCTGACGCCGGCCCGTACCGGCGCTTCGCTCCTGTGGGGCGACCGGGGACATGCGGATGATTTCTGAGGGGATGACGTCTTCGATCTTGAAAGGAAGTCCGATGGCGAACGCACAGATGGTGGCCCTGGCCAACAGCGCCCACCCTATACCACCCGGTTCGAAAGCGATCCGAAAGACCAATCCCAACCAGTGGATCGAGCTGACCCTGGGCGTGCGGCGCCGGGCGGTTCTACCCGACCTGTCCGCGCTCGATCAGACGCTGCCGGGCCAGCGAACCTACATGACCCGGGCCGAGCTCAGCACCAGGCACGGTTCGGATCCTACCGCGGTCAAGGCGATCACGGATTGGGCGACTGAGCATGAGTTGGTGGTCACCCGCGATGAGCCGATCTCGGCGCGCATGAGCGTGGGCGGCACGGTGGCCAATCTCAGCGGGGCCTTTGGCGTGGATCTGTTCGACTACGAGCAGGAGGAACTCGGCGCGTTCCACGGCCGCACCGGGCCGGTGCATGTGCCGGCGGATCTATCCGCGGATATCACCGGCGTATTCGGATTCACCAACCACCGCATCCTGCGGCGCACCCGGAAGGCCATGGTCGCCGGGCCGGACATGGCCACCAAGGCCAGGCCCTGGTTCCTGCCGCCGGAGCTCGCCAAGATCTATGACTTCCCCACCGCGAACGCCTCCGGCCAGGCCATCGGTCTGCTGGAATTCGGCGGTGGTGTGGAGACCGCCGACGTCACCGCCTATTTCACCAAGCTTGGCCTGCCGATTCCGGCGGTGCAGGTGGTTGCGGTCGACGGCGTGTCCACCGACCCCGCCGCCGATCCGGATTCCACGGGCGAAGTGATGCTGGACGTGGATGTGGCGGGGGCCCTTTCGGCGGGCGCCAAGATCGTAGTCTATTTCTCGACCTTCGACGAAAAAGGCATGGTCGATGTCCTGTCGACCGTACTGGCCGACAGCGCCAACGACCCCTCGGTGCTGTCGATCAGTTGGGGTTGGCCGGAAAACCAGCCCTTCAACAGCTCGGTGACCTGGTCGCCGGCGGCGATCGAGCGCATCAACGGCAGCTTCCTTGCCGCCGCGCACCTGGGGATTTCCGTGTGCGTCTCGACCGGTGACGACGGCTCGGAGGCCCAGATCAAGGACGGCCGCGCCCACGTCAACTTCCCGGCCACCAGTCCCTATGTCCTGGCGGTGGGCGGCACCACCTTGCACGCCAAGACCAGCGCGAAAGGGACCCAGCACATCACCGAGACTGTCTGGAACAACGGTCCCGGCTCGGGCACCGGCGGTGGAGTCAGCGACTATACGGCGGCGCCATCCTGGCAAACCGGCGTGGTCCCGCCCTCGATCAATCCGGGTCATTTCGCTGGGCGCGCCATTCCTGACGTGGCCGCGGACGCCGACCCCAATACCGGCTACCTGACCATGGCCGACGGCAAGCTGGGAATCGTCGGCGGCACCAGCGCCTCGGCGCCGCTCTGGGCCAGCCTGATCGTGCGGCTGAATGCGGAGCTGGGCTCACGCGTCGGCAACTTCAACAGCCTGCTCTACACCAAGATCGGGCCGGCCAGGGTGCTGCGCGACATCACCGTGGGCGACAACGACACCGATGGCCTGCTCAGCGGCAGCTACAAGGCCAAGCCGGGCTGGGACGCCTGCACCGGCTGGGGCGTGCCGGATGGTAACAAGATCCTGGCGGCGTTCAGGTAGCGTCAAATCTCGGCGACGTGGTCGGGCTTCCTTCTCCTCATTGGGAGAACGGAAGCCCGCAGCCTTATTCGAACAGCCTGACCCCTGCCAACTGCTTGGCGCCAACGGCCATGAAAGCCGGAATGGTGTCCGTCCGGCGCGAGGCGGTGCGGCGCTCGGAGGGACTCATCCCGGCCATGGCTTTGAACTGGCGTGAGAAGTGGGCGCAATCGGCGAAGCCGGCCTCAAGGGCGATGTCGGTCACCGAACGGTCGGTGTGGTCCAGCAGCCAGCGGGCGTAGCGCAGGCGCAGCTCACGATAGAAGATCGCCGGCCGCACCCCCACGGCCTCGCGAAACAGCCGCTCCAGATGCCGGGTCGACAGCCGCAGCCGATCGGCGATCTCGGTGATCGGCATGGGATTGGTCAGGTGCTGCTCCATCATCAGCAGCGCCCGGCGCACGCGGGGATCGTCCACCCCTTGCGGCATGCCGGCGGAGATCGGCGGGTGCGGCTGGGCGTCGTTGCCGTGGCGGGCGCGATCCAGCAGCAGCACGTGGCGCGCCTTTTGCGCCACCGCCGCGCCCAAGCGCTTTTCGATCAGCCAGGAGGCCAGGTCCGCCGCGCCGCCGCCGCCGGAACAGGTGATCCGCTCGCCATCGACCACGAACATGCGGTCTGCCACCGGGGCGTGGTCGGGGAACTCGTCGATGAAGTCCTGGCGGTGGTACCAGCTGACGCAGCAGCGCCGCCCGTGCATCAGCCCCGCCCGCGCCAGGATGAAGCTGCCGGTGCAGATGCCGATCAACGGCACATGCGCCGCCGCGGCGGCCTTCAGATAGGTCAGGGTGGCCAGATCCACCTGCCGGCCGGCGTGCAGCAGCCCCCCGACCACGGCGATATAGTCGAACTGGGTCGGGTCGGTCAGCGGGCTGGTGGACCCCACCGTCACTCCGCAGCTGGCGCGCACCCCATCCGGATCGCTGGCCATGGTCTTCCAGGAGCACAGGATCGGCCGGGACAGGTCGCCCTCGTCGGCGGCCAGGCGCAACTGGTCGACGAACAGGGAGAACGCGGACAGGGTGAAGTTCTCCGCGAGGATGATTCCGATCGATAAGGCCTTGGCTTGGTCGGGTCGGCTCATGGGGAAATCTCCCTAGGTATCCCTGGGCTGTTACTGAAAATCAGGTCGTCGCCGGCGCTCCGGCGGTGGTTTTGGAGGCGGGCATGGCGATGGCGCGTCCGGCGGCGTCCGGGGCTGCAAGACCGGCCTGAGCCTTGGCCAGGCGAGCGATCGCGACCATCACCGGACCCTCGGCCGGAACCGAGCGACGCGCTTCGGCGTCCACATGCACCAGCATATGCTCGGCGGTGGCCAGCAGGGCGCCGCGATCCGGCTGATACAGCCAATGGAACAGATGCAGCCGCTTGGCGTCGGCGCCCAGGATCTGGGTGGTCACCGCCAGGGCCTCGCCCTCACGGCACTCGTCCAGGTGGCGGATGTGGGTCTCGACGGTGAAGTAGCTGCGCCCGGCGGCTACATAGGCCGGACCGGCGCCCGCATAGGCCAGGACCGCGTCGGTGGCGTCCCCGAAAACCTGCAGATAGCGGCTCTCGGTCATGTGGCCGTTATAGTCGATCCAGTCCGTCTGAACCTTGGCCTTGTAGAGCTCCAGGGGCTGGGTCTCGTCCACCGCCTTGGGCGCGGCCGAGGGCCCGGCGGCGGCCAGGCTGTCGCCATACAGCTTCAGGGTCTCGCCGGCGCCGTAGTCGGCGTGGCGTAGGGCCGACAGCACCGAGATCAGGCACTCGTCGCGCTTGCGCTCCAGATCGCGGATCGACACACCCTCGGCCTGGTCGTCCGACTGGGCGGCGATCAGGTCGGTCAGCTCGTCGGTCAACTCCGGCGCCACCAGCTTGGTCCAGGGCAGTTTCAGGGCCGGGCCGAACTGGCTGAGGAAGTGGCGCATGCCCGCCTCGCCCCCGGCCATGCGGTAGATCAGGAAGGTGCCCATGAACGACCAGCGCAAACCCGCGCCATAGCGGATGGCGTCGTCGATCTCGGCGGTGGTGGCGACGCCGTCATTGACCAGCCACAGGGCCTCGCGCCACACCGCTTCCAAGAGGCGGTCGGCGATGAAGCCATCGATCTCCTTGCGCACATGCAGGGGCCGCATGCCGATGGAGGTGTAAAATTCGGCCGCGCGGGCCTTGACCTCGGCCGCGGTCTGATCGCCGCCACAGATCTCCACCAGGGGTAGCAGATAGACCGGGTTGAACGGATGGCCGACCACGAAGCGTTCGGGATGGGCCATGTCGCTCTGCAGCTGAGTGGGCAGCAGGCCCGAGGTCGAAGAGCCGATGATCACGTCGGGCCGCGTGGCCCCGTCGATCTCGGCCAGCACTTTGCGCTTCAGGTCTTCCCGCTCGGGCAGGCTTTCCTGCACGAAGTCGGCGCCGCTGACGGCCTCGACCACGGACTTGGCGAAGCTGATCTTGCCCTCGGCGGGCATCACGCCCGGCAACAGCTGGCTCATCGCCCGGCGGGCGTTGTCCAGCACCAGGCCCATCTTGCGCTCGATCTCCGGATCCGGATCGAACATGGCCACGTCTATGCCGTTGAGCAGGAACCGCGCGGCCCAGCCGGCGCCGATCACGCCGCCACCGACCACACCGGCCTTACGCACTCCCGATTTACCCGTCTGGCTCATGGGGCCTACCAGCGCTTGGTCAGCTGCAGGCGCTCGCGCACCTCGGCGGGGCCCAGGACCCGCGAGCCCATGGTCTCGATGATGGTCGCCGCCCGCTCCACCAGCTGGCCATTGGAGGCGAACTCGCCGCGGCCCAGATAGAGATTGTCTTCCAGGCCCACCCGGGCGTTGCCGCCGGCCAAGGCCGCCATGGCCACATAGGGCAATTGGTGGCGACCCAGCGAAAAGGCGCTGAAGGTCGAGCCGGCCGGCAGCTGGTGCACCATGGACATCAGGGTCAATGGATCGTCCGGCGCGCCATAGTTCACGCCCATGCACAGCTGGATCATCACCGGATCGTCCAGTAGGCCTTCCTTGATCAGCTGTTTGACAAATACCAGATGGCCGGTGTCGAACACCTCCAGCTCCGGCCGCACGCCCAGCTCCTGCACCCGCGCGGCCATGGCCCGCAGGGTCGAGGGGGTGTTGGTCATCACATAGTCGCCGGCGGAGAAGTTCATGGTGCCACAGTCGAGGGTGCAGATCTCGGGCAGCAGTTCCTCCACGTGAACCAGCCGCTCCAGCGGGCCGACCATGTCGGTGCCGGCGGGGTCCAGGGGCAGAGGGGTTTCGCCTGGGCCGAACACGATATCGCCGCCCATGCCGGCCGTCAGGTTGATGATCACGTCCACGCCGGAGTCGCGGATTCGCGCCACCACTTCGCGATAGAGGGCCGGATCGCGCGAGCCCTTGCCGGTCTCGGGGTCGCGCACGTGGATATGGGCGATGGCCGCGCCGGCTTGAGCCGCCTCGATGGCGGCTGCCGCGATCTGGCCGGGGGTCACCGGAATGGCGGGGTGTTTGTCGACGGTCTCGCCGGATCCGGTCACGGCGCAGGTGATGAAGACTTCAGAATTCATGGCGTTTCCGGACATCGGCGTTGAGCAGGAAGACGAGCGCTGAGCGGCTCGTTGAATATGTCGATGGTGAGGGGGAACGCGGCGCCGGTGTTGACAATGACCGACCTCTGCTTTGCATATTCCGACATCGCCGCTACCTATTTGGGGGCTAGGGGAGGCCAGGACATGGATCGGGCGCAGGACAGAGCGGGGGCGGAGACGATCGGGTTCCTGCTCGCCCCCGGCTTTTCCGCCCTGGCCTTCTTCTCAGCCCTCGAGCCCCTGCGGGTGGCCAATCGCCTGTCGGGGCGGGGCCTGTTCGTGTGGCGGGTCTATTCCGAGGACGGCGAGGCGGTGGAGGCCTCCAACGGCATGCGCATCGTGGTCGACGCGGTGTTCGGCGCCGAATCGCCACCCACGCTGATCGTCTGTTCCGGCTTCGAGCCGGCCCGCTCGGAAAGCCGCAAAGCCCTGGCCACCCTGCGCCAGTTCTCCCGCGCCGGGGTGATGCTGGGAGCGCTGGACACCGGCGCCCACATCCTGGCCAAGGCGGGTCTCTTGGACGGCGTGCGGGTGTCCATGCACTGGGAGGCGGCGCCGGCTTTCCGCGAGGAATTCCCCCATATCGAGGTCACGGGTGAGTTGTTCGAGGTGGAAAAGCGCATCTTCACCTGCGCCGGCGGCACGGCGGCTCTGGACCTGATGCTGGACCGGATCGGCCGCCAGCACGGCCCGGCCCTGGCGGCGGCGGTGTCAGAACAGTTCATCCACGATCGCATCCGCTCCAGCCGCGACCACCAGCGCATGGAGCTATCCACCCGGCTCAAGGTGACCAATTCCAAGGTGCTCAGCGCCGTAGCCCTTATGGAGCGCCATCTGGAACAGCCTTTGGACCCGGGGGCGCTGGCCCGTCAGACCGGCGTCACCTCGCGCCAGCTGGAGCGGTTGTTCAACGCCGCCCTGGGCGTCTCGCCCCAGCGCTATTACCGCGATCTGCGCCTGATGCGGGCGCGCCACCTGCTGCGCCAGACCGACATGCCGGTGCTGGACATCGCCGTGGCCACCGGCTTCACCTCGGGCTCAGCCCTGTCGCGCAGCTATCGCGACCGCTTCGGCGCCTCGCCCAGCCGCGATCGTCGCGAGGGGGCGCCCTGAAAGGCGGTCGCCTCCATCAACGCGGCCATGTTAAGGGCGATGGCCCGCACAGGAGGACCGACTTGCCCGACATCGCGACCGCCGCCGAACTCCTGACCCTCGAAACAGTCCGCGCCGTGCGCGAGCGCGACCGGCCCTATGTCATGGAAACCCCGATCCACAATTGGCGCGGGACCGAGGTCGAGTCGCGGACGGCCGCCGGAACCAGCATCGTGCTCAAGCTGGAACTGTTTCAATATACCGGCACCTTCAAGGCCCGCGGCGCCATCAATAGCATTTCCCGCCTGGACGCCGCCGCCCGCGCCCGCGGCGTCACCGCGGTCAGCGCCGGCAACCACGCCATCGCCACCGCCTATGCCGCCAGCCGGCTGGGAACCTCCGCCAAGGTGGTGATGATCGCCTCGGCCAACCCCGCCCGCGTCGCCCGCTGCAAGGCCTATGGCGCCGAGGTGCTAATGGCGCCCAACGGGGCCGAGGCCTTCGCCCTGGCCGATCGCATCGCCGAGGAAGAGGGGCGCAGCTTCATCCATCCGTTCGAAGGGCCGGCGGTCGCCGCCGGCACGGCAACCCTGGGCCTGGAATTCCATGAACAGGCCGGCCAGCTGGACGCTGTCATCGTCCCCATCGGCGGCGGAGGCCTGTGCGCCGGGATCAGCTGGGCGTTCAAGCGATTGCAGCCTGGTTGCAAGGTCTACGGGGTTGAGCCGGTGGGCGCCGACAGCATGACCCGCAGCTTCGCCGCCGGCTCGCCGGTGGACGCCGCCCCGGTCAAAACCATCGCCGACAGCCTGGGCCCGCCCTATTCGCTACCCTACAGCTTTGGCCTATGCCGCGAGAACGTCGACCGGATCGTCCTGATCGATGACGACCAGATCACCGACGCCATGGGCGTGCTGTTCCGCGAAATGAAACTGGCCCCCGAACCCGCAGCCGCCGCGGCGACCGCGGCCCTGTTCGGCCCCCTGAAGGATGAACTGGCCGACAAGCGCGTGGGCGTGATCGTCTGCGGCGCCAATATCGACCTGGAGACCTTCGCCCAGCAGATCGCCCGCGGAAACGAGCGGGCCGGGCGGACCTAGAGCCCCGACCCCTTGCGGGAAGGGGTTCCACAACGAATGTCGCCTTCCTTCTGTCCGTGAGCCGACTTTCTCCTCGCTCTAGGCGCCGCGCGTAACGCAGGCTCAACTGCGGCGAAGCTGTTCGCCAGGGAGAAGACGTGGCCAAGACCGCACTGATCGAGACGCGCTCGATCGACTATGTTCCGCTCAGCGAGCGCCACGGCAAGGTTTGGCACCTATGGCCGGTCTGGTTCACCGGCGACGCCCATCTGGCCACCCTGGCCACAGGGGCCCTGTCCATCGCCCTGGGCATGAATCTGGCCTGGACCGCCACGGCCATCGTGCTGGGCTGCGCGCTCGGCACCTTCTTCATGGCCTTCCATTCCACCCAGGGGCCGCAGCTGGGCCTGCCGCAGATGATCCAGTCGCGGCCGCAGTTCGGCTATCTGGGCGCTATCCTGGTCTGGGGCGTGGCCCTGGTCACCTATGTGGGCTTCAACGCCTTCAACCAGCTTCTGGCCGGCGCCACCCTGCATCAGCTGACGGGCGCCCCGGCGGGGATCGGCATCGTCGTCTTCACCTTGATCGCCCTGGGCCTAGCCCTGGTGGGCTATGACTGGATCCACGCGGCCCAGCGGGTGCTGGCCTATGTGATGATCGCCGCCCTGCTCATCTTCTCCATTGGCGCCCTGTTCAGCCTCAAGGTCCCGATGGGAGATCTGAGCCTGGCCAGTTTCAAGCCGGTGCCATTCCTGATCCAGTTCTTCGCGGCCGCCGCCTACCAGCTCAGCTGGTCGATCTATGTCTCGGACTATTCGCGCTACCTGCCGCCGAACGTGGGCGTACGCGCCTCGTTCTGGTGGACCTTTCTGGGCGCCCTGATCGGCGGGGCCTGGATGATGCTGGTGGGGGCGGTGGCCGCGGCCCTGGCGCCCAGCCTGGATATCGTGGCGGCGGTGCGGTTCGCCGGCGACCACATTCACGCCGGCTTTGGCGTCGGCCTGTTGATCGTGTCCTGCCTGGGGCTTTTGACCGTCAGCGGCCTGAACTTCTACGGCGCGTCCCTGACCTTGATGTCCATCGCCAATTCGGTGGGGGTGGGGCCGTCCCGCAACGGCCGGGTGGTCAGCCTTGTGCTGGTCGCCGTCAGCGCCACCAGCCTGGCCTTCCTGTCGCCGCCCAACCTGATGCAGCAGTATCAGAACCTGCTGTCTGTGCTGCTCTACCTGTTCACCCCCTGGACCGCGATCAACCTGATCGACTTCTATGTCGTCCGCAAAGGCCGCTATTCGGTACGCGAGATCTTCAATCCCCACGGCCTCTATGGCCGCTGGAACGGGCGTGGCCTCAGCGCCTACGCCATCGGTTTCGTGGCCATGATCCCCTTCTTCAGCACCGAGGCCTATACAGGTCCCATCGCCAAGGCCCTGGGCGGCGCCGACATCTCCATGCTGATCGGCCTGCCCGTGTCGGCCCTGGCCTATCTGGGGATGTGCCGCTCGTTCGACAGCGTTAGAGACGCGCGCTTGGCGCATGAGGCGGATGTGGGGCTGGAGGCGGAGGCGTAATCCCATCTCTCACAGGAAGCGAAGGGCTTTTTACAGCTCGCGCTCCACCACCCGGATCCGCGACAACAGCTCATCCCGGTCCACATAGCAGCCCTGCAGATGCCGCAGGCCGGTGGACGGGTCGAACGCCGTCCGCGCATGCAGGACGCGGCGGTTGTCGAACACCCATACGTCGCCGGGCTCCAGCCGCCGCACCACGCGGAAGGCCGGATCGCGGCTGAGACGCAGGAACTGGCGATAGGCGCGATAGATGGCAGGCATGTCCACCGCCTCCGCGTCGATGGGGCCGCGCAGGAAGTTGGCGTAGCGCACCTCGATCACCTCGCCGCGGCCGCCCTGGGCGATGATCGGGGCCGAGCAGCGATAGTCGCTGGCCGCGTCCTTGTTCCAGAACTCCATCGGCGTGGTCGTCAGCACGGCGAAATCGTCCGGATGGTCGCGGCGCAGCGCCTCGGCCAGGGCGAAGCCGTCCACAAAGATGCTGTCGCCGCCCACCGCCTCATTGGCCAGGCAATGTAGGAACTGCAGGCCCGGCTGCAGCTCGCGGGTAGGCAGGTCGGTGTGGGGCGGCAGGTTGATGGCGGTATAGGCGCTGCTGTCCGGATTGGACTTGGATTCCACGTCGAAGCGCACGCCAAAATTGGTCTCGCGCACGAACGACACCCGCTGGGCCAGCCGGATCACCGTGTCCTGCGCCAGCGGCGCATTGCGCACCAGGGTCAGGCCCAAATCGCGCACTGCGGTCAGCCACGCGAGAAACTCTGGCCCGTCCGTCTGCAGGTCGGCGAAGTCAAAACAGGGCAGGGCGTGCGCCCGTTCCGCGCCCCACAGGATCTTGGGCGTGCGCGCGTTGCGTTCGGCCCGGCTGGCCTCGTCATAGGCGTGGGCGCGCAGCCAGCCGGCCTCATAGCGGCCGGCGTGGCCATCGCTCCAACGGACAACTAGGCCGCCGCCAGCGTCGCATCCTGCTTCCGCCGCCGCCAGATCCTCCGGCGCGTCGATGATCTCGAAGGTCTGTTCGCGGGTGAGGGTATGGATGCACAGCCGGCAGGGGCAATTGTCTCGCAGCCAGGCGAAATGGAAGGGGCTGACGCGCCCGTCGCTCCAGGTCACCGAGACCAGGTCTGGCGACATATGGGTCTTGGCCAGGGTGTGGTGCGTGGTGAAGGGCCGCCAATCGGCGATGGTTTCAATATCGTCGGCCATGGCGCGCGCTCCAGCGAAAAAGGCCGATGGCCCGGATCGACGTCGCCGATCCGGGCTCGGGGACGGCTTAGAAGGTCTTTTTATACTGCAGCGAAACGGTCATCGGCTGCAGGGTGGCCACCTGCGGGATGACGCTGCCGGTGGTGGTGTTGAATTGCGCGTAACCCACATAGCCGATGTCGCCCAGATTGGGCTTGGCGTTGGTCAGGTTCTTCAGGTTCACCGCCAATTCCTGGCCGTTCCAACGCACGCCAAAGCGGCCGTTGACCAGGGCATAGGCCGGCCGTGTCGACTCGGTCCCGCTGCCGCCGTTGAGCAGCGAGACGCTATCGCCGGTATAGCTGTAGTCGGCCGATGCGAAGCCGTCGTAGTCGCCGAACAGAGTGTGGGTGTAGGCCGCACCCACCGTTACGCTCCATGCTGGGGTGCCCAGGATGCGCGATCCTTTCTTGATGCCGACTTCGGCCAGGGCGCCGGGATTGGTGATGTCGGTGCTCTCATAGCCGAGGCCGAAGCGCACGGTCAGATCGTGCGTCAACCGTCCTGAGGCCTCGAACTCGCCGCCGTCGACGGTCGCGGATTTGCCGTTGATGTCGAAATAGGAGCCGCAAGGCAGGGCGACCTGTTGCTGGATGTTGGTCCAGTCGATGTGGAAGCCCGAAGCCGAGATCAGGATACCCGGATTGTTGAGCTGGACCTTGGTTCCCGCCTCGTAGGACCATAGGCTGTCCGATTTCAGGTTGGTGATGTCGGTGACGCTGATATTCGGCGAGGCGCAGAACGGCGCGAAAGCCTGCGAGCCGCCGGCCCGGAAGCCCTTGGAGGCGGAGGCGTAGAACATCGCCGCATCGGTGGCCTGGTAGGAAAGTCCAACCTTGGGATCGAAGCCGGACTGGCTGTTGTGCTGCGGATCGCTGACCGTTTCGCCGAAGTTCATGAAGCCATTGGCGGTGAAGTCGGCCTTCTGACTCAGCCAGTATTGCCGCCCGCCGACGGTCAGGGTGAATTTGTCGAGGAACTTGTAATAGAGCTCGCCGAAGATCGAGACATCTTCCTGGCTGCCCGGATTCTGTTGTTCCCAGATCAGGCCGTTGGGCCAGGGACCCACCACCTCATTGTTGGCCGTCGCCGCCGGCAGGCCCTGGACCACCGTGTTGGGGATCGAGAACCGCACATCGGTGTGGGAATAGAAGATTCCGACCGTGCCGCTGATATTGTGGATCGGGTCGAACGAGACGCGGAATTCGTTGGTGTATTCCCGTTGGCTGTGCTTGCCGACCCAGATGTAGGGCTGGTTGGGCAGGCTGGAGACGCCGTAGTTGAACTCCTGGCCCGGATACGGAACGATGCCGAAGACCTGCTCGGTGCCGTAGGTGGAATCCTCGCGGTCCTCTGTCTGCCGGTAGAAATAGCTGGTCGAGTTGATGATGGTGAAGCCGTCGCCGTGATAGGTGAAGTCCAGGGATGGCAGGGCCCAGATGTCGGTGGCCTTGGGCTGATAATCGACCGCGCGGTCGATCGTGTAGTTCGGCTTGAATGAGGGCAGCGGCGCGAAGGCCGCGGGGAAGCCGTGATCCTCCTGATCCTGGCCCATGATCCGGAAGCGCACGTCGACCTTGTCGGTCACCTTGAGCAGGGCCGTGACCGATCCGCCATAGGTGGTGATCGCGCCCTGGTCGCCCACGCTGGTGCGCGGCACGCTCAGGCTCGGGTCAGTCACGCCGGGACTGTTCGGATCGGTCGGGAAGGTGCGGGTCAGATAGCCGGCGTCGTGGTTGTAGAAGCCCACGGCGCGGATCGCCAACTGGTCCGGCTTGATCACATAATTGCCGATGGCGCTGAACCCGCCGTCGGCGCTGCCGCCGTGCGAGGTGACGCCGACCTCGGCCTGCACTGTGCCGCTGTTGGTGGTGAGGCTCGGCTTCTTGGTGATCAGGCGCACATTGCCGCCCAGCGAACTTTCGCCGAACAGGGTGCCCTGCGGCCCCTTAAGCACTTCTACATTGTCCACGTCCAGCACGCGCGGATCGACAGAGCCGGGCAACGGCGTGTCGTCGATATAGAAGCCGGTGGCGCCCGCCGTACCCACCAGATTCTGGCCGGTGATGCCGCGGATGGCCACGGTGCGGGCCTGGGAAATGCCGGTCGGGCCGCCGCCGTAGGAGAAGGACAAGTTCGGTGACTTGGAGGCGTAGTCGTTGAACGACTTGATATTATAGGTCTGCAGGGTCTGGCTGGAGAAGGCGGTGATGCTGGCCGGGACCTTGGAGATCGCCTCGTCGCGCTTGCGGGCGGTGACGATCACGGTTTCGACCTGGTCCGCTGCAGCGGGGGCCGCCGCGGCGGCGGTCGCAGTCTGGGCCAGGGTGGGTTGAGATACACTCAGCAGGGCGATCAGGGATGCGCCGCCCAGCAGGGCCGTCACGCCGAATCGCCTGTCCTCGATATTGGTCTTCGCCATTGTAGTGCCACCCCTCTTGATTTCGTTGTCGGTTTAGTTTGCGCCGGCGCTGGAATTAGCCGCCGGCGTCGAGAAAGTCGTTGACCGCTGCGGCCACCCCTTGCGGGTCTTCCCAGAACGGATTGTGGCCCAGGCCCGGGAAGATCTTCACCTTGGCCGCCGGCAGGGCGTCGCGCAGGGTCTGGCGCACATCCTCGCCCATGATCGGATCGGCCGAGCCCCAGATCAGCAGGGTCGGCGCCTTCAGCCTCGGCAGAGTCGATTGCAGGTCGGTCCCGGTCAGGCCCTGGTCCAGCACCGCCAGCCAGATCTTCAGCGGAATGCCCGCCGCGTCCTTGCGCTGGCGGCGGATGAAGTCCGGATCCACCGGTGTCGGCGAGTCCCACCAGGCGATCATGAACGGCGAGTCCGGATCGATCGGCTCTTTCAGCTTGCGGATCTCGCTGGTGAAGTCGAACGACGGCTTGACCGGCGGCGCGCCGGGCTTCGGCCCCCCGGTGGAGGCGATCAACACCACGCGATGGGTGCGCTCTGGCCAGTATTCGGCGAAGGTCTGGGTGATGATGCTGCCCAGGGAATGGCCGACAATATCGGCCTTGTCGATCTTCAGAGCGTCGAGCAAAAGCTTGATATCGTAGGCGAAGTCCAGCCGCGTATAGCAGCAGTCCGGCTTGCTCGACTGGCCGTGCCCGCGGATGTCCACCAGGATCAGCCGGTCGCTCTTGGACAGGTAGGGGATCATGGGGACCCAGTCGCGGGCGTTGTCGGTATAGCCGTGGATCAGCACCACCGGTTTGCCGGCCGGATCGCCCATCTCCACATACGCCAGGGCCTCGCCATTGGGCAGGGCGATGGTCTTCTTGGCCGCATCGAAGGCGTTCAGGTCGATCTTCAGCGGCGGTGGGCTGGCGGGCGCGGCGAGACTGGCCCCCGCGGCGGCGGTCAGAGCCAGGGCGAGCAGCGGACCCAAGCCGGTCCGGCGCCGTCTGGTCAGTTGATCCGCATGCCCCATATCCCCACCTTCTCATATTCGGTGGCGCAACCTTTTGACTGGCCCCGAGTGTAGCGAGTTCGACACTCGGGCCGCCTGATTGATTGTATGGAACCGTCCTGGCGGTGCGACAGACCCGACAAGCGCGGGGCGTGTATAAAGCCTGCTGTGGCGACGTTGCGCCATCTGAGATCACACTGTTGAAATCCCAGGGCCGGCGGCGTATGCCGCTCTGATCCACATCTGGCGAGGGGACCTCAAGGCCATGACCGACAACGCCGCGCTGCTCGCGCGCCGCACCGCTGCGGTGCCGCGCGGGGTGTCCACCGCCACCCCGATCTTCATCGACCGGGCCGAGAACGCCGAGATCTGGGACGTGGAGGGACGGCGCTATATCGACTTCGCCGGGGGCATCGCCGTGCTCAATACTGGTCACCGTCACCCCAGGGTCATGGCTGCGGTCCACGCCCAACTCGACCGCTTCACCCATGCCGCCTTCCAGGTCACAGCCTATGAGCCCTATGTGGAGCTGGCCGAGCGCTTGAACGCCCTGGCGCCTTTCTCCGGCCCGGCCAAGACCATCTTTTTCACCACCGGCGCCGAGGCGGTGGAGAACGCGGTCAAGATCGCCCGCGCCGCCACCGGACGGCCCGGGGTGATCGCATTCACCGGCGGCTTCCACGGCCGCACCATGATGACCATGGCCATGACCGGCAAGGTCGCGCCCTACAAACGTAGCTTCGGGCCTCTGCCCGGCGAGACCTATCATGTGCCGTTCCCCATCGAGGCCTACGGGGTCACGGTGGAGGACAGCCTGCGGGCGCTGGAATTCCTGTTCAAGGCCGATATCGAACCCGAACGGGTAGCGGCGATCATCGTTGAGCCGGTGCAGGGCGAGGGCGGTTTCCACACGGCGCCGACGGCGTTGATGCAGGCTCTGCGGGCCTTGTGTGATCGCACTGGGATCCTCCTCATCTCCGATGAGGTCCAGGCCGGCTTCGGCCGCACGGGCAAGATGTTCGGCATCCAGCACAGCGGCGTGGAGCCGGACCTGGTCACGGTGGCCAAGTCCTTGGCCGGCGGGTTTCCGCTGTCAGGCGTGATCGGCCGCGCCAAGCTCATGGACGCCGCCGATCCGGGCGGCCTGGGCGGCACCTATGCCGGCTCGCCCCCCGCCTGCGCGGCGGCTCTGGCGGTGCTGGACGTGATCGAAGAGGAAAAACTGCTGGAGCGGGCCGAGTCCCTGGGCGCCCGCGCCCGCGCCCGTCTGCACACTCTGTCCCAGCGCAACGACGTCATGCCCATCGCCGGCGTGCGCGGGCCAGGCTCCATGGTCGCCTTCGACATGGTGGTCTCCCGCGGCGCTCACGAACCGCTGGGCGAGGCGTCCAAGCTGGCGGCCAAGGCCCTTGGCGGCGGCCTGCTGCTGCTCTCCTGCGGCATCTACGGCGAAACCATCCGCCTGCTCTATCCGCTGACCATCTCGGATGAGCTGTTGGACGAGGGGCTGGATGTGCTGGAAGAGGCGTTGAAGGTTTAGGCGCCGCTAACCCGAAACCTCCTCCGCCTCCTCGCTCGTCGTCGACCACCGTTCAAGAGCCTCGAGCAGGCTGTGGGGATTGATCGGCTTGCCCAGATGGTCGTCCATGCCGGCCTCCAGGCAGCGGGCCACCTGTTCGGGCAGGACATTGGCGGTCATGGCGATGATCGGGACGCGGCGCGCACCGTTGGCGGCGGCGTCGGCGCGGATGCGGCGCGTGGCGGTCAGGCCGTCCATATTGGGCATCTGCACATCCATCAGGATCAGGTCGAAATGTTCCCGGGACACCGCCTCGACGGCCTCGACTCCATCCTCGGCGGTTTCGACCATCAGGTCGAAGGGAACAAGCAGGGCGCTGATCAGTTCGCGATTGACCGCATTGTCGTCCACCACCAGCAGCCGCAAGGCCTGGTCCAGGTAAATCGGCTCGCCGCCGCTCGTCGCCTCATGGGCGGGGGCGCCGGCGACAGGCAGCAGGACCTCGAACCAGAAGGTCGAGCCTTCGCCCAGGGTGCTTGAGGCGCCGATCTCGCCATCCAGCGCCTCGATGATCCGCTTGCAGATGGCCAGGCCAAGGCCGGTGCCGCCGTACTGGCGCGAGACTGAGGCGTCGGCCTGGGTGAAGCGGCCGAATATGGCCTCGATCTGGTCCTGGGGCACACCAATGCCGCCGTCGCGGACCTCCATGCGCAACCGGCGCCGGTCGCTCTCCGCGGCCTGGGTGATGTTCACGCGGATCTCGCCGCGCAGGGTGAACTTGATGGCGTTGGAGAGGAAATTCAAAAGCACCTGGCGCAGGCGCGCGCCGTCGCCCAGCAGCGGTCCCTCGAGGCCTTGGCTTTCCACCGACAGGCTCAGCCCTCGGGTAGCGGCCTGACCAGCAAGGAGGGCGACCGTGGACTCGGCGATCTCCTTGGGATCGAAGGGATGGTGATCCAGTTCGATGGCGCCCGCTTCGAGCTTGGAGAAGTCCAGCACGTCATTGACCACGCCCAGCAAGGCCTGGCTGGCGTTCATGATCAGATCGACTTTGCGGGAGTCCAGCGCGGTCAGGTCGCTTGATTGGCGCAGCAGCCCCGAGAAGCCGATAATGGCGTTGAGCGGTGTGCGCAGCTCGTGGGTCATGTTGGCCAGGAAGTCCGACTTGGCCATGACCGCCGCTTCGGCTTCCTGCTGCTTGTGGCGCAGCGCGTCCTCGACCTGGCGGCGTGCGGTGACGTCGCGCAGCACCGTGACCGCGCCGATGACTTGGCCGGCGCCGTCGAAGATCGGCGCCGGGTTGCCCTGCAGCCAGATCCACTCGCCGTCGGCCCGGCGGGCGCGAATCTCGTCCCGCTCGTGCGCCGCCAGGGTTCGCCCCGTGCCGACCTCGTTCTGCAGCTCCCTGGTGCGGGACTGATCCGCCGGATGGGTCAGTTCGGCCAGGTTGCGGCCGATCAGGGCCTCGGGCTCGTAGCCCATCTCGCGCACCGACGGCGAGGCGAACTCGATCACACCCTGGGTGTTGTAGCGGACGATGATGTCGGTCGCGCGATCGGTCAGCATGCGGTAGCGGGCTTCGCTTTCGCGCAGCTGTATCAAAGCCGCCTCGGCCTCGGCCTGAGCGGCCTCCGCCTCCCGGCGGCGCAGCTGGATTTCCACCGCCGCATCGTCCTTCCCGGCGATGCTGAGCGAGAGCTGTTCCTTGACCCGCTGTATGTCGATCCGCTGGCCGATCAGAAAATAAGTGACTGGCGCGCCGACGAACGCGGCGATGAAGCCGGTGTTGAGCGGTGTGAAGCCGAGCGGGGTCGCGGATATGTAGGTGTTGGTGATGTAATCGCCCGCGACCGCGGCCACGACAATGATGGCGACGGCGACGAGGGTGAAGATCAGCTTCTGCATCAGCATTGAGCCGGCTGTGGATCCTTGGCCTCTTTCGAGGAGTGTCACGTCAAATCCCTTGGCGATTAACTGCTTCAATAATCAGCAAAAATTCAAGGCGACCTCTTGAGCTCGGCGCTTGGACGATCCCCCTGTCACGCTTTTCGAACAGTACCCGATCCGCCTTGATAAGATGATACCGCCAAGGTCGCAGGCGCCGTGGCGTAAGGTCGCGATCGCGCCTGTCACGGCCCTGCCAGCGCCCGGTGCGCAGATCGCTTGAGTTTCCGTCGTGGTGAAGCCAAGCTCGCCGCCATCACCGAAGCGATCATCGCCTGGGAGGTGGACGTCCATGCCACGCGACGCGCTTCGGCTTTCTCTTCGGCGACTTCAAGCATGACCGAAGTCAATGCCGCCGCTTTAGACGTTCGCGGCCGGCTATTGCGCGTGTTCGGCCTGGGCTTTGGCCTGGCGGTGGTGATCGGCGGAGTCATCGGTTCCGGCATCATGCGCAATCCAGGCGTGGTCGCCGCGGGCTTTCCCGACGCCAGGCTGGTGCTGCTGGTGTGGCTGATCGGCGGGCTCGTGGTCATGATCGACGCCATGCCCACGGTGGAGCTGGGCGCGGCCATCCCCCGGGCCGGCGGACCCTATTCCCTGGCCGCCCGCGCCTTCGGCCCGCTGGTCGGGTTGATCGTCGGCTGGGCGGACTGGCTGCAACTGGCCATCTCCACCGGCTTCATCACCGTGGCCTTTGGCGAATATGCCCGGCGCCTGGGAGTGCTGCAGGCCCTGACGCCGGGGCAGATCGCCATCGGCCTGGTCCTCGTCTGCGGCGGCCTCAACTGGATCGGCACCCGGGTCGGCGGGGCCTCGCAAAACATAGGTAGCGCGCTCAAGGCGCTGGGCCTGATCGTCCTGGTGGCGGTGCTGTTCCTGGCGCGCGGCCACCCCGCGGTCGCCGCCGCGGCCCCGGCCATGCCGCCGGTCTTCTCATGGATCGCGGCGACGGTGGCCATGCGCGCCATCTATGGCGCCTATGGCGGCTGGCACGCCGCCGTCTATTTCTCGGAAGAGGTGGAAAACCCCGAACGCAACGTTTCGCGTGCCACCTTCAGCGGCATTCTCCTGGTCACAGCCCTCTATGTGCTGGTCAACGCCGCTGTGCTGCATGTGCTGCCGATCCACGTCCTGGCGGGATCGAATTTGGCCGCCGCCGACGCGGCCAAGGTGGTGCTGGGGGCAGGCAGCGGGACGATCGTCACCGTCCTGGCCATGATCTGTGTCGCCACCATCGCCAACCTGCAGATCATGGAGCATGTGCGCACCAACTTCGCTATGGCCCGCAACGGCGTCCTGCCGCCGATCCTGGCCCGAGTCTCGCCGGGCGGCACGCCGCGCCGGAGCCTTGTGGTGGTGATCGTGGCCACCGTCGCCATCATCGCCGGCGCGGACCTGGCCAAGGGGCAGCTGTACGAGATTCTGCTCGATCTCTATGCGCCCATGGTGATGATCGTGTTCCTGGTGCTGGGCCTGGCGGCCCTGCGCCTGCGCCGTCTGGAGCCGGATCTGCCGCGCCCTTGGAAGATGCCGTTCTTTCCCCTGCCGGCGCTGATGAGCATCGGCATCAACATCATGCTCTTGATCATTTTTTTAAAAGAGGATTGGAAGACCGGGATCTGTTCGGCCCTGCTGCTGCTGGTGGCGGTGCCGCTGTTTTTCTACGGCCGCACTCGCTGGGTCCCACTGGGCGATTGACGCAAACCGGAACTAAGCCGCGGGCGGGCGGGTTTCCCAGGCTTGCCTGGAAGCCACGCGCTTATGACCGACACCCCCGCTCCGAAGCGCCGCAAAGCCTGGAAATGCAGCGGCTTGATGCTGGCCGGAATCCTCGTGGTGCTGCTCGTGGTCTTGGCGCTGGCCGCCTCTTTGTTCGATTGGAACCTGCTACGCGGCCCGATCGGCCGCCAAGCCTCGTTGATGGCCGGCCGCACCGTCCGGTTGAATGGGAATCTCAAGGTCCATCTGCTGTCCCTAACCCCCGAAGCCAAGGTCGACGATCTGCAGGTCGGCGGCTCAAACAACATCCCTGGCGACCTGGCGCGGGTGGGGCGTTTCGACGTCAAGATCAAGCTCTTGCCCCTCCTGATCGGTCGGGTCGAGCTGCCGCTGCTGGATCTGGAAAACGCCGACATCAGCGCCTATCGCGACGCCACAGGCCGCGTGAACTGGCGCAACACCGCCAGTGCGCCACCCATCAAACTGCCCCCGATCCAGCGCCTGATCGTCAATAACGGTCACCTGCATCTGGTGGACCAGGTGAGGCGGCTGACCCTGGACGCCAGCTTGCAGTCGCGCGAGACCCAGGTCGGCCCTGGCCAAGGCGCCTTCCACCTCAGCGGCCAAGGCTCGCTCAATCGCGAGCCCTTCACCCTGAAGCTCAGCGGGCCACCGCTGCTGGGCGTCCGCGCCGATCAGCCCTACCCCTTCAATGCTGACCTGCGCGCCGGCCAGACCCATGTCATCGCCCAGGGCGCGCTGACCCATCCGTTCGACCTGGGGCAGGTCCGCACCGCCCTGATCGTGTCAGGAGCTGATCTGGCTGATCTCTATTATCTGACCGGCGTGGCCCTGCCCAACTCGTCGGCCTACCATCTGGCCGGAGATCTGGCGCGTGACGGTCGCAAGTACAGCTTCAGCAACGTGCGCGGCCATGTGGGTCAGAGCGATCTTGAAGGGGCTTTCCAGGTCGACCACACCGGCCCGAGACCCTTTGTCCGCGCCGACCTGCGCTCCCGCTCCCTGGATCTGGCCGACCTCGGCGCCGCGGTCGGCGCGCCCATCGCCGGCGTGGCGCGCACACACCTGCAGCAGGTCCAGGAGGCCAAGCTGAAGGCCCAGGACCGGCTGCTGCCTGACGCCACCCTGGACACGGCCCGGATGCGTTCAACCGACGCCGTGGTCCGCTATGCCGCCGGCTCGGTGATCGCCAGCCCACATATGCCGCTTCGCCAGGTGAAAATGGACCTGAAGCTGGATCACGGGGTGCTGACCGCCGACCCTATCGCCTTCAGCTTTCCCCAGGGCCAGCTCACAGGCAGGGTTCGGCTGGACGCGCGCGGCGCAACGCCCCTGGACGAGGCGGACCTCAAGGTCACCAATGTGCGGCTGCAGGACTTCCTGACCAAGACCGGCCCGCCGGCTCTGGAGGGTGTGCTTGAGGCCCGCGCCAAGCTGACCGGCCAGGGCGCGTCCATCCGGCAGGTGGCGGCCACGTCCAACGGGACCCTCACCCTGGTGGTCCCCCATGGGGAGGTGCGGCAGAGCCTGGGCGAACTTCTGGGCATCGACGTGACCCGTGGGCTCGGCCTGCTCCTGGCCAAGGACCAAAGCGAGATGGGGGTGCGCTGCGCCGTGGCCGACTTTCAGGCCAAGGACGGGGTACTGAGTGTTCGCAACCTGGTCTTCGACAGCGACACGGTGCTGACCACTGGCAAGGGGACGATAAATCTCAGGGACGAGAGCGTCGACCTAACCCTGCAGGGCGCGCCCAAGGAATTCCGGATGGTACGGATGGCGGCGCCGGTCACTATCGGCGGCCACCTCGGTAGCCTCAAGCCAGGCGTCAAGCCGGGCGCCGCGCCCTTGCAGGTCGGCGCCGCCGTGGCCCTGGGCGTGCTGTTCCCGCCGCTGGCTGTGCTGCCCTTCGTCGATCCCGGCCTGGCGCACGACGCCGACTGCGCCGCCGCGGTCACCGACGCTCAGCACCTGGGCGCCCCGGTCAGGCCGTCGGCCACCACCCAGGCCGGGTCCAAGGCGGCGCCGAAGATGCGCCGTTAAAGCAGCCGCAGAATCGCGTCCGCCGCCGCGATCTGAGCCGGCTCATCCAGCGCGTCGAGCGCGATCCGCGCCAGGGGCGTGCGGCCGGCCTTGCGGCGCGCGCGGCGATAGGCCGGATCGTAATGAAGCTCGATCAGGGCCTCGGCCAGGGTCTCGTAGTCGCCCTCGGCCGCCAGCCGCCGCCAATGGTCAAGGCGGCGCTGAGCCGGATAGACCGGCAGGCTGCGAAAGGCGAGTTCGAGCGCCGCAGGATCGACGACGATATCGCCGTAGGCCGACACCAGATACCGGGCGCGTTGGCTCCGCGGCGCAACTAGCTCGATGCACGGCGCGGCCTGCATGGCCTGCCAAAGGGCGGGCGGCACCATGCGGTCGCCGATCTTGCTGGACTCGGCCTCGACCACCACCGGGCGGGCGGGGTCCAGCACATCGAGGGCCTGTAGCAGTCTGGATTCGAACATCTTCTGGCTGGGCTGGGGCCGGCCGGCCAGGCCGCCGAACAGGGAGCCGCGATGCCCGGCCAGGCCTTCCAGGTCCAGGATCTGCGCGCCGCGTTCGGCCAGCCGGTGCAGGATCTCGGTCTTGGCCGAACCGGTGTCGCCGTCCAGCAGGATAGGCTGCAGGGGGCAAGGCTGATCGTAAAGCCGCGCCCGCGCCGCCCGACGATAGGTGCGATAACCCCCTGACAGGACCGAGGTGCGCCAGCCGACCCGCGACAGGATGGTGGCCATGGAATTGGATCTCTGTCCGCCGCGCCAGCAGTAGACCAGCGGCGCGAAAGTCGCAGGCTTGTCGGCCAGCGCCGTCTCCAGATGGTGGGCGATGTTGCGGGCCACATAGGCGGCGCCGATGCGGTTGGCCCGCAGCCTGGACTCCTGGACGTAGATGGTCCCGACCTCGGCCCGTTCGGCGTCGCCCAGCACCGGCAGGTTGATCGCCCCGGGCAGGTGATCCTCGGCGAACTCGCCGGGGCTGCGCACATCGATGATGGCGTCGTAGGGCGCAAGAGAGGCTGTGTCGGCCGTTTCCAGCAACTGGATCTGCGCCATCGAAAAAGAGGTCCATCCTGTCGCCGTGGGGCGGATATATGACGTGTCAGGTCGAACCGTTTCAATGGGATGCGGACGGATCGTTGGGAGGCGTGTGAATGGCCGAAGCTCTGCGACTGACTTCGCTGGCGCACGGGGGCGGCTGCGGCTGCAAGCTTTCGCCCGCGGTGCTGCGCGAAATCCTGGCCAAGACCCCGGCCGCGGGGGTGTTTCCCAATCTGATGGTCGGGACGGAGACCTCCGACGACGCCGCGGTCTGGCGGCTGAACGATCAGCAGGCCCTGGTGGCCACCACAGACTTCTTCATGCCGGTGGTGGACGATCCGTTCGACTTTGGCCGCATCGCCGCCACCAACGCCCTGTCGGACGTCTACGCCATGGGGGCGACTCCGATCTTCGCCCTGGCCATTGTCGGTATGCCGGTGGATCGCCTGCCGGTGGAGACCATCCAGGCGATCCTGGCCGGGGGCGCGGCGACCTGCGCCGAGGCCGGCATCCCCATAGCCGGCGGCCATTCCATCGATAGCGTCGAGCCGATCTACGGCCTGGTGGCCCTGGGCCTTGTCCATCCCGACCGGGTGCTGACCAACCGCGCCGCCCAGGCCGGCGACGCGCTGATCCTGACCAAGGCCCTGGGCGTCGGGGTGCTCAGCGCCGCCTTTAAACAACAGCGCCTGCCGCCCGGGGGCTATGAGGCCCTGGTCGCCACCACCACCCAGCTCAACAGCATCGGCGCGGCCCTGGGCGACAAGCCAGGCGTCCACGCCGTCACCGATGTCACCGGTTTTGGTCTGCTGGGCCACGGCCTGGAAATGGCGCGAGGGGCGAATCTGACCGCCGAGATTTTCGCGGTCGACCCGGCCTTGCTCGAGGGCGTCCAGGCCCTGGCTCAGGCGGGCGTTCGCACCGGCGCCGCGGCCCGCAACTGGGCCAGCTATGGCGACGCCGTGCGGCTGCCTGCCGATCTGCCCGAGTGGCGCAAGGACGTGCTATGTGATCCGCAAACCAGCGGCGGCTTGCTGATCGCGGTGGAACCGCGCCATGCGGAAACAGTCCTGAAACAGGTGAGCGACGCCGGGTTCGGCGCCGCTCGCATCGTCGGCCGACTGCGGGCCGGAGCGCCGGAAGTTCACGTGATCTGATCTAGGGCCTGTCGTCATTTGAGCCAGATAACGGCTGCTGCCAGATAGACGGCGGCGAGGAAGTTTCGAGCTGTTTTGTCGTAGCGGGTGGCGATAGCTCGGTACTGCTTGAGATCGGCGAAAAAATTCTCGATCAGATGCCGCGCCTTATACAGGTCTCGGTCATA
>DASXNV010000084.1:0-3349 GCA_036494815.1 Caulobacteraceae bacterium
CTGTTCGACTATCTGCCTGCCGAGACCCTGATCGGGGTCGACCACCTAGCGCAGGAGGCGCGGGACGAGCGCCTGTCCATGATCGCCGACGCCTATGACGCCCGCCGCGAAAGCGCCCAGGGCCGCAGCGGCTATCACGCCCTGGAGCCGAACGCCCTCTATCTGGACGGGGCGGAATGGGACCGTCGGCTGCAGTCGGGCCCCAGCCGCCAGTTCACCCCGTTCCAGGTGGACGACCTGGCCGCCGTGGACATGGGCGTGCGCCAGGGGCGCAGCTTCGCCGCCGAGCGGGCCCAGGACAGCGTCAACCTGTTCGAGGCCACCGCCGACCATGCCCGCGCCCTCAGCGGCCAGGGCAAGCGCGTGCTGCTGGCCAGCTGGTCCGAGGGCTCGTCCGAGCGCCTGGGCTCCATGCTGGCCGACCACGGCCTGAGGAACATCGCCTTTTCGCCCTACTGGCAGGCGGCCAAGGCGGCGGATCCGAAAAAGCCCCAGCGGGTGGTCCTGCCCCTGGAGACTGGGTTTGAGACCGACCAGCTGGCGGTGATCTCGGAAACCGACATCCTGGGCGACCGCCTGGCCCGGCCCAAGCGCCGCCGCCGGGCCCAGAACTTCCTGGCCGAGGCCGCCTCGCTCACCCCCGGCGACCTGGTGGTGCATATCGACCACGGCATCGGCCGCTATGAGGGGCTGAAGACCCTGGAGGTCCAGGCCGCCCCCCACGACTGCTTGGAACTGCACTATTTCGGCGACTCCAAGCTCTATCTGCCCGTGGAAAACATCGACCTTCTGACCCGCTATGGCAGCGAAAGCGAAGGGGTGCAGCTGGACCGCCTGGGCGGCGCCGCGTGGCAGGCGCGCAAGGCCAAGGCGAAGGAGCGCCTGCGCGAAATGGCCGAGGGCCTGATCGCCATCGCCGCCGCCCGCGCCCTCAACGTCACCGAGGAGATCGACCCGCCCGCCGGCCTATTCGACGAGTTCTGCGCCCGCTTCCCCTATGAGGAGACCGACGACCAGCTGGGCAGCATCGCCGACGTCTTGGGCGACCTGGCCGGGGGCAAGCCCATGGACCGGCTGATCTGCGGCGATGTGGGCTTCGGCAAGACCGAGGTCGCCCTGCGCGCCGCCTTTGTGGTGGCCATGAGCGGCAAGCAGGTGGCCGTGGTCTGCCCCACCACCTTGCTCGCCCGCCAGCACTACAAGACCTTTGTGGACCGCTTCCAGGGCTGGCCGGTCAAGGTGCGGCGCCTGTCGCGCCTGGTGCCCGCCGCCGAGGCCGCCCAGACCCGCGAGGGCATCGCCAAGGGCGAGATCGAGATCGTCATCGGCACCCACGCGGTCCTGTCCAAGCAGGTCAGCTTCAAGGACCTGGGCCTAGTGGTGGTGGACGAGGAGCAGCATTTCGGGGTCAAGCACAAGGAGGCGCTCAAGGCCCTGCGCGCCGAGGTGCACATGCTGACTCTGTCCGCCACCCCGATCCCGCGCACGCTGCAGATGGCCCTGTCCGGCATCCGCGAGCTGTCGATCATCGCCACCCCGCCGGTGGACCGCCTGTCGGTGCGCACCTACATCACTCCCTTCGATCCGGTGGTGGCCCGTGAGGCCCTGCTGCGGGAGAAATACCGCGGCGGCCAGGCCTATTTCGTCGCCCCCCGGGTCAAGGACCTGGCCGAACTGGAGCGGTTCCTGCGCGAACAGGTGCCGGAGGTGAAGTTCATCGTCGGCCACGGCCAGATGGCGCCGACCCAGCTGGAAGACGTCATGAGCGCCTTCTATGACGGCAAGTACGACGTTCTTCTCTCCACCACCATCGTCGAGTCTGGCCTGGATATCCCCACGGCCAACACCATGATCATCCACCGCGCCGACATGTTCGGTCTGTCCCAGCTGTACCAGCTGCGCGGGCGGGTGGGGCGGTCCAAGGCCCGGGCCTACGCCTATCTGACCACGGCCCCGGAAAAGCAGCTGTCTCTGTCGGCGGAAAAGCGGCTCAAGGTGATGCAGTCCCTGGACAGCCTGGGCGCCGGCTTCCAGCTGGCCAGCCACGACCTGGACATCCGCGGCGGCGGCAATCTGCTGGGCGACGAACAGAGCGGCCATATCCGCGAGATCGGGGTCGAGCTGTACCAGCAGATGCTGGAAGATGCGGTGGCCGAGCTCAAGGCCCACGGTCCCAGCGTCCTGCAGACCGCCCGCGGCTGGTCGCCCCAGATCAACACCGGCGCCGCCGTGCTGATCCCCGAGGACTATGTCCCCGACCTGAACGTGCGCCTGTCCCTTTATCGCCGCCTGTCCGAAGCGGAACGGTCCGAGGACCGCGAAGCCCTGGCCGCCGAACTGATCGACCGCTTTGGCCCCCTGCCGCCCGAGGCCGACCAGCTGCTGAAGGTCGTGGCCATCAAGGGCCTGTGCCGCCAGACCAATGTGGCCAAGATCGACGTAGGCCCCAAGGGCGCCGTGGTCAGCTTCCGCGACGACAATTTCGCCAATCCCCTGGGCCTGGTGCAGCTGATCCAGAAGAAGCCCGCCGTCTGGCGCGTGCGCCCGGACCACAAGGTGGTGATCAAGGGCGAATGGGAAAGCGCCAACGCGCGGCTGCACGCCGCCGAGCTGGTGCTGGGGGAACTGGCCAAGCTGGTAGGGTAGGGTGGGGGCGTCCACGAAACACCCCTCCTTCTCCCCACGGGAGAAGGGGACTCACCCCCACCCGCGCCGGGGGCGGCTTCGCACCGCGCCCCAGCCAGGTTCCAGCCAGGGCGGCCGAACCTCCCCGAAACCATCGGCGCCTCCGCCGGGCTCATCCTCATCCTCGCCCTCGTCGTCAGGGCCGTCGTCGTCATCCAACGGGGCCTTCGACGCCACGGCCTTCAGCTCCAGGCCCAGATCGCGGCGGATGTCGGCGATCACCTTGTCGGTCGGCCGCGCCAGGAAGTCGCCGGTGTTGACCGCCACATCCGGCCGCACGTCGAGATCGCGCAACAACCGCTCGCGATCACCCTTGGTCGCCTGGACATCGATCGCCGCCGTCAGCCTGCCCGCCACCTCGCTCTTGCGGCACAGGGCCTGGACCCGCGCCAGGACGCACTCACGTCTCGCCGGATCCATCGGCTCCGTCGGCGGCCCGTCCACCGGCGCCACACCAGCCTTCGCGCGCAGCCTGCCGCTGCTGACGCAGATGCGCGTTCAGCGCCACGATCTGGCGCACCGCCCGCGACAGCCGCGCAAAGGTCAGCTGCGGATCGGGACCCGCTACGGCACAGGCAGCCTTCGCCGCCTCGCGCCGCAACAGCACCCCGGCCAGCTCCATGCCGATCTCGGCCAGCTCCTTCAGCATCGGCTCATGCCAATC
>DASXNV010000085.1:0-8571 GCA_036494815.1 Caulobacteraceae bacterium
GCCCGTCCCTCGAGCATGGGCGCCAGAAACCGCGCCTTCTGCTCGGGGCTGGCGACCTTACCGAGGAGATACATGTTGCCTTCGTCAGGCGCGGCGACATTGACCGCCACCGGTCCTAGCGGCGACAGGCCCGAAGCGCGCAGCACAAGCGCCACATCCTGATGGCTCAGATGACCGCCGGCGGGAATGTGCGGGGTCAGCACCCCGGCCGCCCGCGCCTTGTCGCGCAGCTCCACGACCAGTTCATCGGCCGGACCGTGGGCGCCACAGCGCGGATCCCTTTCGTACGGGATCACCGTTCCCCGCACGAAGGCCTCAACCCTGGCCGCGATCTCCCGACCTTGCTCGGTTACGCTGGCGGCGCCCATCGACTTGACCTCCCAAAGGACTCGCCCGCTACCCACATCGCAAGCGTGATGGGCGGCATCGGATGGAGCAGGCGCTATCATAGATCCATCGCCGCTATCAGCCATGGCCGCAACGGCAACTGCGCGGCCCTGACGCAATCACCATGCAGGCGCGACCGCCACTCGCTGGATCAGTCGACCTAGCCCGCGGTCCGGACAACCCTGATGGGCGCCGATTTGTAGGACGGGGTTCCGCTTTGCTTATCGTGATGGGCGAGGGGGATCAGGACGTTGGCCTCGGGATAGTAGGCGCCGGCCGAGCCCCTGGGGATGTCATAGGCGACGGCGGTCAGACCCTTGAGCACCGCGTCTGGGTCAGCCGGCTCACCGGCTTCGGGCGCGGCGTGCAGGTCGACACGGTCGCCGGCGGCGAGACCGCGGTCTGCCAGATCCTCGGCGTTGAGGAACACCACATCGCGGCGGCCGAACACCCCGCGATAGCGGTCGTCAAAGCCGTAGATGGTGGTGTTGTATTGGTCGTGGCTACGCAGGGTGGTCAGGGTCAGGACGTCTGGATCTGCGCTGCGCGGGTCTTCGGCCAAGCCGTCGAAAACCAGGAATTCGGCCTTGCCGGACGGCGTATGCCAGATGCGTTCGGTCGGGCCGAGCGGCAGGCGGAAGCCTCCGGGCTGGCGGACACGGGCGTTGTAGTCGGCGAAGGCGGGCAGCGCGCCTTCGATGGCGTCGCGGATCCGGTCGTAGTCGGCGATCATGCCGTCCCAGTCGATGCCGTGGCGCCCGCCCAGCACCGCCTTGGCGATGCCGGCGACGATGGCGGGCTCGGAGCGCACATGCTCCGACGGCGGCGGCAGGCGTCCCTTGGAGGCGTGGACCATCGACATGGAGTCCTCGACCGTCACCGACTGGGCGCCGCCAGCCTGGAGATCCAGTTCCGTCCGCCCCAGGCAGGGCAGCAGCAGGGTCTGCTTGGAGACCAACAGGTGGGAGCGGTTGGGCTTGGTGGCGATATGGACCGCCAGATCGAGGCGGCGCACGGCGGCGAAGCTGCGCCGGGGATCGGACATGGCCACGGCCAGGTTGCCGCCCAGACAGATCATGACCTTGGACCGTCCTTCGAAGATCGCCTTGATCGCTTCCACGGCGTCGTGGCCATGCGCCTCCGGCGGGTCGAAGCCGAACACCCGCTTGAGGCCCTGGAGCAGGGCGGCCGGGGCCTTTTCATCGATGCCGACCGTGCGATCGCCCTGGACGTTGGAATGGCCGCGCAGGGGGCAGATGCCGGCGCCCGGCCGGCCGTAATTGCCTCTCAGCAGCAGCAGGTTGGAGATCTGGTGGACATTGGCCGTGCCCATGCGGTGCTGGGTGACGCCCATGCCGTAGCAGACGATCACGCTGTTGGCGGCGCAATAGATCTGCGAGACGTGCTCAAGTCGGGCGCGGGACAGGCCGCTGGCGCGTTCGATCGCCTCCCAGTCGGTGTCAGCCAAGTCGGCCACAAGGGCGTCAATCCCGTTGGTGTGCTCAGCGATGAAGGCCCGGTCCAGCAGGCCCGGCCCACCGGCGGCCAGATCCGCAGCGTCCAGAGCCAGCACGCCCTTCATGATCCCCTTCAGCGCCGCCACGTCGCCGCCGACCTTGACCTGAAGATAGTCGCTGGCGATGGGCGTCGAGCTGAAGGTGGCCATCTCGACCGGCGACTGGGGCGCGGCGAACCGCTCCAGCGCCCTCTCCTTCAATGGATTGAGCACGACGATGGGCGCGCCACGCTTGGACGCTTCGCGCAGGGTCGACATCATCCGCGGATGGTTGGTGCCGGGATTGTGTCCCATGGAGATGATGGCTTCGGCGTGATCGAAATCCTCCAGGGACACCGTGCCCTTGCCGATGCCGATCGACATGGGCAGGCCGACGCTGGTGGCCTCGTGGCACATGTTGGAGCAATCGGGGAAGTTGTTGGTGCCGTAGGCGCGCGCGAACAACTGGAACAGGAAGGCCGCCTCATTGGAGGCGCGGCCGGAGGTGTAGAATTCCGCCATATTGGGGTCAGGCAGGGCGTTCAAACCGGCCGCGATGCGGGCGAAGGCGTCGTCCCAGCCGATGGCGACATAGCGGTCCAAGGTCTGGTCATAGACCATCGGGTGGGTCAGCCGGCCGAGGTTTTCCAGGTCATGATCGTTCCAGGTCAAAAGCTCGCTGACTGTGTGGTTGGCGAAGACCTCGGGCGTGGCGCGATGCTTGGTCGCCTCCCAGGTGACCGCCTTGGCCCCGTTCTCGCAGAACTCGAAGGCGGAGGTGTGTTTAGGGTCGGGCCAGGCGCAACCGGGGCAGTCAAACCCTTCGGGCTGGTTGTTGCGCAGCAAGGTCTTGGCGCCCGACGCGGCGTCCATCTGGGTGCGGATCGCCCGAGCGACGGCGCCCAGGGCGTCCCAACCCCCCGCCGGATGGGTGTAGGGGCGAATTCCATCACGGTCGGCCATGGCGGCTCCATTTCGTCTAAGGCGCCCCGACTGCCCATTATATCACCGTCAGAGCGCTGCGACCTTCGCCTTTGCACCCAAGCGCGTTGCAGCCGCCCAGGCCCAGCGCCTCTTCCATTCTGGAACGTGGATGACGCTCGCCGCAGGTTTTCAAGCACCACCCGCGCAAATTGGAGCGTTGAGCAGCTTGGTGAGGGAGAACGAGGGGTTCATCATGCCGGAACAATGACTATTTGGGATTGGTCGCCAGTCAAAGGAACAACATCATGCCCACCCCAACCGAAACCGCGATCCTGGCCGGCGGCTGCTTTTGGGGTGTGCAGGATTTGTTGCGACGCTATCCGGGCGTGATTTCAACCCGGGTCGGCTATTCAGGCGGAGAAGTTCCAAACGCAACCTATCGCAACCATGGGAACCACGCCGAAGCGATCGAGATCGTCTTTGATCCCCAGATCATTTCCTACCGGCGCCTGCTGGAGTTTTTCTTCCAGATCCATGATCCGACCACGCTGAACCGCCAGGGCAACGACCGGGGCGCCAGCTATCGCTCAGCGATCTTCTATACCAACGAAGAACAGAAGCGGGTCGCGCTGGACACCATCGCCGATGTCGACGCCTCGGGACTGTGGCCAGGCAAAGTGGTCACCGAGGTCACCGCGGCCAGCCCATTCTGGGAAGCGGAACCCGAGCACCAGGATTATCTGGAGCGAATTCCGGACGGATATACCTGCCACTTCATCCGACCAGGTTGGAAGCTGCCGGTCCGCGCCGAAGCGCGCTGAACAATTGGCTAGCCCGCGGACCAGCTCCCCTTGCTGGATGGGCGTCTGGCCATGTTCGGCGGCTGGTCGCGACTTGAGTTGGCAAAAGCGTCAGGGTTGATTTTCTTTAAGCCAGCCGCACGCCTGCGGCGACGGCGTCCGGCGCTCGTCCCGCCCCGGCGCGGCGCGTTTTTCGTTGGCGTAAGTGAATTCAGGCGGCGCCACCGTGCAATGGATCAGGCCGGCTTGAGCGCGGGTCTGGCCACGCCGAACCGTTTAGCCGTGACATAGTAGACGGGACCGATCACCGCGATTCCGATTACCCAGGAGATGTCCACGCCGCCGAGCATCTTGGCTACCGGTCCGGTGTAGAGATCAGTGGCCACGAACGGCGTCTGGATGACGATACCCAGCAGATAGCAGAAGATGGCCGGCCGGTTGTAGCGGCCATAGACGCCCCCGTCCGAGGCGAAGAACGAGGCGACATCGTAGTCACCGTGCTGAACAAGGTAGAAGTCGACCAGATTGATCGCCGTCCAGGGCACCAGGACATAGAGCAGCAACAGGATGAAATTGGTGTAGTTGGCCAGGAAATGCTCGGCGCCCCAGAAGGCGATGCCGAGTCCCAGGCAGGTCAGGCCGAGCGCCGCGGCGATGCGGGCCATGGGCCCGGCCTTCCAGTCCGGTTTGAAGGTCTGGATCAGGGTGATGGTCGATAGGACGCCGCAATAGAGGTTCATGGCGTTGGTCCCAGCGATGCCCACCGAGAAGATGACGATGATCGGCACGCTGGCGGGGCCGGTGAGCCTGGCCAGGCCTCCGATCAGGTTCTTGTCGACCACCATCAGGCCCAATAGAGCGCCCAGGGTCATGGGCAGGATCGAGCCCAGCGCACAGCCCCAATAGCTGGCCCAGAAGGTCGGCGCCGCGCCGGTGTCCTGCGGCATGTAGCGGGAATAGTCCGACACATAGGGCGCATAGGCGATCTGCCAGAGCGCGCCCACCGAGACCATGCTGAAGAACCCCGCCGTCGAGTAGTGGTTCATAGCCAGAAAGCCGGCGGGTAGGCCGTGCACGAACACCAGCCAGATGAAGGTCGCCAAGAGGGCCAGGCCCGACAGAATGGTCAGCACCCGGGCATAGGCGTGGATCAGGTCGTGGCCGTACATGGTGGCGATGACGCTCACCAGGGCGACGAAGGCGATCAGGGCGTCAACCGGGATTCCACGCGCGATGACGTGCAGGGACTGGCCGCCCAGGACGATGTTGGAAGCCAGGAAGCCCACATACATGGCCACCACCACGCCGACGACCAGCACTGCGCCGATGGAGCCGAACTGGCCGCGCGTCTGCACCATCTGCGGCACGCCCAGGCGCGGCCCTTGAGCGGCGTGCAAGGCCATGAACACCGCCCCCACGAGATTGCCCAGGGCGATGGCCCCCACGGCGGCGAGGAAGGGCAGTTTGAACACCGTGGTCGCCAGCGCTCCGGTGACGATGGTCAGCATCATGATGTTGGAGCCGAACCAGATGGTGAACAGGTCCCGCGCCCGGCCGTGCCGCTCGTTGAGCGGGATTTGATAGATGGTATGCTGCTCGATCCTGGTCGGCGTCTCGGCGTTGACCGTCATTTCCAGCCCTTCATCATCGTCGTGGCGGGGGTAATGAACACGGCGCCAGCGGCGATGCGTCCGTCACACGCGTTCCCCCCGGGGTTTGGCTCGCTCGTCTCCGCTAGGGCTCGTCTCCGCTAGGGCGCGCCTTTGCGCCGGCAGCCATGGTCCGCAGGCCGGCCGACTCGTATAAGTCTAGACATTTGACGATGTCCAGCAGAAGGACTGAAAAAAACGCCGTGGAATCCCTCGGCGCCGGCCAGCCTATAGGCCGCGATGCGGCGGATTGAACCTAGCGATCAGGTCGTAGGAGTCGCCAGAGAAGAGGTTGAGAACCTGAGTGATCTGGTCGCCGCCGTTCCAGGTGGCGCGATCCACCGCCAGGCAGGCCGTATTGGGCGGGATGTCGAGCAGGACCGCGCTTTCGGCGTCCGCATTGACGGCCATGATTCGGTGTTCGGCGGCGGTCCACGCAACATTTTGCACGAGCCACGAACTTGGCGAGACGTGTTCGAAATCGGCTGCGCCGGCCTCGGGCGCGATGGCCAGGCTGATCAGCCGCCGTTCCAGCGAAAACGGCTGGTCGTCGGCGAAATGTAGGCAACGCAGGCAGAGCAGCTCGCCGCCGCGGGACAGGTCGACCTCGGCCACCTTGTCGGCGCGCGGCTGTCGGCGTTGCCGCGACAGCAGCCGGTAGCCGTAGCGCTGGCCCCGCTTGCTGATTTCGGCCTCGATGTCGGGGATCTCGACCACCAGGGCGTGGACCCGCGGCGGCGCCACGAACGAACCCGACCCACGGCGGCGATGGATCAAGCCCTCGGCGGCGAGCGCGGAGAGCGCCTTGTTCACCGTCGCCCGCGCGCAGCGGTATTTCTGGGTCAGTTCATGTTCGAACGGGATGCGATAGCCGGGCGGCCAAGCGCCCGAGGCGATCTCGGCCTCTATGTCCGATGCGATCCGCCGGTGCAGCGCGGCGGGTTGTTCGCGCTCCAACTCTGCAAGCTTGCTCATTGACCAAATTCAACTTTGTCGCGGTCGCGGGCCATGACGTCTTCTGAATGACGGCGCGTCGTTGACGCCATGATGAAGGCTGAGCCGCGTCGTGTCGACCCGGCGACAAGGCAGGGCCTAGGCAGGCCCTGGCCAGGTTCATAGCGACCACGATTTTCACCTTGTCTAGACATTTAAAATGTCTAGACTTATGTGTGATCACACAGGTCGCCGCCCAATTGGGAAGGCGATGATCAAGGTCGCCACCGGACAACGGCCGGCTCAAAAAAACCTGAGGGGGTACAGCGATGCTTCGACAAAGACCCGATAGTCAACGTTCTCAGTGGCTGCAATCCACGGCGCTGACACTGGCGGTCGGCTCGGCCTTGGCCGCCGCCGGAGCCGCCGAGGCCCAGACCGCGCCGCCGCCCCACGCCGCCGCCCCAGTGGACGGGGCCAGCGCCGTTCCGGAAATCGTCGTCACCGCGACCGGCCACCGCGAAAGCCTGCAAAGCGTCCCCTACAACATCTCCGCGGTCAGCGGTCAGCAGTTGACCTCGCGCGCCATCACCGACGTCTACCTGCTGTCGCAATCAGTGCCCGGCCTGGTGTCGGCGGACACCGGCCCGCGCGGCGGCCTCGCCTCCAGCCTGATCATCCGTGGGCTGAGTGTCGAGCCGGGCGGCGCGGTGACCTTCACCTCCGGCCTGACCCCGACCGTGGCCACCTATGTCGACTCCACCCCGATCTTCGCCAATCTCTACATCACCGACGTCGACCGGGTGGAGATCCTGCGCGGCCCGCAGGGCACGCTCTATGGCGCCAGTTCCAGCGCCGGCACGGTGCGCTTCATCTACAACAAGCCGCGCTTCGATCAGTTCACCGCCGAGGGCGCGGTGGGCGTCAGCTCGACCGACCACGCCGACCGCCCCAACTACGATTTCAGCGCGACAGTCAACGCGCCCATCTCCCAGACTCTGGCGTTTCGCCTGAATCTCAACGAAGACGGCGACGCCGGTTTCATCAGCGCCCCCAACCGCTTCGCCCTGGACGCCGCGGGCGCTCCCAGGCTGATCACGCCGTCGGATCCGCTGGGCAGCCTCGCCCAGGCCGCGCCGGCCAAGGACGTCAACTGGGACAGCACCGCCAGCATCCGCGGCGCCCTGCGCTGGAAGCCGAACGAAGTGTTCGACGCCACCCTGACCATCCAGCATCAGCTGCAGAAGTCCGGCGGCCCGCAGGAGGACTCGTTCGGCGTCTATCGCCCGAGCCAACTGCTGACCAGCGCCGAGGTCGCCGAGCCGTTCCGCTCCACGGTCGACCTAGCCTCGCTGGAGATGGAGGGCCACCTGGGCTTCGCCACCCTGACCTCGTCGACCTCGTATTACAGCACCGACGCCGAAGGGGTGAACGACCTCACCGGCTTCTACCAAAGCTTCCCCTTCTACACCGCGGTCTACGGAGCCTCCCCGCGGCCCCTGTTCGACGACAATGTCTCCAACAGCAGCCACAGCATCGTTCAGGAAGTCCGCCTGACCTCCAATGAAGGCGGGGCGGTCAAATGGGTGGTCGGCGGCTTCTATCAGGACAAGACCACGGCCACGAGCGACTACCAGTTCGCCCGCGGCTATACCGACTTCTACAACGCCTGCTCGGTGGCGGCGACCTCCATCCCCTGCGGCTTTGGCACCTTCTATCCGGCGATCACCAACTACGGCCCGATCGTCAACCAGCAGGACCTGGACTACGTCTCGCAAGGGCTCACCCATTTCACCGACGCGGCCCTCTTCGGCGAGGGCGAGTGGGAGATCCTGCACGGGTGGAAAGTGACCGGCGGCCTGCGCCTGTTCCGCCAGACCCTGTCGAGCACCGAGACCGGCGGCCTGCTGTTCGTCGGCCCGGGCGCCGTGGCCACCACCACCGGCCAGCGCTCCCTGACCGGCGCCGACTACAAGGTCGGCACATCCTACAAGTTCAGCTCGGCGATCATGGCCTACGCCATCCTGTCGGAAGGCCAGCGCCCCGGCGGCGTCAACGCCCTGCCGACCAGCACCGACATTTACGGCCCTGTGGTCAGGACCGAGCAAGCCCTGTTCACCTTCGCCCCTGACAAGGTGACCAACCGCGAGGTCGGTATCAAGGGCGACCTGTTCCGGCGCTTCAAATACACCCTCACCTATTTCAACATGGCCTGGGACCATGTGCAGGTGGAGACCGACGTCACCGACCTCTTGATCGGCGCCGTGATCAACGCGGGCAACGCCAAGAGCCAGGGGGTGGAGGCCGAACTGCAGGCCAGCCTTACCAACCGCTTGACCGCCTCGATCGGCTATACCTATGACGACGCCAAGATCACCCGCGT
>DASXNV010000086.1:0-25647 GCA_036494815.1 Caulobacteraceae bacterium
GCTCAAGGGCGGCAACTGGATCGAGGTCCGGCGCAATCCGATGAAGAACGGGCTCGGCTATGTCGTGCTGGTCCGGGACATCACCGAACGGCGGGCCCGCGAGATCGAACTGGAGCGCCGGCGGGTCCAGACCGAACGCCAGGCCGCCGAACTGGCGGCCGCGGCCACCGACCTCAGGGCGGCGCGCGAGGCGGCCGACCAGGCCAATCGGGCCAAGAGCGAGTTTCTGGCCGACATGAGTCACGAGATCCGCACGCCGATGAACGGCGTGATCGGCATGAACGCCTTGCTGCTCCGCTCCGACCTGACGGTCGAACAGCGCAAATACGCTGACGCCGTCAGGGTGTCGGCCGACTGTCTGCTCAGCCTGATCAACGACATCCTAGACATCTCCAAACTCGAAGCTGGCAAGGTGGAGTTGGAGCGGATCGACTTCACCCTGGATTCCGTGGTCGAAGACGTGGTCGAGCTCCTGTCGCCCAAGGCCGCCGAAAAGGGCCTGGAGATCGTCTCCTTCCTCGATGACGGCGCCCGGCGCGGTTTCGCCGGTGATCCCACCCGCCTGCGCCAGGTGGTGCTGAACCTGCTATCCAACGCAATGAAGTTCACCGACACCGGCTTTGTGGCCGTTGAGGTGCTGACCCAGTCGGTCGACCGCCAGCGCTCGCGCCTGCGGCTTGAGATCCAGGACACGGGCATCGGCCTCAGCGAAGAGGCCAAGGCCAAGCTGTTCAAGAAGTTCCAGCAGGCCGATGGATCGGTCACCCGCAAATATGGCGGCACCGGCCTTGGCCTTTCGATTTGCCGCCAACTGGTCGAATTGATGGACGGTCAGATCGGCGTCGACGATCGTCCGGGCGGTGGCAGCACCTTCTGGGTCGAGATCGAACTGGCCCACGCCAGCGCCGCCATGTCCCCCCTGGCCAGCGCCGGCGCGGCCGACGCCCTGCGCGGGCGCCGGATCCTGGTCATCGACGATATCGAGATCAATCGCATCATCTTCCAGCGCCAACTGGAGAGCGAAGGCGCGATTGTCTCCGAGGCGACCGACGGCCCGAGCGGCCTGGCGGCCATCGTCATGGCTGACGCTCGCGGCGAGCCCTTCGACATCGTACTTCTGGACCACATGATGCCCGGCCTGTCGGGAGAAGCCGTGGCCGCCAAGGTTCGCGCCAACAGCTCCCTGGTTCAGCCCCGCCTGGCCCTCGCCTCCTCGATCGGCTCCATGGTCGGCTCCGACGCCAAGGCGGCGGGCCTGTTCGACGCCGTCATGACCAAGCCCGTGCGGCACAACATCCTGATATCCCGTCTGTCCGATCTGCTCGCCGTTCCGGCCGAAACGGTCGAGGCTCCGATCCACGTTCCGGCTCCCGAGATGGCCGCACAGCCGACACCCGAACCGACACCGCCGATCGCCGCGCCCGTGGCGGCGCGCGCCATGCGAGGACGGATCCTGTTGGCCGAGGACAATGAGATCAACACCCTGCTGGCTCAGACAGTGATGGAGGAAGCCGGCTATAGCGTCGATTGCGTGGTCAACGGCGCCGAGGCCGTCGCGGCCGTTCAGCAGTGCGCATACGACCTGATCCTGATGGACATGCAGATGCCGATCATGGACGGTCTACAGGCCACACGCACTATCCGCGATCTGCCGCCGCCGGCGGGGACGACGCCGATCATCGCCATGACCGCCAACGCCATGCGCAAGGACCAGGACGCATGCCTTGGCGCGGGCATGAACGACTTTATCTCCAAGCCCATCGATCCCGAAGCCTTCCTCACGGTCATTGAGCGGTTCATGGGGGCCGAACTGTGGGGCGATGACGACGAGGGTGTCTCGCCAGCGGCCAACAAGAAGGTCGAGGATATCGACGTGGCCAAGCTGCTCGGCCTAGCGCGCATGCTGCCGCCCGAGCGATTGAACAAGGTGGTCGATTCCTATCTGGACGGGTCACGTGGCCGCCTGGCCCGCATCGAGGAATTGGTTCAGATCGGCGACCTCGTGTCCCTTGCGCGCGAAGCCCACGACCTGAAGGGCACCTCCGGCAATTTTGGGGCGCTGCGGCTGCAGGCCATGGCCGAACAGCTCGAACGGGCCTGCCTGGCGCGGGACGACGCTGAGGCGCCGCGCCTAGCGGGCGAGATCCGCCAAGCCTCAATGATCGCCTGGAGCTTGATCGAGGCCTGGATGGCGCGTTTTCTGGCCGATCCTGAGCGAGCAGTCGCCTAGGCTGACGGCCGGGCGCAAGACTGGTATCCTCAGCGCGGGGCCCAATCGTTCGGAGCCACGCCATGCGCTTTGTCCCATCCGCCCTTTTCGCCTCGGCCCTGCTGATCGCCGGCGCCAGTCAGGCCGCGGTCAGTTCCGTGGACGTAACCATCGGCCCTCGCCTGCAGGCCAAGGTCGCGACCCTGGGCCAGCGAGATCTGGACGACCTGGCCGCCACCCTGCGCTCCACCGTAGAAGACCAACTGCGCCGGGACGGGCAGTTCAACACGAGCAGCGACGGCGACCACATCCGCCTGGTGATCGAGGACGCCAAGCCCAATCGCCCCACATCGGGCCAGATCGACCATAACCAGGCTCTGTCGCTCCGCAGCCTGGGCGTTGGCGGTGCGGAGGTCAGCGGGACGCGCACCACCGCTTCGGGGACCCAAAACGTCATTCACGAAAAGTGGTTCGAGACCGACATCCGCAACGAACGCGGCGCCGCCGTAACCACCTGGAGCGACGCCGAATGGGTGTTCGACAAGGTCGCGCGCGATCTGGCGAAACAGCAGTTGGCTAATCGTTGACAGGCCTTGCGGGCGACAGCGGCCTTCGGCCAATCTGACCCTATGGGCGGGACTGTTCGACTCACGCCCGCCGAGGCCGCCATGACCCCACCACCGTCCGACACCGACCCGCTTCAGCGCCTATTGGCCATCATGGCTCGCCTGCGCGACCCCAACGGCGGCTGTCCCTGGGACCTGGAGCAGACCTTCGCCACCATCGCCCCTTATACGATCGAGGAGGCCTATGAAGTCGCCGACGCCATCGAGCGCTGCGACCTGGGCGAACTGAAGGAGGAGTTGGGCGACCTTCTGTTACAGGTGGTGTTTCATTCCCGCATGGCCGAGGAACAGGGCGCTTTCGACTTCAGCGCGGTGGCCCAGGCCATTTGCGACAAGATGATCCGCCGCCATCCGCACGTGTTCGGTGACGCCACCCATCGCGATTCCGCCGAACAAACCGTGGCCTGGGAAGCGATCAAGGCGGCGGAGCGCGCCGCCAAGCCCAAGTCAGCCAGCGTGCTCGACGGCGTGGCCCCCGCTCTGCCCGCCCTGACCCGGGCGGCCAAGATCACCGCCCGCGCCGCCCGCGTCGGCTTCGATTGGCCGAGCACCAACGAGGTCATCGACAAGCTGCGCGAGGAACTGGCCGAACTGGAGGTCGAGATCGCCGCAGGCGACGCCAAAAAGGCCCGCGAGGAGCTGGGCGATCTGTTGTTTGTCTGCGCAAACCTCGCCCGCAAGCTGGACGTGGAGCCGGAGGACGCCCTGCGCGCCGCCAACGTCAAGTTCATCCGCCGCTTCAACTTCATCGAAGCCGCCCTGGCCGGCCAAGGGCGCGCGCCGCACGAGTCGGATCTGGCCGAGATGGACGGGCTGTGGAATGCGGCCAAAGCGGCGGAGAAAACGGGAGCTTAGCCCTATTCCGCCGCGTAGCCCGCCAGTGCTTCCGGAAACATCTGCTCGAACTGACCCAAGGCCTGCGGATCCAGCCGCACCGAGAGCCGGACGCGGCCGTCGGGATCGTCCAGGCGGTCCACGATGCGGCCATGGCGATAGAGCCAGGCCAGGGCTCGCCCGTCTCCGGGCGCTAGGTCGGCTTCCACGGCGCCGCCCTGGTCGATCAAGGCGGCCAGGACGTCCTGCAGGCGCTCGATCCCCTCGCCGGTCTGGGCCGAGACGGCTACCGGCCCCACACCAGCCTGCTCGCCGCGCAGGGCGCGCGCCTTGGCGGCGCCCCGTTCTTCCTCGTCCAGCAGGTCGAGTTTGTTCCACACCTCGACGATGGTTCGCGGCCCTTCCGGGTCCACGCCGATCTGAGCCAGGACCTCCATCACATCAGCCGCCTGGGCGGCGGTGTCGGGATTGGAGATGTCGCGGACATGGACGATCACGTCAGCGGACTCCACCTCTTCCAGGGTGGCGCGGAAGGCCTCAATCAGTTCGTGCGGCAGGTCGGAAATGAAGCCCACCGTGTCTGACAAGATGGCGGGTCGGCCATTGGGCAGTTTCACGGTGCGCAGGGTCGGATCGAGAGTGGCGAACAGCATGTCCCGAGCCTCGACCTTGGAGTCGGTCAGGCGGTTGAACAGGGTCGACTTACCGGCGTTGGTGTAGCCCACCAGGGCGATGGTCGGAAACGGCGTGCGCTTGCGCGCCGCGCGCTGCAGGGTGCGGGTGCGCCGCACCTCCTCCAGCTCCTTCTTCAGCCGCCCGATCTTGCCAGCCAGCAGTCGCCGGTCGGTCTCGATTTGAGTTTCGCCTGGGCCGCCCATGACCCCGAAGCCACCGCGCTGACGCTCAAGGTGGGTCCAGGTCCGCACCAGGCGCGAACGCTCATAGGCCAGCCGGGCCAGTTCGACCTGCAACTTGCCCTCACGGGTGCGCGCCCGGCGGGCGAAGATTTCCAGGATCAGGCCCGTGCGGTCGATGACCTTGACCTGCCAGGCCTTTTCCAGATTGCGTTGCTGGACCGGCGTCAGGGCGTCATCGACCACGATGACGTCCACGTCCAGCGCGGTCGCCATCTCGCCGATCTCCGCCACCTTGCCCTTGCCGAACAAGGTCGCGGGCGTGGTGGCGCGCAGAGGAATGATCTCACCCTGGCGCACCTCGAGATCAAGGGCCAGGGCAAGCCCCATCGCCTCATCCAGCCTGGCCTCAGGCGCCCGCAGATCGTGTCCGCGCGCGCGATGAGGAAACAGAACAAGGGCCGCCTGGGCAGGCGGGCGATGGTCGATCAGTTTTTCGGTCAATCTTCGTCCTGTTCGGAGCCGGGCTCATACAGCTGAACCGGCTGGGAAGGCATGATGGTGGAGATGGCGTGCTTGTAAACCAGCTGTGACTGACCGTCGCGGCGCAGCAGCACGCAGAAATTGTCGAACCAGCTGACCACACCCTGAAGCTTGACGCCATTGACCAGGAAAATGGTCAGGGGGGTTTTCGAGCGGCGAACGGAATTCAAAAAGGTGTCTTGCAGGTTCTGCTTCTTGTCGGTCGACATGGCGCTCATGCGCTCCTTGAGGTCAGTAAGTCCACGGAAGCCCAACGCTTCCACACACAGGGTTCGAGTCTAGGCCGCCTTGGCCAACAGCCGCAACGGTGATCACACTCACCAGGCGTTGGCGCGCGCGTTGCGCACATATAGGGCGCGAAGGCGCTCGCTGATAGGCCCCGGGCGCCCATCGCCCACAGCCGCGCCGTCGATCGCCACCACCGGCATGACGAAGGTGGAGGCTGCAGTGATGAAGGCCTCCCGCGCCGCCTTGGCCTCGGCGACCGTGAACGGCCGCTGGGAAACCTCGATTCCGGCTTCCTCAGTCAGGGCCAGCAATACCTTGCGGGTGACGCCACGCAGGATATTGGCGTTGGTGTCGCGTGTGCGCAGTACTCCGTCGGCGTCGACGATCCAGGCGTTGGTCGATGCTCCTTCGGTGACAAAACCCAGATCGTCCACCAGCCAGGCCTCATAGGCTCCAGCCTCCCGCGCCGCAGTCTTGGCCAGGGCGTTGGGCAACAGGCCCACAGTCTTTATGTCGCAGCGGCCCCAGCGGATATCAGGGTGGGTCAGCACCTTGACGCCATCGCGAGCCTTGGCGTCGGCGGCGGCATAGTCCACTGGCTTGGCGGTGATCACCACCGTGGGCGATGGGGCCGGATTGGGGATGGGATGGTCGCGCGGCGCCACGCCCCGGGTGATCTGCAGATAGACGGCGCCCTCCTTGAACCGGTTGCGCCTTATGGTCTCGTGAATCACCATTAGCAGCGCCGCCTGGGACATGGGCGGATCGATGCGCAGCTCTGACAGGCTGCGCCACAGGCGCTCGAAATGACCTTCGGCGTCAGCCAGCTTGCCGCCGAACACCGCGAAATACTCATAGACCCCGTCGGCGAACTGAAAGCCGCGATCCTCGATATGCACCCCAGCTTCGGCGTGAGCCCGGTAGCGGCCGTCCACATAGGCGATACGCGACATCAGAGATCGTCTTCCTCACCCAGACGCGAGGGCGACACCCCCAGGGATTTCAGCTTGCGGTGCAGAGCCGACCGTTCCATGCCGATGAAATTGGCGGTGCGCGAGATATTGCCGCCGAAACGAACGATCTGGGCGTTGAGATATTCGCGCTCGAACACCTCGCGCGCGTCGCGCAGCGGCAGGGCGATGATCCGCTCGGTCCCCATGGAGCCCACGGCGCCGGCCACCGCCACCTCGGCCGGCAGGCGGTCGCTGGTGATCGGCTCACCTGGATCGCCGGTGGCCAGGATCAACATGCGCTCGATATTGTTGCGCAGTTGGCGCACGTTTCCGGGCCAGTCATGCACCTGCAGGGTGGCGATGGCGTCCTCAGTCAAGCGGCGTTTGGGCAGGCCGGTGGCCTCGCTGATGCGTTCGATATAGAAATCCACCAGTTCGGCGATGTCCTCGCGCCGCTCGGCCAGGCCCGGCACATGCACCGGCACCACATTGAGCCGGTGGAACAGATCCTCGCGGAAGCGCCCGGCGGCGATCTCCTGGCGCATGTCACGCGAACTGGACGACATCACCCGCACATCGACCTGCACCTCCTGGTCGCCGCCCACCCGGCGGAAGCGCGGCTCTACCAGAACCCGCAGGATGCGCCCTTGGGTTTCGCGCGGCATGTCGGCGATTTCATCCAGATAGAGGGCGCCGCCATGGGCGCGTTCGAACACGCCGATCTTGCGCGGCCGCCCGCCCTCGCCTTCCTCGCCGAACAGCTCCAGGTCCATGCGCTCCGGCGTCATACCTGCGGCGCCGATCGCCACGAACTCACCCTTGGCCCTGGGGCTGGCCGAGTGGATCAGCCGCGCCACCAACTCCTTGCCCGAACCAGGCGGTCCGGTGATCAACAGGCGGCTGTTGGCCGGGGCGATCTTGCCGATCAGCTGACGCAGCTGCTGGGCGGCGTGGGAGCGGCCCAGGAAGCCCTCCGGCGCGAGGGTCTGCTGCCGCAGCCGGCGGTTCTCGCGCTTCAGCGAGGCCTGTTCCAGGGCCCGCTCGATCACCAGCAGCAGGCGATCGGACTTGAACGGCTTTTCCAGGAAGTCATAGGCGCCGCGCTTGATGGCACTGACCGCCGTCTCGATATTGCCGTGTCCAGAAATCATCACGATCGGCAGGTCGGCGTCGAGGCCCTTGACCATGTCGAGCAGCTCCAGCCCGTCCATGCCGCCGCCCTGCATCCAGATATCGAGCACGATCAGCGACGGCTTACGCGCCCGCAGACTGGCCAGAGCCGCCTCGGAATCGGCGGCCGTACGCACCGCATAGCCTTCATCCTCAAGGATACCTGCGACCTGATCGCGGATATCGGCCTCGTCGTCGACCACCAGAATATCGGCCGCCATCGTCACCCTCATGCTACCGCAACACCTTCTTGGACCGGCGCGGCCGCCGTGTTCGTCCGGGGAAGTCTCAGGACCGCACGAGCCCCCGGCAGTTCGACGGCGTCGAGCAGAACCAGCTCGCCACCGTGGTCTTCCATGATGCGCTTGACGATGGCGAGGCCCAGGCCTGTGCCCTTCTCGCGGGTCGTCACATAGGGTTCAGTCAGCCGATCGCGGTTCTTCACCGGTAGGCCGACGCCATTGTCTTCGATCTCGATCGCCAGGTTTTGGCCATCGTAGATGAGCCGCGCGCGGATTCGTCCTTTCAGGGCAGGCTCCGCCAATCGTCGCGCCGCCACCGCCTCGCCGGCGTTTTTCAGTATATTGGTCAGGGCTTGGCCGACCATGCGGGCATCGCAATTGATCCAGATCGCTTCGGGCAACTCCCCAAGCTCGATCTCGGTGGCCGGATCGGCCACGCGCTGGGCGAACACCCCCTGGCGCAGCAGTTCGGCCAGGTCCGCTTCGGCGAAGCGCGGCGCCGGCATACGGGCGAAGGCCGAGAACTCATCGACCATGCGGCCGATATCGCCCACCTGGCGGATGATGGTGTCTGTGCAGCGGTCGAAGGTCTCCAGGTCGCTCTGGATGTCCTTGCGATATTTGCGGCGGATGCGTTCGGCCGACAGCTGGATAGGGGTCAGGGGGTTTTTGATCTCGTGGGCGATGCGGCGCGCCACGTCCTTCCAGGCGGCGTTGCGCTGGGCGGCCACCAGCCGAGTGATGTCGTCGAAGGTCAGCACCAGGCCGCCATCCAGGTGACCGCTGGCTCGCACCCGCAGGCGGCGGGTTTCGCCGCCGCGCGCAACATCGACCTCGGTCTCGGCGTCGCCACCGGACTGCAGCGCCAGTGCGGCGACCTCGGTCAGTTCCGGCGCAACCTCGGCCAGGGACGCGGCCAGGGCGTTCGACGGCGACAAACCCAACAGCACCAGAGCCTGCCGGTTGCTCGCCGTGATGGCCCCGTTGCGGTCCACCCCGATCACGCCGGCGCTGACCCCAGCCAGCACGGTTTCGATGAACTGGCGCCGCGACTCGGCCTCGTCGCCCGCGGCCCGCAGGGCGGCCTGCTGCGCCTGTAAATCGCTGGTCATGCGGTTGAACGAGCCCGCCAGATCGGTGATTTCCTTGGGGCCTCGATCGATGTTCACCCGCGCCGTCAAGTCTCCGGCGGCTACCTGATCGGCAGCCTGGACCAAGCTAGCCACAGGCGCAGAGATACTGTTGGCCGCGTGCATGCCCAGCCACACAGCGCCAACAAGCACCAGCAGCGCCGTCTCCAGATAGCTGAGCGCAAAGGCGGCCTTGATCCGTGAGCGGTTGGCCGCGGAATCCCGATAGGCGGCAAGGGACCCCTCGGTCTCCCGCAGATGGACGAGGATGCCGTGGTCCACCGAACGGACCACATAGAGATAGGCGTCGTCATAGCCTTTCAGCTTCAGCACAGCGCGGAACAGGTCGGCGGAGTCGAAGTCCTGGATAGGCAGTTCGCCGGCGTCCGCCGACTCCAGCGTCTTGCTTGGGGGCGCCAGATAGCGGGGCGGATTGTCGATTTCGGCTCGCGCCAGGATGCGACCCTCGTGGTCGATCAAATAGGCCGCCGGAAAATTATGGTAGGACGCCTGCACCGCCAGGAAATGGTCGAAGGTGACCGGGTTTTCCCTCAGGCCCGGCGCCGCGCGGTTGAGATCGCTGGACATCAGCTGCATGTCGTCGCGAATGCCGTTGAGCTGCGAGCGAACATAGGACTTGGCCACGGTGGCGGAATTCTCGACCACCGTGCCCACCCGCTGGCTGAACCAGCTGTCGACCCCCTGGGTCACCAGCACCCCGAACACCAAGGCCACCACCACCGCCGGCGCTACGGCCGCCCCGGCGAACAGCATCACAAAGCGCAGGTGCAGGCGCGCGCCGGCGTCGCGGCGCTGGTCCACGATCAGGCGGAACACCCGCCAGCCCACTGCGGCCGCCAGACCGGCGATCAACACAAGGTTGAGGCTGAGCAGAATAAGGATCGTTCGGCTGGGCGGGCCGACCGGGCCGTTGATCGGCGCCGACGAGGCCATCCATACGGCGATGGCGGTGAAGGAGGCCGAAAGGGCGTAGCCGATCGCCAGCCGATAGTTCGAGGCAAGCAACCCCGAGCGGCGCGCCGGCTGGTCCGGCTTCACCATGTTCGCCGCAGGCTGTTCGTCATCAGGTACAAAAGCCGGTTCGGCCATGGGGCGACCTTGGCAAGACTGTGCCCCGTATTCAACAGTTATGTTGCCCTAAACACTCACCGCTTGCCGCGGTTGGTCTCCACGCCCAGGTCCTGGATCTTCTTGCGCAGGGTGTTGCGGTTGAGGCCGAGGATCTCGGCCGCGCGAACTTGGTTGCCTCGGGTGGCCGCCAAGGTCAGACGGATCAAGGGGCGTTCGATCTCGTGAAGCACCCGGTCATAGAGCCCTGGCGGCGGGCCGCCTTCAGGTTGGTCGGCGAAATAGCCGGCTAGATGGCGCTCGACCAGGGTCGACAGGGTGACGGGTCCGCCAGGCTCAGCCGGGGCCGGACTTTGATCCTGCAATTCGCGCTCAACGATACGGGCGGTGATCAGGTCCTCGCCGTACATGGCGCAGACGCGGCGGATCAGATTCTCCAACTCGCGTACATTGCCGGGCCATTCATAGGCCTTCAGACGCTCCAGGGCGCTGGCGTCAATGGCCTTGGCGGGCAGGCCCTCGCGATGGGCGCGCAGCAGGAACGAGCGGGCCAGGTCGGGAATATCGTCGGTGCGATCGCGCAGCGGCGGCAGGCGGATGCGCGCCACGTTCAGGCGGAAGAATAGGTCTTCGCGGAACAGGCCCTGCTGGATCAAGGCGCGCAGGTCGCGGTTGGTGGCGGCGATGACCCGTACATTCGGTCGGCGGCCGGTCTTTGGGTTGATGGTGGCCTCCGACCCGTCGATGACCCGCAGCAGGCGCGTCTGGGCGTCCAGGGGCATGTCACCGATTTCATCCAGGAACAGGGTGCCGCCGTCCGCCTCGATCAGCTTGCCCAGGTCGCCATCGCCCTTGCCGAACAGCTCGGTCTCCACCCGCTCACGCGGCACGGCGGCCAGGTTGATCACGGCGAAACGGCCATCCTTGCGCGGCCCCAGGTCGTGCAGCGCCCGGGCCACCAATTCCTTGCCCGAGCCGGATTCGCCCAGGATCAGCACCGTCAGGTCCGCGCCGACCAGGCGGGCGATGGTGCGATAGACCTCCTGCATCGGCGCCGAGCGACCGATCAGAGGCAGTCGCTCGTCGCGCACCGCCCGGGCCTGGGCCTTGGTCGCTTCGGCGTCGGCCGGACGGGCCAGGGCTCGCTTCGCCGCCGCGGTCATGTCGTCAAGGTCGAAAGGCTTGGGGATATATTCGAAAGCGCCGATCTCGGCCGCATTGACTGCGGTCAGCAGCGTGTTCTGCGCGCTCATGACGATCACGGGCAGCTTGGGCCGCTCCTTGCGGATGCGGGGCAGCACATCGAACACGTTTTCGTCGGGCATGACCACATCGGTGATGACCAGATCGCCCTCGCCCTCCGAAACCCATTTCAACAGGGTGGTGGCGTTACCGGTGGCTCGGACCTGATAGCCTAGGCGGCTGAAAGCCTGACTGAGAACCAGGCGGATCGAGGCGTCGTCGTCTGCGATCAGGATCTTGTGATGCATGCTCATGCCTAAGACTTAATCAGGCGCAACGTCAGTTGCGATTGGAAGCAGCACCCGGAAGGCGGTACGGCCAGGCTCTGACTCGAAATCGATCAGACCGCCGTGGGCGGCGACCAGTTTTGCAACAAGCGCCAGGCCAAGGCCGGCGCCGAAGCTTTTGGAGGTGACAAACGGCTCGAACAGGTGCTCGCGCATGTGCGCAGCCACCCCGGGGCCATTGTCGATCACCTTCACCTCAAGCGGCGCGCTGCGCATGCGCTCGCCGCTGGCGGCCCGCATGCGGACCCCGTGGCGATAGGCGGTCAGAATGGTCACCTCGCCACGTCCGTCACCGCGGGCATGGGCCGCCTCGGCCGCGTTCTTCACCAGGTTCAGGAACACCTGGATCAGCATGTCCTCGTCGGCCAGGGTCGGTGGCAGGGACGGGTCATAGTGCTCGTGCAGGGCCAGGCCATCGGCCACGCCATTGGCCGCCAGGGCCCGCACCCGATCCAGCACCTGGTGGATGTTCAGGGGGGCGAGCTGCGGGCGCACCTCTTCGGAAAAGGCCTCCATCCGATCCACCAGCCGGTGGATGCGGTCGGTCTCATCGACGATCAACTGCGCCAGGGGCGCATCCTGCGCCGCCGCCCCGGTCTTGAGTAGCTGCGCCGCGCCGCGAATGCCGGCCAGGGGGTTCTTGATCTCGTGGGCCAGCATTCGCCCCAGGCCGACCACCGTGCGCAGCCCCGGCCCATCGGTACGCTCAACCCCCAGCGCGCCGCCGCGCACCTGCAGGGTCAACAGGATGGAGCCGTCGCTCAGAGGCGTCGCCGCTGCATCGGCCTCGAACGGCGGGTGACCGAATAGGGTGATCTCCAGCCCCCGTTCACGCACCTGCACCCGTGAGGCCACCGCCAGATCCACCAGGGCGGTCAGGGTCGATCCCGACGGCAGGGCGTCATGAAAGCGGCCGCGGCTGAGGAGGGCCAAGCCTTGGCCGAATAGAGCTTCAGCCGCTTCGTTCACCGCCACCAGCGCGCCCTCGGGCGCCAAGATCAGGGCGGGATCGGGCGCCATGTCAAAGGCGGCGATGCGCAGGCCCTTGTCCATGTCCATGGGGTGAGACCGCGGTCTGCTGTTCATGCCGCGCGCCTCTCGCGGGTTGGGCCCCAAAGCTCGGTCAATTCCCGCTCGACCATGGCCGGATCCTCCAGTCTGCAGAGCCGCGCCTTGGCCGCGCGGCGATCCATCGGATTCGCTGGCCAGGGCGCCTTTTCCACGTACCAGCCCAGGTGCTTGCGGAAGATCCGCACTCCAAGGCGGTCGCCATAAAAGGCTAAAGCCTCGGCGAAATGCTCGAGCACAAAGCCCAGGCGTTCGGAGGCGTCCGGCTCGGACGCGGCCTCATCCGCGAGACCCGCCTCGATGGTCTTTGCGATCCAGGGGCGGCCATAGGCGCCTCGGCCGATCATCACCCCGTCGGCGCCCGACTGAGCCAGGGCCTCGCGGGCGCTGGCCAGATCGATGACGTCCCCATTGACCACGACCGGGATCGAGACGGCCTGTTTTACAGCGCGCACAGCGGACCAGTCGGCCTGCCCGCTGTAGAAGTCACATCGCGTGCGGCCATGAACCGTAAGCGCGCAAACACCCAGGCGCTCAGCCCGCTGAGCCAGTTCCGGCGCATTCAACGTCGCGCGATCCCAGCCCAGCCGCATCTTCACCGTAACCGGCAGGCCGGATTCCACGGCGGCGGCGATCAGCCGGTCGGCCAGGTCCAGATCTCGCATCAGGGCCGAACCGCAGGCCGCGCCCGTCACCTCGCGGGCCGGACAGCCCATGTTCAAATCTATGACCTGTGCGCCAGCCTGAGCGGCTAGGCGCGCGCCCTCGGCGATCCAGTGGGGCGCGCGGCCGACCAGTTGCACGACCATCAGCGGCAGCCCGTCCCCAACGGCCGCCCGGCGCACCACGTCAGGCCGCCCCTTGGCCAGTTCGGCGCAGGCGACCATTTCGGTGGCGACATAGGCCGCCCCCCGGCGCGTAGCGGCGCGGCGGAACGGCAGGTCGCTGACCCCGGTCATGGGCGCAATCCAGACACGCCCAGGCGTGCGAACCGCACCGAGCTGAATGGTTCTGCTCATTATTTAGTCATCCCCTAAGTCTAAGTTTTAGGCAGCAATTTCGAACAAGTCCAGCCCTTATTGCACTGCAACAATTTTCACTCGCCGGGAATCGAAACCTCTCGACAAACCGTTCGCGTCCGGCTCGCGCCATCAGCCTGAAGCCGATCCGGCTCTGGACATTCGATCCGCTCCCGAAGAAACAGAGCCATGGATTTCTCAGCGGTGATCGTGGCCGCCGGTTCAGGCTCGCGCGCGGGCCAGGGGCGGCCGAAACAGTGGATGAACTTGGGCGGCAAGCCCATATTGCGCTGGTCTGCGCAGGCGCTTCTCGAGGCTGGCGCCAAGCGGCTGGTGGTGGTCATTCCTTCGGGCGACGAAGCGCTGGCTGCAGAAGTCCTGGATGGCCTGACGGGCTGGACCACCGCTCCCGGCGGCGCCGCGCGCGCCCAGTCGGTGGTTTCAGGCCTGAACGCGCTCTGCGACCGACCTGAAAGCGAGGTTGTCCTGATCCATGACGCCGCTCGCCCCTTCCTGACCGCCCGCCACATCGACGACCTGCTCAAAGCGTTGCAGACCGCCGAGGGCGCCCTGCCCGCCCTGGCTGTCGCCGATACGCTCAAGCGTGAAACCGAGGTCGGACCGCTGGTGACTGTGTCGCGCGACCGTCTGTGGCGCGCCCAGACGCCCCAGGCCTTTCGCCGAGACGTCCTCTTGGCCGCCTACGCCGCCTGGCCCGCCGAGCGCGGCGAGCCCACCGACGACGCAGGCGTGGTCGAGCAGGCTGGCGGCCGCATCGCGCTCACACCGGGCGATCCCTTTCTGATGAAACTGACCTATCCAGAGGATTTCACCATGGCCGAGGCCCTCGCCGCCGACTCCCGCGTCACCGTCATAGGCCAGGGCTTCGACGCCCACCGCTTTGGCCCGGGTGACGCGGTCTGGCTGTGCGGTGTGAAGATCGCCCACGACCGCACCTTGATCGGCCATTCCGACGCTGACGCCGGCCTGCACGCCCTGACTGACGCCCTGCTGGGCGCGATCGGCGAAGGCGACATCGGCGATCACTTTCCGCCCACCGACCCCAAATGGAAAGGCGTCGATTCGGCCGTCTTTCTGGAACACGCGGCCGGTCTGGTGCGGGCCAAGGGTGGCCGGATCGTCAATGTGGACGTGACCCTGATCTGCGAGCGTCCCCGCATCAAGGCGCACCGCGCGGCCATGCGCACGCGATTGGCTGAACTTCTCGGGCTCGCCGAAGCTCGCGTCAGCGTAAAGGCCACCACCACTGAACAGATGGGCTTCACGGGCCGCGAAGAAGGCCTGGCCGCCCAGGCCATCACGGCGATCAGCTTGCCGGCTTAGCTTTGGCGACTTCGGCCGCTTCCGACGCAGCGATCCTGGTCTCGCGGTCGTTGTGTCCAGCGCCGCGGATCAGCGCGCCCAACAGATTGGTATAGTCGTCGGTCCAGGCCTCTACCCCGGCGGGATCGGGGGGCCGCCAGCGCGGATCCACTGCAAAAGCGGCCAGGGCCTTGGGATCCTTGGCGATGATCACCGCATCCTGGGCCGTGTCATAGAGGTCCAACGAGCCGGGCGGCGGCCGGTAGAACTGGCGCAGGGAGGTTGCGCCCGCCGCCGTCACGGTCGCCGCGACCGAGGAGGTCAGTTCGAGGTTGCGGTTGGACAGGTGCATGATGATCACCCCATCGGGGCGGATCTTCTGCAGATAGCTGCGCATGGCCTCCACGGTCAGCAGGTGCGCGGGCACACTGTCTGAGGAGAACGCATCCACCAGCAGAATGTCGAAATGGCCGGTCGGCTCGCGGGCCAGGGTCAGGCGGGCGTCGCCCAGCACCCAATCCACGGCGCCGTGGGCGCAACCCTTGATGTAGCTGAAATTGGCCGGATCGGTCGCCAATCGCACGACCAGGGGATCGATCTCAAAGAACCGCAGGCTGTCGCCGGGCCTCGTATAGGCGGCCACCGTCCCCACGCCCATGCCGACCGCGCCGATATGGACCGATGGATGCTGGGCCTGGATCAGGCGGAATACCTGGCCCACCGGCGTGGTCGGCGCGTAATAGACCAATGGCCGGCAGCTATTGGCGGGGTCCTGGGCCTGAGCGCCATGCAAGGTCGTGCCGTGGGCCATGAGCTTGGCTTCGCCCAGGCCTTTGACGACCCGCTTGCTCAGCCGCACCACGCCGAAAAAACTACGGTCGGTGCGGATGATGTCCTGGCGCTGCGCCACAGCCTGGGTCCCCAGCACCAGCACCACCGCCAGGACAACGAAGGCCACCGCCCGCTCGCGCAGCAAAAATGCCGTAACCAGGGCGACGCCGAAAGACAGCTTCATCAACAGGCCCGGACCCAGCCAATGATTGGCGGCGACGGCCGCGCCAGCGCCTGCAAGGCCGACGAGCCATAGCCCGGTCTGAGGCAGGGTCAGCCAACCCTTGCCCCAGGGCCGCGCCAGGCCGACAGCCAACATGACCAGCGGATATTCGATGACGCTGTGAAACAGCACCGGGGCCAGAAAGGCGTTGAAGCCCCCGCCGATCACCCCGCCCAGGGACATCAGCAGATAGAACTCGGTCAGACGCTCCGGCGGCGGGCGGCGGGTGGCCAATGCCTGGTGGCAGACCAGGGCGGTCAGGAAGAAACTGAGCAGCTGTAGAGCGATCTGCAGCCAGAAAAACGGCTGGATCGGCATGCCCCAGGTGACCAGGGCTGCGACCAGGGCCGCAGTCTGGAACATCAGAACGACCCGTGGCGGGACCAGCGGGCGGGTCTGAAAGGCGATGATAAAAGTCAGGAGATACAGCGCCAGGGGCGCAACCCACAGAAAGGGCGCCGAGGCGATGTCGGTGGCGATATAGGTGGTCACCCCCAACATCAGGCTCGCCGGCGCAGCGGCGAGCAGCACCCACAAGAGCCGTCGCCACCAGCGCCCCAGGGCCGCCAGCCGGTTCGCCGGCGGTTTGGCTTTCAGCGCCTGGACCTTGCCCGCCGGCGAGCGCCAGACCAAGACCGCAACGGCGGCGACCAGAACGATGAAGGCGGCATATCCGGCGCTCCAGGCCACGGTCTGCAGGCTGACCCTGACGAAGGGCTCCACCACTGTGGGATAGGCCAGCAGGGCCAGGAGGCTGCCCACATTGCTCGCCACATAAAGGCCATAGGGATTGCCGCCGCCGGCCGCGCCACGGCTGCTGGCGAACCAGGCCTGGATCAGCGGCGCCGTGGCCGACAGAGCCGCGAAGGGCAGGCCTATCGACACTGTCAGCACCCCGAGCAGCCACAGGGCGGGCTGGGAAGACGACGGATCGCCGAGTAAGCCCGTGATATGCAGCGGCAGCGCCGCCAGGCCGGCGATCAGCAGCACGCCATGGACAAGGGTTTGCAGACGCACAGAGCCGATCAACTGCAAACCGTGAGCGTAGGCGTAGCCGATCAACAGGCCGGTCTGAAAAAACGCCAGGCTGACCGCCCAGACCGCCGCCGAGCCGCCCAGCAGGGGCAGGGTCAGCTTGGCGATCATCGGCTCTACAAGGAACACTAGGCACGCGCTGGCGAAGGCCGCGACCGCGAACAATGCGGGCGCGACCGGAGGGGCCGCCCCGCGGGGGGGGGACGCGTCGGTACTGGACATCATGGGAAACGGCGAATCGGCTTGATCGTGATCACGTTGCGATGTTGGTCTCACCGCTTCGGGTTTGGCAAACGCTCACCCCAGCGGCAAGATACGGAAGGCCCTTCATGTTTCCTCTCGAGATCGAAACCCTGGCGCGCTTGCTGGTCGACGAATGCGCTGAGCGGCGCCTGCGCATCGTCACCGCCGAAAGCTGCACAGGAGGCTTGGTGTCGGCCGCGATTACGTCGATTTCAGGGTCCTCGGCTGTGTTCGAGCGCGGCCTGATCACCTATTCCAACCGGGCCAAGCAGGAATTGCTGAACATCGCCGGCGATCTGGTGGCCGACTATGGCGCGGTGTCCGAGCCGGTGGCGCGGATGATGGCCGAGGGCGCGCTCGAGAACTCCAACGCCCATATCAGCGTCGCCATCACCGGGGTCGCCGGCCCCACCGGCGGCACAGAGATGAAGCCGGTGGGCCTCGTCCATTTCGCTACCGCGCGGTCCAACCAGTCGGTGCACCACCGGGTCGAGCGCTTTGGCGACATCGGACGCAAGGAGATCCAGCTGGCCGCCACCCAGATGGCCCTGGAAATGCTGCGCGACCGGATCAGCTGACGACCACAGCTCTAATGGACCCTCAATTCCAAAGGTTCGCGCCCTTCGTCTTTCCGGTGTTTTTCCTGGCCATGTGGCTGGGTGTCACCACCGTGCTCGGCGTCATGTCCGGCTGGTTCGCGCTGATGAGCGCCTTTCCGGACAACGACGAGAAGACCTCGTTCAAACTCACTCAATTGTCCGGATCGATGGGTTTGAGCGTGCACATGAATGGAATCTTGACGCTCAGCGTGTGCCCTTGTGGCCTGCGCGTCAGCATCTGGAGACTATTCGGCCCCTTCTCTCAAAACTTCATGGTCCCTTGGAATCAAATCACCGTTGAGCGTCGCACTCGGTTCTTTGTCCCCAGAGCCGACTTGATGTTTGGCCAGCTTTCGCTCGGCCATCTCGAAATTCCGGCCCACGTCGCCGATCGACTGGCCCGCCGCTCCGTTGGACGCTGGCCCGAGAAGGGACCGTTCAAGCAGGAAACGAACGGCGAAGCCGCGCGCGCCATAGCCTTACAATGGTTGGCGGTGTCCACCTTTTCGGGCCTTTTCTTTACCTTGGCCCCGCGACTGACCTCGCAGGGCCGCTTCCAACCACCGATGGAGATTGCGATCTTTCCGGCGTTGATTTTCGGCGTCGCCAGCTTGTTCGCATATTTTGGCCGCGTGAAGCGCTAGCCATAGAGCGCCTTCGCCCGATCCTCGAAACAACCGATCAGCCGCTCGATGGCGTGCTGCATGTTGGCCGCCAGTATGGTCTGCAAAAGGCGCGACTTGAAATCGAAGTCGATCAGGAAATCGATTTGTACGCCCGTGGCATGGGGTGAAAACTTCCAGCGATTTGCAAGGTGCTTGAACGGGCCGCTGATCAGCGAGACCGTGATCTCGCCGCGCCCAGAATCGCGGCGGACGCGGGTGGAGAACCGCTCCTTCAGGAACGAGAACCCCACCGCCGCCTCGGCGTCTAGCAGGCTGATCCCCTCCGCTTCGTCTCGCCGATTCCACACCCGCAACGAGGTCACCCATGGCACGAACTGCGGATAGGCCTCTACATCGCCCACCAGCATGAACAGCTGCTCGGGCGTATAGGGCAGGATGCGAACCAGGGTGTGGCGCAAGCCTAGCGCCCGGCCTGCAGGGCCTCGCGGGCGGCTTTCAATCGGGCGAAATCCTCGCCGGCATGATGGGACGACCGGGTCAGGGGACTGGCTGACACCATCAGGAAGCCCTTGGCCCGGGCGATGGCTTCATAGGCGGCGAATTCTTCGGGCTCGACGAAGCGATCCACCGCCGCGTGACGCCGGGTGGGCTGCAGATATTGGCCGATGGTCAGAAAATCGATGCCGGCGGAGCGCATGTCGTCCATCACCTGCATCACCTCTTCCTTGCTCTCGCCCAGGCCGACCATCAGGCCGGACTTGGTGAACATGGTGGGGTCGCGCTCCTTCACCCGCTCCAAAAGGCGCAGGGAGTGATAATATCGCGCGCCGGGGCGGATGCTCAGATAGAGCCGCGGCACGGTCTCCAGATTGTGGTTGAACACATCCGGCTTGGAATCGATCACCTGGTTGGCGGCGTCGCCCTTGCGCAGGAAATCGGGGGTCAGGATCTCGATAGTGGTGGCGGGATTGGCCGCGCGAATAGCCAGCACCACCTCGGCGAAATGGCGCGCGCCACCGTCGGCCAGGTCGTCGCGGTCCACCGAGGTGATCACCACGTGCTTCAGCTTCATCTGCCGCACAGCGTCGGCCACCCGCTCGGGTTCGGTGGGCTCCAGCGCCGACGGCAGGCCGGTGGAGACGTTGCAGAAGGCGCAGGCGCGGGTGCAGATTTCGCCCATGATCATCATGGTGGCGTGGGACTGGGTCCAGCACTCACCGATGTTCGGGCAGGCCGCCTCTTCGCAGACCGTGGTCAGGCCGTGTTCCTTCACGATCCTGCGGGTCTCGTTATAACCAGCCGATCCGGGCGCGCGCACGCGCAGCCAGTCGGGTTTGCGCAGGATCGGCGTCTCGGGACGCGACTGCTTTTCGGGGTGACGCGCTGCGCGTCCGGTGCGGGTGTCGATGACCGTGGCCATAGCGCCTAGATCGTCTTTCCGAGCGTCAGTATCAAGCGCTGTTGCGCGCGACGCATCCACGCGGCAAGCGTGGCGGTGATGTTCGCCCGGGTTGTGACCATATTTCTGGCGCTTCTGGTCGCCGCCTGTGGCGACCACGATGCGCGTGCGCCCTTCACCGACAGCCGCATTCCGCCGAGCCTGGCGGCCGCCGATTGGCCGCCGGAGGGCTGGACCTGGGGTCTGGTCCGGTCCGGCGACGCGCCACCCCAGCGCTATGGCATGGCCGGACCCGATGCGGTTCCGCGCGGCCAGACGCTGATTCTGCCCGGCTATGGCGAGGCGGCCGAGGACTATTATCGCCTGGCTCGCGCCCTGACCGCGCGCGGCTATGTGGTGTGGGTGCTGGACGGCGCCGGCCAGGGAGGTTCTGGACGCATCAGCGGGACGCGAGACCTGGGCCACCTGGACGATTTCGAAGGCGACATCGCCAATATCGGCGCGATGATCGATAAGGCCCTGCCCTCTGACACGCCTGGGCCGGTGATTTTGGTCGCATCCTCTAGCGCTGGCGATCTCGCCCTACGGCGCCTGCAGCGCGGCGCGAACGTCACCGGTCTGGTGCTGCTGGCCCCGACCCGCCGAGCGCCAACCACCGGAGCGAACCTTCCCACCCGCAACAATGTCCTCTGGGCGCGGCGTCTGTTGCTGGGGCGCCTGCGGGCCCACGGCCAGGCCGGCTGGTCGAGTGTCGGGCCGCATCGCGAGCCCGGCCTTGCGCCACAGACCTATCAAGCCTGGCGTCAGGCCAATCCCGACCTGCGCATGGGTGGTCCCAGCTACGATTGGTTGGCGGCTTTCGAGGATCTGCAAGCGCAAGTAAACCGGGACGGGCTTGGCGGCGTGCGCGCCCCGAGTCTGATCCTGGGGTCAACAGACAGCCCCAAGACCGACTCAGACCTGCGCGACCGCCTCTGCCGCGGCCTGCCGCGTTGCTTTCAGCGCGCGTTCAGCGGACAGGACGACGCTGACCGGCAAATCGTCAGCTTTGTGGAAACCTTGACCGTGCAGGGCTTAGTGACGCCTGGGGCTCATAGTCTTCCCAAGGCCCGCGCCGGGGACTAGCCTGATTGCAACAAGCCCATGACGGGCGATTTGGAGCGAGACGTTCATGCCGAGAGCTTATGACGCCCGGGCCGGCGACCGCGCCGTGTTCGACGCCTTGCTCGACGCCCGCGACACCTACGGGGCCAAGAAGCCGATCCTGGAGGACCAGGAACGCAATCCGCTCACCTATACAGACCTGATCCGCGCCGCCTTTGCGCTCGGCCGCAAGATCTCAAGCTTCACTGAAAAGAGCGAACGGGTTGGGGTGATGCTGCCCTCGAGTTCGGCGGTTGTGGTGACCTTCTTCGCCCTGCACGCCTTTGGCCGCACGCCGACCATGCTCAACTTCACCGCCGGCATCCGCAATTTGAAGTCGGCCTGCGCCACGGCGCGGGTCAAGACCATCCTCACCTCCCGCCGCTTCGTCGACCAGGGCAAGCTGGAAGACCTGATCGACGCGCTCGAGACAAACCATAAGATCGTTTATCTGGAGGACGTGCGCTCCAAGATTGGCGTCGCCGACAAGGCCTATGCAGCCCTGGCCGGCGCCCTGCCCCGTAAATTCCGCGCGCCGGCCAAGATTTCCGACCCCGGTGTGATCCTGTTCACCTCGGGCAGTTTCGGGGCGCCGCGCGGGGTGATGCTCACCCAAGGCAATCTGGTGGCCAATACCGAGCAGATCGCCGCCCATATCGACCTGGACCCTGACTGGGTGATGTTCAATCCCCTGCCGACCTTCCACTGCTTCGGCCTGACCGCGGGGGTGCTGCTGCCGTTGCTGACGGGGATGAAGGCGTTCGAATACCCCTCGCCCCTGCATGTGAAACAGATTCCGCCGCTGATCCGCGACAGCAAGGCCTCGATCCTTCTGGCCACCGACACCTTCGTCAACCAGTACGCCCGGGCGGCTGATCCAGGCGACCTGTCCGGCCTGAAATTCGTGGTCTGCGGCGCCGAGCGGGTGCGTGAGGAGACTCACAATCTGGTGGACGAGCGCTTCGGCGGCGTGCCGCTGCTGGAGGGCTATGGCGCCACCGAGGCCTCGCCGGTGATCGCCGTCAACAAGCCCGGCGCCAACAAGCGCGGCACGGTCGGTCCGCTGTTGCCGGGCATGACCTCACGCCTGGAGCCGGTCGAGGGCATCGAAGGCGGCGGCCTGATGCACGTGCACGGCCCCAACATCATGGCCGGCTATCTCAATGAAGCCGGCGACGTGGATTACGTTGTCGGCGGCTGGCACGACACCGGCGACGTGGTGGCCATGGACGGCGATGGCTGGATCCGCATCAAGGGGCGCGTCAAGCGCTTCGCCAAGATTGGCGGTGAGATGGTGTCGCTGACCGCCGCTGAAGAATTGGCTGCGGGAGTCTGGCCGGACGCCCGCCATGCGGTGATCGCTATGCCCGACGCCAAGAAGGGCGAACGCCTGGTCCTGGTCACAGATCGGCTTGACGCGTCGGTCGCGCCGCTTGTGGCCCACGCCCAGAGTGTCGGCGCGCCGGAACTGGCCGTGCCTCGCAAGATCGTGCGTGTGCCGGAGGTGCCTGTCCTGGGCACTGGCAAAACCGATTATGTGGCCATCCAGCGCATGGCCGAAACCGAGGCCCGCGCGGCGTAAAAAGTGGGACTGGGGCCTTAAGTTCAATCGACAGGGCGCCGTCATCGGCCTAAAGCGCGCTGATGCAGCGGGCCTTGCGAGTCTGGATGGGAACATGGCGAGGCCGCGGCCTGGCCCTGAGCCTCATCGCCCTGCTGCTCCAGATGATGATCCCGGCCGGCTACATGGTCTCGGACGGCCCCAGCGGTCCGGCCCTGGTGATCTGCACCGGCCACGGCCCCCTGCTCAGCAGCGCCGACCCAGGCCATCCGGGCAACGCTCCGCCGGTCCGGCCGGATATGCCCTGCGCCTTCGCCGGCCACGGCGTTCTGGCGACGCCAGCACTCTCCCCTGTTGTGGCCGCCGCATCGATCAGCGTCGCGCCGACGCTCGCGCAGCCGCAGTGGGACCTGACGCCAGGTCGAGGCCTCGCCGCGCCGCCGCCACCGTCCCAGGGACCGCCCCGTTCGATCTAGCTGTCTGCCGCCAGGGATAAACGCCCCTTCAGCGCCCACCCGCGCGGCGATACCGATCGAACCGCCTTTCCTGACCCGCTGTGAGAGGACGTCGTATTGGCGCCTCGGAGACCACACTGTGAAATCCATCCATCGTGCCGCCGCCGCGGCCTTCGCCCTGATCGCCAGCCTCGCCCCCAGCCTCGCCCAGGCCTGCGCCTGCGGCTGCAACGTGTTCGACGTGGGCGCCAACTCGCTCCTGCCCATGGGGACCAAGCTGACGGCCTATGTCGATTACGACTTCATGGACCAGAACCAGAACTTCTCTGGCGTGCGCGACGCCCCCGCCGCCAACAATTCGGACAAGAAGCTCAAGTCGCAATTCCTCAAGCTGGGCGTCGAATATCGCTTCAATGACGACTGGAAGGTTACGGTCGATGTTCCTGTGGCCGATCGGGAATTTCACACCGACGACGGCGGCGGCGTTCAGGGCTTCCATCACACCGCCCTGGGCGACGTCCGGATCACGGCGTCTTATTCAGGTTTTTCAAAAGACCAGTCGAGCGGCCTCATCCTCGGTGTCAAGCTGGCCACCGGCGACTTCAAATATAGCGGCTTCGACCGCGACACCGAAATCGGCACGGGCAGCACCGATCTTTTGGTGGGCGGCTATCACATCGGCTCTCTGACCACGGACGAGACCTGGCGCTATTTCACCCAGGTCATCGCCGACCTGCCCGTGGCCAGCCAGGGCGGCTATGACCCGGGCGCCGAGGTCGATGGCGCGGTGGGCGTCTCCTACGGCAGCGGAAAGCTGATCGCCGGCCATTTCCGCATCACGCCGATCCTGCAGGTGATCGCTTCCCAGCGCGCAAAGGATACCGGCCCCGCCGCCAATCCGGACGGCAGCGGCTATACGCGCGTGATGCTGTCCCCGGGGATCCAGGTCAGCTCAGGCCTGTGGAGCCTCTACGGCGACGTGGAGGTTCCGGTCTATCAGCACATCAACGGCGACCAGCTAGTGGCGCCGGTGCTGTTCAAGATGATCGTCAGCCGAAGCTTCTAGCCGGCGCCCGCCCTTCCCCATCGAGGAGTAGGGGTTCGCATTAGCTCTACAGGTGCAAGACCTGCCCGTAGGCGTCGAGCACCGCCTCGTGCATGGCTTCGCTCATGGTCGGATGCGGGAACACTGTGGCCATCAGCTCGGCCTCGGTGGCTTCCAGGGTCATGGCCAGGGCGAAACCCTGGATCATTTCAGTGACCTCGCCGCCGATCATGTGAGCGCCCAGCAAGGCCCCGGTCTTGGCGTCGAACACGGTCTTGACGAAGCCTTCGGTCTCGCTGGCGGCGATGGCCTTGCCGTTCACCCGGAACGGGAAGCGGCCGACCTTGAGCTCATAGCCCGCCGCCTTGGCCGCCGCCTCGGTCAGGCCCACCGAGGCCACCTGCGGCTGGGCGTAGGTGCAGCCGGGGATCGGCGCGTTGAGGTTCACGGGGTTCTTGCCGGCGATGTACTCCACGCAGTGCACACCTTCGTGGCTGGCCTTGTGCGCCAGCCAGGGCGCGCCGGCCACGTCGCCAATGGCGTAGAGGCCGGGCACATTAGTGGCGCAATGGCCGTCGATGACCACGTGGTCGCGATCGAGCTTTACGCCCAGGCCCTCAAGCCCCAGATTTTCCACATTGCCGGCGATGCCGACGGCGACGATGGCCTTTTCGGCCTCCAGGGTTTCGGCCTTGCCACCGGCTTCCAGCGCGACCGAAACGCTGGCCTTGGTCTTGACGAGCTTGGTCACCTTTGCGCCCACGCGGAACTTCAGGCCCCGCTTGGCGAAGGCCTTCTGGGCGGCGGCGGAAACCTCTTCGTCCTCCACCGGCAAGATGCGGTCCAGGGCCTCGACCACCGTCACCTCGGCGCCCAGGGCGCGGTAGAAGCTGGCGAATTCGATGCCGATGGCCCCCGAGCCGATGACGATAAGCGACTTGGGGCAGGCCTTGGGAACCATGGCCTCGCGATAGGTCCAGATGGCGTCGCCGTCCGGCTCCAGGCCGATCTGGGGAATGGTCCGCGCCCGGGCGCCGGTGGCCAGGATCACCGCCTTGGCCTGCAGGCTGCGCGAGCCACCGTCCTTCAGCGCCACCACCACCTTGGGCGCGGGCGAACCCTTTTCCAGGGTGGCGACCCCGCTGATCACCTCGATCTTGTGCTTTTTCATCAGGAAGGCGACGCCGCTGGACAGCTGCTTGGCTACCCCGCGCGAGCGTTCGATGATCTTGGTGAAGTCGTAGGAACGGCCTTCGACCTTCAGGCCAAAGTCGGCCAGGTGGCCCAGCTGTTCATAGATCTCGCCGGACTTGAGCAGGGCCTTGGTCGGGATACAGCCCCAGTTCAGGCAGATGCCGCCTAGGGTGTCGCGCTCGACGATGGCGGTCTTCAGGCCCAGTTGGCCCGCGCGAATGGCCGCCACATAGCCGCCGGGTCCGGCGCCGACGACGATCAGATCGAAATCCATGACGAAAGGTCCCTAGGCGAGCATGACGATGGGATCTTCGACCATGGCCTTGAAGGCCTGGAGGAAGCGCGAGCCGATGGCGCCGTCGAGGACGCGGTGGTCGCAGGTCAGGGTGACGGTCATCACCGTGGCGATGGCCAACTGGTCTCCCCCAGGGCCGGAATGCACCACCGGGCGCTTTTCGCCGGCGCCGACACTGAGG
>DASXNV010000087.1:0-36862 GCA_036494815.1 Caulobacteraceae bacterium
TATGACCGAGACCTGTATAAGGCGCGGCATCTGATCGAGAATTTTTTCGCCGATCTCAAGCAGTACCGAGCTATCGCCACCCGCTACGACAAAACAGCTCGAAACTTCCTCGCCGCCGTCTATCTGGCAGCAGCCGTTATCCGGCTCAAATGACGACAGGCCCTAGCTAAAAACGTTATGTAACGCTCAAAAAATGGGACGGCTCTCCGCGGTATCGCCTTGGTTTCCACTCCGACACTGGCGGGTATCGCCGGTTCAATTAGTCACGCCTCAGACGAACCGGGCGACACAGCGAAATCGGACGTGGACGCCCACGAATGGCGAAAACTGGCGCTAAGAAGCCAGATTTCGGGGATTTGCAGAGCTTTTTGAGCGGTGACCGGAAGGGTGCGATCCACTGTGCTCTGCCGGAGTCCGCGACATCGTGACACCCGCTGTATTGGGTCGACTCACCCGACTTCGGCCTCCGCCGGCGCCGCGACGGCGACCGCCTGCAAATTCCATCCCGTTGAGAAAGTCCGCCAGATGCCGAAACTCCTGCCCCCATGGTTCTGGGTCGCGATCACCGGATTGTGCCTGCTCGCCTCACCTGTGGCCGCACAGACCTTGAAGTGGGCGCCCCCGCCCCTGGTCAACCCGGTCACCATCCCGATCACGCCAGGCGCCATGCAGGTCTCGATGAGAGGCAATCCGGACTGCATCCTGGCTTGGCCGAAGACCAAGCACGTAGGCTATGTGCAGATTTTCGGATGCCACAATGTGGTCTCCATCGGCGGCTGGAATACGATCGCACAGCCGGCGGACCACTCGAACGCGCCCACCAGCCGTATCCTCGAGATCAGCTGGGCCACGGGCGTGGTGCATATCGAAGGGCTGCTCGGCGACGCCTCGGCCGGCGGCATGTCGGACGGCCTGGTGTTCAATTCTCCGCTGGCGACGATCCAGATCGAAAATGTCCGCATCGACGGCATCTTCGGCTATTCCGACCAGTTCCATGCCGACTGTCTCCAGCCCTTCGGCGGGGTCAAGGCGCTCAGGATCTATAACTTCACCTGCCGCACGGGCTATCAGGGCCTGTCGATCTGGCCCGTGTCCACCAGCCCTGCCGGATGGACCGCAGACATCGAGCGCACCAACATCACCTCGTTCGGAACGACCGTGTGGGGCGTCCACAATGACGGCGGCTACATCTATTGGCCGTGCCAGGATTCCGCCTGCACCAATATGGCTCTCACCTCCCTGACCGACGTCTATCTGCAGCCGCGTTCGGATGCGCCGTTTGCGCGGACCGTCTACTCCACCACCGTCGGCGCCTTGACCCACACGCCCGTGGTCACCGCCACCTCGCCCGCGACCATTAGCTTTCCTGGGCTGAAAGTCGTCGGCCACGTCACCCAAGGCCCGCCGCCGGGGGGTGATTTCGTGCCGACGGGTGTCGCCGGACCCTATTATCGCTCTCCCGGCTACGCAGGTTAGGACGCCTCACGGCGCAGAGTTCGGATCGCTGCCTCGACGCTGGGGAACTGATGCCCCTCGCCGAGCGCGGCGGTGACGCCCAACCGGTCGAAGGCGGCCTGGGCGCGCACCGATTCCAGCCGGGCGACGGCGAAGTCCATGCCCGCCTTGCGCGCCTGGGCGATCACTCCAATCAGGATGGCCGAGGCGGTGAAGTCGATCTCCACCATACTGCTGGCCTCCAGCACCATTAGGCGCGCCTCGCCCTCGCCGCGGGCGATGGCTTCCATCAAGCCGCGGCGAAAATCATAGACGTTGAGGAATGACAGCGGCGCCTGGAAACCCATGACCAGGACCCCAGACTCGGTCTCGCCGGGATGGCCTGGGGAGATCGGCCACCAGACGGTTTGACCCGGCATCCGATCGAACGGGATCACCCGCGCGCGGGTGATGGTGAAGACCCCGTAGGCCAGGGACAGAAAGATGCCGATGGCGACCCCGGTCTGGATCGGCAGGGCGACGATCAGTCCGGTGGTCAGCACCGCCAGGGCGAATTCGGACGGAGCCTGGCGCAGGATCTGGGCGAAATCGCCGATGTGAAAGATCCTCTGGGCGACGAACAGCAGCACGCCCGCCAAGGCGGCGGCGGGTAGGTGGGCCAGGAACCGGGTCCCGAACGCCGCCAGCAGCAGAACCGCTAGGGCGGCGGTAAGGCTGGCATATTGCGAGCGTCCACCGGTCTCGGCGACCACGGCGGTGCGCGGCGGGCTAGCATTGACCGGAAAGGCGCCGAACAGGCCGGCCAAGGCGTTGGCGGCGCCCAGGCCTACATAGTCGCGATCAATGTCCGGGTCGCCGTCCACGCCGCTGAACGACCGGCTGGTGGCCGCCGTCTGCACCATCACCACCAGGGACACCACCAAGGCCAGGCCCACCAGGGGCAGCATGTCGTCAAAGACCAGCCGAGGAAAGCCCAGATGCGGTAGGCCGCCAGGCACGAGGCCGAGGACAGCCACGCCATGGCGCTCCAGGTCGAACAGCCCGGTGGCCAGGGTGGAGCCCACCAGGGCGATCAGGGCGCCGGGGATGCGCGGGCTGAGCTTTTCCGACCCGAGAATGACGGCGAAGACGCCCAGGCTGATGGCCGCCGACGCGGGACTGAACAGAGAGGCCTGGCGCCAAAGGCTGGCCAGCCGGCCATAGACGTCGCCGGAACTCTCCGGCAGGCCGAGCACCGCTGGCGCCTGGGACAGGACGATATGCAGCGAGATCCCGGCCAGGAAGCCGGTGATCACAGGCCGGGACAATAGGTCGGCGACCCAACCGAGCCTCAGCACGCCCGCCACGACGGTAAACAACCCCACCAGTAGAGCCAGGGCCGCGGCCAGCGCCATGTAGTGGGGCGAGCCCACAGCGGCCATCACGGCCAGACTGCCGGCGAAGATCGGAGTGATGGTCGAATCCGCTCCAGCCGACAGCTGGCGGCCGCCGCCAAAGATGGCGAACCCCACCGTGGCGACGATGAAGGCGAAAAAGCCGATCTCGGGCGCAAAGCCGCCCAGCCGGGCGGTCGCCATCTGCTCGGGGATGGCGATGGCCGCCAGGGTCAAGCCGGCGACGACATCCACGCCGAGGCCAGCCGGTGTCACACCGCTCAGGCCGCGAAAGACAGGCCAGGATCGCGTTGTGGACGGAGGGTTTTTCGCCATGGAGCGAGACTAGACCGCGCCGACGCCGCCGCGCCAGGGTTTGCCGGCGAAGATGAATTGTCGGCATAGTCCGCCATGGGTGACACTGACCACATCGCCAGCCTTCTAGCCTGCGCCCAGGGCTTTCACGCCGCCAATCGGCTGAGCGATGCGCAGGCCCGCTATCGCCAGATCCTGACCAGACAGCCCGAACACCCGCAGGCTCTCGCCCTGCTGGGCCTCATCCTGGTCGACGAGCCGGGCGCAGCTGAGGGCGAGGCCGAAACGGTGCTGCTGCGCCATCTGGCCCTGAAGCCCCACGACGGCGCCAGCCTTTATGGTCTTGGCCGCTTGCGGGCCCGGCAAGGCGACGACGCGGCGGCGGCGGTGCTCTTTCAACAGGCCGTCCAGGCCCTGCCACATTTGGCGCCGGCGCATAACGAGCTGGGCGTGGCCCTGAACGGCCTCGGCCAGGCCGACGCGGCGTTAGTGGCCCTGGACCGGGCGGTGGCCCTGGATCCGGCCTATGGCCCCGCCCACGGCAATCGCGGCGCGGTGTTGAGCGACCTGGGGCGTTTCGACGAGGCGACGGACGCCCAGCTGTGCGCCCTGGCCCTGGCGCCGGCGGATGCCGTCCCGGCGCGCGCGGGCCTGCTCAAGACCCTGGTCCGTACGGCGCGCAAGGCAGATCGCCTGGCGGTGGCCGAAGCCGCCGCCCGCGCGGAATTCGAGGCCCACCCCCTGGACGCCGACATCGTCGAACAACTGGCCGAGGTGCTAGAGGCGGACGGGCGCGCGGGCGAGGCCCTGGACCTGCGCAACGATCACGCCCGACGCACTGGATTGCGGCGCGGCGGCCTGGCCGAGGGTGTCGCGACGACCGTGCTGCTGCTCGGCGCCGTGGGCGGCGGCCATGTGCCTTTGCGCTATCTGATGGAGACCGGACGTTTCGCCACCTTGGCGCTTGGCATGCTGTCGCCGGATCAGGTCGACGCGCCCCTGGGGCAGGTGGATATCGAAGCTCTCAAACGCGCCGACGTGGTGTTCAACACCCTGGGTGACGCGGACCGCGATGGGGGTCAACTCGCCGCCGCCACGGCGCTTTGCGCACGGCTGGGCAAGCCGGTGATCAACCCCGCCGCAGCCATCCCCAAGACCAGCCGCGACAACGCCGCCGACCTGTTCGCGGGGATACCGGACCTGATCACACCTGTGGTGCGCCGATCGAGCCCAACCGATCTGGCGTCCACGCCGATCGAAGCGCCGCTGCTGGTGCGCCCGGCCGGCGACCATGGCGGCGAGAACCTGGTCTTGCTGCGCAGCGAGGCGGACAAGGCGGCCTATCTGGCCGAGGCGCCAGGCGAGCGGCTGCTGCTGACCCCGTTCCACGACTTTCGATCCAGCGACGGGCTGTGGCGCAAATACCGGCTGATCTTTGTGGATCGCCAAGTCTATCCCTACCATCTGGCCATCGGCGACCACTGGCTGGTGCACTATTGGCGGGCGCAGATGGCGCGCGCGGCCTGGAAAAAGGCTGAAGAGGAACGCTTCCTCGACGACTGGCGCAGGGTGTTCGGCCCGCGCGCCGCCCATGCGGCCAACGAGATCGCCCGGCGGCTGGATCTGGACTACGGCGGCATGGACTGCGCCTTGACCGAGGATGGCCGCCTTCTGCTGTTCGAGGCAAACGCCTGCATTCTGCTGCACCTAGATGAGCCCGCCGCGGCCTTCCCTTACAAGCACCGCCACGTGCCGCCGATCCGCGAGGCGTTCAGCCGGCTGGTGATGGCGCGGGCGGCCGGACAAAGTGGACCAGCAGATTTTCAGCCAGGTGGCGCTTGAACAAAAGCGCCCGCGGACGAGAAATCCGGCCTGCCGATCTTGCTGTTTCGCCGCCGGCCCGGCCCTCCGGAAAGGGTGTGATTTGCGTCAGTTGCTGCTCATCTGCGCCGCCTCCGCGCTGGCCCTGGGTCTGATCCCCGGCCAGGCGCACACCGCAGGGGCACCGACCATTCCGCCGGCGGTGGCCGCCTCCGTGGCTGACGCCTCGCGCCCGTCCACGGACACCGAGCGGGACGCTATCCGCAAGCCGGCGGAGGTCCTGGCCTTCGCCGGGGTCAAGCCGGGGGACAGGGTCGCCGACTATGCCGCCGGCGCCGGCTATTTCACCCGGCTGTTCGCCGATGTGGTGGGGCCCAAGGGCCACGTCTACGCGCTCGTGCCCAGCAGCCTGTTCACCTTTCCGAACATCGTCAAAGGTATAGCCGAGATCCAGGCCTGGGCCGCGCCCCACCCCAATGTCACCGTGACCTTGGCCTCGGCGCTGGAGGCGCTGAAGTTTCCGGAAAAGCTCGACCTGTTCTGGATCTCCCAGAACTATCACGACCTGCACGACAGCTTCATGGGGCCGGTGGACATCAAGGCGTTCAACAAGGCCGTTTATGCGGCGCTCAAACCCGGCGGCGTCTATGTGGTGCTGGACCACGTGGCCGCCAAAGGCTCACCGGCGTCCGTGACCGAGACCCTGCACCGCATCGAGCCTTCGGTGGTTCGCCGCGAGGTCGAGGCCGCCGGTTTCAGGTTCGAGGGCGAGAGCACCGTCCTGGCCAATCCGGACGATCCGCACACGGCGGGCGTCTTCAACAAGTCGATCCAGGGCCACACCGACCAGTTCATCTTCAAGTTCAGAAGGCCCAAGGGCTAAAGGCCCCGTCGGCTCTCCACGGACCCAAACCACAATACGGCCGCGTCCATCACCCTGGCGGTGGCGGTCAACCATGTCTATTGAGCGATGTCGTCGACACCTTGGGCGGGTTCCAAATCATCCCAAAATCCGCTCATCCCGACGAATGCCGGGACCCAGATCCTAAAGCATCGAGATCGCCAATAGTTCTCCATCTACAGCGCCTTATGATCTGGATCCCGGCATTCGCCGGGAAGAGCGGTAGAGGGGAAACTTATGTCCCATTGCAAAATCAGCTATTCGATGAGGCCGCGGCCTGCTGCTCCAGCATGGTCTGGTGGATGACGTCCATGGCCCGGCGGATGGCCGGCGCATCCACCATGCCGAACCCGAACACCAGTCCCGCCCGTCCTTGAGGGCCCACATAGTAGCGGCCAAGATTGCGGATGCGGATGTTCTTGGCGTGGAGTTGTTCGGCCACGGCGTCCACATCGACCACGCCCTTGGATAGGGCGGTGACATGCATGCCATAGGCGGACTCCACCGGCTCCAGCCAATCGGTGAACCGGTCCCGCAACAGCTGCTGCAAAAGCTGCCGACGCTCTCCGTAGATCGTCCGCATTTTGCTGATATGGCGCGTCAGGTGCCCTCCGGCGATGAAGCCGCACATGGCGGCCTGGACCGGCAGCGGGGACGGACCATCAATGCAGAGCTTGGCGGTGACCAGGGCGCGGGTCGCCCAGGCTGGGGCCAGGATGAAGCCCAGGCGGATGCTGGGCAGCACCGACTTGGAAAAGGTGCCCAAATAGAAGACCACGTCGGAATCGTCGGCGGTCTTCAGCGCCTTGATGGGTCCGCTGTCGGCGCGGAATTCCCCGTCATAGTCGTCCTCAATGATGATGGCGCCGCGCTGTCTGGCGAACTGGATCAGGGCCGCGCGGCGGGCCTTGGACAGGGTGGAGCCAAGTGGAAACTGGTGGGACGGGCTGACGCAAATGATGTCGGTCTCGGGCGGCAGGGCCTCAATGACCATCCCCTCGGCGTCCACCTGAACCGGAACCAGTTTCGCCCCGGCGGCGGCGAAGGGAACCCGCATGGGGGCATAGCCGGGGTCTTCCACGGCGACCACGGTCCGGCCCGGCGACACCAGTATCCTGGCCAGCAGGTCGAACCCCTGTTGCGACCCGCTGGTGACCACCAGATCATCGGCGCGGCAGGCGATGGCGCGCATCACCGACAGGTGCTGGGAGATGGCCTTGCGCAGGTCGGGATCACCCTGCGGATTGCCGTAATTGACCGGCGCCCGCTCGAACACCCGCAACTTTTGCGCCGAGACCCGGCGCAGGACGTCGAACGGGAAATGCTCCAGATCCACCAGTCCGGGGCGGAAATCATAGCCGTGCGGATATTGCGGCGGCGCCTTTGCGCCCCCTGGATTGTCCTGAAAGAAGCCGAAGGCCGAGGTCACGTCGGGACTGAACCAGAAAGGATTGAGCCGTTCGTCGGGTATGGCAGAACTTGACGTTTTCGCAGTATCGGCGGCGGGCTTATGGTCGGCGACGAAGGTGCCGGAGCCGTGCCGCGCCACCAGATAGCCTTCGTCGAGCAATTGGTCATAGACGCCGACCACCGTATTGCGCGCCACGCCGAACAACTCAGCCGACTTGCGGGTCGAGGGCAGCCTGACGCCCGGTTTGAGCTGTTCGCCAAGGATCGCCGCCTTGAGCTGCTGGTACAGGCGGCGCGAGCGGTCGCGCGGTTCAGCGGAACTGACGTCTATCTCGACTTCGAAAATCGCCACAGTCGCTTCGCCTCAATATCGCTGGCCCGAAATCTGGCCATTGGGCCGGCGAGGTCAATGGGGTGTTCGACCCCGAGTGGTGATCAGCGGCGTCCGCGGGGTGGCGCCAGAGCGCGGGGTCCGGCTAAATGTCTGATCATCGGTCGGACGGTGCGGGCCAGTCACGGCCGATAACTGGACAATCCTCCAAACGTCCGTCGGGAATGACGAGCTTCGGGGACTTTGGGAAGTTTCCGCCTTCCACCTCGAACCGAAAGCAGGAACGTCCGCTCACGGACATTTAGTTGGAGCGCCGCCGCAACACCGGCCTGTGGGACAATCGCCGACCGGTAAGGCCATTGCGGACCCGCGGCAGGTTTGCTCATCTTGAGCTATGGCCGACCACGTCAGAATTCAACCGGTCCGCTCAGCTGAAGACCTGAGCGCGGTCAGCGCGCTGTTCGAACTCTATGCGGCGTCGCTGTCCGTCGATCTGGCCTATCAGGGCTTCAGGGCGGAGGTCACGGCGATCCCCGGGAAATACAGTCCGCCCCGGGGCGAACTGCTGCTGGCGCGGGGCGCTGGCGGCGAACCGCTCGGCTGCGTCGGCCTTCGCCCCCTGTCGCCCGAGGGGCGTTGCGAGATGAAGCGCCTATTCCTGCTCCCTACGGCCCGCGGCCTGGGCCTCGGGCGAAGACTGACCGAAGCGGTCATCCAGCAAGCCAGACGCATAGGCTATCGCGAGCTGCTGCTCGACACCCTGCCGACCATGACCACGGCGATCGGCCTCTACGGCCAATTGGGGTTTCGTCTGGTCGCGCCCTACTATGCTCCCACCCCGGAGGGAACGGTGTTCATGAGCCTGCGGCTTTAGGATCACCCGGCGACCCAGCCGCGGACGCAGGGTGAGGTTTCGCCACAGCTGAGGGCATTGTATGCCTGCGTCCTGGCCAGGAGCGTCCCATGTCCACCATCGCCGAACGTCGAGCCACCTTTCGCGCCCTTCACAGCAGCGGCTGTTTCGCCATCCCCAACCCTTGGGACGGAGGATCGGCGATCCGCCTGGCCAAGGCGGGGTTCAAGGCTCTGGCCTCAACCAGCGCGGGCGCCGCCTGGGCCCTGGGCAAGGACGACGGCCAGATGACCCTGGACGAAGTGCTGGAGCATCTGAGCTTTCTCTGCCGGGTCACCGACCTGCCCGTGAACGCCGATTTCGAGGCCGGCTTCGCCGACACCGCCGAGGGCGTCGGCGCCAGCGTGACGCGGTGCATCGCCACTGGCGTCGCCGGGCTGTCCATCGAGGATGGGCATCAGCGGGCGCTCTACCCGATGGACGTGGCCGTGGAGCGGCTTCGCGCGGCGCGGACGGCGATCGACAGGTCGGGCGAGGACGTGATGCTGATCGGGCGCTGCGAGGCTTATCTCCTGCGCCCGCTGGACCTGGACGAAGTGGTCAAGCGGCTCAAAGCCTATAGCGAGGCCGGCGCGGATTGCCTTTACGCCCCGGGCGTTAAGACCGTGGAGGACATGGCCCATCTGGTCCGCTCGGTGGACAAGCCGGTTAACGGCAATCTGAGCGGCACGACCCTGTCGGTGGCCGACCTGGCCGCGGTGGGCGTGCGCCGGGTCAGCGTCGGCGGCGCCCTGGCGCAGGCGACCTATGCGGCGCTTGACGGGTTTGTGGAGCGGCTGAAAGTTGAGGGGCGGCTTTCCTGAGGCTTGGCGAAGGCGACGCTTGACATCATTGATCGGGAGGCTTCGTCGCTGGGATTGACCCAATTACCCGCTCATCCCCGCCTTCGCGGAGATGAGCGGAAATACGGGGATGAGCAGTAGTTCAATGTCGATTCAGCCGTTCGATCACTGAGGGCATCCATGCCGACTCGCCTGCAGATCCCCCTTTCTCTGGCTCTGGCCGCCGCCCTATTCGCCGCCACGGCTCACGCCCAGGTGGCCGCCTTCCAACCGCGTTTCGACGCCGAACTGACCAGGCATGGGGTGGTGGGCGGCGGGTTCGCCTTTGTGCATGGGTTCGCGCCGGCGACGCAGTTCGTGTTTGGCGAGGCGCGGCAGGACACGCACCAGGCGGTAGACGCCCAGACCGCCTATAACTGGGCCTCAATCACCAAGACCTTCACCGCCATCGCCATATTGCAGCTGCGCGACCGCGGGATGCTGTCGCTGGACGATCCTGCGGTGCGCTATGTGCCGGAGTTGCGCCAGGTTCACGACGCCTATGGACCGGTGGAGGCCATCACCATTCGCGACCTGCTCACTCACAGCGCCGGATTTCGCAATCCAACCTGGCCATGGGACTGCGACGACAGCGCCAATTGCGACTGGCAGCCTTTCGAGCCGACCAAATGGATCCAGGTGGCGGCCATGTTGCCCTATACCCATGTGGCCTTCGCGCCGGGCAGCCGGTGGAGCTACTCCAATCCGGGCTACGTTTTCCTGGGCCAGATCATTGAGCGGCTCAGCGGCGACGATTTCGAAGTCTATGTGGACAAGAACATCCTCAAACCCCTGGACATGACCGCCAGCTATTTCGACCGGGCGCCCTATTTCCTGGAGAGCCATGTTTCGGCCAGTTATCTGCGCGCCGGCGCGACCCTGACGCCGCAACCGTTCAACTACGACACGGGCGTCACCACCTCGAACAGCGGGCTGAAGGCGCCCGTTGCGGACATGGTGAAATATCTGCGCTTCCTGGTCGGCGATCCGGGGAACGCGCGGTACGACGTGGTGCTCAAGCGCAGCTCGCTGGAGGAGATGTGGACGGGCGCATTGCCGGCCGAGGAGCCGGGCCAGGCGCCGACCGTCTATACGGCCGGGCCGCAGGGCGAGCGGCCGAAGATGGGGTTGGGCTTTTTCACCGTCGCTCCGGGCGGCCATCGCTATGTGTTCCACGACGGGGACCAGGCTGGGTTTTCGTCTGAGCTGCTGGTCGATCCCGCCGGCCACAGCGCCGCCATCCTGGTGGTCAACACCACCGATACAGGCGCCCCGCCCCCGCCGGGGGCGCTGCACCCCCAGTCCAATACTGAGCCGGACCCGGGGACGGACCTGCGCCAGGCCCTGCGCCACGTGCTGATCGAGACGGTGTTTCCGGGTTACGCCAAGGGCCGGTGAGCCCCTTAAGCGAACACCACCGTCTTGTGCCCATTGACCAGCACCCGGCGCTCCACGTGCCAAGTGACCGCGCGGGCCAGGACGGTGCATTCCACGTCGCGGCCGATTTCCACCAGGTCGTCGGGGGTCTGGCGGTGGTCCACGCGCTGGACGCCCTGTTCGATGATCGGGCCTTCGTCCAGGTCGGTGGTGACATAGTGGGCGGTGGCGCCGATGACCTTCACGCCGCGATCCCAGGCCTGGTGATAGGGCTTTGCGCCCTTGAAGCTGGGCAGGAACGAGTGGTGGATATTGATGCAGCGCCCGGACAGCTGGGCGCATAGGTCCGGCGACAGGATCTGCATGTAGCGGGCCAGCACCACCAGGTCAGCCTTGGATTCGTCGACCAGGCGCAGGAACTCGGCCTCCTGCGCGGCCTTGGTGTCCTTGGTGATCGGCAGGTGGTGATAGGGGATGCCATTCCATTCCACGAAGGAGCGCATGTCGTCGTGGTTGGACATGACGCCCACCACCTCCACCGGCAGGGCGCCGCTGCGCCAGCGGTGCATCAGGTCATAGAGGCAATGGCCGAACTTGGAGACGGCGATGAACACCCGCGGCTTGATGGCCGTGTCGTGGAAGGCCCATTCCATGTGGAAGCGGGCGGCGATGATCTCGAACCCCTGACGCAGGCGCTCCAGGGACGGCATGTCTGGCCCGCTGGCCCGGAACACAGTGCGCATATAGAATTCATCGGCGAGGGAATCGTTGAAGTGGTTCGACTCCAGGATCGAGGCGTCGTTGTCGGCCAGATAGCTGGACACCGCCGCCACCACGCCCTTACGGTCCGGGCACTTCAGGATCAGGATATAGGGGCTCTCAACAGCCGTTTTCGACTTCGTCATGCGATCTTCCGCTTCCCGACTTTCGGTCGAATTGTGAGACCCGACCGCGCCGCCACAGACACGGCGAGGGGCCGGGCCAAGGCGAATCTAATTTTCGCGAGGCCATATCTGATTTTGCCGCTGGCCGCGCAGCTTCTCTCCCTCATCTTGGCCGTGACGGCGAGGATAGAACCGACAAAATGACGCGCTATTCCGCCCTCGGCCTCCTCAGGGGCGGGTTCGATGGGCACAAATCCTGGACCAGGGCCTGGCGCGCGCCGGAGCCCAAGCCGCGCTATGACGTGATCATCATTGGCGGCGGCGGCCACGGGCTGGCCACGGCCTATTATCTGGCCAAGGTTCACGGGGTGCGCAATGTCGCCGTGCTGGAAAGGGGCTGGATCGGTGGCGGCAATACCGGGCGCAACACCACCATCGTGCGGTCGAACTATCGCCTGCCGCAGATGCAGGACCTTCTGGAATTCTCTCTGAAGCTCTGGGAGGGGCTGAGCCAGGAGCTAAACTACAACCTGATGTTCAGCCAGCGCGGGGCGCTGTTCCTGGGCCATTCCGACAGCGACATGACCATGCTGGCCCAGCGCGGCGATTCCTTGCGCTGCAATGGAGTCGACGCCGACTTGCTGACCCGCGAGCACGTGCGCCGCCTGTGCCCCTTGCTGAACATGTCGGAGAGCGCCCGCTATCCGATCCATGGCGGCCTGATCCAGAAGCGCGGCGGCACGGCGCGGCATGACGCTGTGGCCTGGGGCTATGCCCGGGCGGCCGACGCCCTGGGGGTCGATATCATCCAGAACTGCGAGGTCACCGGCATCGACATGGAGGGCGGCCGGGCCGTGGGCGTGCGGACGAGCAGGGGCGCGATCGGGGCCGACCGGATCGGCATCTGCGTCGCCGGCAATTCCAGCCTGGTGGCGGCCATGGCCGGCCTCAGGCTGCCCATCGAGTCGCACATGCTGCAGGCCTTCGTCTCCGAGCCGGTCAAGCCGATGATCGACACGGTGATTATGTCCCAGTCGATCCACTGCTATATTAGCCAGTCGGACAAGGGCGAGATCGTGCTGGGCGGCGATCCGGAGATGTATCCCAGCTACTCCCAACGGGGTGTCCCTATGCGCATCGAGGAGGTGGCCGGCCAGGCCATCGGCCTGGTCCCGGCCCTGTCGCGCCTGCGCATGCTACGGTGCTGGAGCGGGGTGACGGACATGAGCTTCGACGGGGCGCCAATTATCGGTGAGACCCCGGTCGAGGGGCTCTATCTGAACGGCGGCTGGTGCTATGGCGGCTTCAAGGCCACGCCGGGGTCGGGATGGCTCTATGCGCACGCCCTGGCCAAGGGCGTCCCGCATCCCGTCGCCGCACCCTTCAATCTCGAGCGGTTCGCCAGTGGCGCCACCATCGACGAGGCCGCCAGCGGCCCCCTGCCCCAATCTCGCTGATGGCCCGGTAAGGCTCCATGTTCCTGATCGCCTGCCCCTATTGCGGCCCCCGCTCCCAAGCCGAGTTCGCCTATGAGCGCCCCGTCGAGGCCGCGGCCCATCCGACCGACACGTCCGAGGCCACCATCCTGGCCCTCTACACCCGCACCAACGCCCGCGATTTCGAGGACGAGTTGTGGCGGCACGCCTATGGCTGCCGCGCCTGGCTGAAGATCCGTCGTCACCGGGTCACCCACGAGATCGCCGAGATCCGGCTGATCGAGGCCACGGCATGAGCGGCCCCTCTCGCGCGGCTCAAGGCGGCCTGGTCGACCGTGCACGGACAATCAAATTCAGCTTCGACGGCCAGGTCTATGAGGGCCATCCCGGCGACACCCTGGCCTCGGCCCTGCTGGCCAATGGCGTCAGCCTGATGGGGCGCAGTTTCAAATATCACCGTCCGCGCGGGGTGCTGGCGGCGGGGGTCGAGGAACCCAACGCACTGGTGGGCGCTGGAACTGGTGGCCGCTATGAACCCAACACCCGGGCTAGCGACCTCTTCCTCTACGACGGCCTGGTCGCGGTCAGCCAAAACCGCTGGCCCAGTCTGGCCTTCGACGTGGGGGCGCTGAACAGCCTGATCGCCCGGTTCATCCCTGCGGGCTTCTACTACAAGACCTTCATCGGCCCGCCCTGGCTGTGGAAGCTGTACGAGCACGTGATCCGTCGGGCCGCCGGCCTGGGCGCCGCGCCAACCGAACCAGAAGTCGACGCCTTTGAGCACCGGGCGGCGTTCTGCGACGTGCTGGTGGCAGGCGCGGGGCCGGCCGGCCTGGCCGCGGCCCTGGCGGCCGCGCGAGGCGGGGCGCGGGTGATCCTGGCCGAGCAGGACGCGCGGCTGGGCGGTTCGCTGCTGGGGGACGAGGCGCTCATTGACGGCCTACCGGCCCTGGACTGGATCGCCCGGACCGAGGCGCAGTTGGCGCAACTTGGCGCCCGGGTGCTGAAGCGCACCACAGCCATGGGCTATTACGACCACAACCAGCTGACCCTGATCGAGCGGCGGGTCGAGGCCGGCCAGGCGCCCGGCGCCAGTGGGTTGGCGCAGCGGCTGTGGCGGGTGCGGGCTGGGCGGGTGATCCTGGCGCAAGGGGCCATCGAGCGCCCGATCCTGTTTTCCAACAACGACCAGCCCGGCGTGATACTGGCGGGCGCGGCCAAGGTCTATGCCCGCCGCTATGGCGTGCTGCCCGGACGCCGGGTGGTGGTCGCCACCAACAACGACGAGGCCTATGCCGCCGCCCTGGCCCTGGCCGATGCGGGCTGCGAGATCGTCGCCATCCTCGACAGCCGCTCGGCTGCGGGCAGCGCCATTGTGGCGGCCGCGCGCGCGCGGTTCGCGGTGCATCTGGACGCCGATCTGATCAGCGCCAAGGGAGCCAAGCAGGTCACCGGGGCCGAGGCTGTCGTGGCCGGCAAGCCGCTGTCGCTTGAGGCCGACCTGATCGCGGCCAGCGGTGGGTTTACGCCCGTGGTTCATCTGCACATGCAGGCGGGCGGGACCCTGGACTGGAACGAGACCACTGGGGCCTTCACGCCGGCGATTGCGCGACAGGGGCAGGTTTCGGTGGGGGCGTGCGCCGGGCGTGAGGGATTGTCTGAGGTGTTGGCCGACGGCTGGCTGGCCGGTGAGCTCGCCGCGGCGGCCGCCCCCTCCACCGCTTCGCAGTCCCCCTCACCCAAGGGGGGAGGAATTAGAACCGAAGGCGCAACCGCCATTGCTCCCCCATCGGGGGAGGGGGACCAGGCGCAGCCTGATGGAGGGGGTCAGCCACGTGCACAGGCCAAATACGACGGCCCCACCAACACCCTCGCCCACTGGACCCCAGCGCCCGGCGTCAACCTGAAAACCGCCTTCGTCGACCCGCAGAACGATGTCACCGCCGCCGACCTGGACCTGGCCTGGCGCGAGGGCTACCGCTCGGTGGAGCACCTCAAGCGATACACCACGCTCGGCATGGCCACCGACCAGGGCAAGACCAGCAACCTGATCGGCCTGGCACGCCTGGCCCAGGCCGAGGGGCGGCCGGTTCCCGAGGTGGGCCTGACGACATTCCGCCCGCCCTATACCCCCACCACCCTGGCCGCCCTGGCCGGCGAGGCGACAGGCCAACACATGGCCCCCTTGCGCCGCACGCCGCTTTACACGATCCACGCGGCGCACAATCCGCCTTGGCAGCCGGTGGGTTATTGGCAGCGGCCCCGCGCCTATCCGCGAGCCGGCGAGACCCTGGCCCAGGCCGGCCTGCGCGAGGCCCGCAGCGTGCGGACCGCTGTCGGCATGATCGACGTCTCCACCCTGGGCAAGTTCGAGATCGCGGGGCCGGACGCCGCCGCCCTGATCGAGCGGGTCTGCGCCACGCCGGTGGCCAAGCTGGCGGTGGGGCGAGGCCGCTATACGGTCATGCTGCGCGAGGATGGCATGGTGGTGGACGACGGCACCGTTTGGCGACTGGGCGAGCAGCGCTACCTTTTGACCAGCTCAACCGGCGGCGGCGACCGCATGGTCGGACATCTGTCCTATGTCCGCAAAATCCTCGAGCCCGGCTACAAGGTCGCAGTGGCCAGCGTGCAGGAGCGCTGGGGCGCCGTCGCCGTGGCCGGCCCCCTCGCTCGCGCGGCCCTAGCTGGCCTGGACCTGGAGCCGCCCGCCCATATGGGCTTGGTCCGCGGGCAGATCGGCGGCTTGGCCGTGCTGGTCCTGGCCGCCAGCTATAGCGGCGAGCGGGCGTTCGAGATCTATGCGCCCTCCCACGATCTGCCCCGAATCTGGGCTGTGCTGCAGGACGCGGTCACCGCCCACGGCGGCGGCCTCTATGGCCTGGAGGCCCTGGAGCTGTTGCGCATCGAAAAGGGCCATATCGAAACCGGGGCCGAGATCGACGGCCGCCACACCCCGGGCGATCTGGGCCTGACCAAGGCCCTGCGCGCCAAGGGCGGCTTTGTAGGCGCCCCGGCCCTGGCCCGCCCGGCCCTGAGCCTGCCCGACCGCCAGCGCCTTGTGGGCCTGGAGGCCGAGGACGGCGGCGCCATTCCCGAGGGCGCCATGCTGCTCAGCGCACGGGGCCGCAAGCCCGAGGGCCACGTCACCTCCGCCGGCCGCCGCGTCACGGCGAAGGGCGATATTGCGCTTGGGTTGCTCAGCGCCGGGCCTGAGCGGGTGGGCGAGACCCTGCTGGCCTCCTCCCCCACCCGCGGCCGGACAGTGCGCGTGAGCGTGGTTGCACCGATCTTCTACGACCCCGAGGGAGCGCGCTATCGTGATTGAAGCCCTCGCCATCCAACCCTGCGCGCCCGATGCATTGCTGCGCCTGGAGCAGTGGGGCGCCGTCCCCGCCGCCCTGCCCGCTCCGGGCCGCGCAGCCGACACCCCCATGGGCCGCCTTATCTGGATCGAGCCCGGCGCCTGGCTGTTGCGCGCGCCATTGGGCGACCTGGTTCAGGCTACAGCCCAATTGGAGATCCTGGCCGGCGACGACGGCGCGGTGATCGACATCACCGGCGGTCTCGCCCGCTTCCGCCTCACCGGCCCCGCGTGGCGGGAGCTGCTGACCGTCGGCGGCGTGTTCGACGTGGAGAACCCGGCGTTCGCGCCGGGCTGCGCGGCGGCCACTATCCTGCACCACGCCGCCATCTGGATCGACGTGATCGAGGCTGAGACGGCGGACGTCTATTGCCTACCGAGCTATGCGCAGGAGCTCGCCGCGGGATGGGCGCGCGCGGTAAGAGTCAGCGCCAATCGGTTCTGAAATGCGTGGCGCCAACCCATCCAGCCGACGCGACATTCGAAGATTTCGCGCCGGCCTGGTTTGAGTCGCTGCAGCTCGCTTAGCGCCGGGTTGACGCCAGGGTCAGGGCGGGCTTGCCGCTGTACATCGCGGTCACCAAGGGGCTGTTGACTGAGGCGACGGCGCGGTCGGTAGTGGTCTTCATGCAGTCCACATATTCGCCACGGCGGGCCAGGGAGCGGTCCGGTTCGCCGCAGATCTGCTTGGCCGCCTGGTGAATGCGTTGCAGCAGAACCTTGGCGCCGGCATGGCTGGACAGGTTCAGATCCGCAAAGGCGACATTGACCGAGACGGCGTCCGGATCGGTGGCGCGGTCCTGGGCGAGCGCCGGCTGGGCGGCGCCCGCAAAACCGACGGCGGCCAGGGCGGTCATGGCGGTAAGGATGGATTTGGCGGACATGACGGATCTCCGTAGGTCGAGTGTTGAAACCTGGCCGGAGCGTGTCAGTGAGATGATCGCTTCCCGGTCCACGGGAAGAGCAATGCGCCAGGGTGCGTCAGGCGAAGCGCGGGTTCGCTGTCAGGCGAACGTCAAAAAAGCGTCAAACCGCATGTTTCGAGGCTGATAGGGCTACGCCAGCCGCCGGCGGTCGGCCGAATGCGCCGCCCAAAGGCTGCTCGCGAACCCGGGCGCGGACCTCGGCTTTCAAATCGTAGAAAGGGGCGACTTCCTCGACGCAGTCGGGCCAGCGATCGGTCTTGGCCCAGTAGTCGCACAGGCCGAGTTTTTCACACAGGTCGATAAATCGCGGGTCCCGGCGCATGGCGACGTTGGTGGCGCCGAAGATGATCTCTATCAGGAACACCCGCTCGGGCTGCTGTTCCTGGTGAAAGTCGAACGACGACCGGGCCAGGACCTGGAAGGCCTCGTCCTGTAGGCCGTGGGCGTACATGAACTGTATCATTCGCAGTTCGGCCATCCCGGTGGCGCGCAATTGACGTTCGCACGTCTCGATCAACCGCTGGCGCCTCACCGCATGGGGCGCCTTGAGCAATTCCACCGTGGACACGGCGATCCGATATCGGGAGGCATCGGCCCTGGCGATTTCCATCAGGGGTTCGGCGGTTTCCCAATCGTTCAGGTTCGCGGCGAGAAGAAGCGGCGAAACCAGAAGCCAATCGAAATCCGGCCAGCGGGCGCGAGCGACCTCGAAGGTGGCGTAGGCCTCAGGCAGGCGGCCCAAATTGGCCAGGATGACGCCAATGCTGTTGACGATGACCTGGTTGAGCGGATCGATCTCGCCGGCGCGCGAAATCAGCCGATAGCATTCCTTCAGGCGTCCCACCGAGCCGGCGAAATCCGCGGCCTGTTTGAGGATCTCTGGGTCCGAGGGGGAAGCGGCGATGGCCTTGTCTAGCAACGCCTCGCGCGATGCAAAGCGCCCGGGCGGTTCGAGCAGGCTGAGCGCCACCAGGGGCAGGCCCCCGCCAGCGTCGAGGGCGATGGCGCGATGCGCCGCGTCGACGGCCCGGTCGCGCAGGGCGACGAACGTTCCCGGAGCCGCATTCCAGCGCGCCTCTATGGCGCGGGCCATGGCGAGGCTTGCCCAGGCCGCCGCAAATTCAGGCGCCTTCGACACCGCCTCTTCAAGCAGGCGCACGCAGGTGGCAGCGTTGGGCGGCGCGCCGGCCAGCGCCCGAGCGCGAAGATAGAGGTCGTAGGCGTCCGGGTCGATCCTGGGCGCGACATCAACGGGCGCGAAGACCAGGTTCAGACCTTCGGCCACAGCCGCGGCGATCTTGTCCTGCAACGCGAACATATCCGATAGATCGCCGTCGAAGCGGCCAGACCAGACGGTGGTTTCGGTCGAGCAGTCCACCAGGGCGGCGGCGATGCGCACCCGATCGCCACTGCGGCGGACCGATCCGTCCAGCAGATGGCTCGCCCGCAGCCGCGCGGCCACGGTCGCGGTCACCTTGTCACGGCCGCGGAACTGGAAGCTGGATGCGCGGGCGATCACCTTCAGGTCGGTGGTTCTGGCGAGCGCCTGGAGGATCTCCTCGGAAACGCCGTCGGAAAAATAGTCCATCTCCCGGTCGGTGGAGAGGTTGTCGAACGCCAGCACCGCCAGTAGCCTTTGCGGAGCGGCCTGGATCGGCCCGTGACCTGCGCCTGTATCGCCGCCATCCCCCGCCGGCGGGGCGATCAGGCCCGCCAGGGCCTCGCGGACCGCGGCGCCCGGTTCGGCGCCGATATCCTTGGCCAGGGCGTCCTGGAGTGTGCGGAATCGCCGGTGCGCCGCAGACGGCGCCCCAACGGCCACGTCCGAGCGGATGGCGGCCGCCACGACGGCTTCATCCGTAGGGTCGCGGCGCAGATAGGCCTCGGCAAGGCTCTTGATCCTGGGCCAATCGCCACGCGCTTCCAGGCGTTCAAGCTGACCGAGAACCGCGTCGCCGATCGACTGGTCCAGGCGCGCGCGGGTCTGGTCGAGCCAGTCGCGATACAGCCCATCGAGCTCCAGGTCTTCGAGCAGCCGGACGGCTCCCGCCGAAGCCAACAGGCCGACGGCGGCGTCGACGTCTTCGCCCGCCAGCGCCCGTTCGAGATCGACGGCGTCGCAGGCCAGGGCGTCGGCCTTCAGCGAGATCTGTTCGCGGTCGACCTCCAGTATGTCCAGCTGGGCGCCGGTCAGGACGGTCTTCAGCTCGAGGATGCACTGGCGCAGGCTGGCCCGCGCCTGGGCTTCGCCACGATCGCTCCAGAGCAATCCGCACAGGCGTTCGCGCGTAGCGCTTTGTTCTGGCGCGAAAGCCAGGACGGCCAGGAGCGCGCGCGCCCTGCGGTTGGTGATGGCGATGGCCCGGCCATCCGATCCGGCGAGCCGAAACGCGCCCAGCAAGCGCAGGCGCGCACGGTCAGGCCGTGGATCGAATTTCGCCATCCCCTATCGCCCATTCAGTCCGACGAACCAGCTTGACCGGCCGAAGCGAACCAATCGGTGGCACGGTACCCCATGCGGGAATATCCGGCCATGAGGATGTGCAAATACCTGCCGCCGACCCGGCGACTGACGGCGTTTTCGGCATGGAGATTATTCGCAACACCCCTTGCCGCTCTCCTGCGCCGGCGGACAGGCGATGTCGGCGTAAGAACAGAATACGCAACAGTCGCCGGGCTTCGGCTTCAGCACTGCGCCGCAGGCCGGACAGTCGTAGAAATACTGGCAGGCGTCTGTCGGCATGGTCTCGGTGGTGCGCGCACCGCAAGCGGGGCAGGTCAGGGTCGAGCGCAGTTGGATGGCCGTTTCGCCCACGCCGCGCCCTACGCGTCGAACAGCTTCAGCAGGAAGGCCAGGACCAATCCCACCGCCCCCGCCGCTGTCATCAGCGAATCCACGCCGTCATAGTCATTGCGGCGCTCCTCCCAGGCGTCCTTCGCTGCCTTGCGCAGGCCCGGCCAGGGACTGCTCGCCTCGCGCCGGCTCTGGGCTTCGCGGTTGAAGCGGTAGAACTGGTCCTTGAGGGCGGGGATGGCCAGCAGCAGGGCTCCTGCGCCGCCGAACAGGTCTGAGGCCAGCATGGTCAGCCGGACTCCGACAGGCTGGCCGCCACCCCCTGAACCAGGTTCGGGATCTGGCGCATGAGCTGTTCCTGCAAGGCCTCCAGCAACTGGGCGGTTTCGGGCGAGAGCACGGCCTGATCCTCCACCGGATGGGCCAGGGTTTCGCTGCCGCCCACGGCGATGGTCTCGGCCGTGGGAACGAACATGACCACGGGGCGCAGGCCCAGGGCGTCAGCCACCCGATAGAGGGTCTTCAAGGGAATATCGCCGTGGCCGCTCTCGATCTTGGAGATCGCCGACTGGCTGAACTCGATCCGCTCGGCCAGTTCCGACTGCTGCAGGCCAAGCGCCACGCGGTGGCTCTTCAACTGCAGGCGGATCTGCTGGCACAGGGCTTCGGCGCCGGATTCCACCTGGGCGGCGGCGGCGAACTCGGGGCTCTCTTCGGACAGCCTGCTCCGCAAGGTCGCCAGGCTCTCCAACGCAGTCTGCCCCATCGCTATCTCGCGCGCAGCCATGATACAGGTTCCTAACTAGGCCTCTAAAGCCACTGTTCGGCCTGGGCGACGATGTTCAGCCATTGCTGGTCGTCGACCCCGCCGTACTCGTCGATAATCCCCACGATCCGGACGATACGCTGGGTGCGATCCACCCGCACCAGGGCGGCCATGTCCGGCACGCCGCGCAGCACCGCGCGCGGCGGCGCCAGATAGACCGCCACATCGGGTGTCGGCGCCGATGACGATATGGCCGGCGCGACCTGCGTGCCTGCGCCGCTCTGGATGAAGTCTTCCAGGGCGCTGATCAGGCGGTTGGCGCGAAAGGGCGAAAGCCTGGCCCATCCTGCGAACAGGTCCTCTCCGAACAGGGAAAAATTCCTGTAATTCATATATCATTCCAGGTTGGCCGTCAATATTCCTGCCGGGAATTCAACATTGAACGCGCGCTACCAGCCCGCGCAATCTGCGCCAACAACGGCTCGATCGAAACCGGCCGCCCCAGAAAATCATCCAGCAGCTGCGGGGTCTCCACCGCGGCGCCGAATTTCAGCAGATGATCGGCGGCGTAGGGATACCATCGAAGGTTGCCCGCATCGAACGGCCCCACCTTGCGCCGGAACCGGTCGCGCAGGTCGGCGGTGACCATGGCCCCGAGCCCGTAATTGATCATGTAGCCGGGCTGATCGACCATCTGCACGCGCAGCGCCCACCAGGCGATGTCCGGATGGGGGCGGATATTGAGGTAGCGGCTGGTGATCTCGATCCAGACCACATTGGGGTCGGCGGCCGGGTCGCGCAGCATGCGCAGCTCGAAAAGGCCCCAGGCGGCGTCCAGCATCACACTGGCCAACAGGGCGCGCTGGGCGGTGGCCCCATCGACGCTGCGCCCCAGATAGCGCCGCTGCCAGGCTGGCTCGGCTACGCTCCAGGAGGTGACGTCGGCGAAGGCCTCGAGAAACAGTTCGTCGCCCAGGTCGAAATAGGCCGGGCGGGCGCGGACCGCCATCATGTGGGCGGCGTGGCCGTCCTCGTGCACGATCTCGTTGAGCACGAACAGGCCGCCATGCTCCACATTGGCCGAGACGCGCACCGCCGCCGGGCGCCAACCGTGCGGCCCCTGGCGGCCGATGCGGACGAAATCGGTATAGGCCACCGGAGCCTTGCCCGGACGCACGCCCAGGTCGCTGATCACCCCCAGGCCGTTCAGATCGACGCCCAGGTCGCGGTAATAGCGGTCGCTGAGGGGCTGGATCCGCCGCGGCGGGATCAGCTGGTCGAGCGAGCGCACCCCGCTGGCATAGTGGTTCCAGTAGTCCCACGGCTCGACGGCGGGGCCGGGATTGGCGGCGCGCCAGGCGTCCAGCATGGCGACCAGCTGAGCCTCCACCTGGTCCGGCGTCTCGCCCAAGGTCTTGGCCGCATGGTCGATGGCCGATCCGCCGTGGGCCCTGGCCTCGGCGCTGGCCAGACCGATCAGGCGGCGATAGGGGCTGGCAGGTTCGTCCCCGGCGTTGATGCGGGTCCACAAGGGGGCCAGGGCGTCGAACAGGGCTTTGCGGCGCGCGCTGCTGTCCAGCTCCTGCAGCAGTTCCAGCGCGGTGGTGCGCGCTATGGTGTGACCCTCGAAGCTGATGTGGTTTCCATAGCGCTCGAAACAGCCATAGAGCGCCGCCGACAGGGCCGGTCGATCCAGGACGGGATTGGTGGCCCGGTCGCACTGGATCGCCGAGTCATCCCCCGTGGACGCGGCCGGCGTTGTGGGCGCATCGGCCAACACCTGGCGCATGCGCGCCAGGGCGCGGCCGTCCTGGGCCGAGAGCCGCCCGGCCGCGGCCCGGTCCAGCAGGATCTTGAGGCGGTCCGCCTTCTGCTCCCGCCGCACCGACCAGACAGCCAGGTCCTGTCGATCCCAGCGGGTCATCGGCCCGGCCTGCAGGCTCGACACCGCATAGGCGGCGTCGAGCCAGTCGGCGAAAACACCCTCGGCCTGAGCCGGGGACTGCGCGTGCGGCGCCGACAGCGCGGGCGCCGCGAAGTTCAGCACAAAAGCGGCGACGAGGCCCACACAGGTCTTGCCGAAATGCATGGGTCGCCTTTTTTTTGCGGTGCGCCGAGTCCGGCACAGAGCCTAGTTCAGGCAGGACGGCGGACCAAATCAGGCGCCTCGGGAAAGGCCCCTCCCCGCCCAGCGAGCGCCCTATGACGCGTCGCGAAATGGATTAAGCTTGGACCAAAGAGGATACGGCCATGGTCAAGCTGCCCCCGCCGATCTGGGCCCTGATCTATGTTCTCGCCGGCGCGACGATCAGCGGGTCGCTGGGCTGGCCGAGGCTGCCCGGCCCGTCGCTGGCGCCGCTCGGGATCGCCCTGGTCCTGCTGGGCTTCATCCCGGCGCTCGCGGCCTTCGCCCTGTTCCGCCGCGAGGGGACCGAGATCAATCCGACCTCGCCCGCCAACAGCAAACTGGTCACCAACGGCCCGTACAGTTTCACCCGCAATCCCATGTATCTCGGCCTGGTCATCATCACCCTGGGCATCGCCGTCTGGGTCGGGGCCTGGCCGATGTTCGTCGCGCCCATCGCTGTGTTCGTCACCGCCAACTGGGTGCATATCCCCTTCGAGGAGGCCAAGATGCGCCGCCAGTTCGGGACGCAGTTCGACGACTACCTACGGCGCGTAAGGCGCTGGGTGTAGACGTCCGCGCCAGGACTTGCCGGCATTCGTCATCGGGTGTCTGCTCGCTCGCAACACTGCAAAGGGAGGCCAGCTATGGCCGACGGCGCCTTCAACGCCCTTCGGGCCGCGCGCGAGGAGGCCTATTCGACCCCGCTCCATAAGATCGATGTGAGCCTGGGCGAGCGGTTCCGCGACAACACCATCTGGCCATTCTTCGAGCGCCTGCGCCACGAGGATCCGGTGCATTTCACGGCGGAGAGCGAGTTTGGGTCCTATTGGTCGATCACCCGCTATCACGACATCGTCGAGGTCGAGACCAATCCCGCCGTATTCTCCTCACAGGGCAGCATCTCCATCGATGAGCCGGACCCAGACTTCACCCTGCCGATGTTCATCGCCATGGATCCACCTAAGCACGACGCCCAGCGCAAGGTGATCAGCCCGATCGTCTCGCCGCACAACCTGCTCAACATGGAGCCAATCATCCGCGAGCGGGCGGGCAAGATCCTCGACGAGCTGCCGATCGGTGAGACCTTCGACTGGGTCGACCGGGTCTCGGTAGAGCTGACCACCCAGATGCTGGCCACCCTGTTCGACTTTCCCTTCGAGGAGCGGCGCAAGCTGACTTACTGGTCGGACATCACGACCGCCGACATGAGCGAATCCATGGACCTGGACCAGGTCAAGGCCGAGCTGATGGGCTGCGCCGCCTATTTCCAGAACCTGTGGAACGTGCGGGTGAACAGCGCCCCGGCGGGGGATTTGATCTCCATGCTGGCTCATGGCGAGGCCACGCGTGACATGCCGCCGATGGAGTTTCTGGGCAATATCCTGCTGCTGATCGTCGGCGGCAACGATACAACCCGCAATTCCATCACCGGCGGCCTGCTGGCCCTGAACGAATATCCCGACCAGTACGCCCGGCTGCGCGCCGACCCCGCGCTGATCACGGGCATGGTTCCGGAGATCATCCGCTGGCAGACCCCGGTGGCGCACATGCGCCGCACCGCGCTGAGCGACATGGAGTTCGGCGACAAGACCATCCGCAAGGGCGACAAGGTGGTGATGTGGTACGTCTCCGGCAATCGGGACGAGACCGCAATCGCCGATCCCAGCGCCTTCGTCATCGACCGCGATCGCCCGCGCCAGCACCTTTCCTTCGGCTTCGGCATCCACCGCTGCGTCGGCAACCGGCTGGCCGAGATGCAGTTGCGTGTGGTCTGGGAGGAGATCCTCAAGCGCTTCCCGCTGATCGAGGTGGTCGAGGAGCCCGTGCGCCTAAAATCTTGCTTCCTGCGCGCCTATCGCAGCATGCTGGTGCGGATTCCGGCGAGGAACTAGGGGATAGGGTCTGACGCTTGGCTCGGCCCAGGGCCACCGCCGAGGCGCGCGATTGGTGGCTCTGTCCTTGCGTGGTTCGAGACGCGGACCTGATGGTTCGCTCACCATGACCGGGATAAAACGCCCTCAGTTCCTCAGGCCGTCGGCAGCAGTTGAAATCCGAGGCTGCCGTCGTCCTCGGCCATGGCGCGCTCCACCTCGCTCACCGCGGCGATCGGCGGGCCGCGGTTGCAGGCCCGGATCAGCTGGGCGATGGCCGGCTCCAGGCCGATGGCCAGGAGTTCCACCGAGCCGTCCATCCGGTTGCGCACCCAGCCATCCAGCCCCAGGCGCTGGGCCTGTTGCTGGGCCCACAGGCGGTAGCTGACGCCCTGGACACGGCCGCGGATGGTCAGGAGGCTGGCTTGGCGCTGCATAGGGAAACGCTGCCCCGAGCCGGGCCGGCGTTCAAGAGCGAACGCCTACCCTTCCGGCCCGCCGCGCTTCAGTTGCACGTCCTCGCCGCTGCTGCGGTGGGAGACGAACAGGCTGTTGCTCCAGCGGTGGAAGCCGATCACGACCTGGCCATGGGCGTCCAACAGGCTCATGCCGTCGGCGGCGGGGGCCCAGGCGGCGATACCGGCCGGCAGGGCGTCATCGCAGGTTGAGGGAACCCGAGCGCCAAAGCTCGCGGCGCCCGCCTTGTCCTTGCCCAGATACAGCACACACAGGGACCGGCCGCCGGATTCCAGGGTCCAGGCGCCGGCGGCGTCGGCCGGCGTCAGGGGTATGCCAGCCTGGTTGTCGGCGGCCACGGCCTGACGGGACGCCAATACGGCGCCCGCCAGAGCGACTGCGATCAGCAACCGCCGCATGGCTAGTAGAAGACCCCATAATCGACCTGGATGATCTCACCCGAATATTGATCAATCAGCAAGGCGTCGGGGCCGACGCGCACCCAGACCAGGCCGTCAGGCGGCGCGAACAGGGAATAGGCCAGGTAGTCGGTGATCCAGTAGTTGCGGGCGTAGTAGCCGCCGGGCAGGCGCTGGCCGTAGCTCCAGTGGCGCTGCCTGTAGCCCTGCGGCTGGCGATAGGCGCCGGCGCTGAAGTGACGCTGGGCCTGCACGTTGCGGCGCAAGGCCGCCACCGCGGCGGGACGGGCCGCTGCGCCATTGTGGGCGCCTTGATGGACGCCTTGGCTAGCTTGATGCGAGGCTCGGGCTTCGGAACGAGCCGGAGCCTGGGCGGCGGGACGCGCGGCCTGGCTGTGCGCCTCACGATGGGGGGGCGCGACCTCCGAGCGGAGGACTTCGTGGGGGCGAGCCTGGGGCGCGCGTGCTTGAGCAGGACGGGCCTCGGCGGCGCGGGGGGATTCTTGCGGTCGCGCCATGGCGGGATGGGGCGCTCCGCCGCCGCCGGGGTGAGGCGCGCCGCCACCGCCAGGATGGCTCCCGCCTTCGGGATGGCCGCCACCGGGATGTTCGCCGCCGGGATGCTCCTGGGCGAAGGCGCTCGGCGCCGATGCCAACAGAGCGGCGCAGGCGGCTGTGAGCAATAGCTTATTCATTGGGGTCTCCTGTCGGCGTCGCGGCGCGCATGGACACGTTCACCGGCGCCGCGGGTTCGCCAGTTCCTCCGTCGAGGCTGAAGTCACGAGGCCCGCCAGGATCGTGTCCCAGCGGGCCTCTGAACGGTTCGACGGACGGGGGGGCGTGGTCGAACCGCCTACAGCCCAATAATGCGGCACGAGCGTTTGGGTTGCGTTGGAGCGATCAGGCGTCGCCGGACAGGGCCCGCAGATTCCGGCGCAGACGGTCCGGCTCCCCGGCCTGCAGCCCCGCCTCGACCGCGGCGTGGGCCTGCTCCCAGACCGGCAGGGCCTTGGTCAGCAAAACCAGTCCCGCCTCGGTCAGGGTCAAGAGCCGCCCTCGCCGGTCCCCAGGATCGATTCGCACATCCACCAGGCCCCGGCGGCCCAGGGGCTTGAGCGCGGCGGTCACGGTGGTGCGGTCCTGGGCCAACAGCGCCGCCACCGCGCCGAGGCTGGGGGGCACGGGCTGGTTCAAGGCGGTCAGCAGGGAAAACTGCCCATGGGTCAGGCCCAAGGGTCGCAGCGCGTCATCGAACCGCCGCGCCAGGGCCCGCGCCGCACGCTGCACATGCAGGCAAAGGCAGGCGTCGCGGATCAGCAGGGTGGTGTCGTAGGAAATGGCCGCAGGGTTTGACATGGCCAATTATGTTGATATCAACTTAGTACGTCAAGCCGGCGCCAGTCACTGAGCGCGGCGCAGTTCAGGGAGATGCCGAACCATGAGCGCTCACGGATCCTTTGTCTGGTACGAACTGATGACCGCCGACGCGGCGGCGGCCGAAACCTTTTATCGCAAGGTGGTGGGCTGGGGCGCGCGCGACGCCAGCCAGCCGGGCACGGCCTATAGGACCTTCATGGTGGGCGAAGATACCGTGGCGGGATTGATGACGACGCCCCCCGAGGCCGCCGCCGCCGGCGCCCGCCCGGCCTGGTTCGGCTATGTGGCGGTGGACGATGTGGACACCTATGCCCAGCGGCTGACCCAGGCCGGCGGCACGGTGCATCGTGCGCCCGCCGATATCCCGGGCATTGGCCGCTTCGCCATGGTCTCCGACCCCCAGGGCGCGGTGTTCGTGCTGTTCAAGGGTTCGATCGACCGCGCCCCGCCGCCGGCCAATCCGGACGTGCCCGGCTATGGCGCCTGGCGCGAACTGATGGCCGGGGACGGCGCGGCGGCGTTCGACTTCTATGCCGGCCTGTTTGGCTGGACCAAGGCCGCGACCCACGACATGGGACCTATGGGTGTCTATCAGTTGTTCGCCAAGGACGGCCAGGATCTGGGCGGCATGATGACCAAACCGGCCGAGATCCCCCACCCCTTCTGGACCTATTATTTCCGGGTCGACGCCACCGCCGCCGCGGCCGAGCGCATCAAGGCGGCGGGCGGGACCGTGATCAACGGACCTCATGAGGTGCCGGGCGGCAATTGGATCGTGCAGGGCCAGGACCCGCAGGGCGCCATGTTCGCCCTGGTCAGCCCGAACGCGTGATGAAACAGACGGACGATCCGGCGCCGCAGCCGGATCGTCCGTGAGCGTCCTATTTCGTATAGGTGATGTCGGTCCAGTAATCGTCGCCGACAAAGGTGCGATACTTGTCAAATTCCTTGACCTTGGCCTGGGTGTCGGCCTTGGGGGTAACGGCCAGCATGTCCTTTTCCACCGCCTGGTCGCGAGCCTGGTCCACTTCCAGCAAGCCGATATTGGGAATGTGCTCGATCAGCAGCACATTGCCGCCGCCGTCACTGCCGTTGAACTTGATCTTGACCTCATACTGATCGATCAGGCCGTGCTTCTTGGCCACCTCCTCTTCCAGGATCCAGCCCTTCTTCAGCTCACTGACATAGTCGTCGACCTTGCTGGGCTCGACCTTGACCGTGACCACGTGCCAGACGCCCTTTTGCGGGGTGTAGTCCACATAGGGCTCAGCGCGGGCGGCGCTGGCGGCCAGGGCGGCGACGGCGGCCACAGATAAAAGCAGAGATTTCATGATGTTTTGTCCCCAATTGAAAGGCGCGCCAGCGACCGCTCCGCAAGACCGCGAAGGCCTGAACCGCCCGTGGCGACATCAAAGGCAAGGCGCGAGGCTGCTAACAACTGAACATTTTAGATCAAGGTCGAGGCCGTGAACCATTCAGGGCGGCGCCAGCGTGCTGTCGCCGAATGTAGCCGTTCCAGAAGACTGTTGTGGGTGATGAGCGGTCCTTAAACTGGGGTCGGCATTAGGCCACTACGCTGAAGGCCAAGCGCGACTTGCGAAGCCAATGTGCACCATGAGCAGCGAAATCATCAAATAACCAACCGCGCTTTGACCATAAGGACCGGCCAAGTATCGCAAGGCTTCCTTCCCAAACATTTCCGCACCGATCAGGAAAAGCGCAGGCCATGCCCAGATATTCTTTCTGATGTCCCCTATTCCTGCCGTGACGAGCACCAGCCATCCGGCCGGGCCGCCGGTGAACAGAAATGAGATCGGAAGGAGCGCGGTGATCAAGACCAGCAGGCCGGCCCAAATAAATATCCTCTCCGCCCGATCTGAGGGGCGCGCCATCCTACTTGAGACACTGGCATGGGGTTCTCCGATATTTTCGCGAACCTACGCGGGCTGAAGGCTGAAACTCAGCGTCAGAATCGGGCCGCGTGCCGTCTATCGACCAAAGGTCACGCCCCGACCTTCACCGCCCCCAACAGCTTCCCGATTTCCCCCTCGATCGCCTCGGGCTTGTCCGTCGGCGCATAGCGTCGCATCACCTTGCCGCTGCGGTCGATCAGGAACTTGGTGAAATTCCACTTTATCCCCTCGGAGCCCAACAAGCCCTTCTGCTGCCTTTTCAGATAGGCGTAGAGCGGGTGGACCTGGGGGCCGTTGACTTCGATCTTGGCGAACATTGGGAAGCTGACCTCGTAGGTCAGGGCGCAGAAACTGGCGATCTCGGCCGCGTCGCCCGGCTCCTGAGCGCCGAACTGGTTGCAGGGAAAGCCCAGCACGGCGAAGCCCTGGTCCTTGTGGGCGCGATAGAGCGCCTCGAGGCCCTCATATTGCGGGGTGAAGCCGCATTTGCTGGCGGTGTTGACGATCAGCAGCACCTGGCCGGCATAGTCGGACAGCTTCACAGCCTGGCCATCCAGGGTGGCGGCTTCGAAATCGTACAGGTGCAACGGACGGCTCCTTGGCTGACGAGGAATCGGCCTTATGTGGAAGGCCGCGCGCCCCACTGTTGATCTTCACAGCGATGTCGTCGAGTAGGTAATAGAAACGCACTCGGCGGCGCGATGGACGCGGTCGGCCAATCCACAGGGACAGAGCATGCAGACCAAACGTCTAGGCAAGAGCGCGATCGCGGTATCCAAGATCTGCATGGGCACCATGACCTTCGGGTCCCAGGCGGACGAGGCCATGTCGCACCGCATCCTCGACAAGTCCCTGGACGCCGGGATCAATTTTTTCGACACGGCCGAGAACTATCCGGTGCCGCCCAAGGAGGAATGGGCTGGGGTGACCGAGGAGATCGTCGGGCGTTGGATGAAGACCAAGCGGCGGGACGAGCTGATCATCGCCACCAAGGTCTGCGGCCCCAGCCACGGCTGGTTGAAGGCCTCGCAGCGGGCCGGCATGACGGCGCTGGACCGGCACAATGTGGTGCGGGCGGTGGAGGCCAGCCTAAAGCGCCTGGGCACCGACTATATCGACCTGTACCAGACTCACTGGCCCGACCACGGCGCACGCTATGAAGAGGCGCTGGAGGCCCTGGACGACCTGATCCGCGAGGGCAAGGTGCGGGCCATCGGCTGTAGCAACGAGACCGCCTGGGGCCTGATGAAGAGCCTGTCTGTGTCGGACCGCGAGGGCCTGCGCCGCTATGACACCATCCAGAACAACCACAGCCTGAACAACCGCCGGTTCGAGGATGAGCTGGCCCAGGTCTGCCGGCATGAAGGCGTTTCCGCCATCCCCTATTCGCCCCTGGGCGGCGGGGTGCTGTCGGGCAAGTACCAGGGCGGGGCCACGCCGGACGGGGCGCGGTTCTCCAACTATTTGAAGCTGGGCGGGCGTCAGGCGGTGATGGCCCGCCGCTACGTCAACGACAAGAGCCTGGCCTCCACCGAGCGCTTCGCCGCCATCGCCGCCGAGGCGGGGATCTCGCTGGTGACCCTGGCCACGGCCTGGAGCAAGCAGCACGACTTCGTGGCCTCCACCATCGTCGGCGCCACCCACGAGGACCAGCTGCCCGACATCTTCGCCGCTGCCGACCTGGACCTGGACGCCGAGACGATGAAGAAGATCGACGCGGTGACCAAGGAGATCATGTACCCCATGGGATAGGGGATCTCAGCCGTTTCGCGCCTGAACGATCCACACCGCAGCGGGCATCAATACGCCTTGGGTGGTGTCATAGGCCGCGACCGCCGCTCGGACCGCCGCGACCACGGCGTCCGAGCGCTCGGGATTGGCCCGTAGCGCCGCGCCCAAGGGGCCGATCCGGAAGGTCAGCTTCAGGGTCTGCTCCAGATCGCCGCCGCCGATCTGGGTATCGAAGGGATCGATGCTTACAGCGCCGAACCCGGCTTCGTTCAGGATCCGCCGCACGCGACCTGAGTCAGCGAAGGCGAACGGGCCGGGCACGATAGGATCGGGCGGGGCCATGGGCGGCAGGTGCGGCGCGGCCGCCTCCATGGGCGCTCGCATGAACGGGTTCTGCGACAGGGGCCGCCAGCAGACAAAGGCCAATCGCCCGCCCGGCTTGAGCGCGACGCGGATATTGGCGAAGGCGGCCGCGGGGTCGCTGAAGAACATCACCCCAAAGCGGGAGAAGGCCGCGTCGAACACGCCTTGGCCGAGATCGTCGCTCTGGGCGTCGCGTTGGTGAAAGTCGGGCTGCGCGCCCGAGGCCGGCGCCGGCCGCCCGCGGGCGACCTCGAGCATCGGCCTGGAGATATCGACACCCACCACCGATCCCTGAGGCCCCACGCAGGCGGCCAGCTCGAGGGAAGTCTGACCGCAGCCGCAGCCCAGATCGAGGATCGTCTCGCCTGGACGGGGCGCCAGCACGCGCATGGCCTCGCGCCCCAACGGCTCGACCTGGCGATCCAGCTGCGCCTGGAACTCGACCCAGGTCTCACCGGCGGCGGTGTTCCAATAGTCGACCTGCGCAGCGTTCGAGGACGGGTCTGATGGGTCAGTCATAATCGCCTCCTTGTCGGGCTACGTTGGGTCTTGCTCCTCTGCGTCCGAAAGATCGAGGGTTCACCGGACGTAGCTGGCGCCATTGATGTCGAGCACCGCGCCGGTCATGGAGGCCGGCGCGTCCAGGGCCAGATAGGTGGCGATGCTGGCCACCTCCTGGGGTTCGGCGACCCGGCCCAGGGGGATGTCGGCCCGCAGGCTTTCGTTTGTGCTGGCCGCCAGATAGTCCGTCGCCATGTCGGTCGCCACGAATCCCGGGCAGACGGCGAAGGCCAGCAAGCCCTCGGCGGCGTAGCCCCGGGCGATCGACTTGGTCATGGCCACCATGCCGGCTTTCGAGGCGGCATAGTGCCAGTGGTCCGGCGAGTCTCCGCGATAGGCCGCCCGGCTGGCGATATTGATCACCCGTCCGGGGCCGCCTCGCTCCCGCCAATGCAGCACGGCGCGGCGGCTGAGATCGGCGGCGGCCAGCAGATTGATCTGCAGGGTGCGCGACCAGACGGCGCGCCATCGGTCCGCGCCGGCCTCCACGCCGGCGGTCTCGAACATCCCAGCATTGTTGATCAGCACGTCGATACGCCCGTCGAGACGCTCCAGGGCCGCATCCCACAGGCGATCCGCAGCCTCGGGGTCGGCGAGATCGGCGCCGATGACCGCGCCCTTGTCCACTCGCCCATGCGCCACCACCCGGGCGCCCCGAGCCGTCAAGGCCCGGACAATGGCCGCGCCGATGCCGCGGGCGCCGCCTGTGACGAGGATGTGGGGGGCGGCGTTGGTCATGGTGCAATCTTCCGAGGTTGCGAGGGCTAAGCCTTAGCCTGCTCCGCCGCCAGCCGCCGCAGGGTTTCCGCGGTCTCGGCATTGGCGGGGAAGAAGGATTCGAGGGCCAATTCGGACAGGGTGATGTCGAGTGGGGTGCCGAACACCGTGGTGGTCGAAAAGAACGACATCAGGCCGTGGTCGGTGACCAATTCCAGCGGGACGATCACGCCGCCGAAATCCTGTGGCTGGTTGTTCAGCGAGCGGACGGTGGTGGCCGGGGCCGGATAGGCGGTCAATTCCTGTAGCAGGGCCGACAGATCATTGTCGCCGCTAACGGCGATCTGGTGGCGCAGGCGGTCCAGCAGATGCGCGCGCCAGATGGCCAGATTGGCGATCCGGGGGGCAAGCCCTTGCGGGTGCAGGCTGAGCCTCAGCACATTCACCGGCGCCTCCAGCAGCGAGGCCAGGGCGACGCCGGCCATCAGCGGCGTCAGGGCGGCGTTGGCGGAGACAAGGTTCCAGTGGCGATCCACCGCCAGGGCCGGAAACGGCTCATGGCCCTTGAGCACCAGGTCGATGGCCTTGCGGGCCTGGGTCATGGCAGGGTCGTCCAGGGCGCGTTCGGCGAACACCGGGGCGTAGCCGGCGGCCAGCAGCATGGCGTTGCGGTCGCGCAGGGGCACGTCCAGCCGCTCGGCCAGGTGCAGCAGCATCTCGCGGCTGGGGGTGGAGCGGCCGCTTTCCATGAAGCTCAGATGGCGCTGGGAGATCTCCGCCTCCAGGGCGAAATCCAGCTGGCTCATGCGCCGGTGCTGGCGCCAGGCGCGCAGATAGCCGCCGGCGGACTGGGCGGGTTGCATCATCATCCGGAGTCGCCCATCGCGAAAATCCTGCTCACGGCCTGATCCATCCAGGCCCGCCCAGATTGGGCGAACGGGGGCGCGGCATCAATTACGTCCGAGGTAATCGAACGGGCGGCGCGGCGCCAACCGGGGCGGCCAATGGAAACTGTCACCAAACTGACGCTCAAATGGCCCTATAGACCCGGACTTCAGAATCGCGTGGGGTGTTTGCGTTCGCCAATTGGCGGCCTCGCCGGACCAGGACCGCCCCAAGGAGACGCCCCAATGAGCATGGACTACGACATCGAAGTCGTCATTTCAGGCAAGGAACACAAGGGCAAGACGACCCTGGTGGCCTATCTGTCCAAGATCCTGTCCGACTCCGGAGCGGAGCTGATCATCCAGCGCGCCGACCCCCAGATCGACGAAAAGCTGAACTTCGACCTCGAGACCCTGAAGGAAAAGCTCTCGGGCAAGAAGATCTTCCTGCGGGAAACCCAGACCATTTTCTAGCGACCGAGCGGCAGCGAGCGCGCCTGTTCATCGGCGTCGGCAAGAAACGGATGGACGGCGCCCGGCGCTGTCCTGCACACCCCTATCGGACTGCGGCCGAGACCTAGCCCGGCCGCGACGATCTGAGGGAATGCCCGCCCATGAGCCTGGACCCGCAGGACTGGAACGAGGCCCGCGCCCTGGGCCGCACCATGGTCGACGACCTGCTGATCTATCTAGAGACCGTGCGCGAGCGGCCGGTCTGGAGTTCGGTGCCCGACGAGGTGAAGGCGCGGCTAGCTGAAGCCCTCCCGCGGGAGGGCGCGCCCCTGGCCAAGGTCTATGAGGCGTTCAAGCGCGACATCCTCCCCTACCCAACCGGCAATATCCATCCGCGGTTCTGGGGCTGGGTCATGGGCACCGGCACGGTCGGCGGAGTCATGGCCGACATGCTGGCGGCGGGGATGAACGCCCATCTGGCCGGCTACGACCAGTCCCCGGCCATCGTCGAGCGCCAAGTGCTGGACTGGCTGAAGGACCTGATGAGCTTTCCCTCGGACGCCAGCGGCGTGCTGGTCAGCGGGGGCACCGAGGCCAATATCAACGGCCTGATGAGCGCCCGGGTGGCCAAGGCCGGCTGGGATATCCGCGAACTGGGCCTGCAGGCCGGCCCGCCGCTGACCGTCTATGGTGGCGCCGAGACCCATAGCTGGATCCTGAAGGCCTGCGAGATGATGGGCATGGGCCGCCAGGCGTTTCGGGCGATCCCGGTGGATGGCGAGTTTCGCATCGACATCACCGCCTGCCGCGCGCACATCGTGGCCGATCTGGCCGAGGGCAAGCGCCCCTTCGCCATCGTCGGCAACGCCGGCACGGTCAACACAGCCGCGGTGGACGACCTGCGCGCCCTGCGCGAACTGGCCGACGAATTTGGCCTGTGGCTGCATATCGACGGCGCGTTCGGGGCCCTGGCGGCCTGGTCGGACAGCCGCGAGCTGGTGGCCGGTCAGGAGCTGGCCGACTCCCTAGCCTTCGACCTGCACAAATGGGGCTATCTGCCCTATGAGGTCGGGGTGGTGCTGACCCGGGATTCGCAGGCGCAGTTGGCGGCCTACCGTCCGGCGACCGTCGGCGGCCCGGCCTATCTGCGCTCGGCCCAGGGCGGCATCTCGGTGGACACCACCTATTTCGCCGACCGCGGCTCGCAGCTGTCCCGCGGCTTTCGCGCGCTGAAGGTGTGGATGTCCATGAAGGAGCTGGGCTCCGACCGCCTGGGCGCAGCCATCCAGACCAATATCGACCAGGCGCGGCGGCTAGGCGACCTGGTGGACGCCCATCCGGACCTGGAGCGCTTGGCGCCGGTGTCCATGAACGTGGTGTGTTTCCGCTATGCGCCGGCCGCCCTGGCCTGGCGCGATCTCGACCGGCTGAACCAGAGCATCCTGATCGCCCTGCAGGAACGCGGGCTCGCCGTGCCTTCGCAGACCGTGCTGAACGGCCATTTCGCCCTGCGCGTCTGCATCACCAACCACCGCTCGCGCGATGAGGATTTCGATCTGCTGGTGGAGGAGGTGACGAAGATCGGGGCGGAGCTGGGGATGGCTTGAGCCTCCGGTTGGTGAGCCCACCCTGATACCCGAATATTCTCCGTCATCGCCGCGCTGGCGGCGAATCGAGACGCAAACCCCTTGCCGGCGGCCAGGTCCCAGAAATCCTTGACGATTCCTGATCGTGCTTATGACCAAAACGCGTTTGATCGCGCGGCCGCATCCGGCCCCTCTGCGTGTCACAGCCTTTCGCACCGGAGTCCGCCCATGACCGACCAATCCCCTCCCCCCCCAAGAGAGTCCGTTCGCCAGATCCTCGGCGCGCTGCATGAGGAGCGGCTCAGGTCGATGGATCCTGCGGCGCTCAAGATCAATATCGACCAGAGGCGCACCCTGGTGGAGACGGCCAACCACGCCGGCTTCATCAAGGCCGGCGACCTCGTTGAACCCTTCAGGCTTCCCGAGGTGGACGGCGGCCGGATCGAGCTGGAGGCGCTGCTGGCCAAGGGGCCGGTGGCGCTGATCTTCTTCCGTTTCGCCGGCTGCCCGGCCTGCAACCTCGCCCTGCCCTACTACCAGCGCAACCTGCACCCGGCGCTGGAGGCGCTCGGCGCGACCCTGGTGGCTGTCAGCCCGCAGGTTCCCGAGCGGCTGGTGGAGATCAAGCGGCGCCACGGGTTCGAATTCGCCGTCGCCACCGATCTCGGCAACGCCCTGGGCCGCCAATTCGGCATCCTCTACACCTTCGACGAGGCCTCACAGGCCGCCGCCAGGGACAAGGGCTCATGGATCGGCGAGGTCACCGGGACCGGAACCTGGGAGCTGCCCATGCCGACGGTGGTGGTCATCGGCCAGGACCGCCGCGTCCGGTTCGCCGATGTGGCCCCCGACTGGATGGCGCGCACCGAGGCCGAACCGGTGATCGAGGCGGTGAGGAGCCTGAGCCTGGTGGGGGCCGGCTAGGAGGCAGGTCCCCGCCTCACCCCGACCCGCGCCGGGGCCGGCTTCGCGCCGCGCCCCAGCCGGGCTCGAGCCAGGGTGGCCTAACCTCCCCGAAAGCATCGGCGCCTCCGCCGGGCTCATCCTCATCCTCGCCCTCGTCGTCAGGGCCTTCGTCGTCATCCAACGGGGCCTTCGACGCCACGACCTTCGGCCCCAGGCCCAGATCGCGGCGGATCTCGGCGATCACCTCGTCGATCGGCCGCGCCAGGAAGTCGACGGTGTTAACCGCCACGTCCAGCCGCACGTCGAGATCGCGCAACAACCGCTCGCGATCACCCTTGGTCGCCTGGACCTCGATCGCCGCCGTCAGCCTGCCCGCCACCTCGCTCTTGCGGCACAGGGCCTGGACCCGCGCCAGGACGCACTCACGTCTCGCCGGATCCATCGGCTCCATCGGCGGCCCGTCTACCGTCGCCACACCAGCCTTCGCGCGCAGCCTGCCGCTGCTGACGCAGATGCGCGTTCAGCGCCACGATCTGGCGCACCGCCCGCGACAGCCGCGCAAAGGTCAGCTGCGGATCGGGACCCGCCACGGCACAGGCAGCCTTCGCCG
>DASXNV010000088.1:0-69446 GCA_036494815.1 Caulobacteraceae bacterium
CGGACCCACCGCCTCAAACCGTAATTGGATCGCTGCTTCGTCAATCACGCGCCGATTCTAGAAAATCCCCAGCCCCAAGGGAATCCCCTACCCGCGGAAAACCACGCCTCAAGATTCACATATTGTTCCACAGGCCCTAAGGGCGCAAGCCTCAAGGACGCAAAGCCCCCTCGGTCACGGCGCTTTGCGCCGCGCCCCTTCCCCTGCGCTGCGCGCAGTGGAGGTGAAATTCCCCCAAACGAAAACGGCTCCCGCCAGGGGAGCCGTTTGAAACTCAGATCTGAAACCGGGGCCTGCGCCCCAGACCGTCAGAGGTTTTCGGTGATCAGCGAGACCTTGTAATAGCCTTCGGTCTGCAGCCGGTTCACCACCGACATGAACGAGGCGTAATGCACGTCCTTGTTGGCGCGGATCAGGATGGTTTCCTTCTTGGGCTCGGCCACGGCCAGACGGCTGGCCAGATCGGCGCCCAGAGTCGGCAGGGTGGTCGGGGTGTCGACGATGGTGATCTGGTCGTCGCTCTGGATCGAGATGTAGATCGGCTTCTTCTGCTGGGCCTGTTCCGCCGTGGCCGGCGGCAGGTCGATCTTGATGGCCACGGTGGCGGCCGGGATCGACACCATGAAGATGATCAACAGCACCAGCATGACGTCGACGAAAGGCGTCACATTGATGTCGGCGTTTTGGCCGAGACCGTATTTTCCGCCTGTGGTTCCACCCAGCTTCGCAGCCATTCATTCTCTCCGGCAAAGCCCGCGCCCGGCGGACTCTCTTGATTGGGCGACTTCAAACACACCCGGCCCCCCGAAGTAAAGAGCCCGAAGCGAAAGAGCTGCGGTGAAGCTGACGTTGCGTTCTTGCTGGGCAAGCCGACCTTGGATCGGTTATTCGCTCGCTCATGAAAGCCGCCTTTGACGCCTATGTCACCGCCGCCCTGTTCGACCGCCACGGCGCCGCCCTGTTCGCCCTGGGCGACGGGACGGTGCGGACAGAGGCGGGCGAGACCCTGCCCGCCCATGACGGGGCCGTGCTCAGCGCTGCGTCGCACCCCAGCGGCGAGGGGGTGATCACCGGGGGCGACGACGGGCGCGTGGTCTGGAGCCAGGCCCGCGGCGTCCAGGCCCTGGCCGAGATCAAGGGCCGCTGGATCGACGCGGTGGCCGCCAACCCGGCCTCGGGCCTGATCGCCTTTTCGGCCGGGCGCGAGGCCCATGTACGCGACGTGGCCGATGCAGCCTTCGCGCGCACCTTCCTGCACGACAAGAGCGTGGCCGACCTGGCCTTCGACCCTAAGGGCCGCCGCCTGGCTGCGGCCACCTACGGCGGGGCGGTCCTGTGGTACGCACGCATCGCGCAGCAGACCCCGGTCAAACTGAACTGGGCCGGCAGCCACATCGCCGTGACCTTCAGCCCTGACGGCAAGTTCCTGATGTCGTCGATGCAGGAAAGCCAGCTGCACGGCTGGCGGTTGTCCGACGCCAAGGACATGCGCATGGGCGGCTATCCGGCCAAGGTCAGAAGCCTGGTGTTCATGGCCAAGGGCATGCTCTTGGCCACCTCCGGCGCGCCGGGTGCGGTGGTCTGGCCGTTCGGCGGCGCCAACGGCCCCATGGGCAAGGAAGCCGCCGAGATTGGCTTCGACGAAACCGCCCTGGTAGCCCGCGTGGCCGGTACCCCCGACGGAACGATCCTGGCCGCGGGACTGGAAGACGGCCGCGTCTGGGCCTGCGACCTGACCTCGCGCCGGATCGAGACGGTGAAGGCGGAAAAGGGCTCGTCGATCACGGCCCTAGCGGTGACCGGCGACGGCAAGCGCCTGGCCTGGGGGGACGAGGATGGGCAGGTTGGGGTGGTGGAGTTGGCGGGGTTATAGGCGCGCACTCATTCTCAAACGTCATGGTCGGGCTTGTCCCGACCATCCATGCCGTGAGGGCGGAGCCGCGACAGTGGCGCTTAAAGTGAACGGCATGGATCGCCGCCATAAGGGCGGCGATGGCGACGGAGAGGGGGGCTAAAACCCCCGCATCTCGCCAAATACCTCGAACCCATCCCGCCGTGTGCGCAGCGTATTGATAGGCGCATCTTCGTCGCGATAGCCCAGCGCCATTCCCGAAAACAGCATGTGGTCGTCGGGCAGACCGATGAACTGGGCCACGGTTTTCGGCACCCGCGCCCAGAACTCCTGGGGGCACGTGTCCAGGCCGCGCTCGACGGCCAGCAGCATCACCGTCTGCATATACATGCCCACATCGGACCACTGCGGTGGGCCGACCTTGCGGTCCAGGGAGAAGAAGATCCCCACTGGGGCGCCGAAGAACTCGATATTCCTGGCCAGCTGGCGCAGACGCGCCGGCTTGTCCTCGCGGCCGATGCCGATGGTGGCGTAAAGGTCCTCGCCGCACTGATAGCGGCGGGTCCGCATGGGCTCCCACAGGTTGGGCGGATAGACGTCGTATTCCGGCTCCTCGCCGCCCGTGGCCATCTTGGCCGCCGCCAGGGCCTTGATCTGCGCCAGGGGCTCGCCGGCCAGGGCGCAGACCTTCCACGGCTGCAGATTGCCGCCGGAGGGAGCGCGGGCGGCGACCTCCAGGATTTCGCGCACCAGCTCGCCCGGGACGGGATCGGGCCTGAAGGCGCGCACGGAGATGCGGCGCTGCACGGCATCAGTAACGTTCATCGGATAGTCCCCAGGGCGACGCTTTGGGCAGGCGACAGGCTGCGGCGACCTCGCTAGCATCCGGCCCCAGCGTCAAGGCAAGTGATGAGTCCGGGGGTTACAGGTTGGCGAAAAAGGCGGTGCGTCCGGTGGCGAGAAAGCCGGTCAAGCAGAAGCGCGCCCGTGGCGGCGGCTGGTTTCGCAGCCTGATCGTCACGGTGCTGCTGGTGGTGCTGATCGTCCCGCCCGTGAGCGTGATCATCTATCGCTTCGCGCCGCCGCCGATCACCATCCTGATGATCGAGCGCCTGTTTCAGGGCCACGGCATGGACTATCGCTGGCGTCCGCTCAGCAAGATCTCGCCCGCCCTGGTCGAGGCGGCGGTGGCGTCTGAGGACGCGCGCTATTGCGATCATCACGGCTTTGATTTCGGGGCCATGCAAAAGGCCATGGCGCACAACGAAAAGCGGCCGAACCGGATCAAGGGCGGCTCGACCATCAGCCAGCAGACCGCCAAGAACGTGTTCCTGTGGCCTGGCCGCGACTATGTGCGCAAGGGAATCGAGGCCGGCTACACGGTGCTGATCGAGACGATCTGGGGCAAGCGCCGGATCATGGAAGTCTATCTCAACGTCATCGAGTTCGGCCCCGGGATCTATGGCGCCCAGGCCGCCAGCCAGCGCTTCTTTCACGTGAACGCCGACCATTTGACCCCCGCCCAGGCCGCCCGGCTGGTCGTGGTCCTGCCCAAGCCCTTGAAATGGAACGCCGAGACGCCGGGCCGCTATATAACCAAGCGCTCGCGGGTGATCGGCGGGCGCATCGGCACGGTACGCGACGACGGGCTGGCCGAGTGCGTGTCGGACTGATCTCGGCGGCGGCCCGCCGAGGCGATTTGTTGCGCCGCAGCGCCTTGTAACCCTGCGCACGAGGGCGTATCTCCCCCGATCGCTGTTTGAAGAAGGAGATGCGCGATGGGTTACCGGGTGGCCGTAGTCGGCGCCACGGGCAATGTGGGCCGCGAAATGTTGTCGATCCTGGAGGAAGTGAACTTCCCCGTGGACGAAATTTACGCCGTGGCCTCGCGCAATTCCATCGGCGTCGAAGTCAACTACGCGAACAAACGCATTTATTGCCAGGCTATCGACGATTTCGACTTCTCCAAGGTCGACGTGGTCTTGATGTCGGTGTCTGGGGCCTTCTCCAAGGAGTGGTCGCCCAAGATCGGCAAGGCCGGCCCCATCGTCATCGACAATTCCTCGGCCTGGCGGATGGATCCGGACGTGCCCCTCATCGTGCCGGAAGTGAACCCGGACGACGTGGCCATGGCCCGGCGCAAGAACATCATCGCCAATCCCAACTGCTCCACCGCCCAGCTGGTGGTGGCGCTGAAGCCGCTGCACGACGTGGCGCGGATCAAGCGGGTGGTGGTCTCGACCTACCAGTCGGTGTCCGGCGCGGGCAAGGAAGGCATCGACGAGCTGTGGGACCAGACCAAGGCCGTCTATACCCTGGGCGCCACGGCTCCGAAGAAGTTCCCCAAGCAGATCGCCTTCAACGTCATTCCCTTCATCGGCGCCTTCAACGACGACGGCTATACCGACGAAGAGACCAAGATGTGGAAGGAAACCCACAAGATGATCGATCCGGCCATCCAGCTGACGGTCACCTGCGTGCGGGTTCCGGTGTTCGTGGGCCATTCGGAATCGGTCAATATCGAGTTCGAAACCCCCCTGGACGAGGACGAAGCGCGCGACATCCTGCGCGAGGCGCCCGGCGTCATGGTGGTCGATAAGCGCGATGAGACCGGCTACATCACGCCCAAGGAAGCCCAGGGCGAGTTCGCGGTCTATGTCTCACGCATCCGCAATGACCACTCGACCCCGAACGCCATCAATATGTGGGTCGTCTCGGACAACCTGCGCAAGGGCGCGGCCCTGAACGCGGTGCAGATCGCCCAGCTGCTGCATGAGCGCGGCATGCTGGAAAGAGCCCACGCCTGATGTCGTCGCCCCCCGCGCCGGCTTCGGCGCAGGGGGCGCTGATGGCCGGGATCGCCTGCTACACCCTCTGGGGGTTTTTGCCCCTCTATCTGCGCGCGGTCGCCCAGGCCGGCCCCAGTTCGCTGGAGATCATCGCTCACCGCGCCGCCTGGTCCGTGCCCTGGGCCGGGCTGCTGGTGCTGCTGGCCGGCCAGGGCCGCCAGGTGCTGGCGGTGTTTCGCACCCCCCGGACCCTTGGCCTTCTGACCCTGTCGGCGCTGTTGATCGCCGGCAACTGGGGCCTGTTCGTCTGGGCCGTCAGCCACGGCCACATTATGGAATCCAGCCTCGGCTACTACATCAACCCCCTGCTCAACATGGCCATGGGCGCTGTGCTGTTTCGCGAGCGGCTGGACGGATTCGGCAAGACCGCCATCGGCCTCGCCGCATTCGGCGTCGCCGTGCAGGGGTTCGCTCTGGGTCATCTGCCCTGGATCGGCCTGGGCCTGGCCGCCAGTTTCGGAGCCTATGGCCTGATCCGCAAACAGGTCGCAGCTGACGCCCAGACGGGACTGTTCGTGGAATGCCTGGTCCTGTTGGCGCCGGCCGTGGCCTATCTCCTGTGGCTGCAACACAGCGGCGCCGGCCATTTCCTGATCGGGCCCAAGCCGGCGATCCTGCTTGTCCTGGCCGGGCCGGTGACCGTGGTCCCGCTGGCCCTGTTCGCCTGGGCCACGCGGCGCCTGCCCCTGTCCACCGTAGGCTTCCTGCAGTTCATCGGCCCGACCCTGCAGTTCATCATCGGCGCCGAGGGCGGCGAGCGCCTGACGCCGATGCTGACGGCTTCCTTCGCCCTGATCTGGCTCGGGGTGGCGGTGTTCATCGCCGGCGCCTGGCGGGCCAGCAGACGGATTCAGGCGCGGGCGGTGGAGGTTTAAAGGGCCTCGTAAGCCGCTTCGATCAGGCGTTTCGACCGCGGGTCGCCGATCAGGTCCGCCGACTGCCGGTTCATTACATAGGCCCCCGACACCCCGCGCTCCGGGTCGGCGAAAGCGCAGCTGCCGCCCCAGCCGGAGTGGCCGAAACTCTCCGCGCCCTGCCCGTAGAGCGCCAGGCCCTCGCTGCGCATGAAGCCGGCGCCCCAGGCGATCACATAGGGCAAAACCAGGTCCTGGCCCGTGATCCGCGCCCGGGACGCCTGGGCCGCGATTCCTGGCGCCAGCACTGACTGACCGTCCAGCCTTCCGTCATTGGCCAGGATGGCCATCATCCGCGCCAGGGCCGGCGCGGTGGCGTGGCCATTGGCCGAGGGGATTTCGGCCCGCCGCCACTCCGCCCCGCTGCGTCCGCCCGGCGAGGCCCATTTGGTCAGGAAAGCGGCGCGCTTGGCCTCGGTGATCTCGCCTAGTTCCGGCATGGCGGGCGGGCGGCGCAGGTCGGCGCAGCGGGCGTGCTCGCTGTCGGGCAGGCCAATCCACAGGTCCAGGCCAGAGGGTTCGGCGATATCCTCACGCAGGGCCGCCCCTAAGGTGCGCCCGTCCACCCGGCGGAAGATTTCCCCCGCCAGATAGCCGAAGGTCACCGGGTGGTAACCGCTGGCGCCGCCCGGCGGCCACATGGGGGCCATCGCCGCCAGCTTGGAGCACAAGGCGTCCCAATCGAACCACAGCGCCGGGTCCATGGGCTCGATGAAGCCGGGCAGGCCCGCCTGGTGCGACAGGGCCTGCTCGACCGTGACCGCCGCCTTGCCGGCCTGCGCAAACTCAGGCCAGACCTCGGCCACCGGCGCGGCATAGTCCAGCCGCCCCTGGCTCACCAGCCGGGCCAGCATCAGGGCGGCCATGGCCTTGGTGGTGGAAAAGACCGGGGTCAGGGTGTGTTCGTCGAAGGCCCGCGTGCCGGTGCGATCGGCCTGCCCGGCCCACAGGTCGACCACCACTTGCCCCTCCAGCGCCACGGCGAAGCGCGCGCCCATCTCCTGGCCTTCGGCGAAATTGGCGACGAAGGCCTCGCGCACGGCCTCAAAGGCGGGGGGACAGATCCCGTGGATTTCGGTTTCAGCCATCAACCTTCCTCAAATCAGCCGCTCAATGCGCACCGTGGCCGAGGCCTGGCGCAGGCGCGAGCCCATGGCCACCACCGGCAGTTCCGAGGCGTCCCAGGCCTCGGCCGAGGCCACGGTCTCGAACACCGCCCCCACCGCGCGGGCCAGGGCGTAGGAGATCGGCTGGTCCTCGATCAGGGCGGCGGCGAACAGGGCGGTCAACAGGTCGCCGGTGCCGTTGGGAGCCGTGGCCTTGGGCGGATGGGCGGCCAGCCAGGCCTCGGCGCCATCAGCATAGACCACGGCCATCTCCGAACGATGCGGCACGGACGAGACCAGCACCGGCTTGCCCAGGAGCCGCCCGGCCGCGCGCGCCGCGCGCGGGTCGCGCACCGGCGAACCGGTCAGGCGCTCCATCTCCCAGGCGTTGGGGGTGACCAGGTCGGCGCGGGGGACCAGCTCGTTGGCGACGGCCTCGGCCACCTCGGCGTTGACATAAAGGCCCTTGCCCTCGTCGCCCATCACCGGATCGACCACGATGCGGGCTGCCTTGGCATAGGCGGCGGTGCGCTGGGCGCCGCGGATCTTGTCGATGGCCCGGGCAGCGGCGCGCACTTGGGCGCCGTTGGAGAAATAGCCGGTGATCACCAGGTCCACGGCGCCGAACAGGCCATTGGCCTCGATCCCGTCCAAAATGCCCTGGAACGTCTCCACCCCCACCGGATCGCCGCCCGGCGGCCCCCAGCCGGGATGGCGCCCGAACAGCACGGTGGGAACCACCATGGGATCGATCTTCAGCTGCGCCAGCGCCAGAGCCTGCACGAACCCGCCCACCCGGCTTGAGGCGACGTGGCTGGACAGGATCAGGGCGAGGGGCATGCGGGGCGGTGGTCCGTCTGTGACGGAGGTGGTTTCGCATCAGGCGGGAGGGAGCGCCAGTGCTGAAGGGCGGCGTGGGGTGCGAGCGTCAATCTCACTTTCCCCGTCATCGTCTTCCCCGGCATCGTCACGCTCGTCGCGGCGATCTATGCCGTGCTTCTCCGCACGACCGTCGAGACCCAACCTGTGTGGCCTGGATGGCCGGCACAAGAGGCCGACCATGACGGTGATGGTGAGGTGGATACAGAAACGCCGGCGAAGGTAATCACCCTCGCCGGCGTTTCAAGACGTTGGCTGGGGTCGTCGACCCTCAGCAAACCCTAGTAGCGGTAGTGATCCGGCTTGAACGGCCCTTGCTGGGGCACGTTGATATAGGCGGCTTGTTCGTCCGACAGTTGGGTCAGCTTGGCGCCCAGCTTGGCCAGGTGCAGCATGGCGACCTTTTCGTCCAGGTGCTTGGGCAGGGTATAGACCTGCTTGGCGTACGACTTGGCGTTGGTCCAAAGTTCGATCTGGGCCAGGGTCTGGTTGGTGAAGCTGGCGCTCATGACGAAGCTGGGATGGCCGGTGGCGTTGCCGAGGTTGACCAGGCGGCCTTCGGACAAGACAATGATCTTCTTGCCGTCCGGGAACTCCACGTGGTGGACCTGGGGCTTGATCTCGTCCCACTTGAAGTTGCGCAGGCCGGCGATCTGGATCTCGGAATCGAAGTGGCCGATGTTGCAGACGATGGCGTTGTTCTTCATCCCGCGCATGTGGTCGACGGTGATGACGTCCTTGTTGCCGGTGGCCGTGACATAGATGTCGGCGGTGGCCAGGGCGTCCTCGATGGTTCGGACCTCATAGCCTTCCATGGCCGCCTGCAGGGCGCAGATCGGGTCGACTTCGGTGACGATGACCCGGGCGCCGCCCTGACGCAGCGAAGCCGCCGAGCCCTTGCCCACGTCGCCATAGCCGCAGACCAGGGCCACCTTGCCGGCCAGCATCACGTCGGTGCCACGGCGGATGGCGTCCACCAGGCTCTCGCGGCAGCCATAGAGGTTGTCGAACTTGGACTTGGTCACGCTGTCATTGACGTTGATGGCGGGGAAAGGCAGCTCGCCCTTTTCGGCCATCTGGTACAGGCGGTGCACGCCCGTGGTGGTTTCTTCCGACACGCCGCCGATAGCGTCGCGGATGGCCGAATAGAAGCCGGGCTTTTCCTTGATGTAGCGCTTCATCACCGCGTAGAGCGCTTCTTCTTCCTCGTTATTGGGGTGGTCGAGGAGGGTGATGTCCTTCTCGGCCTTGGGACCCAGGACGCAGAGCAGGGTGGCGTCGCCGCCGTCGTCCAGGATCAGGTTGGGATAACCGCCGTCGGCCCATTCAAAGATCTTGTGGGCGTAGTCCCAGTATTCCACCAGGTTCTCGCCCTTGAACGCGAACACCGGGGTGCCCTGGGCGGCGATGGCCGCCGCGGCGTGATCCTGGGTCGAGAAGATGTTGCACGAGGCCCAGCGCACATCGGCGCCCAGGGCCTGCAGGGTCTCGATCAGCACCGCCGTCTGGATGGTCATGTGCAGCGAGCCGGCGATGCGGGCGCCCGTCAGCGGCTTGTCCTTGCCGAACTCGGCGCGGATGGCCATCAGGCCCGGCATTTCGGTTTCGGCGATCTCGATCTCTTTGCGGCCCCAGGCGGCGAGAGAGAGGTCTTTGACGATATGGTCGGCCACGCGTGCGCTCCGGTGCTTGAGGATTTTCCGCTCTATAGCGGCTCGGAGGGTCGCTTAGCAAGAATCATATAAAGATATCTTTATATCTACAAATCCCATAGCTAGTCACCAGAAGGGTTCCACCCTCCTTAGGCGCCGCACCGCCTTGCGCGCCGCCTTGAGCCTGGCCGGTTCGCTGGCGGACAGGCGGCCGGTGACATAGCCGGCGGCGAAGGCGATCGCGAGGTCGCCAACCTCGGTTTCCGCGATCTCGGCGCACAGGGCGTGGCCGCTGACGATATCGGTCAGGGCGCCCAGGGCGTCCTGGGCCTCCGCAGCGGCGGTGCGGAAGTCCTTGACCCGCCCCTTGCCGGCCGCGCCAAACACCGGCGCCAAGACCGTGACGGCATAGCGCAGGGACTTGTCGGCGATCCGCAGGCGGTGGCGGGGCTCGGGGTCGTCCGCCTTCAGCGACTTGGCGCGCTTGGTCACCCGCTGATAAGCGTGGTCCAGGGCGGCGCGGGCGAAGGTCTTCAGCTTCATGGCCCGCGCGTCGGCATAGGCTGGGTCTCGGGTCCAATCGCCCGCTTCGATCCAGGCCGCGGTCTCCAGCAGCAGGGCGCGGAAGCGGGCGCTGGAGACGGTCTGGCGGGCGCGATAGTGGGCCTCGGCCCGGCGCCGCTCCAGCGCCGCGCCGAATTCGGCCAGGCTCTCGGTGGAGGCGTCGGCCGTCACGATCGGGGCGAAACTCTGCTCGGCGAACACATCCAGGTCCCGGGCGGGGTCACAGGCTCGGGCCAGCCAGCGCAGTTCGCCGACAATGGACTCGCGCGCACGGTCGGCCATCAGGGGCTTGAACAGGGTGATGGCGCTGCGCAGACGGCGGGCGCCCACGCGCAACTGATGCACCGCCGCGCTGTTGCGGCCCTCGCGCAGGATCTCGGCGTTAGCGGCGATCTGTTCCAGGCAGGTGGCGGCGATGGCGCGGAAACCCTCGGCGGCAGTCTGGCGCGGCTTCAGGGGCGGCGGCGCCAGGGCGGCGGCATAGGTCTCGTCGCTGCGCGCCAGGGCGAAGCCGCGCGCGGACTTGGTGCGGAAGGACAGGGTCGGCGTGGCGACGTACAGGGTCCGGGCCAGGGCGAACAGGGCGGCCGGATCGCCGGACTTCAGCTCCAGCTCCAATTCGCGGATCGGCGTGCGCGAGCCCACCGTGCGCACTTCGCCCTCGTCCAGGGCGACCTCGATCTGGGCGCCTTCGAAGGCCAATTCGCGTTTGGCGCGCTGAACATCGACCTCGAAGGCCGGCGCCAGGCTCGCGCGCCGTCGCTGTCCCAGCCGCGCGCCCAACGGCGTTGCGTCGATGGCGGCGAAATCAAGCCCCTCCTCGGCCGCGGGCGTCTCCCACTCGCGCCGACTGAACAGGCTGCCATTGCCGGACTGCTTGATCCCCTGGACGCGCTTTTCGCCTTCTTCGCGCACACGCAGGCTGAAACCGGCGGATTTCAGATCCAGGTCCGGGGTGTCGAAATAGACCGACCTCAGGCGCCGGCCGTGGTCGGGCAGGCCCAGCAATTCACGCAGGCGCATCGCGCCGTCGGCGTCGATGACGAACTTGAGCTCGGTCTCCAACGCTATTTCCCCAAGGTTAGCCGGCTTGCCGAGCTATAGGGCAGCCGTATATCCCCGCCATGATCCAGGTCAGTGACTATGGCGAAGTCTTCGCCGGAAACGCAATGGCCCCGACGCGTGACCCCGCTTGTAGAGGCTTTCGATGAATCAGACCGACACCGCCCAGCCGCGCCATGATTGGACCCTGGCCGAGATCGAGGCCTTGTACCAAACGCCCTTCACCGAACTGGTGTTCCGCGCCGCCACCGTTCACCGGCGCTGGTTCGATCCCACCGAGGTGCAGATCTCGCAGCTGTTATCGGTCAAGACCGGCGGCTGCGCCGAAAATTGCGGCTATTGCAGCCAGTCGCAGCATTTCGAAACCGGCGTGCCCGCTTCCAAGCTGATGGAGGTCCAAGCGGTGGTGGCCGACGCCGCCCGAGCCAAGGCCGGCGGGGCCCAGCGCTTTTGCATGGGGGCGGCCTGGCGCGACCTGAAAGACCGCGACCTACCCAAGGTGGCGGCGATGATTTCCGGGGTGAAGGCCTTGGGGCTGGAGACCTGCGCCACGCTCGGCATGTTGCAGCCGCATCAGGCGGCGGCGCTGAAGGAGGCGGGCCTGGACTATTACAACCACAACCTGGACACCGGCCCGGACTACTACGAGACCGTGGTCACCACACGCACCTATCAGGATCGGCTGGACACCCTGGCGGCGGTGCGGGCGGCGGACATTTCGGTCTGCTGCGGCGGGATTGTCGGCATGGGCGAGACCCGCCGCGACCGCGCCGGCCTGTTGCACGCCCTGGCCACCCTGCCCGCTCACCCCGACAGCCTGCCGATCAACGACCTGATGCCGATCAAGGGCACGCCCCTGGGCGGCAGCGAACCGCTGGACGGGCTGGAGTTCGTGCGCACGATCGCCGTCGCCCGGCTGGTTTGCCCCAAGGCGGTGGTGCGGCTGTCGGCTGGCCGCGAACATATGAGCCGCGAACTGCAGGCCCTGTGCTTCCTGGCCGGCGCCAATTCGATCTTCGTCGGCGGCAAGCTGCTCACCACCAGCAACCCGGACGCTGACACCGACGCCAAGCTGTTCAGGGATCTGGGTTTGCGGCCGATGGGGGCGGCGGAGACCGTGGCGGCTTAGGCCGTACCAATTCCTCCCCTTTTGGGCAGGGGGGCCGCGCTAAGCTCCTGGCCGATTCGGCCGCGGAAAGGACCAACCATGCGCATCTTGCTGACCGGATCGTCCGGCTGGCTGGGCCAGACACTGGCGCCGCGGCTGCGCGAGCTGGGGCATGAGGTGGTGGGGTTGGATCCGGTGGCGTCGGCCGAGACCGCCATTGTGGGATCGGTGGCTGATCGGGCGACGGTGCGGGCGGCGATCGGGGATCATCGGGTCCAGGCTGTGATCCATTCAGGGGCGCTGCACCAACCCAATATCGAGCACCATGCTCGCGAGGCGTTTGTCGCCGTCAATGTCAGCGGGACTTTGAATCTGCTGGAGGAATCCGTCGCCCAGGGCGTGGAGCGGTTCGTGTTCACCTCCACCACCTCGCTGATGATCTCAGAGCGCATCCGCGCCGGGGCGGCGGGTGGGGCGCAGCGGGCCGAGTGGCTGACCGAAGGCATCGTCCCGGAGCCGCGCAACATCTATGGAATCACCAAGCTGTCGGCCGAGCATCTGTGCCGGCTGTTGCACCGCCAGCATAACCTGCCGGTGGTGGTGTTGCGTACCGCCCGCTTCTTTCCTGAAGCCGACGACATGGCTCACGCCATCGCCCAGTCGGACGAAAACACCAAGACCAACGAGCTGCTCTATCGCCGCCTGACCGTGGACGACGCGGCCGAGGCCCATGTGCGGGCGCTGGACCGTGCGCCGGAGATCGGCTTCGACACCTTCATCATCTCGGCCATGCCGCCGTTCTCACCGGACGACTGCGAGGCCTTGATCGGCCGGGCGCCGGAGGTGGTGGCCCGCTATTTCCCCGACTATCCGGCTATCTACGCCGCCCGCGGCTGGACCATGTTCGACACCATCGACCGGGTCTATGACCCTGGCCACGCCGCACGGCGGCTGGGCTTTGTCTGCCGGACCGGGTTTGGAGAGACGCTCAAAGCGCTCGCCGCAGGCTGAGGCTCACCCGAACAGGGGCTCCAGCCGGCCGCCGGTGAGACGCCAGGCGGAGGAGGGTTCCAGATGCAGTTCCCGGGGCCAGGCCATCAGGGCGTTGACGTGGCTGATCAGGGCCGGCGGCTGGGTTTCTTCCGGGATCAGGAACAGGCCCGCCTGGCGGGCGGCGAGGCCCAGATCGCGCCGGGCGGTGAGGGCGGCCAGGGGAATGGCGGCGATCAGGCCCATGATCACAGGCGACAGCCAGAAAAACACCTCCGGCGAGGCGGCCAGGGCGGCGGCGGCCAGGGTCAGGCCGGCCAGGGTGTCCAAGCCATGGCGTCGGACGGCGTCGGCCAGGGTCAGGCCGCCTTCCTCGCGGGTCTGCGGCGGCCAGCCGGAGTCGCGGCCAGCCAGGATCGAGGCCAGGGCGCGGATCTGGTTGAGCATCATCACCGGGGCGATCAGGCCGGACAGGGCCATTTCCGCCAGCAGGCCGGCCAGGGCCTGGCGGCCGCCGCCAAAAGCCCGGCGTTCCTGCGGCGAAGCCAGCATGGCGGCGAAGGCCATCAGCTTGGGCGCCAGAAGCAAGGCCATGGACAGGGCGAAAATGTCGGTGACCACCACCAACTGATGGTGACGCGTGGCGGCGCTGACCAAGGGATGCAGACCGCCGGCCACCCCCCAGTCCGGACGCAGCGACAGGGTCACGCCCATCAGCATCAGGGCCAGCCAGATCGGCGCCGTCAGATAGGCTGAAAAGCCACGCAACAGGTGCAGGCGGCTGATCCAATGCAGCCCGCGGCCAGGCAGCACCAGCAGATGCTGCAGATTGCCCTGGCACCAGCGGCGGTCGCGCACGATCAGGTCGGCCAGGGTCGGCGGCGATTCCTCGTAGGAGCCACCCAGGCTGGAGGTCATGCGCACTTCCCAGCCCGCGCGGCGGATCAGAGCGGCCTCGACGAAATCGTGGCTGAGGATATGGCCGCCGAACGGCTTCTTCCCGGGCAGGTGCGGCAGGCCGGCCTGTTCGGCGAAGGCGCGCACGCGGATAATGGCGTTGTGGCCCCAATAATTGCCCTGGGCGCCCGACCACCAGGCCAAGCCGCGGGCCAGCATGGGGCCATAGAGCCGGCTGGCGAACTGCTGGGCCCGGGCGAACAGGCTGTTCAGATTGACCAGCAGCGGCAGGGTCTGAATCAGGCCCAGGCGCGGATTGTGCTCCATGGCCTCGGCCAGGCGCACCAGGGTGTCGCCGGTCATCAGGCTATCGGCGTCCAGCACCACCATCTGGTCATAGGCCCCGCCGAAGCGGCGCACCCAATCGGCGATATTGCCAGCCTTGCGGTCGATATTTTCCGGCCGGTGGCGATAGAAGACCGACAGGTTGGGACCCATGCCCTTGGCCTGCTGATCGCGCAGGCGACGAAACAGGCCCTGTTCCTCGGCCTGGACGGGCGCGCGGGTGGTGTCGCTGAGGATGAACAGGTCGAAGGCGTCGGCTTGGCCGGTGGTTTCGATTGAGGCGGCCATGGCCCGCAGCCGGGCGAATACCGGATGCGGATCCTCGTTATAGACCGGGGCCAGGATGGCGGTGCGCGAGGTCAGGCCCGGGATGGGAAAGCTGGCGTCCAGGCAGGGATCGTCGCCATCCGCGCCGGGGGCGAAGGCCGCCAGGGCGCTGACAAAGGCGAAGGCGATCCAGGCGAACAGCAGGGCGAAAGCCGCCAGCACGCCAAGATCCAAGCCGGTCAGGCCGTCGATGCGCAGGGCCGTCCCAAGGCCGGCCACCGCGGGGCCCGTGAGGACCATGGTCGCCGCCACTAGCAGCACGGCGCGCCCGGACCGCGCGGTTTGCGGGGTCATCCTGCGGCGGCGCATGGCGTGCTCGTCCAAGGCCTGCACCGGCATGGCCAGGGGCGCAGCCGGCGGCAAGTCGCTGTCGGGACGCAGCAGGGGAACCAAGGGCCGAAAGGCGAGCGGCCGGCGGCTAAGGGCGTTCATGCACGGAACTCACTGAGGGGCGCGGCGGGACTTACGGCGAATGGGGCGGGTTCGGAGTTGTGTCCGCGCAGAAGCATTAACCTTATGTGGGGCGAAATCACGGCGGCGTGAAAGCTTAAACTTGGCGCCGGGCGCGGATTTGCCTTCCCGCTCATGCGGCGAACACCTGTTGTGACCAGGTTTCGGTCAGGGCGCCCCCGGCGTGTCGCAAAAAGGCGCGCAGATTGACCGTCGCCCCCGGGGCCAGGCCCGCCTGGGACAGGTCCAGATCGAAGATCAGCCGCCAGCGGCCGGCGCCCACTACCGGATAGGCCACAGCACCCGTCACCACGCCCGGATGGGTTTCCACCACCGCCTCCACTCCGCTCTGTCGATCCAGGCCGGCCAGGCCGCCGCCCTCGAAATCGATGGCGAACTTGCGGATCCCCGGAGGGGCCGGCAGGCCGGGGCGCCCGCCGCGGCCCTGACGGCTGGCCACGACGCGGGCCACGCCGAATGGGCCCGGCTCCTGCGCCGCCCAGTGCAGGCGATAGCGGTAGTTCAACCTGGTCCCGGCGACTATGGGGGCCGAGGGGGTCCAGAAGGCGACGATATTGTCGTCGGTCTCGCGGTCGGTGGGGATCTCCACCAGTTGCACCGAGCCCTCGCCCCAGTCGCCCACTGGCTCGACCCAGACGCTGGGCCGCTTGTCGTAGAAGACGCCGTCGTCCTGATAGTCGTCGAACCGGCGGTCGCGCTGCATCAGGCCGAACCCGCGCGGGGCCTTGTCGAGGAACAGATTGGTCACCACCCGCGGCGGATCGGTCAGAGGCCGCCACAACCGCTCACCAGCCCCGGTCCAGATGGACAGGCCGTCCGAGTCGTGGATCTGCGGCCGCCAGTCGTCGCCTGTGGCGCGGTCGCTCTGGCCATACCAGTACATGCTGGTGAGCGGCGCCATGCCCAGGCGCTGGACGGGCGCCCTGAAGGTCAGGACGACTTCGATATCCTGCACCAGGCCCGCCTGATTGCGGTCATGGACGATGCGAAAAGCGCCTGCGACGCTGGGGCCGTCCAGAAGGGCGTAGACCACCAACCGCCCGGCGGCGTCCTTCTCCAGCCAGAAGGCGGTGAAGACTGGAAACTCCTCCAGCTTTGGCGTGGCCGTGTCGATGGCCAGGCCCCGCGCGGACAAGCCGTACTGGTTCAACGGATCGGCGGAGCGGAAATAGGAGGCGCCCAGATAGGCGATCCAGTCGGTGCGCTGGTCGCTGTTCATGGCTCGAAATCCGGCGAAACCGAGATTCTCCTTCAGACGCCGCGCCGGCGAATCCGCCGGCACGTCGAACAGGCCTTCGGAATAGAGCACCGGGCGCGCCAGGCCGTGCTCGACGGCGAACATGGCCACCGGCTGCACCGCAGCGCGGCCCAAATGAAAGAAGCGGATCGAGACGTCGCTGGGCGGCTCGCCCCAGAGGGTCGCCGCAGGCCGATAGCTGATGGCGCCGAAGGCGTCGTAATCGACGGCGCGCAACAGATCGGCCGCCGGCGCCGACGGCGGGGCATAGGGCCGTGCCGCCAACGCGGCGGCCTTGGCCTTCAGATGCTCGAACGAAAACGGTTGTGGAGAACCAAGGGCCGGGCCGCCAGCTTCAGCCGCACGCTCGGCTCCCCGCGCGACCCAGGCCGAAACACCGCTGAACGAGGCGCCCAATAGAGCGGCCAGGGCGTTACGCCGGGTCGACAACATCAGGCCAAGATCCTCGAGCGGGTCCAGCGCCCCGCGGTCAAGCTGGACATTTTTACTCCGCGTTAACCGCCTAAAAGTCCATAGGGCCGTTTCGGTTCCCGCGTCGAAGCGCCACGGATGAGATTGACTATCTGGCAAGCCTTTCCGCTCAGAGTCTCGGCGCTCGGGGTCGCCGGTTCGGCTGCGCTGCGAAATCGTCAAAGCCCAGGTGGCGATTGGGTTTCCAGCCGGCTAGACTGCGTCCGGGCAAGTCGGCTCAAGTGTTCTGGATGAAGGCGTTGCTGCGCAGCTCGGCGATCCTGTTGTGCGCCCCTTTGGTGTGCGCCCTGTCTTCGGCTGCGGCTTTCGCCGCGCCGACGGCGGAGCCATATCAGTTCGATCTCCAGGTTGCGCCCGGCGACGGCGACGCGATCAAGGCCGGCGCCGATCTCAGCGCCCAGTTCCCCAAGATCGAGACCACCCTGCGCTTGGCCGTGGAGGCCGACCCCAACCTGTTGCGCGCCGACCCCCTGGTCCAGGCCGCACCCGCAGGCGCCAGCCGGGAAAGCCTGGGCCTGAATGCGGCCTGGACCGCGGCCACGGGCGCGCGGCTGGACCTGAGCCTCACTGATCGGCTGGGCCAAACCTGGAGCCCGCTGTCTCTGTTCGAGACCAGCGCGCATCAGGTGACCACCGACGAGCGCAGCGCCAGTGTCGGTCTGCGACTGAGCCCGCTGAAGAGCGTGGATCTCAGCCTGACCGGCGCGGCCGCCCAGAACACGGTGTTCGACACGGTGGTGGCCGAGACCTCGGCCCCGGAGGCCCAGAGCCTGCTATCCACCGCCACCCAGAGCGCCAGCGCGGGGGTGAAGTGGCGGCTGACCGGCTGGTTCAGCCTCGACGCCCAGGGCAAGATGGAGACCACTAACGCCATGTGGCGTGGCGCGGCCGCCAGCGGCGGCCCAACCGCCGCAAGCCTTGGCTACGCCTATTTCGAGCCCTCGGTGACCGGAATCCTGGACACGCCCGGCCAGGGCAAGCTGGGCCTGACCTTCGAGCATGCGGTCTCACCGCTGGATGCGGGGGCTTTTTCCACCTTCGCGGCGGTGGAAGATCGCGCCGCGGACGCCCGCTTCGGCCCCAACCGCGAATGGCGCTATCGATTGCGCTTCGACCAGAAGCTGGCCGGCGCGGTGAAACTGTCGGCGGCGGTGACCCAGGGACATATCGAAAGCGCCACCGAGCTTGGCCCCATCGGCCCGGGCCTGCAGGCGCCGGTCAGCGTGGCCGGCGGCGAGCGGCAGGAGCTCAATCTGGCCCTGTCCGCGCCCTTGACGTCGTTCGGCCTGCCGTCACTGACCCTGACTGGGACCAGTGACTGGCGCGACTCCCAGGTGCGCGACCCCTTCACGGGCGAACTGCGCCGGGCCTCCGCCGAAGCGGCCCAGACCGCGACCGTCGGCCTGGTCCAATCCCTGAGCAGCCTTGGCGCCCGCTGGGGCCTGGAAGGTCATTTCGGCGGCGACCAGAGCCTCTATCAGATGAGCCAGGTCACCAATGTGAGCGTGGCCGACAGCGTCGGCGGCTTCATCGAATACGGCCCCGGCCCCTTCGCCGTGCGCCTCCAGGTGGACGGCCTCTATGGCGGCGACCGCACCTCCACCGACCTCTACTATTCAGGCGTGCGCGGCGTCGGCTATGTGGACCGCACCGACCACCGCACCGACAGCGGTCAGGCGATCCGCCTGATGCTGCGCAAGGCGCTGTAGAGGCCATCAGGTCCGTTGCGGCGCAAGGTCACGCCACCGGTCAGCCGTGGGCCAGATCGTAGAGCCGCTCCAGCTGGTAGCGTGAGCCGGACTTCGTGGAATGGGTCGAATAGAGGCCAAAGCGCTCCACGCGAAACACCGGCGATTTGAGCAGGTTATTGGCCTGGATCCAGCCGGCCACGGCCACGGGATCTGGCCGGCGCAGATAGGCCAGGGTCACGTGCGGCCGGTAGGCGCGGGTGTCGGCCGCAAGCCCCGCCCGGCGCGCGGCGCTCTCACAGGCCTGGGCCAGATGGCGCAGGGCCGCGTTTTCAGCCACCCCGGCCCAGATGGCATGGATTTCCCGCCCCTCGCCAAAGGCGCCGACGCCTTCAAGGGTCAGCTCCATGGGCTCGGCCGCCAGATGCGACAGCTCGCTGTCCAGGTCCGCGGCCACGGTCTCGGCCACAGCGCCGGCGAAGCGCAGGGTGATATGGAAATTTTCCGCCGGGCTCCAGCGCGCCTCGGACAGGCCATGCTGGCGCCGAACGAGGCCGTCGGCGATATCGGGAGGGATGGGCAGGGCGGCGAAGAGGCGGATCATGGGGAAGGCGTTCACCGTTTCTCCGCCAGCGCCCTCGCCACCGTCGGCGCCAGTCGATCTGCGATGATCTTCACGCCCGCGGCGTTGGGATGGACGCCGTCCGTCTGGTTCAGCCTCGAGTCCCCCGCCACTCCGTCCAGCAGGAAAGGATAGAGGCCGGCGCCCTCGGTCCGGGCGACCGACGCGAACACCGCGTTGAACTCGCGCGCATAGGCCGAGCCAATCGCTGGCGGCGCGCGCATTCCGGCCAGGAGCACGCCGATGCGACGCGCCTTCAGCCGGCGGACGATGGCGGTCAGATTGGCCTTGACCACGGCTGGCTCGACCCCTTGCAGCAGGTCGTTGCCGCCCAGGGCCACCAGGCACAGGCGCGTATCGCCCTGAACGCTGAAATCCACCCGCGCAAGGGCGTCGGCTGTGGTGTCACCAGAGACCCCGGCCCCACGCATCCGGATAGGTTCGCCCAGCCGCCGCAGGCTGACGGCCAGTTGCGCCGGCAGAGCGTCGGCGGCGGGCAAGCCCAGGCCGGCGGTGATGGAATCACCCAGCAGGGTGACCACGGGCGGCGGGGTTTCGGCACGGGCGGCGAGATTCGGCGCGACAATGGCTGCGCCCAAGGCCAAAAGGCCGGCGCGCCGGGTGATTTGAGGACCGGGTGTGGAATCCATGGTTACATCTTATGTAGGACGCTCCCGCCCTTGCTCAACCGAAAGCGCGCATGACCTCAAAGGCTCCGCCGCTTCAGCTCGACCGAATCGAGCTGACCCTGCCCTCCGCCGCCGGGCCTGTACGGATCCTCAAGGGTGTCGATCTGGCGGTGGAGGCCGGCGAGCGGGTGGCTGTGGTCGGGCCCTCGGGATCTGGCAAATCCTCGCTGATCGCCATCGCCGCCGGTTTGGAACGGCCCAGCGCCGGGACCGCGCTCCTGTTCGGCCAGGATCTGGCCGCTCTTGACGAAGATGGCCGCGCCCGTTTGCGCCGCGGGCGGGTGTCGCTTGTATTCCAGTCCTTTCACCTCCTGCCCAATATGACGGCCGAGGAAAATGTCGCCGCCCCGCTGGAGATCGCCGGCGATCGAGGGGCCGGCCCTACCGCCCGCGCCTGGCTGGACCGGGTAGGGCTGGCCGAGCGCCGGCGGCACTACCCGCACCAACTGTCCGGCGGCGAGCAGCAGCGGGTGGCCCTGGCCCGCGCCCTGGCCGCCCAACCGGCCCTGCTGTTCGCGGATGAGCCCACCGGGAACCTGGACGCCGCCAACGCCGCCGTAGTGGTGGAGCTGATGTTCGATCTGGTGGCCGAGATCGGCGCGGCCCTCGTCATGGTCACCCACGATCCCGCCCTGGCCGCTCGCACCGACCGCCAGGTGACCATGGGCGACGGGCGGATTGTAGCGGGTGAAGCCGCCGCATGACGCCCCTGTCCTTCCGCTTCGCCCTGCGTGAGCTGCGCGGCGGCGTGCATGGATTTCGCATCTTTCTGGCCTGTCTGGCCCTGGGCGTGGCGGCCATCGCGGCGGCCAGTTCCACGGCGGAGGCGTTTCGGCGCGGGCTGTCGTCCCAGGCGCGCGAGATCCTGGGGGGCGATCTGGCCCTGTCTGTCGAGCAACGCGGGTTCACGCCCAAAGAGCAGGCGGTCTTCGCCCGCGCCGGGCGGGTGGTCTATTCCGCCGGCGCCCACGCCATGGCCCAGGCGCCGTCGGGAGATCGCCGGCTGGTGGAGATCCGAGGCGTGGGCGCCGGGTATCCCCTGGCCGGGCAGGTCACGCTCGAAGGCGCCCCCGACCTGGGCCATGCCCTGGCGCCGTCCTCCGATGGGGTCGCCGGCGCGGCGGTGGAGCCGGCCCTGCTGGACCGGTTGCGCCTGAAACTCGGCGACCGCTTCCTGATCGGCAATAGCTCGTTCATCGCCCGCGCGATCCTTGCGGGCGAGCCAGACCGGATCGGGCGGGGCTTCGCCCTCGGCCCCCGGGTGCTGACCAGCCTGGCGGCGGTGCAGGCCACCGGCTTGATCGATCCCGGCAGCCTGCATGCGGAAACCGCCCGCATCGCCCTGCCCGCCAGCAGCCAGCTCGGCCCGGCCATCAAAGCGATCCGCGACGCGCTCCCGGGCGATGACCTGTTGGTCCGCGACCGGAGCGATGCGGCCCCGGGCGCCCGGCGACTGATCGACCGGCTCGAATATTTTCTGGGCTTTATCGGCCTGGCCTCTCTGCTTGCCGGTGGCCTGGGCGTATTCGGCGCCGTCCAGGCCTATCTGGAGACGCGCAAGACCTCGATCGCCGTGCTCAAGGCCCTGGGCGCCGAAGGGCCTTTGGTGCGCAACCTCTATCTAATCCAGATCGCGGTGCTGGCGGGGCTGGGCGTGGTTATCGGCCTGGGTGTCGGCGCCGCCGCACCCTTGCTGCTGGGCCTAATCGCCAAGACTCGGTTGCCGATCCCCGCCCTGTTCGCCGTCTATCCCCTGCCCCTGGCCAAGGCCGCGCTGTTCGGGCTGTTGTCGGCCGCGGCATTTTCGCTGGAGCCCCTGGCCCGGGCGAGGGCCACGCCGCCGGCCTCGCTTTTGCGCCAGAACCTGGGCGGCCGGGTCGGCTTCAGCCTGGAGACTGTGGGCGCGGTGCTCGCCGGCCTGGGTCTGGCCGGCCTGACTCTGGTCACCGCCCCGACCGTGCTGATGGCCAGCCTGATGATCGCCGGGGTCGCCATCGCCCTTGGCCTGCTCTGGCTGTTGGGCTGGGTCGCAGTCTGGACAGCCAGCCGGGTTCGCGGCCGCACCCGCGGCGCGCTTCGGCTGGGTTTGGCTAATCTGGCCGGACCCCGTTCGGCGGCGCGGACAGCGACCCCGGCCATCGGCCTGGGCGTGGCCCTACTGAGCGCCGTGGTGCTGATCCAGTCCAGTCTGCTTGACCAGGTGCGCGCCGTGGCCCCGAAGACCGCGCCGGCGGTGGTGTTCACCGAGATTCCCGGCGACCGGACGGCGGCTTTCGACCGGGCGGTGGGGGCGGTGCTCGGCGCCCTCAGGTCGGATCGCTACCAGCGCTTCGTCTTTGTCACCGGCCGCATCACCGCCCTGAAGGGCCGGCCCGTGGACCGCAAGATGATCCGCGAAGACCAGCGCTGGGCCTATGACAATGACCTCAGCCTTTCGACCATCGGTCCCGAGCCCGCCAGCGCCGGGATCGTGTCGGGCGCTTGGTGGCCGGCGGCTTATGCTGGGCCGCCTGAGGTGGCCATGGAAGAAAAAGCCGCCTCCGCGGGCGGCCTGAAAGTCGGCGATAGCCTGACCCTGTCGGTGTTGGGCCGCGACGTCACCGCCCGCATCGCCGTCCTGCGCAAGGTCGACTGGGGCGGGTTCGGGCCGGATTTCGCGCTGATCCTCGATCCCGCCGCCTTGGCCGGCGCTCCCTTGCGCAGCGTGGCCATCGCCAGGATGAGCAAACCCCAGGAGGTGGCCCTGACCCGCGCCCTCGGCCAGGATTTCCCTGCGGTCAATGTGATCAGCGTGCGCGAGCAGCTGGAAGGCGCCGCCGCCCTGTTCGATCGCCTGGCCCTGGCCATCCGCGGCGCGGCTGGAGTGGCGGCCCTGGCCGGCCTGCTGGTCCTGGCCGGCTCCGTCGCCGCCGGCGCGGGCGCCCGGGCGCGGGAGGCGGCGACGCTCAAGGTGCTGGGCGCGGCACGTGGCCAGATCCTGCTGGCCTATATGGTGGAATATGGCGCGGTCGGCCTGATCGCCGGGGTGGCGGGCGTGGCCTTGGGCGGCGCGGCGGCCTGGCCGGTGGTGATCAAGGTGTTCGAAGCGCGCTGGGTGGTGGACTGGAGCGGGGTCGCCTCTCTGGTCGCCGGCGCCGCGTTCCTGACCGGCGGCGGCGGCTTGCTCGCCGCCCTCCACGCCCTGGCCCGGCGTCCGGCGCCGGTGCTGCGGTCGGACTGACCGGCGTGCATTTCCGGCTGTCATGCTCCGGAATCGGCGCCCCTTGCGGAGCGCCTGTGGGTGGACGATATTTCAAGGGCGTCCGGCTTGGGCGCGTTGCAAGGATTCAAACTCGATGAGCGACTTCAACCGCGGCTATCCCCGCAGCATGCAGGCGGGCGCCGCCGACATGTCGGTGGATGCAGGCCTGCGTTCGTTCATGCTCGGGGTTTACAACAAGGTGGCCCTGGGCCTGCTGCTGTCGGCCGGAATGGCCTATCTGACCGGCGTCTTTCCGCCTGTTCGCGACCTGATGTTCAATGTTCAGGGCGCCCGCATCGGCTTTACGCCACTGGGCATGATCGTGGCTTTCGCGCCGCTCGCCATCCTGCTGTTCTCCAGCTTCACCCGATCGGTCACCCCGCGCAGCTCAGGCATAGTCTATTGGACGATCGTGACGCTGATCGGCGCCTCCATGGGCGACGTGGTGCTGCTCTATACGGGCGCCAGCATCGCCTCGACCTTCCTGATCACCGCCGCCTCGTTCGGCGTGCTCAGCCTGGTGGGCTATACGACCAAGAAGGATCTGACCGGTTTCGGCAGCTTTTTGATCATGGGCGTGTTCGGCCTGATCATCGCCATGGTGGTCAATATGTTCCTGCACTCGGCGGCGATGCAGCTGATCGTCAGCGCCCTCGGCGTGCTGATCTTCGCCGGGCTGATCGCCTATGACACCCAACGTCTGAAGGCCACCTACTACCACCTGGGCGGCGACACCGCCTCCATGGGCGTGGCCACCAACTATGGGGCGCTGCGCCTCTATCTGGACTTCATCAACCTGTTCCAGTTCCTGCTCGCCTTCATGGGCGGCAGCCGCCGCTAAGGCGAAAACACGGTTCGGGTCTTTAGCCCCGGCGGGTCCCTCCGCCGGGGTTTTCTATTGCCCGATCCGGTCATTCCACGATTTTCAGGCGCGCCTTGTCGAACACCCTGAGCACCTGATCCAGGTCCTGCCCGCGTTTGACCACACGGCCCCCGTGGGCGATCACCGCCCAGGCGCCTTGGCGGCGGGCCAGGGCCGGCCGCTTTTCGATTCGATAGAGCGGCGCTTCCGAGGCGCGGCGAAACACCGAGAACACCGCCGCCTCACGCAACCCGTCTATGGCGTAGTCGCGCCATTCCCCGGCGGCCACCTGGCGCCCGTAGAGCCGCAGGAGCATATCCAACTCACGCCGTTCGAAGAAAACGACGGCGACGGCCGGGCCTGATGGGGTCTGTTCGAGACTCACAGGCCAGAGCCTAGTCTCAGTGGGTGAATCGCGAAAGTGGACAGCTTCGCCCGTCGTGGCGGGCTATTGCAAAAATGACACTCTCCTCCACGCCGGTGTCGGGTTGGAAGGTTCGGCCTTAAAATGACCCTATTTCGGACGCGCGCCCGCCTGTTTAGGCCGCGATAGTCTGAAGGTCGGCGGATCGGGCGATGCGGTTCCGGACCTGTAACAGCCCCCCAGCCCCTTCCGGGATCGGGCCTGGCCCGTCGACAATGAAGCGAAGCCCGCGCGGTCTCCCCCCTTCCGCGCGGGCTTTTTCGCGTCTAGACGCTCGGCGCCTCACCTTCAGCATCAGAAAATTTCGCCGCGGCGCTTGCAATCCGACCTAACTTAGATATATCTGTAGCATCGATATATCTAAGAAGGAACTAATATGCATCGATTTCATCATGGCCACGACCATCGCGAACGGTTCGCCCGCCACGGCTTCGGCTGGGGCGGCGGCGAGCATCACCATGGCATGGCGCGGCGCGGCCACCGGCGCGAGCGGGTGTTCGAACAGGGCGACCTGCGCCTGCTGCTGCTCAAGCTGATCGCGGACAAGCCAAGTCACGGCTACGAGCTGATCAAGGCGGTGGAGGACGCGGTCGACGGCGCCTACAGCCCCAGCCCGGGCGTGGTCTATCCGACCCTGACCCTGCTGGAAGACCTGGGGTACGCTCGCCCCACAGAGGTTGAAGGCGGCAAGAAGCTCTACGCCATCACCCCCGAAGGCCAGGCCCAGCTCGACAGCCAGGCCGCGGCGCTAGCCACTCTCAACGCCCGCATCGAGCAGGTCGCCGCCGCCAGCCGCGGCCGGGACGCCCCTCAACTGGTCCGGGCCATGGAAAACCTGCGCACCGCCCTGCGCCTGCGCCTCTCCCGCGGCCCGCTCAGCGACACCCAGGTCGAAGCCCTGGCCGCCGCCCTCGACGCCGCCGCCAAGGCCGTCGAACAGGCCTGATCCCGCCCAGATCACGATGATTTTGGATTGAACCAACCCAAAATCATAAAACGTGATCGGTCCTAGAGTTTAGAGCGGGATGCGGACGGAAAACCGCTTCGCACTTTTCCTCATCCCGCTCCAGGATCACGGCGGGGTGAAAACCGCGCCGCATTAGCCTATATGTCCGCGGCCATGAGCCGTCCGTTCCTGAAGATGAATGGGCTCGGCAACGACTTTGTCGTGGTCGAGGCCCCCGCCGACAGCCCTTTTGGCCCTTTCGAGCCGGGGATCGCCACCGCGCGAGCCATCGCCGACCGGGCCAAGGGCATAGGCTGCGACCAGATCATCGCCATAGGCCCCTCGTCGCAGACCCAGGCCTATGTGCGGTTCTGGAATTCGGACGGCGAGGAGATCGGCGCCTGCGGCAATGGCACGCGATGTGTCGCCTGGCTGCTGATGGAGGCCACCGGCCGTGACGAGGCCACCTTCGAAACCTCCGCGGGCCGGCTCAGCGGCCGCCGCGCCGGAGACCATGTGGTCACCGTCGATATGGGGGAGCCGGGCCTGGCCTGGACCGATATCCCTCTGGCCGAAGAGATGGACACAAAGGGGGTCGAGCTGCAGGTCGGCCCGATCGACGCCCCGGTGCTGCACACCCCCGGCTGCGTCTCCATGGGCAATCCGCATGTGGTGTTCTTCGTGCCCGACGTCCTGGCCGCGCCGGTGCGCGAGGTCGGGCCGCTGATCGAAAACCACCCTCTGTTCCCCGAGCGGGTCAATGTAGGGTTTGCTGAGATCGTCGCCCGCGATCGGATCCGCCTGCGGGTCTGGGAACGCGGCGCGGGCCTCACCCGCGCTTGCGGCACCGGCGCCTGCGCCGCCCTGGTCGCAGCCTATCGCCGGGGGCTGGCCGATCGCAAGGCCACCGTCGAATTCGAAGACGGCGAGCTGATCATCGAATGGCGCGAAAGCGACGGCCACGTCTTGATGACCGGCCCGGTGGCGGTGGAGTTCACCGGCGTGCTGCCGTGAGCGACGTGGACGTCATCACCTTTGGCTGTCGCCTCAACGCCTACGAATCTGAGGTCATCCGCGCCCGGGCGGCCGAGGACGGCCTGACCGACGCCATCGTCTTCAACACCTGCGCTGTCACCGGCGAGGCGGTGCGCCAGGCGCGCCAGGCCATACGCAAGGCCCGGCGCGAGCGGCCAGGGGCCAAGGTTATCGTCACCGGCTGCGCCGCGCAGATAGATCCCGCGGCCTTCGCGGCCATGGCCGAGGTCGATCTGGTGCTCGGCAACGCCGAAAAGTCGGCCGCCGGCGCCTATGCCCCCCTGGCCGACGGCCCGCGGGTTCGGGTCAATGACATCATGTCGATCCGCGAGACCGCCGGCCATCTGGTCGACGGGCTGAAGGACCGCGCCCGCGCCTATGTGGAGGTGCAGAACGGCTGCGACCATCGCTGCACCTTCTGCGTCATCCCCTATGGCCGCGGTAATTCCCGCTCGGCCCCGGCCGGCGAGGTGGTGGAACAGATCCGCCGCCTCACCGCCGAGGGTTATCGCGAGGTGGTGCTGACCGGGGTCGATATCACCTCCTGGGGCTCGGACCTGCCCGGCGCTCCGAGCCTTGGCCAGCTGGTGGCGCGGATCCTGAAGCTGGCCCCGGACCTGCCGCGCCTGCGACTGTCCTCCATCGACGCGGCCGAGATCGACCCGGATCTGATGCGCTGCCTGGCCGAAGAGCCGCGGCTGATGCCCTATCTGCACCTGTCGCTGCAGGCCGGCGACGACATGATCCTCAAGCGCATGAAGCGGCGCCATAACCGCGCCGACGCCCTGGCCCTGATCGCCCAGGTGCGGGCGGTGCGGCCCGACACCGCCTTTGGCGCCGACCTGATCGCCGGTTTTCCCACCGAAACCGAGGCCATGTTCGAAAACACCCTGCGCCTGGTGGACGAGGCGCAGCTGTCCTTCCTGCACGTATTTCCCTATAGCGCCCGCCCCGGCACCCCCGCCGCGCGAATGCCGCAACTGACCCGCGCAGTGATCAAGCCCCGGGCCGAGCGCCTGCGCGCCGCCGGAGACGCCGCCCTCGCCCGCCATCTGGATCGCCAGGTCGGCCGCACCCTTCAGGCCCTGGTCGAGCGCGAGGGCCTGGCCCGGGCCGAGGACTTCACCGAAGCCGCCTTCACGGGCGACGCTGCGCCCGGCGAGGTGGTGGCCCTCCGCGTCACCGGCCATGACGGCCGCCGGGTGCTGGCGCAACGCGTTGTGGATATCGCGGCGGAATGATCACCGCACTCGATCACATCGCCCTGGCCGTGGGCGACTTCGAAGCCTCCGCCGACGCCTACGAGGCCCTGTTCGCTCTTCGAGCCGAGCGCCAAGATCCGGTGGGCGGCGCCAGGCGCGCTCGGTTCCGGCTGACCAATATGTCCCTGGAGATCATCGCCGCCGAGGGCGCTGGGCCTGCCGGCGATCGGGTTCGTGCGCGGCTGGCCGAGCAGGGCCAGGGGCTGCTGGCAGTCGCCTTTCGGGTCGACGATCTGGACAGGGCCCAGCGCCTGCTCGAACGGCGCGGCGTAGCCTCGACCGCCGCTCAAGGCTGCGCCCGCCTGGCCGCCGAAACCACATACGGCCTGCCCCTCTCATTGGTCGAAGCAGCGCCATCCGTTCCCTCGGGCGCAATTGGCGACCCCACCGCCAGCCTGCACGCCCTGGACCACATCGTCGTCCAGACGCCCAATCCCGATCGCGCCCTGGCCCTCTTTGGCGCCAAGCTGGGCCTGGATCTGCGGCTGGATCGCACCAACGCCACCTGGGGCAATCGCCTGCTGTTCTTCCGCTGCGGTGACAGCGTGGTCGAGATCGGTCATGGCCTGGCCGACGGCGTCTCGGACGGGCCGGACCTGTTCGGCGGCCTGGCTTGGCGCACTCGCGACCCACAGGCCGCCCGGGTGCGGATGGCTGCGGTGGGTTTCAACGTCTCCGAGGTTCGCAAGGGCCGCAAGCCCGGCACGGAGGTCTTCACCGTGCGCGATGCGCCCGTGGGCGTTCCGACACTGGTGCTCAGCGCCACAAGCGATTAAGGCGTTTCGTCATGCAGCCCTTCACCCATCTCGACGGCCGTGCCGCGCCTTTGGCGATCGCCAACCTGGACACCGACCAGATCATCCCCAAGCAGTTCCTCAAGACCGTGGACCGCGAGGGCCTGGGCAAGGGCCTGTTCTTTGACCTGCGCTTTGACGGCGAGGGCCGCGAGCGGCCGGACTTCGTGCTGAACCAGCCGGCCTATGCCGGGGCCAGCGTTTTGGTGGCGGGCGATAATTTCGGCTGCGGCTCGTCGCGCGAGCATGCGCCCTGGGCCCTGCTGGATTTCGGTATCCGCTGCGTGATCGCCCCATCCTTTGCGGACATCTTCTACAACAACTGCTTCAACAACGGCCTTCTGCCCCTGACCTTGCCCGAGGATCAGGTCCGCGCCCTGATGGACGAGGCCAAGGGGGGCAATCACATCTTCACCGTGGATCTGGAGAGCCAGACTGTGGTCTCGCCGTCCGGCAAGCGCTTCGGATTCGAGATCGACGCCGGCCGCAAAGAAAAGCTGCTCAAGGGCCTGGACGCCGTGGGCGAGACCCTGCAGCACGCCGGCGACATCAGCCGGTTCGAGGATGGCCGCAAGCTGGGCCAACCCTGGTTGGAGAGGCGCGCATGAAGCTGATCGTCGCTGGCACGGTTCGCGTGCCGCCTGAAAGCCTCGACTCCCTGCGCCCGCACATGAAGCAGATGATGACCGCTTCCCGCGCCGAGGACGGATGCCTGCAATACGGCTATGCCGAGGATGTGGCCGAGCCGGGCCTGATCCACGTGTTCGAGCTCTGGCGCGACGAGACGGCCCTGGCCGCCCACTTCCAGACCGAGCACATGGCCCGCTGGCGCGCGGCCTGGCCGCAGTTCGGGGTGTCCGAGCGCAAGCTGTCCGCCTACGACGTCAGCGGCGAACGCATAATCTGAAGGACCTTCCATGAGCACGCTTCTTGTTCTTCCGGGCGATGGCATCGGCCCGGAGGTGATCGAACAGGTTCGCCGTATCGCCAGCCGGCTGGTCAATGACCTGACCATCGAGGAGCGGGCCTTTGGTGGGACCAGCTTCGACCAGTATGGCGAGCCGCTTACCGACGAGGCCGAGGCCGTGGCTCTGGGCTCCGACGCGGTGCTGATGGGCGCAGTGGGCGGCCCCCAATGGGCCAACGCCCCGCGCGACAAGCGCCCCGAAGCCGGCCTGCTGCGCCTGCGCCTAGCTATGAACGTCTATGCCAATCTTCGGCCGGCAATCTGTTTCGACGCCCTGGCCAACGCCTCGGCCTTGAAGCCGGAATTCGTTTCCGGCCTCGACATCATGATCGTGCGCGAGCTGACGGGGGGGGTCTATTTCGGCAAGCCGCGCGGCATCGAAGTCCTGCCGGACGGCCAGAAGCGCGGCGTGGACACGCAGGTCTACACCACCCACGAGATCGAGCGCGTCAGCCGGGTGGCGTTTGAACTGGCCCGCGGCCGCAGCAACAAGGTCACCTCCTGCGAGAAGTCCAACGTCATGGAGACGGGCCTTCTATGGCGTGAAGTGATCACCGCCCTGCATGCGCGCGACTATGCTGACGTGCAGCTGGAGCACATGCTGGCCGACAACGCCGCCATGCAGTTGGTCAAGAATCCGCGCCAGTTCGACGTGATCGTCACCGACAACCTGTTCGGCGACATCCTGTCGGACGAGGCCGCCATGCTCACCGGCGGCATTGGCCTGTTGCCCTCGGCCGCCCTGGGCGATCCCGGCAAGCCGGGCCTGTACGAACCCATCCACGGTTCCGCCCCCGACATCGCCGGCCAGGGCCTGGCCAATCCCTTGGCCGCCATCCTGTCCTTCGAGATGGCGCTGCGTTGGTCTTTGGGTCGGATCGATCTGGCCGACAAACTACAGGCGGCGGTCAAGGCGGCGCTTGAGGACGGCGCCCGGACCCGGGATATCGGCGGCGCTTTGAGCACCGCCCAGATGGGCGATGCGGTGTTGAAGAGGCTGTAGGCCCGAACTTCCCGCTTGAAAACTGGACACGTTCGTCCACTTTATCCAAAAGCCGTTTGGTTGTGGGTGTTTTCAAGTCGTAGGGGGTTCGGCTTATGCCGAAGGGGAAACTTATCCCGTTGGTCGCGGGCGGCGTGGTGGCGCTGGGCCTGATGATCGGCGGCGGCCTGTGGTGGGCCGACCGGCAGAAATTCGAGAGCACCGACAACGCCTTTGTCGAGGCCGACACCGCCCAGGTCAGCGCCCTGATCGCCGACCATGTGGCCGAGGTCATGATCGCCGACAATCAGCGCGTCGCGCCGGGCCAGGTGCTGGTCAAGCTGGACCCAACCGACTTTCAGGATCGCCTGGCCCAGGCCCGCGCCAATCTGGCGGCGGCCCAGGCGGCGGTGAGAAGCGTCGACGACAAGGCGGTGCTAGAAACCTCGATGATCGCCGAGCGGGCCGCCGGGGTGACGAGCGCTGAGGCCAGCGCCCGCACCGCCGACCTGGATATGAACCGTTATGGCACGCTGGCCGAAAAGGGCTGGGTGTCCGACCAGGGCCTGCAGTCCGCCAAAAGCCAGGCCCAGCAGACCGCCGCCGGCGTCACCCAGGCCCAGGCCAGCCTGCAGGCCGAGCAGCGCACGGCCCAGTCCTTGACCTCCATGCGCGCCCAGAACCTGGCCCAGGTGGAGGCGGCCAAGGCCGCGGTGCAACAGGCCCAGACCGATCTGGATCGCACGGTGATCCGCGCGCCGATCGGCGGGGTGGTGGGCGCCCGTTCGGTGCGCGCCGGACAATATGTCCAGCCGGGGGTGACCCTGTTGGCCGTGGTGCCGCTGGGCCAGACCTATGTGGTGGCCAATTTCAAGGAGACCCAGGTGGCGCGCATGCGGATCGGCCAAGCCGTGCAGATCCGCGCCGACGCCTTCAGGCAGCCGATCAAGGGCCGCATCGACAGCTTCGCCCCCGCCACGGGCTCGGAATTCGCCCTGATCCCGGTGGAGAACGCCGTGGGCAATTTCACCAAGATCACCCAGAGGGTGCCGGTGAAGATCGCCGTAGAGCCCAATGGCCCCCTGGCCGGCGCCTTGCGGCCGGGCCTGTCAGTGGTGGTGAAGGTCGATGTCACCGGCCGCACCGGCGCCAGCTTCGCCGAGATCGGCGCGCCCCGGGTCGAAATGGCCCGGCAGGGCGCGGACCGCTAGGCCGTGAACAAGCCGCTCGCCCCGCCAGCCGCGACGATTTCGCCCGCCATTCCAGGCCTGGGTATCGCCTCGCCGCCGCTCAAGGCCAATGGCGAGATCAACTGGCTCTATCTGTTCATCGGTTTCGGGGCCATGGCCTTCGGCCAGTTCATGGCCATGTTGGACATCCAGATCGTGGCTTCGTCCCTGCCGCAGATCCAGGCCGGCATCAGCGCCAGCGCCGACGAGGTGAGCTGGGTGCAGACCGCCTATCTGATCCCCGAAGTGGTGATGATCCCCCTGTCGGGCTACCTGTCGCGGTTGTGGGGCACCCAGAAGCTGTTCATGGCCTCGTGCATCGGCTTCACCGTCATGAGCGTGCTTACCGGCCTGTCCTCGAACATCGACCAGATGATCGTCACCCGCGCTCTGCAGGGTTTCATCGGCGGGGCCATGATTCCCACCGTCTTCGCCATCGCCTTCACCGCCTTTCCCGTGGAAAAGCGCCTGGCCGCCGGCACCGTCATGGGACTCATCGTGTCCCTGGCGCCCATGATCGGCCCGACTCTGGGCGGCCACCTGACCGACCTTCTGAGCTGGCGCTGGCTGTTCTTCATCAATGTGATCCCGGGGATCATCGTCACCACCCTGGTCAGCCGGTTCGGCGACTTCGACAAGGGCGATCCCAGCCTGGCCAAGGGCTTCGACTGGCCAGGGCTGATCTTGATGGCCACCTTCCTGATGAGCCTGCAATACGTGCTCGAGGAGGGCGCGTCCAAGGACTGGATGGCCGACGACCGCATCCTATGGCTGACGGTGCTGGCGGTCCTGTCCGGCGCCGCGTTCATCTGGCGCCAGCTCAGCTATCACCAGCCGATCGTGCAGCTGAAGGCCTTCGCCGACCGAAATTTCTCGGTGGGAATCATCATCAACTTCACCAACGGCGCGGTCCTGTTCGGCGGCACCTTTCTGATTCCGCTGTTTCTGGGCCGGATCGAGCAGTTCACTCCGGCGCAGGTAGGCACCACCATGCTGGTGTCGGGCCTCGTCACCTTCATCATCGCGCCGGTGGCCAGCCGGGTGGTGCGTCAGGTTGACGGCCGCATCGCCATCGTGTTCGGCCTGTCCCTGTCCGCCTTCGGCATCTGGTCCGGCCACGCTCTGACCAAGACCTGGGGTTTCTGGGACTTCGCCTGGCTGCAGGGCCTGCGGGCCTTTGGCACCATGGTGGCCATGATCGGCGGCCAGATGACGGCCATGAGCACCCTGCCGCCGCAGCTGACCAAATCGGCCTCAGGCATCCTCAACCTGGCCCGCAACACCGGCGGCGCGGTGGGCCTGGCCCTGTTGTCCACCAATCTGACCCGGCAGACCGCCTCGCACATGGTCGACCTGACTTCGGCCATCAGCCTGTCCAATGTCCGCGCCCAAGCCATGCTCCAGGGCCTGACCGAACGCATGGCCTCCATGGGTGTTTCCGATCCGGGCGGCGCGGCGCGAAAGGCGTTCGACTTCATGTTGTCGCAGCAGGCCCAGGTCCTGGCCTTCGGTGACGGCTTCGCGCTCCTGACCGTCTTTTGCCTGGGCGCGGCGGCGGCTTCGTTACTGGCCCGCCCCGGACCGGCCATGGGCATGGCGCCCGCCGCCGCGACCGCGCCGCCGGACAGTCACTGATGCCCCGCGCCATCGGCCAGATCGACCAGGCCAAGTCGGAAGCCATGCTCGACGCCGCCGGCGCGGTGATCTCCGAACGCGGCCTCGGCGCCCCGGTGGAGACCATCGCCCGCCGGGCCGGGGTGTCGAAACAGACTCTCTACAACCACTATGGCGGCAAGGAAGGATTGATCCGGGCCCTGGTCCGCCGACGAGTCGACCAGATGACGGCGCCCCTGTCCGACACCGACCACTATGAGCGACCGGAAGCGGCCCTGGCGGCCTTCGCCCAGGCGCTGATGGAGGCGATACTGTCGCCCATGAGCCTGGCGGTGATGCGGGTGGCCATTCACGGGGCGCTGGACATGCCCGACATGGCCCAGACCTTTTATGAGGCCGGTCCGATGACGACCCGAGTGCGTCTGGCCGCCTTCCTGCGCGCCGAGACTGAGGCCGGCAGGCTGGCTGTGGATGATCCTGCCTATGCCGCGGAGCTGTTCGGGGCCATGGTGAGCTCGCGGCAGATCAGAGCCCTGTTGGGCCTGGCCGTGCCGGGGGACGCCGACACGGTGCAGCGGCTGAGCCGGACCATCGCGCACAGGTTCGTGCGGGCCTATGCCCCGGACATCGCAGAGGCCTAACCCTCGCTCCCGAACCCATGCAGCCGCGCCCCATGCTCGCGAAGCCAGGCGCGGTGCGGGCGGTGATCCCCGACCAAGCCATGCACCACCGCCCAGAAACGCGGCGAGTGGTTGGCTTCGATTAGGTGGGCGCATTCGTGGGCGGCCACATAGTCGGCCACAGCGTAGGGGGCCAGGATCAGGCGCCAGGAATAGCGGATGCGGCCAACCTCATAGCCAGCGCCGAAGCCTTGCGTGCGCGGCGGGCGGCACGAACCCCAGCGCGAGCGCGCATCGGTGATCGAAACCAGCGGCAGGGGACGTTGCAGCGCGGCGGCATAGATCTCGGTGCGTTCGGCGAGGAACCGGCGGGCCTCGGCCTTGAGCACGCGAGTCACCGCGCCTGAGAACCGCGTCACGTCCCCACCCACCGTCAGCTGGCCCGGCTCGCCGTCGATCCCGGACCGAAAGCTGGCGCGGCCAGGCTTGTGAACCAGATTGCAGGGCCGACCTAGAACCTCGATCACCTGCCCCGGCGCCAGGGTCTGGACCTCCGGCCGGGCGGCGATCTGTTCGGTGATCCAGGTAGCCCTTTCGACGGCGAAGGCGGCGGCGGCGGAAAGTTGCTTGAGGCTCGGCGCCACAGCGATCACCTCGCCCCGGGCCAAGTCCAGCCTCAAGCTGACCCGCCGCGCGCGGCCGCTGACCTTCAGGCGCACGCCCACGCCCGCGACCTCGATGCGGTCACCGTCCGCAAAACGCTGGGGTTTGAGCCAACTCACCGGATCAGCGACGTTTCCAGAACACGCCGCTGCGGGCGATGTAGCGGTGCGGCAGGTCTTTGCGGCCCGCCTCCACATAGCCTTGCCGCTCCATCAACTCCGCGACCAGGGCGGCGGCGGTGGCGATGGCCTCGTCGCTCTTGCGATAGGCCGGGCCAAAGGCGTCGTGCAGCAGGGGGTCGACCCCGGCGATGGCGGGCAGGCCGTCGAGGGTGGCTTCGATACAGGCCGAGCGCCCATCGGGCGAGCCGATGATCCTCGCCATCTCGGCGCGCATGGGATTGTCGTCGGCCAGCGAGCCCGGATCGGCATAGGGCAGGCCCAGAAGCTCGATCTCGCGCGCCAGCTGGTTGCCGTCGGCGGTGCGCAGACCCCGGGCGCGCTTCCAGATGGCGTATCGCTCCTCCGGCGAGCGGGAAGCGAGTTTGGAGCGGGTCCAGCCGCCGATGAAACGTTCTTCTTCCATGCGCAGAAGCTTAGCGCGACAGCCGCGCCGAATTAAGCCGAAATTCCCCCTGCGGCGTCTCCGTCTGCATTATCGTAAACGCCTCTTAACCCTCTTGGCGGAAACCTGCCGCTGTAAGTGAGGGAGTTTGTGCTGGATGGCCAGGGTGGCGCGGCGGTCGGGACTGGAATGGACGATACTGGCCGCTCAGGCGGGGTGGATGCACCCCATGACAGCGCGGTTTCGTGGCGGCGTGTCCGCGGCCCTGGGCCTGGGCCTGCTGGTCGCTTTCGCCAGCTATCAGGTCACCGATCCCAGCCTGAACGCCGTTTCGGCCGAAGCGCCCCGTAACCTGCTGGGGGCCCTGGGCGCCGACGCCGCCGACCTGGGCCTGCAGTCCCTGGGCCTCGGCGCCTGGCTGGTGGCGGCGCTGATGTTGGTGATGGGGCTGGGCCGAGCCGCGGACCAGGATCCCGACGCCTCCCGCGCCACCTTGCGGCGCAGGCTGGTGTTCAGCCTGATCGGCATTCTCGCCCTGACCGGGGTGCTGGCCGTGCCGGCGCCGCCGGCCACCTGGCCCCTGGCCCGCGGCCTGGGTGGCTTTTGGGGTGATGCCGTACTAAGCGGCGCGACTTCCATCTTCCGCCTGGCCCACTTGCCCGGCGCCCGAATGATCGGGGCCGGCGCCCTGAGCCTGATCGCTGTCGCCGCCCTGTGCGCGGCTATCGGCTTTCGCCGGCTGAGCCCCATGGCCATCATCGCCGCCCTGAGCGCGCCCAGGGCGCCGGCCAAGGCGGCGCCCCGGCCTCCGCGTGGCGAGCCCGAGGTGCGCCGCGCCCGCAAGGAGCGCCCCTCTCGCGAGACCCCTCGCATCGAACTGTCCACCGACGAGCCGGAGACCGGCGATATTCCCATCGCGCCGGCGGTCAAGACGCCGCGTACGCCCGTCAAAGGCTCGGACCGCGAGCAGCGCGAAAACCAGGCCGCCTTCGATTTCGTGCGCCCTGGCGGCTTCCAGCTGCCCGAACTGTCCATGCTGGCCAAGCCCAAGCCGCGCTCCTCCTCCTACGACGAAGGCGCCCTACGCCAGAACGCGCGCATGCTGGAGAGCGTCCTGGCCGAGTTCGGGGTCAAGGGCAATATCGACCAGATCCGCGCCGGACCTGTGGTCACCCTCTACGAGCTAGTCCCCGCCCCGGGGGTCAAGTCGGCCCGGGTGGTGGCCCTGTCCGACGACATCGCCCGTTCCATGAGTGTCGCCGCCTGCCGCGTATCGGTGGTTCCGGGCCGCAACGCCATCGGCATCGAACTGCCCAACGCCCGCCGGGAAACGGTCTATCTGCGCGATCTGTTGGCCTCGCCGGAGTTCGAACGCGCCAGTTCGAACCTGCCGCTGGCGCTGGGCGAATCCATCGGCGGCGAACCCTATATCGTTGACCTGTCGAAGATGCCCCACCTGCTCATCGCCGGCACCACCGGGTCAGGCAAGTCGGTGGGGGTCAACGCCATGATCCTGTCGATCCTCTACCGCCTGGCCCCCCACCAATGCCGCTTCATCATGATTGACCCCAAGATGCTGGAACTGTCGGTTTATGACGGGATTCCGCACCTGCTCACCCCCGTAGTCACCGACCCCAAGAAGGCCATCGTCGCGCTGAAATGGACCGTGCGCGAGATGGAGGACCGCTATCGCAAGATGTCCAAGATCGGCGTGCGCAATGTCGCCGGCTATAACGAGCGCGCGATCGAGGCCCAGGCCAAGGGCGAGCACTTCGTGCGCACGGTGCAGACCGGTTTCGACGAGCAGGGTCGTCCGGTCTATGAGGAAGAAAAGCTGCGGCCCGAGCCCATGCCCTATCTGGTGGTGGTGATCGACGAGGTCGCCGACCTGATGATGGTGGCCGGCAAGGACATCGAAGGCGCCGTCCAGCGCCTGGCCCAGATGGCCCGCGCGGCCGGCATCCACCTGATCATGGCCACCCAGCGGCCATCGGTTGACGTGATCACCGGCACCATCAAGGCCAATTTCCCGACCCGGATCAGCTTCCAGGTCACCTCCAAGATCGACAGCCGCACCATCATGGGCGAGCAGGGCGCCGAACAGCTGCTGGGCCAGGGCGACATGCTCTATATGGCCGGCGGCGGCCGCATCACCCGCCTGCACGGGCCGTTCGTCTCCGACGGCGAGGTGGAGGCGGTGGCCAAATACCTGCGCGACCAGGGCGAGCCGCAATATCTGGACGAGATCACCGCCGGCGGCGATGACGAGGACGGCGGCGGCGACGATGGGTTTGGCGAGGGCGGCGGTTCGGGCGACGACCTCTATGACCGCGCCGTGGCCGTGGTCACCCGCGATCGCAAGGCCTCCACCAGCTATATCCAGCGCCGCCTGCAGATCGGCTACAATCGGGCCGCCTCGCTGATGGAACGCATGGAACAAGAAGGCGTTGTCGGCCCTGCCAACCATGCAGGCAAACGCGATATCCTGGCCGGCCCGCCACCTAGCTAAGACGTGGGCCGCCGCAATGGGGCCGAGATTAGGCCCTTTGTGCGACGAGCCACCGCGCTATGGTTTGCGGGATATCGGACAGGAGCCTTGCTTGATCGACACCTTGACCACCCGCCGCGCCCTTATGCTGGATGGGATCGTTCTGGGGCTGATGGCCGCTGCGCCGGCTCTGGCCCAACCCTCGCCCGATGATCTGACCGATGACGACAAGGCCCTGGTGGCCAAGGCGGCGGCCTATCTCGAGGGCCTGGGCGAACTGAAGGGACGGTTCGAACAAACCGACGCTCGCGGCGGGGTCGCTCACGGCGACCTCTATCTCAGCCGCCCTGGACGAGCCCGTTTCGCCTATGATGCGCCTGACAACCGGCTAATGATCTCGGATGGCCATACCGTCTGGGTGTCCGATCCGCGGCTCAAGACGCTGAACCACTATCCGTTGAGGGCCACGCCTCTGGCCTTGTTCCTGTCCGAGCACGTTCGGCTGGATCATGGGGTGGTGGTCACCCAGGTCGATCGGTTCAGTGACGGCTTCGCCCTGACCGCCCGTGACGGCCGTCACCAGGCCCAGGGCCAGATCGTGCTGGTGTTCGGCTCCGACCCCATGCGGCTGCGCGAATGGAGCCTGACCGACGCACAGGGCCGCACTGTGCGCGTGCGCCTGACAGGCCTGAAGCCGACGCCGGGACTCGACCCGGCGTTGTTCAGTGCGCGCGGCGCCACCGAGCCTCAGCCCTGAAATGCGATATTTTCGTCACAATCAAGATTGAAACCGATTAGCGCTTGACTTTTAAAAGGCGAAGTGGCAATTTTAGCACGCATGAGGCGTTGGACTGACCTCCGACGCTGAATTCCGTCCCGGATCCCAATCCCCTCCCGGTGGCGGCATGAGAGACGACTTTTACGCCCGAGCGCGGTCTCCGCCTCGGGCGTTTTTTTGCGCCCTCGCCGAGCCTCCTTTGCCTGTATGGCCGTAGCGTGACATGAAGCCCCATGCGCCTTCGAATCTGCACCTGGAATGTCAATTCCGTCCGCCTCCGCGTCGAGCAGGTGGCCCGGTTCGTCGCCGAACAGGCGCCCGATGTCCTGTGCCTGCAGGAGATCAAGTGCCAGGAGGGCGAGTTTCCCCGGGAAGCCTTCGAGGCCATGGGCCTGCCCCACCTGGCCATCGCAGGCCAGAAGGGCTGGCACGGAGTCGCCACCGCCTCGAGGCTGCCGTTCGAGCTGGGCGAGGACTGGGGCGCCTGCCGCGAGGGTCATGCTCGCTCGGTCTCGATTAAGGTCGAGGGGGTCGAGATCCAGAACTTTTACATTCCGGCCGGGGGCGACATTCCCGATCGGGAGGAAAACCCCAAGTTCGACCACAAGCTGGACTTCTATGAGCGCATCACCCGCAAGGCCGCCGACCGTGGACCCAAGGCGCCCCTGGTGATCACCGGCGACTTCAACATCGCGCCCGGCGAATACGACGTTTGGAGCCACAAGCAGATGCTGAAGGTGGTCAGCCACACGCCGATCGAGCTGGAGACCATCGAACGCCTGCGCGCCTCCGTGGGCTTCATCGACCTGGTGCGCGAGGCTGCGCCCGAGCCGCAAAAGCTGTTTTCCTGGTGGAGCTACCGCGCCGCCGACTTCCGCGCCTCCAACCGTGGCCTGCGGCTGGATCATATCTGGACCACCCCGGCCCTGCGCGAGGCGGCGTTTCGAAGCGGCGGCGCCAGCGCGCGGATCCATGACGATGTGCGCGAATGGGCGCGCCCCAGCGATCACGCTCCGGTCACAGCGGACCTGGCGCTCTAAGCTGCTCCAGCGGAACATTTGGCCCCGGCCAAACGTTGCTTAGCGTCAGCCTATGTGCAGTGGGAGGGTCCAGCCGTGAGTCATCCCTACAATCAGCCGATCGATCAGCACCAAGCCGGAGACGGTATCGACCTGAAGACGGTCCAGGCGCGTGGCGCGGAACGCCACGGCGTGATCTGGATGCTGGTGGCGTCCACCCTGGCCGCCATCATCGCCATGACGGCGTTCTGGTTCATCGCCCACCTGATCCCCCACTAGATCACGATGAATTGGGATCGAATCGATCCCAATTCATAAGACGTGATCGCTTCTAATGTTTAGAGCGGGTTGTGGGCGGAAAGCCGCTTCGCACTTTTCCTCAACCCGCTCTAAGGGGCCAGACGATACCCGCCAGCTTCGGTTAGCAGCAGCTTGGCCCCGCCGGCGTCCGGCTCGATCTTCTGCCGCAGCCGATAGACGTGGGTTTCCAGAGTGTGGGTGGTCACGCCGGCGTTGTAGCCCCACACCTCGGTCAGCAGTTCCTCGCGCGTCACCGGGGTTTCGCCGGCGCGGTAGAGGTATTTCAGGATGCTCGTCTCCTTTTCGGTGAGACGGATCTTTTTCTGCTTTTCATCGATCAGCAGCTTGGTGGCGGGCCGGAACTCATAGGGTCCGATGCGGAACACCGCGTCCTCGGACTGTTCGTGGCTGCGCAGCTGGGCGCGAATGCGCGCCAGCAATACGGCGAACTTGAACGGCTTGCTCACATAGTCGTTGGCGCCGGCGTCCAGCCCCAGAATGGTGTCGCTGTCGCCGCCGGCGGCGGTCAGCATGATCACCGGGGCTGAAACCCCAGCGGCGCGAAGCCGCCGGCAAACCTCGCGCCCGTCGATATCCGGCAGGTCTAGGTCGAGAAGAATCAGGTCCGCCCGCGAGGTCACAGCCTCCGCCGCCCCGGCCTCGCCGGTGGCGGCGGTGCGGGTGAGAAACTCGTCGCCGATGGCCAATTGCTCGGCCAGGCTCTCGCGGACCTCATCGTCGTCATCGATGATCAGGATGGTTTTACGTTGCGCCATGGGGGGGAACATGCACCGTTCCGGCCGATGGCGTAAAGCGGGGACAGGATTAGCGTAGCGTGACGACGATCTTCACCGCCTGGTCGGATGGCCGCTTCGATCTGCCGGGCGGCGCCACCCGCTGCGCCCTCGGGCGCTCGGGCGTGATCGCGTCGGCGGACAAGCGGGAAGGGGACGGCTGCAGCCCCCTGGGCGTCTGGCCCCTGCGCCGGCTGCTCTACCGACCGGACCGCGGGCCGCCGCCAAAAACCGGCTTGCCAATTCTGGCCCTGTCCCCGGGCGACGGCTGGTGCGACGATCCAGGCGATCCCGCCTACAACCAGGCGGTCCAACGGCCCTATCCCGCGTCCACCGAGGCGCTGTGGCGCGAAGACGGGGTCTATGACCTGATCGGAATCCTGGGCCACAATGACGCTCCGCCCGTCCCTGGGCTGGGTTCGGCGATCTTCCTGCACCTGGCGCGCGACGGATATCTCCCCACCGAGGGCTGCATAGCCCTGAACCGGCCCGATCTGGAGGCGCTGCTAGCCCTGGCCGGGCCCAGGTCGGCGGTCGAAATTCGCCAGACGCCCTAAGGGGTTGGCTTCGCCGTCCGCGCGCCGAACAGGGCCGATCCCACCCGCACCGAGGTGGCGCCGAAGCGAATCGCGGTCCCGAAATCGTCGCTCATGCCCATGGACAGGCGCGCAAGACCGTTGCGCGCGGCGATCTTGGCCAGGAGGGCGAAATGCATGGCCGCCTCCTCATCCGCGGGCGGAATGCACATCAACCCTTCGATCGACAGGCCATGGTCCGACCGGCACGCCTCAATGAAAGCGTCGGCCTGGCTGGGTAGCACCCCAGCCTTCTGTGGTTCTTCCCCGGTATTGACCTGGACATACAGGCGGGGCGACCGGCCAACCTTGTGGATTTCGTCAGCCAGGACCCGGGCCAGTTTCGGACGGTCGAGGGTTTCGATGACGTCGAACAGGTCCAGGGCCTCGCGCGCCTTGTTACTTTGAAGCGGGCCGATCAGATGCAGGGTCAGGCCCTCATGGCGCCCGGCCCAGCGGCTCTGCGCCTCCTGCACCCGGTTCTCACCAAAGGTGGTTTGTCCCGCGGCCAGGATCGGCTCTATGTTTTCCCAAGGTTGCTGCTTACTGACGGCGACCAGACGCACCTGCGCCGGATCGCGCCCCGCCGCGCGGCTGGCGGCGGCCATGCGGCCCAGGATTTCGGTAAGCTGCGCGGACAAGGCGGGATCGGTCATCTTGGCGGGGGACTCGGGCAAGGCGAAGGAAGGGCGGAACGCACTGGTCAGGGCGGCCGCGACGCTAGGCCGTCGCGCCTTGCAACGAAACCCCGGACCGTTTGGCAAGCCCATTCCCAACCTGTGGTTCCTCACCGATCCGAGGCGGTCGCCCGATCCTGTGGCCGTCGCGGGCGCCCTTCCCCGAGGCGCGGTGGTGGTCTATCGGGCGTTCGGCGCTGCTGAAGCCGAGCGGATAGCCTTGAGACTGAGGCAAGCGACCCGCCAAGCCGGGGTGCGCCTGCTGATCGGCGCAGATGTGCAACTGGCGCGCCGGGTCGCTGCGGACGGCGTTCACTTGCCCGAGCGACACGCGCACCTCACGCCGCGATTGCGAATGGCCCATCCAGCTTGGCTGATCACCACCGCGGCCCACAGTCTAGCCGCGATCCGTCGGGCCGAACGGTTCGGGGTCGACGCGATCCTGGTCTCGGCCGCATTTCCCAGCCGCAGCCCTTCCGCCCGCGGCGCATTGGGACCGGTCAGGTTTGCGGCCCTGGCGCGGAGCACGCTCGCACCCGTCATCGCTCTGGGTGGGATAAATGGGCGCACGGCCCGGCGTGTTTTGGGAAGTTCGGCGGCCGGATTAGCCGCGGTGGAGGCTTTCAGCCCCCAGTCGTTCAGAACTTGAAGCGGGTTTCCAGCCGGACCCGCGGGGCCTGGGCCTGGGGCAGGGTGTTGCGATCCGGCTGAGCCGGCTCATCGCCCAGCGACACGGCGCCACCGACCTTGAGCGAAGGCGTCACATGATAATAGGCGCCGGCCTGAACATCGCGCAGCTGCATGGTGCGGCCGGCCGGTTCGTTCATGTCCAGCTTCAGGCTCCAGCGGCCCTTGTCGTCCCACTGCAGGATCTTGTGTACCGGCAACAGGCCAAACAGGCCGGCTTCAGGCGCCGCAGGCGTGGTGTTGCTGACAGTCAGGATCGGCCGGGCGGATTCCGCGTGGGCCAGCGAAGCGCCTGTAAAGGCCATCGCCGCGATCACCACTGCACTGATGCGCGCTTTCGCCGCCATCACACCCGCCTCAAACCCCAAACTACTCAACCGGCAGGACTCGGTATCATCCGCTGGTCTAATGTCCGATTAACGCGCCAAGGCTTTGCAGGTCAATGCGTCAGGGGGTCCCAGACACCCCTGAGTTCCGATCAGGCAGAGTCTGTTGCGCAAGGGCCACGCGATTCCTGTTTGGCCGGACGGCTCGCATGATATAGAGCCGCACTGCGGTATGGGGTAGGGCGATGCGCCGACGGACTGGTTCCGTATCGAGCGTGATGCGGAGTGGAGCTATACACGATGGTGTTGGTGCGTCGAGCGACGTTGGTTATCGCGGCCGTGGGGGCCGTCGCCCTGGCGGGCTGCGCACATAAGGATGCTGGTCCTCGGGCTTATAGCGGCGGGGGATTCCATCCCTTTGGCGGCGGCAAGCCACACGGCGCGCCGGCCAATGACGCCGCCCTGGGGGTCAACGCCTATCTGTGGCGCGCCTCGCTGGACACCCTGGCCTTCATGCCCCTGTCTTCGGCGGACCCTTACGGTGGTGTGATCATCACCGACTGGTACGCCAATCCGGAAAAGCCGGACGAACGGTTCAAGTGCACGGTCTATATCCTCGACACGCGCCTGCGCGCCGATGGCCTGAACGTGACGGTCAACAAGCAGATTCGCGACGCCAGCGGCGGCTGGGCCGACACCGCCGCCTCCGACCAGACAGCGACCGACATCGAAAACGCCATCCTGACCCGGGCGCGCCAGCTCAGGCTGTCGAACGTCAACGGCTGACGAGGCCGCCCCACGGCCATGGTCCGCTATAATCCTCAGGAATCCGAACCCCGGTGGCGCGCGGCCTGGGCCAAGGACGACGTGTTTCGCGCCGGGCCGCCCGACAAGGCGGACCCGCGTCCGAAATACTATGTGCTGGAGATGTTCCCCTATCCGTCGGGGAGTCTGCACATGGGCCATGTGCGCAACTATAGCCTTGGCGATGTGATCGCCCGGTTCAAGCGGGCGCGGGGCTTCCACGTCCTGCATCCCCTGGGTTGGGACGCTTTCGGCCTGCCGGCGGAAAACGCGGCCATGGAGCGGGGGGTCAGTCCTAAGGACTGGACCTATCAAAACATCGCCGCCATGCGCGAAGAGTTGAAGCGCCTGGGCCTGTCCATCGACTGGTCGCGCGAATTCGCCACCTGCGATCCGGAATATTACGGTCAGCAACAGGCCTGGTTCATCGACCTGTGGCGTCGCGGCCTTGTCTATCGCCGTGAGGGCCTAGTCAATTGGGACCCGGTCGACATGACCGTGCTGGCCAATGAGCAGGTGATCGATGGGCGCGGCTGGCGCTCGGGCGCGGAAGTGGAAAAGCGCAAGTTGAACCAGTGGTTCCTGCGCATCACCGACTATGCCGACGCCTTGCTTGAAGGCCTCAAGACCCTGGATCGCTGGCCGGAGAAGGTCCGGCTGATGCAGGAGAACTGGATCGGCAAGTCCACCGGCCTGCGTATGAGTTTCGCCTTTGCTGATGCGGCGCCGACGGGGTTCGAGAGCGGGATCGAGGTCTATACCACTCGCCCGGACACCCTCTACGGGGCCAGTTTCGTCGCCATCTCCGCCGACCATCCCCTGGCCGCGCAACTGGCCGCCGCCGATCCCAAGGTCGCCGATTTCATCGAGGATTGCCGCCGCGGCGGCACTTCGGAAGCCGATATCGAGTCGGCGGAAAAGAAGGGCTGGGACACCCGCCTGACCGTGGCCCATCCGTTCGATCCCGCCCAGCGCCTGCCGGTGTGGATCGCCAATTTCGTGCTGATGGACTACGGCACGGGCGCCATCTTCGGCTGTCCCGCCCACGACCAGCGCGACCTGGATTTCGCCCGCAAATATGGCCTGTCCGTCAGGGCCGTAGTGCTGCCGCCTGGCGCCGATCCGGAAACCTACGCGGTCGACCGCGAGGCCTATGTGGGCCCGGGCAAGATCTTCCATTCCGATTTCCTGGACGGGCTGGAGATCGAGGCGGCCAAGGACGCCGCCATCGCCCGCATCGAGGCGCAAAACCAAGGACAGGGCGCCATCGTCTATCGCCTGCGCGACTGGGGCATAGCCCGCCAGCGGGGCTGGGGTTGCCCGGTGCCGATCATACACTGCCCAGCCTGCGGGCCAGTGGCGGCGTCCAAGGACAGCCTGCCGGTGCGCCTGCCCGACGACCTGGACTTCAGCCGGCCCGGCAACGCCCTGGCGCGCCATCCCACCTGGAAACACGTGGCCTGCCCCAGCTGCGGCGGGCCGGCGGAGCGCGAAACCGACACGCTGGACACCTTTGTCGACAGCTCCTGGTATTTCGCCCGTTTCACCAATCCGGACTACGCCGATCCGATCGACAAGGCCGCCGCCGACTATTGGATGCCGGTGGACCAGTATATCGGCGGTATAGAGCACGCCATCCTACATCTGCTCTATGCCCGCTTCGTCAATCGCGCCCTGGCCGATGAGGGCATGCTGGAGGCGCGCGAGCCCTTCGCCGGCCTGTTCACCCAAGGCATGCTGACCCACGAGACCTATCGGCGGCAGAGCGGCGATTGGTTGGAGCCGGCGGCGGTGGAGATCGTCACCGAAGGCGCAACGCGGCGAGCGCGGCTGATCGAAGGCGGCGAGCCGGTGACCATCGGCGACATCGAAAAGATGTCCAAGTCCAAGAGGAACACCGTCGCTCCAGGCGAGATCTTCGACGACTATGGCGTGGACGCCGCGCGGCTGTTCGTCCTGTCCGACTCCCCGCCCGACCGGGACGTGCAGTGGACCACCGGCGGGATCGAAGGCGCCTGGCGATTCATCAACCGGGTGTGGAACGAGTTCGACAACCAGCCTGAGGCGGCCGCAGCCGCGGCGCCCAGCGACGATCCCAAGGCGGCCGAGCTGGTGCGGGCCACCCACCGGCTAATCGCCAACCTGACCGACGCCATCGAGTCCTTCCGCTTCAACAGCGGCGTGGCCCGGCTCTACGAGTTCCTCAACGTGCTCAAGGCCGCGCCGGTTGAAGGGGCGAGCCCCGCCCTGCTGACCGCACGCCACCAGGCCCTGTCGGCCCTGGCCCGGTTGATCAGCCCCTTTACCCCCCATCTGGCGGAAGCCTGTTGGGAGCGGCTGGGCGAAGCCGGCATGGTGGTCAACGCCCCGTGGCCAAGCTCTGATCCGGCGGTGTTCGTCAGCGATGAGGTGGTGCTGCCCGTGCAGATCAACGGCAAGCGCCGCGCCGAGATTCGCGCGCCCGCTGGCGCGGCTGAAGCCGAGGTGGAAAAGATCGCCCTGGCGGACGAGGCGGTTCAGCGCCACCTTGAAGGCCTGACGGTCCGCAAGCTGATCGTGGTCAAGGACCGTATCGTCAACATCGTCGTGGGGTGAGCCGGATGATCCGATCCCGCCAAGGCCAAGGCCGGGCCTCCAGAGGCCTTCTGGGGGCGTTGGCGGCTGTTCTGGCGCTTGGGCTCGCCGCTTGTGGCTTTACGCCCCTGTACGGCGTTCCTGGGGTCAATAGCGGCCTGTCCTCCATCGCCGTCACAGTTCCCCACGGCCGCACCGCCTTTCTGCTCGGCCAGGACTTGGAAGACCAACTGGCCCGCGACCGCAGCGCCCCCGCCGCCTATCGGCTGGATCTGAAGGTGCAGGAGCATCAATACCCGCGCGGCCTGCAGGTGACCGGCGTGGCCAGCCGGTATGAAACCCACGTCACCGTCACCTATCAGTTGATCGAACTGGCCAGCGGCAAGGTGCTGAAGTCCGCGGTGGAGCCGATCGAGGTCAGCTACGCGGCCACCGCGCTGCCCTATGCCAGCGTTTCGGCTCAACAGAACGCCCAAGAGCGCGCCGCTTCGGTGGCCGCCGATCACATCCGGGTCGCCCTGGCGGTCTATTTCGCCGGGCGCGCCAAACCCTGATGCTGATCAGCCGCCGCGCCGATGTGGAGCGGTTCCTGGCGGGGCCGCCGGCCCAGGTTCGCGCTGCTATTATCCACGGCAAGGACCGCGCGGGGGTGCGCGAGCGGGCCGATGGCCTCGCCAAGAAGCTGGTGGCGCGGCCGGACGACCCGTTCGACGTGGCCCTGCTCACTGAAACCGACATCGACAGCGACGGCGCCCGGCTCAGCGACGAGCTCACCGCCCAATCGATGATGGGTGGCCGCCGGCTGGTGCGGGTCAAGCTGACGGGAGAAAAGGCCTCGGTGGATCGCGCCCTGGCCGACGCCCTGAAGACCCATCTGGACGGCGGCTTTAATCCCGACGCCTTTTTCCTGATCGAGGCGGGCCCTCTCGGCCGCGAATCCGGCCTGCGTAAAGTCGGCGAGAAAGCCGAGGGCTCGGCCGTCATTCCTTGCTATGAGGACGAGGTCGGCGACGTGGCCCGCCTGGTGCGCGAAAGCCTGGCCAAGGACAAGGTCAGTCTCAACGCCGAAGCCTTGGAGCTGTTCGTCAGCCGGCTGCCGCATGAACGCGGCGTGGCGCGCCAGGAGATCGAGCGCCTGGCCCTCTATCTGGGACCGGGATCGAGCATCACCGCCACCGCCGAGGATCTGAAGCCTTATCTGGGCGTGGAGCCGGAATCCTCTCTGGCCGACGCCGCCCAGGACGCCTTCGGCGGCAAGCTGGCCGCCGCTTATGCCGGCCTGAGGCGCGCCGCCGCCGAGGGCGAGGGCGGGCCATCGGCCGTGCGCGCCATCGGCTTGCATCTGGGGCGGTTGCGCCGCACTCTCAGCCTGGCCAAGAACGGGGCGGGCCTGGCCGAGGCGGCCAAGTCCGCGGGCGTCTTCTGGAAGAACGAGCGGGAATTCCTACGCCAAGCCCGGGCCTGGAGCCTGGATCACCTGGATCTGCTGCAGCCCGAAGTGCTGGAGGCCGACCGCATGTGCAAAACGACCGGTTCACCGGACGGACTGATCGCGGAGCGGCTGGCCCTGAGCATCGCCGGGCGGGCGCGGCGGTTGGGGCTGTAGCCCTTAACCCCCCGCTGTTGGCCGTGTCAGGCGCTGGCAGATGTCGTCCAGCTGCTCCAGGGTCGCATAGCTGATGCGCAGCTCGCCGACACCGCCACGATCGGTGATTTCGACCTCCAGGCCCAAAACATCAGCCAGATCTTCTTCGAGGGCCCGCGTATCGGCGTCCTTGACACCCCCACCGCTGGACGAGCGCGAACCGCCGCCGCTGCGCGGCTGAGCGCCGCCACCCTGGGCGCGGCGGGCCAGGGCCTCGGTTTCGCGCACATTCAGGCCACGCTCCACCACCTCACGCGCCAGGGCGGCGGGATCCGGGGCGGCGGCGAGCGCGCGGGCATGACCAGAGGTCAATCGGCCGGCGCGCAGCTCCAGCTGCACCGCCTCCGGCAGACCCAAAAGGCGCAGGGCGTTGGCCACGTGGCTGCGGCTCTTGCCGACGGTCTGGGCAACGGCGTCCTGGGTGCGGCCGAACCGCTCCATCAGGGCCTTGTAGCCCAAGGCCTCTTCGATGGCGTTGAGGTCAGCCCGCTGGACGTTCTCGATGATGGCGATTTCCAGCGCCTCGAGATCGTCCAGTTCGCGGATGACCACCGGCATCTGGCGCAGGCCCGCCCGCTGTGCGGCTCGCCAGCGGCGCTCACCAGCCACGATCTGGAATTCGCCGGGACTGCCGGGCAGGGGGCGAACCAGGATCGGCTGCAGCACGCCTTTTTCGCGGATCGAGGCGGCTAGTTCCTCGATATCGACCTCGGAAAAGTCGCGACGGGGCTGATCGGGATTACGGTGCAGAAGCTCTATCGGCGCCTCATGGACCCCCGTGGTCGGCGCGGGCCCTTCACCGGTGGCGGCCACCTCGGCCGCCTCGTCCAACAGGGCCGACAGCCCGCGACCCAAACCTCTGCGGTGTTCCGCCATCATCTCGTCCGATCAACCAAGCTCAAGCCGCCGCTACGCGCCGTGCGCGCTCGCGGCCGACAACCTCACGGGCCAGTTTCAGATAGGCCTGACTGCCCGTGCATTTCAAATCATAGACCAGCACCGGCTTGCCGAAGGACGGGGCCTCGGAGACCCGCACATTGCGCGGTATCACGGTCTCATAGACCTTGTCGCCGAAATGGCTGCGCACATCCTGGGCCACCTGGTCCGACAGGCTGTTGCGGCGGTCATACATGGTCAGCACCACGCCCTGGATCTCCAGTCGCGGATTGAGGCTGGCGCGGACCAGCTCCACCGTACGCATCAACTGGGTCAGGCCTTCCAGGGCGAAGAATTCGCACTGCAACGGCACCAGCACGGCGTCGGCGGCGGCCATGGCGTTGACCGTTAACAGGTTCAAAGACGGTGGGCAGTCGATCAGCACATAGGTATAGGCCGGTCCGCCGGGCGCGTTGCGCACCACGTCCAGGGCGTCGCGCAGGCGGAAAGACCGCCGCTGAGCCTGGGCCAGTTCCAATTCCACGCCCGACAGGTCCGGATCCGCGGGCACCAGGGACAGGCCTGGCAGGGCGGTGGGCGTGGCTGCATCGACCAGGGGGGCGCCATTGACGATCACGTCATAGGCTGTGGTCTTGCGCTTGCCCCGCGGCACGCCCAGGCCCGTGGAGGCGTTGCCCTGCGGGTCCATGTCGATGATCAGCACGCGTTCGCCCACAGCCGCCAGAGCGGTGCCCAGGTTGATCGCCGTGGTGGTCTTGCCGACGCCGCCCTTCTGGTTGGACACCGAAAGCACACGTAGGGCCTGGTATGGCCGGGAGCCGGGCAGATCGGACGAATCAGACACGGGAGACCTTTTTCAGTTCGACGATGCGGCCTTGGGTATGGCTAAGGCTGGGTGTGAGGTGGGACTCGAAAGACCAAGATATTGCGGCTTCTGCGAGCTCAGCCTCAACATCTTGTCCCTTGAGAAACAGGCCGACCGCACCGCGCTTCAGGTAGGGCTGGGCATACCCCAGGAGTCTGACCATGGGCGCACAGGCCCGGGCGGTGACCACATCGACCCGCAGCGTGAGGTCTTCAGCGCGGGCGTTGTGGACCACGGCGGGCAGGTCCAGGACACGAACCACTTCGCTGAGGAAGCGACAGCGCTTGGCCATGCTTTCCACAAGGTGAACCTCTGCGCCGTCGCGGCCCTTGAGCAGACAAGCCAACACAATGCCCGGAAAGCCCGCGCCAGCGCCCAGATCAGCGAAACTGAGGGCGTCGGGAGCATGAGTCAGCAGCTGGGCGCTGTCCAGCACGTGACGGCTCCAGAACTCCGCCTCGGCCGAGGGGCCAACCAGGTTCATCCGGGTGTTCCAGTCGAACAGCAGAACGCGAAATTGCTCCAGGTCCGCCATCTGGGCGTCGCTGGCGCCCATCATCGCTTGAAACTCGGTGGCTCCGAAGGAGGCGGCGGGGGTCATCGGGCCGTCGCCCGGCATCGCCTCAAGCGGCGCGGGCGCGGCGGACATGGGCGAGCAATGCGGTGATGGCGCCGGGGGTGACGCCCTCGATGCGGGCGGCTTGACCAAGGGTCAAGGGCCTGACCGCCGCCAGTTTTTCACGGGCCTCGATCGAAAGGCCGCCGACGGCGGCGTAGTCCAGGGTCGGGGGCAGGCGAAGATCCTCGTCGCGCCGGAAGGCGGCCACGTCGGCGGCCTGGCGGTCGAGATAGCCGGCATAGCCCGCTTCGATCTCGACCTGCTCTCGCACGGCGGCTGGCCATGCGCTGATTTCCGGCCAGACCGCGGCGAGGTCGTCGAAGCGGATGTCGGGATAGGCCAGAAGCTGCATCAGATCCCGACGCTGGCCATCAGGATTGACGCGGAAACCGGCCTTGGCCGCGTCGCTGGGCTTGAGGTTCAGGCTGTGAGCCTGTCGCCGGGCGGCGGCGAGAGCCTCGGCCTTGCCCGTATAGGCCTCGGCCCGCTTAGCCCCGACCAAACCAAGCGCAATCCCACGTCCGGTCAGGCGCTGATCGGCGTTGTCCGCGCGCAGGGTCAGGCGAAATTCGGCCCGACTAGTGAACATGCGATAAGGCTCGGTGACGCCACGGGTGACAAGGTCGTCGATCATCACCCCCAGATAGGCCTCGTCGCGAGCGAACGTGATCGCGTCGGCGCCGGAAGCGGCGCGGGCGGCGTTGAGGCCCGCGGCCAGGCCCTGGGCGCCGGCTTCTTCATAACCGGTGGTGCCATTGATCTGGCCAGCCAGATAAAGGCCAGGCAGGCGCTTGACCTCCAGGCTCGGATCCAGCTCGCGCGGATCCACATAGTCGTATTCGATGGCGTAGCCGTAGCGGCGCACCTTGACCTGCTCCAGGCCCGGAATGGTGCGCAGAAACAGGTCCTGGGTCGCTTCGGACACCGAGGTCGAGATGCCGTTGGGATAGACGGTGTCATCATCCAGGCCCTCCGGCTCCAGGAAGATCTGGTGGCTGTCGCGGTCGGCGAAGCGGACCACCTTGTCCTCAATTGACGGGCAATAGCGCGGGCCGCGCCCCTGGATGCGGCCACCATAGACCGCCGATTCCCCGAGGCGGTCGGCGATGATCCGGTGGGTTTCCTCGGTGGTGGCCGTGACGCCGCATTGGATCTGCGCCCGGTCGATGCGTCCGGTGAGGAAGGAAAAGGGCGTCGGCGTTTCGTCGCCAGCCTGCATCTCCAGCCGGTCCCAGGCGATAGTGCGGCCGTCCAGGCGAGCCGGGGTGCCAGTCTTCAGCCGGCCCATATCCAGGCCAAGGCAATAGAGACGATCCGCCAAGCCGATCGAGGGCGCGTCGCCGACGCGACCGGCAGGGACGCGGGTCTCACCCAGATGGATCAGCCCTTTGAGAAAGGTGCCAGTGGTCAGCACCACCTGGCCCGTGTTCCACGTGCGGCCATCGGCGGCGGTGATTCCGGCCACCCGGCCATTCTCGACGATCAGGTCCTCCACCGAAGCCGCCTCGATGGACAGATTAGACTGGGCCGCGAGGGCGTCCTGCATGGCCTGGCGATAGAGTTTGCGGTCGATCTGAGCGCGGGGGCCGCGCACCGCCGGCCCCTTGGAGCGGTTGAGCAACCGAAACTGAATGCCAGCCACGTCGGCCATCCGGCCCATCAGGCCGTCCAGAGCGTCGATCTCCCGTACCAGATGACCCTTGCCCAACCCGCCGATGGCAGGGTTGCACGACATCTCGCCGATTGTCTCGATCTTGTGGGTGAGCAAAAGGGTGCGCGCGCCCAGCCGAGCCGAGGCCGCGGCGGCTTCGCATCCGGCGTGACCGCCGCCGATGACAATGACATCCCAGAAGGGCGAGGACATGACACTAAGATGGGTTGGAGCGGGGTCAGGCCTGGGCCGGACTCGGAGTCTTCTTATACGGGTCGGCGGGAGCGGCGTCGAGACGGCGCGAACCACCGCGACATCATCAGCGCAGTGTTCCACGTGGAACATGGCGACGGGGCAGATAGGGACCTGAGTGTTTCACGTGGAACACTCACTTGCCGATGCAGAATCGCGCAAACACCCGATCCAGCACGTCCTCAGCATCGATCCTTCCCCCGACCCGCGCCAGACAGCGGGCCGCTAACCGCACATCCTCTGCCGCAAGCTCGACCTCGAACCGGCCCTCCAGTTCCGCCAGGGCGCGCAGAAGATGGTCCCGCGCGTCGGTCAGATCCCGGCGGTGCCGCGCCCGCGTCGCCGCCGGAAATTCCGCACCGGATAGCTCGTCGATGACCCGCGCTGTCAATCGATCGGACATGGCCTGAAAACCTTGGCCTGATCTGAGGGACAGGTTCAAAAACTCCAGGCCCAGAGAGGCCGCCCAGGACCGCGCCGCACCACCGCCGGCGCCGCCATCCAGATCGCTCTTGTTGAGAAGCACGAGGTCTCCCGACCGAGCCCATTCGGTCACCGCCCGCCATTCGTCGCCAGCCGCCGCCGCATCCACGACCAAGAGCCGTAAGTCCGCGCGGGCGGCGCGGTCCGAAGCGCGGCGAACACCCTCAACCTCAATCAGGTCAACGGACTCCCGCAGCCCTGCCGTATCGGCCACAAGAACGCGGAAGCCGGCCAGGTCGAGAGCCACTTCGATCACGTCCCGCGTGGTGCCGGGTGTCGGGGTGACGATGGCGGCGTCGGAGCCCGCCAGGGCGTTGAGCAGGCTGGACTTGCCGGCGTTGGGCGCGCCGATCAGGGCGATGCGGAACCCCTCGCGCACCCGCTCGCCGCGCGCGCCATCGGCCAGGGCTGCGTCCAGATCCGCGGCGACCCGCAAGATCGGCGCCCGGGCCTCGGCCGCGACGGTCTCTGGCACGTCTTCATCCGGAAAATCGACCGCGGCCTCAAGACCGGCCATGGCGTCGATCAGGGCTTCCCGCCAGGCCGCATGTCGACCGGATAGCTCCCCGTCCAGCTGGGCCAGGGCCTGCCGGCGCTGCGCCTCAGTTTCCGCATCGACCAGATCGGCCACCGCCTCGGCCTGCGCCAGATCGAGCCGGCCATGCTCGAAGGCCCGGCGAGTGAATTCCCCCGGTTCGGCCAAGCGGAGCCCCAACCCAACGAGGGCCTCGATCACAGCTTCGGTCACCGCCGCGCCGCCATGCAGGTGCAGCTCGGCGCTATCCTCCCCCGTGAAACTCGCCGGCCCAGGAAACCAGAGCACCAGGGCCTGGTCCAGCACCGCGCCATCGCCCGGCCGGCGCAGATCCCGCAAACTGGCGCGACGCGGGCGCAAAGCGCCAGGCGTCAGCTCGGCTATAGCCTGGCGCGTCCCGGGTCCCGAAAGCCGGACCACCGCAACGGCGGCGCGGCCCGCAGCGGTGGCGGGGGCGAAGATCGTGTCCGACATCCCGCTTCAGCCTCGGGCGCTCAGCCCTTGGTTCCACCGGCCGCGGCCATCATCAGTTTGCGGAACTGTTCCTGGGCGGCGCCGCCAAAGGCCATCCAGTTCTTCATCAGTTCGTCCGGCTGCAGGGCGGCCATGTTGTCCTTCAGCCGCACCTGCATCTCGCTGACCAGTTGCTCATTCAGTGCGGTGACATCCGGCAGGCCCAGAAAGGCCCGCGCCTCCTGCGGCGTGCACTCGACATTGACCGTCGCCTTCATGGCCACCTCCACCGAATCCCGCAAAACGCGAGAGCCACAACTTTGTTATGAGCCTTTCCCGGCCCCACGCGCTAGAGGCATTGCCGCACCGATTGAATCAATCCGCCACCCGACCGGACGCAAGGACACCCATGACCGACGAACGTCTCACCATCACCACCCCCGCCGGATCGTTCAAGGCCTATGTGGCTCGGCCCGACGCCAAGTCGGCCCCGGCTATTGTCGTCATTCAGGAGATCTTTGGGGTCAACGCTGTGATGCGCGGGGTCTGTGACGACCTCGCCGACCAGGGTTTCATCGCCATCTGCCCCGACCTGTTCTGGCGGATCGAACCTGGAATCGACATCACCGATCAGAGCGACGCCGAGTGGAAGAGGGCCTTCGAACTCTACAATGCTTTCGACGTCGACGCCGGAGTGGGCGACATCGACGCCACTATTGATCTGATCCGCGGCGACCCTCAGTGCAGCGGCAAGGTAGGCGCCGTTGGCTTCTGCCTTGGTGGCCTGCTCTCCTATTTGACCGCCACCCGCACCGGTAGCGATGCGAGCGTCGCCTATTACGGCGTCGGCATCGACAAGTTCACTGGCGAGGCCGTAAAGCTGGTCCATCCCCTGATGCTGCACATCGCCGAGGAGGACCAGTTCGTGCCGAAGCCGGCGCAGGAGCTGATCCTGACCGCGCTCAAGAACCACGCCCACATCGAGATCCATACCTATCCCGGCCGCGACCACGCCTTTGCCCGAAAAGGAGGTGAGCACTATGACGCTCACGACGCCGGCTTAGCCAACCAAAGAACTCTGGACTTCTTCAGGGTCGCCCTGGGCTGAATAGATGTTTCACGTGAAACATCTTCAAGGCTCGGCTAACAGAGCCGAGCCAACAACACGACACCGATCCTTCGCATAGATGTCTCTCGCCGCCCCGGCGCGCCTGGCCACCGCCGCGCCAGACCAAACCCGTTACAGGAGCAAACCATGCTGGCGATCCAGGCGACCAAGACCGGCGGCCCCGAGGTGCTCGAGGCTATCGACTTGCCGACGCCCGAACCCGGGCCCGGCCAAATCCTGGTTCGCCATCGGGCCGTCGGGCTCAACTTCATCGACACCTACCAGCGTTCCGGGCTCTATCCGATCAAGTTCCCCGCCGTGCTCGGACAGGAAGGGGCGGGGATCATCGAGGCCGTCGGACAGGGCGTCACTCGCTTCAAGGAGGGCGATCGCGTCGCCTATGGCTCGGGTCCGCTCGGCGCCTATGCCGAAGCCCACGTAGTCCCGGCCGACAGAGCGGTGAAAGTGCCCGCCGGCATCCCCCTGGAGACCGCTGCCGCGATCATGCTCAAGGGCATGACCGCCGAGTTCCTTCTGCGTCGCTGCCACACCGTCTTGTCCGGCGAGACCATATTAGTCCATGCCGCGGCGGGCGGGGTCGGCACATTGATGACTCAATGGGCCAGCGCCCTGGGCGCCCATGTGATCGGCACGGTCGGTTCCACGGCCAAGGCCGAACTCGCCCGCGCCCACGGCTGCCAGCATGTGATCCTCTATCGCGAGGAAGACGTGACCGCCCGCGTGCGCGAGATCACTGGCGGCAAAGGGGTGCCCGTGGTCTATGATGGGGTAGGGGCGGCGACCTTCGAGGCCAGCCTGGCCAGCCTGGCCCGGCGCGGCATGTTGGTCAGCTATGGCAATGCTTCTGGCCCGGCGCCGGCGATCGAACCGGCGAGATTGGCCCGTGGCGGCTCGTTGTTCCTGACCCGGCCGACCCTGTTCGACTATATCGCCACGTCTCCCGAGCTGGACTCCAGCGCAGCGGCGGTGTTCGAGGTGGTCGCTTCGGGCGCGGTCAAGGTCGAAATCGGCCAGACGTTTCCCCTGGCTGACGCCCGCCGGGCGCACGAGGCGCTCGAGGGGCGGGAGACGACCGGGGCGAGTTTGTTGCTGCCCTAGAGACGGACCACAGCATCTGCGCCGGTTGCTAGTCCTCATGCCCGGAGGCCCACTGGGCGGGCGTCTCAGGATGAGGGTGGATGGGCGATGCGCAGAGACACCAAGGAGAAGGCCTCTACGTATTCATCGACTGGAAGAAGTCTGCATTGTTTTTGCTTTGACGCAGCTTGTCCATCAGGAATTCGATCGCATCCTGCGGCCCCATGGGGTTGAGGATACGGCGCAGGACGTAGGTCTTCTGCAGGATATCCTTGGGCGTGATGAGCTCTTCCTTACGCGTCCCGGACTTGAGGATGTCGATGGCCGGGAAGATCCGCTTGTCGGCGACCTTGCGGTCGAGAATGATTTCCGAGTTACCGGTGCCCTTGAACTCTTCGAAGATCACTTCGTCCATCCGCGAGCCAGTCTCGATCAGGGCCGTGGCGATGATGGTCAGCGAGCCGCCTTCTTCCACGTTCCGCGCGGCGCCGAAAAAGCGCTTGGGGCGCTGCAGGGCGTTGGCGTCGACACCACCGGTCAGCACCTTGCCTGATGACGGCACCACCGTGTTGTAGGCGCGGCCGAGGCGGGTGACCGAATCCAAAAGGATGATCACGTCGCGCTTGTGTTCGACCAGGCGCTTGGCCTTTTCGATCACCATCTCGGCGACCTGCACGTGGCGAGTGGCGGGTTCGTCGAAGGTCGAGGCGATCACTTCGCCCTTCACCGTGCGCTGCATGTCGGTGACTTCTTCCGGCCGTTCATCGATCAGCAACACGATCAGATAGGCTTCCGGGTGGTTGGCGGCGATGGACTTGGCGATGTTCTGCAACATCACCGTCTTACCCACCCGCGGCGGAGCGACGATCAGGCAGCGCTGGCCTTTGCCCAGGGGCGCCACGATATCGATGATCCGGCCCGAGCGATCCTTCAGGGTCGGATCTTCGATCTCCATGGTCAGCCGCTCTTCGGGATAGAGCGGGGTTAGGTTGTCGAACGCAACCTTGTGACGGACATTGTCGGGGCTTTCGAAATTGACCTGATCGACCTTGACCAGGGCGAAATAGCGTTCGCCTTCGCGAGGCGAGCGCACGCCGCCGTCCACGGTGTCGCCGGTGCGCAGGCCGAACTTTCGGATCTGCGACGGCGAGACGTAAATGTCGTCGGGACCAGCCAGGTAGTTGGCTTCCGGGCTGCGCAGGAAGCCGAAGCCGTCCTGCACCACTTCCAAGGTCCCGCTGCCGGAGATTTCGACGCCTTCCTCGGCCAGGGCCTTGAGGATGGCGAACATCATGTCCTGCTTGAGCATCGAGTTGGCGTTCTCGATCTCCAGGGACTCGGCGAAAGTCACCAGGTCGGCTGGTGACTTCTCTTTGAGCTGCTGCAGCGACATGCGCGTCAGGCCCATGGCGGCGATGGCCTGGCTGGCGGCGGAAGGCCCCTCGTCGGCGCCGTTGTCGCTGGCGTCGTTCCCTTCACCGAGAACGTCTTCGATGATGGGGTCGATAAGGGTGTCGATGGGTTCGTCTTGCATAGGAATAAAACTCTATTTCTGGATCGCGCACGGCGACCGTTAGGCTCTGGAGTGAGCCCGATCTGATTTCGATGTCGCGCCGGGATCGATTGAAACCGGCGCCGATGGGGGGGTTCGGATCTAGAGGCGTCCCGGACGGGCGCGGATCCGAAAGAAGAAGGGCGGCGCGGCGCAAGGCCTCGCTTCACAGTCAGCGGAACCACAAGCCGCCGGTCAGGTCAAGCGGGGCCTTTGCAGAAGGCTATGGTCCGCCTCGCCAGCCTAGCCATGAATCCCGCCGAATTTGGTGGTCACCGACAGCACGATGACGATGGCCAACAGGAAAGGGATCTCGTTGGTCATGCGCCAGAACCGCTCTGAGCGAGTGTTGCGGTTTTCCGCGAAAGCCCGGCGGGCGCCGGCCAGAAAGCCGTGCCAACCGAACAGCACGACCAGCGCCGCGATCTTGGTCAGCATCCACGGGCTCATCCAGAAGTGGTGACCCAGCCGCTGAAGGTCAATCCCGACCAGGGCGCCGCCGAACAACAGGGTCATGACCATGGCCGGGTTGATGATGATTCGCAGCAGTTTGCGTTCCATCACTTTGAAGGTCTCGTCCATCTCCGAACCCGGCGTGGCGCGGGTGTGGTAGGCGAACAGGCGCGGCAGATAGAGCATCCCCGCCATCCAGGCTATCACAGCCACGATGTGCAGGCCGCGGATCAGGTCGAAATGCTCGATCACCGGGCGGTCTCCTCAGGGAGGTTCGGGCACTTCACCCAACAGGCTTCACAGGCATAGTTGGATCCCAGCCCGACGCCAACCGGTCGGTCCAGGGCGGCAGTGACCGAGTCGGCCAGACCGCCGATAAAAGCCTCGTGCAGGCCCAGGGCTGGAACCCGGACATAGGTCGGGCAGCCGAGCTTGTGAGCCAACTCGGCATAGTCGCGATCGAGCTCCACCAGGGTCTCGATATGTTCCGAGACAAAGGCGATCGGCGTAATCACGACACCCAGACCCTCCTTCGCCGCCTCGACGATGGCCTCTGGCGTCGACGGGCCAAGCCATTTCAGCGGCCCGACGCGGCTCTGATAACAGACCTTCCAATCCCAGTCGTCGCCCAGCCTCGCTGCTACAGCCGCCGCCGTGGCCTCGATCTGGGCCTGATAGGGATCGCCAGCCTCGATCACCTTTTCCGGCAAGCCGTGGGCCGAAAAAAACAGGCGCACATTCTTGGGCCGTCCGGCCTGGTCCCAGGCGGCCAAAATGCGCTGGACGTGCGCCTCGATAAACCCGTCCTGGACGGGATAGCAACAAACCGCCCGGCTGCGCCCCGGACCCCTGTAGGCCTTGGCCCAGGCTTTCAATGACGACGCGGTGGTGGTGGTCGAATACTGCGGATAGAGCGGCAGAAGCACGATCTCGTCCGGCTCGAATTGCGCCACCGCCTGTGCGGTCTCGTCACTGAACGGCCGCCAATAGCGCATGGCGACAAAGGTGCTTACCGTGCAGTTCGGCGCCCGCGCCGCGAGCACCGCCCTCAGGGCGTCGGCCTGGGCCTGGGTCTCGGCCAAGAGCGGCGAGCCGCCGCCCATCAAGGCATAGTTGGCCTGGGCGGAACGCTCACGCAGCCTGGAGATCAGCATAGCCAGGGGATAGCGGACCAGGGCCGGCGCCGCAATGATCGCCGGATCGGCGAACAGGTTGAACAGGAACGGCCGCACCGCCTTGAGCCGATCCGGCCCACCCAGATTGAACAGGACCACCGCAACCCGCTTTGCCGGTCCAACGTCCCTGGCCATCAACCAGCTTTCTCGCCAGTGACACGGGCGAGCACCTGTTCCACATGGGCGATGGGCGTGTCCGGCAGAATGCCGTGCCCGAGGTTGAAGATATAGCGGCCGTCGCCCCACTGCTCGAGCAGTTGGTCGACACGGCGGTCCAGCCCCACCCCGCCCGCCCGCAACAGCAGCGGGTCCAGGGCGCCCTGAATGGTCACGCTCTGTTGCAGCCTTTTTCCCAAGGCCGCGCTGGCCTGCACGTCCAGCCCAACCCCGTCGACTCCGGCGTTCGCCGCATAGGCCTCGACCAGGCACCCGGCGCCGCGCGGAAAACCGATTACGGGGACGGTCACGCCGGCGGCCCTGAGACCGGCGACGATCTTAGCGTGAGGCCGGGTGACGATGCGCTCGAACACATCCTCAGGCAGGGTCTCGGCCCAGGATTCGAACAGTTGCAGGGTTTGAGCCCCAGCCTTGGCCTGCATGACCAAATAGCGAATTGTGGCCTGGACCAGGATTTCGATCAGGGCGTCCAGGTCGTCGGGCTTTTGGAAGGCGAAGCTGCGCGCTCCAGAGCGGTCGCTGGAGCGGCCTTCAATCATATAGGTGGCGACGGTCCAGGGCGCCCCGGCGAAGCCGATCAGGGCCCGCTCTGGGTCCAGCATTGTGCGAACCAGGCTGAGGGTCTCGCCCACGGCGGCAAGACGGGCTGTCGACGCCTCAATCTCCCCTCGCAAAGCCTCTAGTTCTGGCAGGGCTCCAAGCCTCGGGCCCTCGCCGGTTTCGAACCAGACAGACTGGCCCAGCGCCTGGGGGAGCAGCAGGATGTCCGCGAACACGATGGCCGCGTCATAGGCAAAGCGCCGCATGGGCTGGAGGGTCGCCTCCGCCGCCATCTGCGGATTGAGGCAGAAGCTGATGAAGTCCGGCGCCTTGGTGCGCAGCTCGCGATATTCCGGCAGATAGCGCCCGGCCTGCCGCATGAACCAGATTGGCGGTCGGTCGACGGCCTCGCTGGTCAGAGCCTTGAGAAATCGAGGGGTGGGGGAGGGCGAGGCGGCGTTCATCGCTCGTCTTAAACCCCGGAGAGCTCCAAGGCTCAAGTCCGAGAGCAAGCCTTATATCTTAAAGAAAGACTAAGAAGGTTGAGGTGGAAGAGGGTAGGGCCAGGGACTTGAGTGGATAACTCCCGGGAAGTGAACCCGAGTCACCGTTCTTCAAACCGCTGCGACCAAATGTCCACCGCGGCGGACTGGGCTGTGGAAAGCGGGGATAGATCTCAAGGCAGCGAATTTCTTAACAAAAGGTAAACGGCCCTTGGGGGCGACTCAGGGAGGCGGGGATCGGCGCCCAATCGGTGAACTATGACATTCCGATGACAGTTTGTCGCATCCGGTCTGGGGAAGAAGAGCGCGACAAAAGCCGATCCATCCCAATGCGGCTTGGCAAACCGGTCACGAGCGGCTTTTCTCCCCAACCATCCCCTACTCCACCCGCCATGTGTTAACGATTCGTTAACCGGCGCTCCACAGGCGGCCATGACCCTGAACGCAATCAAGAACGCGACCGGCCGATGAGCGGTTCACGCTTCGCGACCTATTTTCATGTCCATCTGGTGTCGGATTCCACCGGCGAGACGCTCAACGCCCTGGCCCGGGCCGTCTGCGCCCGGTTCGATGACGTCCTGCCCATCGAGCACATCTATTCGCTGGTTCGCTCCGACCGTCAGCTGGAGCGGGTGTTGCAGGAGATCGGCGGCGCGCCGGGGGTGGTCATCCACACGATCGTCGACCGCGATCTGCGCGCCCACCTGGAAAAGGGCTGCCGCGAACTGGAAATGACCTGTGTGGCCGCGCTGGATCCGTTGGTCGCCGCCCTTGGTCGCTATCTGGGGGCCTCCCTGACCACCCGGGTCGGGGTCCAGCACGCCCTGGACAACGACTATTTCAACAGGATGGACGCGCTCAACTACGCCATCGGCCACGACGACGGCCAGGGCACCGACGACTTGGAAAGCGCCGACGTGGTGTTGGTGGGAGTCAGCCGCACCTCCAAAACCCCGACCTGCATCTATCTGGCTCACCGGGGGGTGCGGGCCGCCAATGTGCCGCTCGTGCCAGGGTCGGAGCCGCCGGCGAATCTGACGGCGCTGAAGCGTCCGGTGGTGATCGGTCTGACCGTATCGCCTGACCGGCTGATCCAGATCCGCCGCAACCGCCTGCTCAATCTGCGAGAGGACCGCGAAAGCAGCTATATCGAGATCGAATCGGTGCGCGACGAGATCGTCCGCGCCCGCCGCATGTTCGAACGTCAGGGCTGGCCGGTGATCGACGTGACCCGGCGGTCCGTCGAGGAAACCGCGGCCCAGGTGATCAATGTCATCACCGCGGGAGGCGGGCAGATCGAGGTGCTGTCTTGAAGCCCGTAGTGCTTGCGTCTCAGAGCCAGTCCCGGGCCGCCCTCCTATCCGCCGCTGGCGTGAGCTTCACGAAGGTCAGTTCCGGGGTCGATGAAACGTCGATCAAGAACCAGATGCTCGCGGAAGGCGCTACGCCGTTGCAGATCGCCGCCGCATTGGGAGAGGCCAAGGCCCTGGCGGTGTCCGCCCACACTCCGGGCCTCGTCATCGGCGCCGACCAGACCCTGGAGCTGGATGAAAAGCTGTACGACAAGGCCGACACATTGGAGGGAGCCCGCGAGCGCCTGTGGGCTTTCCGCGGCCGCACCCACCAGCTGCATGGCGGCCTGACCCTGGCCGAGAACGGCGCCGTGGTCTGGCGCTATACCGAAAGCTCCAGCCTGACCGTGCGGGACTTTTCCGACGCGTTTCTGGACGACTATCTGGAGCGGCACGGCCAGGCGGTCCTGTCCTCGGTCGGCTGCTATCATCTGGAGGGGGCCGGCGCGCAGCTGTTCGAGCGGATCGAGGGCGACTATTTCGCCATCCTTGGCCTGCCCTTGCTGCCCCTGCTGGCGGTGTTGCGCGAACGCGGAGCCATCCCCGCATGACCCGGCTCAGCGGCGCCACGCGGCTGGCCGGAGTGGTCGGCCGCCCGGTGCGCCATTCCCTCAGCCCCTTGATCCACAACGCCTGGCTGACCGCCGCCGGGATCGACGGGGCCTATATAGTCCTCAGCCCGACCGAAAACGGATTCCCCCATCTGATCGAAGGCCTGCGTGGCGGCTCGCTCGTCGGGCTGAATGTGACCCTGCCGTTCAAGGAAGCCGCCTTGGCCGCGGCCGATCGGGCCAGCGAGCGGGCGCGGCTGGCCGGGGCGGCCAACCTGCTGCTATTCGCCGACGATGGCGCGGTGGTGGCCGACAACACCGACGGCGAGGGACTGTTGGGCGCATTTCGCGACCAGGCCCCGAACTTCGATCCGGCCGCGGGGCCGGTGGTGATCCTGGGCGCGGGCGGCGCCGCCCGGGGCGCGGCGGCGGCCTTCCTTCAGGCCGGCGCCCCCAAGGTACGGCTGGTCAATCGAACGCGGGCGCGCGCCGAGGTCATCGCCCTGGCCCTGGGTGACCGGGTTCAAGCCTTTGGCTGGGCCGAATTGCCGGGGGTGCTGGATGACGCCGCCGCCCTGATCAACGCCACCTCGCTGGGCCTGGAAGGTCACGATCCGCTGGATGTGGACCTGACCGGCCTGCCCACCGCCGCGCCGGTGATGGACATGGTCTATCGTCCGCTGCTGACCCGGCTGCTGGAGGATGCGGCGCGGGCCGGCCACCCCACGGTCGATGGCCTGGAAATGCTGATCCTGCAGGCGGCGCCTTCGTTCCAGGCCTTTTTTGGCCAGGTCCCGCCAGCCGATGTGGACGCGCGCGCCCTGGCCCTGGCCGCCCTGGAAGAAAACCCATGATCGTCATTGGCCTCACCGGCTCCATCGGCATGGGCAAGTCGACCACCGCGGCGATGTTCGCGGCGGAGGGGATCCCCGTGTATGACGCCGACGCCGAAGTCCATGCGCTCTATGCGTCCGACGGGGCCGCGGTGGCGCCGATCGAAGCCGCTTTTCCCGGCGTGGTTCAGAGCGGGGCCGTCGACAGGGCGTTGCTCAGCCAGAAGGTGCTGGGCGACGATGCGGCCATGAAGCGGCTTGAAGCCATCGTCCACCCCCTGGTGGGCGCGAGCCGCGCCGGCTTCTTCGAGGCGGCGGCGGCCAAGAACGCCGACATCGTGGTGCTCGACATCCCGCTGCTGTTCGAAACCGGTGGCGAAAAGCGGGTTGACGCCGTGGTGGTGGTCACTGCGCCCCCCGATATCCAGCGCAGCCGGGTGTTGGAGCGGCCTGGCATGGCGGAGAAGAAATTCGACGCCATCCTGGCGCGGCAGATGGCGGACGCGGAAAAGCGCGCACGGGCTCACTTCGTCATCGATACGGGAAAAGGCCTGGAGCCCGCTCGCGACCAAGTGCGCCAGGTTCTGGCCGAGTTGCGATCGCCCGACGGTCTAGCGCGCTGTAAAGCCGCGCTTGAAGCGGGCGGCGAAGCGATCCAATGATCGGCTCATGTCCCGCGAGATCGTCCTAGACACCGAAACCACCGGCCTGGATCCTAAGACCGGCCACCGGCTGGTGGAAGTCGGCTGTATCGAGATTGTGGATTATCTGCCTACGGGCCGAAACTTTCACCGCTACATCCATCCGGAGCGGGAGATCGACCCTGAAGCCGAGCGCGTGCACGGCATTTCGCTCAGCTTCCTGGCCGACAAGCCGAAGTTTCATCATCCGGACGTCTGCGACGCGCTGTTGGAGTTCATCGGCGACTCCCCCGTGGTGGCGCACAACGCCCCCTTTGACCGCGGCTTCATCAATCATGAGCTGAAACGGGCCAATCGAACCATTGTCGCCGACGCGCGCTGGATCGATACCCTGCCCCTGGCCCAGAAGAAATTTCCGGGCATGTACAATTCGCTCGACGCCTTGTGTAAACGCTTCAAGATCTCGTTGGCCGACCGCACCAAGCACGGCGCCCTGATCGACGCCCAGCTATTGGCCGGTGTCTATCTGGAGCTGCGCGGCGGCAAGGAGCGCGGCCTGGACCTGACGCCCCAAACCCAGCGCAAGGTCGAGGTCGATATCGTTACGGTCACTCACAGCCCGCGTCCTCGACCCTTGGCGCCGCGATCCACCGACGTCGAGCGCGCGGCGCACGAAGCTTTCGTGCGCGGAACGCTCAAAGGCGGCGCGGTCTGGGCGAAATTTGGCGTTGCGCCGGAATAAGGCTTAAGCCTGACCGGCGGCCGGGCCGTCGAGCTGCGAACGGCGCGCGGCATAGACGGCCACGAAATCGATCGGATCGATCATGAAGGGCGGGAAGCCGCCCTCGGTGGTCATGTCGGCGATCACGCGGCGGGCGAAGGGAAACAGGAACCGGGGGCATTCGATCAAGAGCACCGGCTCCAGCTCAGCTTCCGGAATGCCGGTAACCTGGAACAGGCCGCCATAGACCAACTCGACCTGGAACACCGCTTCGCCCTCAGACTTGGCCGTGGCGGTGAGCTTCAGGTCGACTTCATACAGCTCGTCCGGCCGCGCCCGGGCGTTCATCTCCACGCCCAGTTCGATCTGGGGCTGGATGCCGCCGGCCCGCAGGGATTCGGGCGCCCGCGGGTTTTCGAACGACAGGTCCCGGATGAATTGAGCCAGAACGCGCATGCCCGGGCCTTCGGCGGCGGGGGCGGCGGCGCCCAGGAGGTCGGTGTCGGTCATGTAAGAGCGGGTCCCATTGGCAGGATTGCGGGCCGGAAAACAACGGCGCGCCTTGGAGGCTTGAACCGGGGCTGCTATCACGGGGAGAACCCTGGCGCAACGCGGCGCCTGACGCGGCGCGCGAGGCGGACTATATTGCGCTGTCCGACGGAACAGCGATCCTCGCTGAACCGTCGGCGAACATCAAATCGGTATCGCTGTGCAAGTCTTGGAACTGCTCATTCTGGCCGCTGTGGCCGCCGTGGCGCTCTATCAGCTCTACGCGGTTCTCGGCCGGCGCGTGGGTCGCCAGCCGGAGGATGGCCTGGCGCCGTCCCTGCGCCGGGCGATGCGGGCGGAACCGGCCGCGCCCGAGGCCGACGCCGCCCCGGCGCCTGCCGGGGTCGCGGCGATCCGCGCCCGGGACGCCAGTTTCGACCTCAGCCGTTTCCTTGATGGCGCGCGCATCGCCTATGAAAGCATCGTCAAAGCCTTCGCCACCGGCGATCGCGACACCTTGCGCAAGCTGGTGTCGGAGGAGGTCTTCGCCCGTTTCGATCCGGCGATCACCGAACGCGCGGCGCAGGAGCGCAGCGAAACGGTGGAGTTTCTTCACCCAGCCCGCACGGATCTGGATTTCGCTGAAGTCGATGGCGACCTGGCCCGCGCCAAGGTCAGGTTCCTGGCTGAGCTGCGTAGTCGCACCAAGGGCCCGGACGGCGAGGCTGTGGATGACCGTCGCACCGCTGAGGTCTGGACCTTCGAACGCAAGTTCTCCAGCAAGGACCCCAACTGGACGCTGGTCCGGGTCGACGCCGCGGAGTCGTGATCCGTATGGCGTGGCCTAGGTTCGCGGCGAGTCTGGCCGCCCTTTCGGTTCTGGCGGCCTGCGCCACCGCGCCGCCCACCGCGCCAATCCCTGCACCGCCGGCGCCCAGGGCCACGGAACCCTCTCCGGCGCCAGCGCCGCCACAGCCGCCGACCCACCTGTCGCCGCAAGCGCCGACGCACCTGTCGCTGAACCTCGCCGACCTGCCCGGCTGGGCTCAGGAAGATCATGCCGCCGCCCTGCGCGCCTTTGTAACCGCTTGCGGTATCGAACCCGCGCCGGTGATGACCGAGATCTGCCGTCGGGCCCGCGCGCTGGGACCGCTGGACGAGTTTGGCGCGCGAGGCTTTCTGGAAGCTAATTTCCGCGCCGAGCCCGTGGGTGATGGTGGTCTGCTCACCGCCTATTACGCACCGGAATACGAGGCCCGCTCCAGCCGCCACGGCGAATTCACCGCCCCGGTGCGCGCGCGGCCCAGCGACCTGATCATGCTGGACCTGGGCCAGTTCGATCCGGGCCTGGCCGGCCGCAAGATCAGCGGACGGATCGTTGGTGGCCAGCTGTCCCCCTATCCCGACCGGGCGGCGATCGAGGCCGCGCCCGCCGAACAGCCCCTGGCCTGGATGCGACCTGAAGATCTGTTCTTCCTGCAGATCCAGGGCTCGGGGGTGCTGAAGTTGCCGGAGGGCCGGCGGATGAAGGCGATCTATACCGGCAACAACGGCCGTCCGTTCGTGGGGATCGCCAATGTCCTGCGTGATCGCGGCGCCCTGGCGACCGGCGACACCTCGGCCGAGGCCATCCACGCCTGGCTCGCCGCCCACCGCGGATCTGAGGCCGACGCGGTCATGCGGCTCGATCCACGCTATGTCTTCTTCAAACTGGAGCCGGACGATGGCATGGAGCCCGCCGGCGCCGCCGGTATCCCCCTGATCCCCGGCCGCTCCCTGGCGGTGGACCTCACCAAGCACGCCCTGGGCGGCCTCTACTGGATCGACGCCACCACCCCGAGCCTGACGGGCGCCTTCCCGGCCTATCGTCGGGTGGCCCTGGCCCTGGACGCCGGCGGCGCGATCAAGGGCGACGTTCGCGCCGACCTCTATCTTGGCGCCGGCGCGGCGGCTGGAACCGAGGCCGGGCGAGTGCGCCATGTGTTGAGCCTCTATGCCTTGGCCCCCATCGACCAGACCATGCCGTGAAACGACCGCTGCGGCCTGAAGAAGCGCATCTGTGGGCCAAGGTCGCCGCCACTGTGCGGCCGGCGGCCGCGCGCAAACGGCCGAGCCCGACGCTGGTCGTTTCGATCCAGGAGACCCTCCCGGCGGTGGCGCCGCCCAAGCCCAGGCCTGAGCCCGCCAAGACGGCGCTTACGCCCTCGCCGCGCCGGGCCACCGCGCCGGAAGGCATCGAACCCCGCCGCAAACGGCGGATCAGCCGCGAACAGGAATTGGGGCCCAGCCTGGATCTGCACGGCCTGGATCAGGATCGCGCCCGCGCTGTGCTGGCCGGCTTCCTGCGCCGGGCGCGGGAGGACGGCTGGCGGGCGGTGCTGGTGATCACCGGCAAGGGCTCGCGCGGCGACGGTGTCCTGCGCCGCATGGTCCCCCATTGGCTGGCCGACCCGGCGTTGCGCGACCTGATCGCGGGTGTTTCAGAGGCCCATCGCCATCATGGCGGCGCAGGGGCGCTCTATGTGGCGCTGAAACGGCGCAAGACCTAGGCGGTACGCACGAACCGCGCGGCGAAAAACCCGTCCAGGCCCCCGGCCGCCTGGTGCGGCAGAATGCGTAGCAAACCCGCCGGCGTAACCGCGCCCTCCGGCGCCCCGCCTTCACCCGGCGAGACCGGCGCTAGAGCAAAATCCGGATGACGAGCCAGAAAGCCGTCCACCTGGCGCTCGCCCTCTTCCGGCTCCAGCGAGCAGACGCAATAGACCAGCCGCCCGCCGGGGGCGACGCGCCGGGCGGCGGTGTCAAGCAGACGCGCCTGGACCCCGGCCAGTTTGGCGATGTCGCCGGGCTTGGTTCCCCACAGCACATCCGGATGCCGGCGGAAGGTGCCGGTGGCCGAGCAGGGCGCGTCCAGCAATACGGCGTCGAACTGGCGTGGATCGCCCCACTTGTCGGCCTCGACAGGGACCACCTCGGCGGCCAGCCCGGTCCGCGCCAGGCTCTGGGTGAGCCGGCGCAGCCTGGGCGCCGAGCGGTCCAGGGCGGTGACCTTGGCCCCGGCGGCGGCCAGTTGCAGGGTCTTGCCCCCGGGCGCGGCGCAAAGGTCGATGGCGGTTTCGCCGGGCTTGAGCGCCAACAGCCGCGCGGGGATGGCGGCGGCGGCGTCCTGCACCCACCAGCGCCCCTCCACATAGCCTGGCCAGTCGGACACGTCGCCGCGCCTGGTGGTCCTCAGAGAACCGCCGGCCAGGGGTTCGGCCTCCAGGGCTTCGGCCAGGGACGGCAGGTCCGCCGGGTCGCGCGGGCTGAGGTCGGTCAAGGGTTCTTCGGCGATGACCGCGGCCATGGCCAAGGCGGCGGCCTCGCCGTGGGTGGCTCGCCAACGGGCGAACAGCCAGCCGGGCGCCAGGGCCTCGGGATCGTCGATCACCGGCCCGTCCCGCAGCAGGCCACGCAGAACGGCGTTGATCAGGCCCTTGAAGGGCCGGGTCGGCTCCTCGGCCTGGGCCAGGCGCACGGCGGTGTCCACGGCGGCGAAGGCTGGGGTGTCCATGAACAGGACCTGGGCCGCGCCCAGGCGTAGCAGCATGCGCACCTCGTCCGGCGGCGCCTTGTGCAGCTTGGCGTCCAGCAGCCGGTCGATCTGGCCCAGCCGCCGCAGCAGGGTCATGGCCATCATCCGCGCCAGGGCCCGGTCGCGCAGCTCCAGCTCCGAAAACGGCTTGCGCGCATAGGCCTCTTCCAGGCCGCCGCGGTGGTCCAGGGCGCCCTTGACCAGGGCCAGGGCCGCGCGGCGGGCGTTGAGGCCTCCGGCCTCCGGGCCGTCAGCTGCGGTCTCGGGGGCCGCGGTCTTGGGGGCTGGCTCGGGCTTAGCTGGGGGCCGGGATGTCTTCATCCGCGCCCCGTGCCCCCTTGGACGCTGACAATCAAGGGAAAAGGCGCCGCGCGCTTTGCGCTGATCGCTGGCGGCGGTAAAAGACGGCCATGACCGACCTTCCTGAAAACGCGGCTCAGGACAAGCCCCTGAGCGACGCCGCCCGCCGCGCGTTGGACGAAGCCGCCGCCCGCCGGCGCGCAACTTCCGAAGCCACGAAGGCCGGCGAAGAACTCGGCGGTCCCAAGGGGCCGGAACCCACACGCTTCGGCGATTGGGAGCGCAAGGGGATCGCGGTCGACTTTTAGGACAAGCTGGTTACGGCGGACATGGACGCAGATACGGCCGAGCCTGAAGCCCCCCGCTAAATCCCGGCGATTTCCTCGATCACGCTCAAGGCCGCCGCGCGCGGATCGCTCGCGCCCGTGATCGGTCGGCCGCAGACCAGGTGGCTGGCGCCGGCGGTGAGAGCCTCGGCCGGGGTGGCTGCGCGGGCCTGATCGTCGGCCTTGGACCAGCTGGGGCGCACACCGGGAGTGACCACCAGAAAATCCGGGCCGCCGATCTTGCGGGCGAGCGCGGCCTCGTGCGGGCTGGCCACCACCCCATCGACGCCGGCGTCCAGCGCCTGGCGAATACGCCGCTCGACCAGGTCGCGCACACCCAAGCCATAGCCCAGGTCGACCAGGTCGTGCTCGGCCAGGCTGGTCAGCACCGTAACGCCCAGGATCTTGACGTTGCGCGCGCCCCCGCGCCCGCGCACGGCGGCGGCCATCACCTGGGGCTCGGCATGGACGGTGAGCAGGTCGCAGGCGCCGGTGGCGATGATGGCCGCCGCGGCCTTCTCCACCGTCGCGCCGATGTCATGCAGCTTCCAATCCAGGAACACCTGGCGGCCGCTCTTCTTCAGGTCCCTGGCGAGACCCATGCCGCCGCCGGCCAGCAGTTGCAGACCGATCTTGTAATAGCTGACCGCATCGCCCAGGCGCTCGACCATCGCCTCAGCGGCG
>DASXNV010000089.1:0-21100 GCA_036494815.1 Caulobacteraceae bacterium
CGCACGCCGCCGGTCAGGCGAATGCGGTCGCTGACGTGCCAGACGGCCTGGCCGAACACCGCCTTGGATTCGATCTCGCGGTCTTGCTGAATAAAGCTGCCGGCCCAGCCGAAGGTGCCCAGGCGATATCCGTTACGCTGGTCGATATCGAAGCGGATCTTGTTGGTTTCGTGGCTGAAATAGCCGCCCAGGATCCAGTCAACTGTGTTCTTGCCCGTCGATTTCAGCTGGATTTCGTGGCTGTAGGCGTCGTACTGCGACCAGACGGTGTGGTCTTCCTGGAACGCGGTGCCCGGCGTGGTGGCGCTGGTAGGCGGCAGGGCGCCGGCGTCGGAGTCGTTGTTGGCGCTGCCGCCGGTGCGCTGATAGCCGGCGATATAGGAGACGCCGATCTTGTCGGTCAGCGCATAGTCCATCTGGCTGCGAACGCCATAGGTGTAGCGATTGGTTTCCGGCGCGGTGTCGCTGAGGGTCGACCACATGCTCTGGCCGGCGCGCGGGGTCTGCATCAAATCGATGACCGGAGCCCCGGTGTCCAGATAGCCTTCGGCGTTCAGGTTCCACGTGAAGCGGTCATTAGGCTTCCACAGGGCGCTGCCGCGAACCGACTTCTGATCCTGGGCGTAGTATTTCTTGCCGCTGGTGACGAAGGCGGACTTTTCGACCCCCGGAACGTTCGGCGGCTGCTGATAGTCGGCATAGCCGTCGTGCTGCTCGGTCATGAAGGCCAAACGGAACGCCAGGGTGTCGGACACAGGCATGTTCAACATGCCGGTGGCGCCGAGGCGGTTATAGGAGCCGCCGACCACGCTGAAACTGCCGTGATCGCCGTTGAACTCGGGACGAGCGGTGATCAGATTGATGGCCCCGACGGTGGCGTTGCGACCGTAAAGGGTGCCCTGCGGGCCGCGATCCACCTCCACCCTGTCCATGTCGTACATCAGCACCGAGGCGCCCTGGGCGCGCGGCGAATAGATACCGTCGATATAGATGGCGACTTCCGGGTCGGCGACTTCGGTGAAGGCGGCGTCGTTGCCGATGCCGCGCATGGTCAGGTTGATCGACCCCTGGTCGGCGTGTTGCGAGAAAGCCAGGCTGGGCACGAAGCGGGCCAGGTCGGTGACATCCTTGACCTGCTGCCGGCTCAGAGTCTTCTGGCTGAAGGCCGAAATGGCGATTGGCGTGTTTTGCAGATTTGTCTCGCGCTTGGTGGCGGTGACGACGATTTCCTCCACTTGGGCGGACTGAGCGGGAGCTGCGGCCTGCTGCGCCAGGGCGGCGGAGCCGCTCAAGGCCGCGATGGTGGATACACCCGTCAATAGAGCTGTTCGGAGCTTCATAAAATCCCTCCCTGTGCGCGGATCATTATCCGTCGGCGGCTTGCGCGATTTGAATGCCTCACCTATGACAACGTTGTCAAGTCGGTGTTCCGAAAAGTGTCGTGAAAGAGATTTTTCGGCGCGCCGTCGAGGCGGATCGACAAGGGAGCGACACGCGTCGCGACCCAAGCCTATTCTATACCTTGGAAAAATAAGAAGTTTTGGAGGAACGATGGTTCGGCTTTTGTGGCGCGCGGCGATGTTCAGCCTTGCTCTTGGATCGAGCGCAGCATCGCTCGCGGCGCCCGCCCCGGCGCGACCGTGGCTGAATCCGGCGCTGAGCGCGGCGGCGCGAACGGACCTCGTTCTGGCCCAGATGACCGAGGCCGAAAAGCTGACTTTGGTGTTCGGCTATTTCGGCGAACACAAGGCCGACAGCGGCTATCTGCGCCCATCGGGAGCGCGGTACGGCTCGGCCGGATATGTGCCGGGCATCCCGCGCCTGGGCATTCCGCCACAGTGGGAGACGGACGCGGGCGTGGGCGTCGCGACCCAGCACGACAGCGCTAGGTTCCGCCTGCGCACCTCCCTGCCATCAGGCCTGGCCACGGCCGCCACCTGGAACCCCGCCCTCGCTTATCGCGGCGGGGCCATGATCGGGTCCGAGGCGCGGGATTCCGGCTTCAATGTGATGCTGGCGGGCGGGGTCAATCTGGTGCGCGATCCGCGCAACGGCCGCAATTTCGAATATGCCGGCGAGGATCCCCTGCTGGCCGGAACCATGGTCGGGGCCCAGATCCGCGGCATCCAGTCCAATCACATCGTCTCGACCATCAAACACTATGCGCTCAACAACCAGGAAACCGGCCGTTTCGTGCTGAACGCCAGGATCGATCCCGCCGCTGCGCGAATGTCGGACCTGTTGGCCTTTGAGATCGCCATCGCCGATTCCAATCCCGGATCGGTGATGTGCGCCTATAACCGCGTCAACGGCCCCTATGCCTGCGAGGACGATTGGCTGCTCAATCAGGTGCTCAAACGCGACTGGGCTTATAAGGGCTATGTGATGTCCGACTGGGGCGCGACCCACAGCGCCACCGGCTCGGCCGTGAACGGATTGGATCAGCAATCCGGCGCAGTGTTCGACGACAAGCCCTGGTTCGCCGCCCCGCTGAAGGCGGCCCTGGCGTCGGGCGAGGTCCCCAAGGCCCGACTGGACGACATGGCCGGGCGCATTGTGCGCACGATGTTCGCCCTGGGGATGGTCGATCGTCCGGTGAGCGAAAAGCCGATCGATTTGGCCGCCCACGCCACAGTCACCCAGGCCGATGCGGAAGAGGCCATGGTGCTGTTGAAGAACCAGCACGCCCTTTTGCCGCTTCCCGCCGCCATGCGGCGCATCGCCGTGATCGGCTCCCACGCCGATGTGGGCGTGCTGTCGGGCGGCGGCTCGTCCCAGGTCTATCCCGTCGGCGGCGTCGCTGTGCCGGGACTGGGCCCCAAGACCTTCCCCGGGCCGACCGTCTATTTCCCCTCCTCGCCCATGAAGGCCATCGCCGCCCAGGCGCGGGGAGCCGCCGTGCAATACGCCGATGGCGGTGATGCAGCCGCCGCGGCGCGACTGGCGGCCCAGAGCGATGTCGCCGTGGTCTTCGTCCACCAATGGACGGGCGAAGCGCTGGACAGCTCGATTATCCTGCCCGACGGCCAGGATAGGTTGATCAAGGCGGTGACGGCGGCCAACCCACGCACCGTCGTGGTGCTGGAGACCGGCGGACCGGTGCTGATGCCGTGGCTGGATCAGGCCCCGGCGGTGCTGCAGGCCTGGTATCCCGGCACGCGCGGCGGCGACGCCATCGCCCGGGTGCTGTTCGGCAAGGTCGCGCCCTCGGGGCGCCTGCCGGTGAGCTATCCGACAGACGAATCGCAACTGCCGCGCCCGAAGCTCGATGGCCTGAACGTTCCAGGCGGCCAGGCCTTTGAGGTCGACTACAGCGAAGGCGCCGCCGTTGGCTACAAGTGGTACGACCGCCAGGGCCTGACGCCCCTGTTCCCGTTCGGCCATGGCCTGACCTATACGGACTTCAGCTATGGCGGCCTGAAAGCGGCGGTCAAGGACGACCGGATCACCGTGACCTTCGACGTCCGCAACACCGGCTCACGCGCCGCCAAGGCCGTGCCACAGATCTATGTGGGACCCAAGGCCGGGGGCTGGGAGGCGCCGCGCCGCCTGGCCGGCTGGAGCAAGATCGAACTCAAGCCGGGTGAGGTGCGCCACGTGACCCTGACCATCGAGCCGCGCCTCTTGGCCACGTTCGATGGGGCCAGGGGCTGGTCGATCGCCGCTGGCGATTATGAGGTCAGCCTCGGCGCCTCGTCGCGGGACTTCAGCGCCAGCGCGCCGGTATCCCTGTCAGCAAAAGCCTTGCCGATCCGTCTATCGGCGAAAAGCGCGCCCTAATGAGCCGACGCCGGGCCGGTGGAATCGCGGACAATGAGCTCGAAGTCGAGCTTGTGTTCAAAGCCCTCCGGCTCGTCGCCAGCGACGATGGCGATCAGCAGTTCCGCTGACCGCGCCGCCATTTCGGCGATCGGCTGGCGCACCGCGGTGAGGGGCGGCGCGCTGAAGCGCACACCGGGCGAGTCGTCGAAGCTGACCAGGGACAGGTCGCCGGGGATGGACAGGCCACGCCGCTGGGCCACATGCAACGCCGCCAAAGCCATGGCGTCGTTGCTGGCGATGATAGCTGTGGGCGGGTCTGGCAGGTCCAGCAGGGCCTCGGCGTTGACGGCTCCAGACTCATAGCTGAAATCGCCCCGGCGAACCCAGTCGTCGGGAACGGCGACGCCCCCCTCGGCCATGGTGGTGATGAAGGCCTCGACGCGGTGAAGGCTGGACAGATGGCGAAAGCTGCCGGCGATGAACCCGATCCGCCGGTGGCCCAGGTCCAGCAGATGACGCGCCACCGCCTGGGCCGCCAGGGCGTCATCCATAAACACAGCCTGCCCGCTGCCCTTCAGGGTCGACCCCATGCGAACATAGGGAACCCGCCGCTCCTCCAGCACCCGTAGCACGGTAGGGTTGTCGCTGTTGGGGGGAGTCAGGATCACCCCGTCCGGCTGCAGCGAAGACAGGACCGACACCACACGTCGCTCCAGCTGCGGGTCTTGCAGATCGATCAGTTCGAACATCAGGTGATAGCCAGACTGCTCGCAGGCGAGCATGGCGCCATAGAGCATCTGGTCGACCCAGTTGCTGCCCCGGGCGCTGCGCCAGCTCTCGAGGGTCAGCTGGCGGTCGTTGAAGGCGGTCAGAAGGTAGGACTTCGACCCGCCCATGCGGCGCGCGGCGATGCTGGGGCTGTAGCCCAGCTGGTCCACCGCGGCCATGACCTTGTCGCGCGTCCGCTCAGTGACATTGGGTTCGTTGTTGAGCACCCGCGAGACGGTCTTCAGCGAGACCTTGGCCAGTTCAGCGACGTGGATGATGGTGACGGGGCGCATGGATGCTCTTAGTTGCGCTCAAGCTTGCGTCAAGGGAAGAGGCGTCACGACCGCCCGGCGCGGCCAGGTCCCTGCCAGCCACCGCCCAGCGCCTTGAACACCGCGATCTGATCCTGGACCAGGGCGGCGTCGGAGGCGGCCACCGCGGCGTCGGCGGCGACAAGGGTCTGCTCGGTGGTCAGAAGCTCCAGATTGCTAAGCGAGCCGGCCAGGAACTGGTCGTGAGCCTGATCGAAGGCCTGGTGGGTCTTTTCCTGGGCCTCCACCAAGGCTTGGCGGTGGTCGAGTTCGGCGCCGTAAGCGGCGAGCGTGGTTTCGGTCTCTTTCAGCGCCTGCAGCACGGTCGAATCGAAACCCGCCAGAGCGGCGGCCTCGCCGGACTTGGCCTGGCGGATGCGGGCCCGCGGCAGGGCCTGGTTGGGGAAACTCCAGCTGATCTTGGGGCCTACGCCCCAGATCAGGCCAGTATTGGTGGTCAGGTCGTTGATGTCGGCGGCGCCGCCGCCCCAAAAGCCGGTCAGGCTGATCCGCGGATAGAGGTCGGCCGTGGCCACGCCGATGCGCGCGGTCGCCGAGGCGATCCTCCGATCCGCCGCGCGCACGTCCGGACGCCGTTTCAGCAGGGCCGCACCGTCCCCTACAGGCATTGGCGAGCCCAGATTCGGCGGCGTCACGCAGGCCTCCGCTTCGACCGGCGCATTGGCGGGCGTGCGGCCCAGCAGCGCGGCGAGTTGGAAGACGGCCGCCCGGCGCTGGCCTTGCAGCGGGGGAATGCCGGAACGCACCTGGGCGACAAGACCTTCGGCCCGGAGCACGTCGAATCTGGAATTGGCGCCGGCGTCGTGGCGTTGGCGGGTTATCTCAGCTTCGCGAGCGACCACGTCGAGGGAGTGGCGCGCCACGGCGAGCTGTTCGCCCAGGGTGCAGATCTGGGCGTAGGCGCGGGTGGTCTCTGCGGCCACGGTGATCTTCAGCCCGTCGCGCGCGGCGGCGGCGGCCTGGGCGTCGGCGTGGGACGCCTCGATCGACCGGCGAACCCGGCCGAACAGGTCGAGTTCGTAGGAAACGTCGAAGACATCGTCGAACAGCCACGTGGTCACTGGCTTGTGGCCATCGATCTCGAGGATCTCGTTGGTAGTGGGGTCTCGGCCATAGACGGCGCCGAACTCGGCGGCGGTGGCGGGATAGCGACCGTCGCGCGCGGCCTCCAGCACCGCGCGCGACGCAGACAGATTGGCCTCGGCCGCGACCAAGTCGGTATTGGCGGCGAAGGCCTCGCCCAATAGCCGATCCAACAAGGGATCCTGGAAGAGCCGCCACCAGTCGTCGGGGGGCTGGGCCGTGCTTTCCGCCTCGGGCCGGACCGAGACCAGCGGGGCTTCGGCGCCAGCGGGCGGGGTCGGCGGGTGGTACTTGGGGCCCGTGACGCAGCCGGCCAGTAGGCTCGCCGACACCAGCAACCAGGCAATGCGGCTGATCCGACTCAAGACGAGGCGGCGTCCTTCGGCGCGAACAATGGGCGATGGGACGCCGGTCCCAACGGCGCGGGCTTGTGGGCGACCACCAGGGCCAGGGCCAGGGCGGTGAGGCCGGCCATGGCGACGAAGGAGTCGATAACGCCCTGGGTCGCGGCCATGCTGCGCACCACCGAGCCCAGCACGCTGGCGGCGCGGGCGCTGGCCGATCCGGGGTCCGTGGCGCGGCCCGTGACGGCGGCATAGGCCTGCAGCCGCTGGACCACGGCGGCGTCACCCGTATGCACATGCAGGCCGATGAGGTTGGACGCGGTCTGGCTGCGCACCCGGGTGAAGGTGACGACAAAGGCCTGGCCAAGCTGGCCGCCCATCAGGCGGGCGGTCTGCACCGCGCCGCCGAAGGTGAGCGCATCCTCTGGCCGCAAATGCAGCACGGCGAAGAACAGGATACCGGACAGGGCGAAGCTTTGGCCGACGGCCTGCAGCATCTGGGACTGCAGGAACTCGTCGGAGCCCCAGACCGGGGTCAGGTTATGGGCGACCATCAGGCAGGCGATACTGACGAAGATGAAGCCGATGGACGAGACCAGGCGCGGGTCGGTGCGGCGCAGCATCAAGGCGGCCAGCGGGCAGAAGATCAGTTGCGGCGCGGCGATCCAGATCAGGGTCTGCCCCACCTGAAGGGCGCGAAACCCGCGCACCGCCCCCAGATATTGCGGGATGAGATAGGCGGTGGACAGGATGGTCAGGCGCAGAAAGGCGATCAGCACCAAAAGCCTCGGCAGGGGCGCCGCGAAGGCGACCTTGAGATTAACCCCCGGGTGCGGCGTTCGCGCCTCATGCACGAAAAAGCCGATCAACAGCAAGGCCCCCGCCAGCAGCAGCCCCCAGATCGCGCCGGAATTGAGCCAGTCCAGGCGATTGCCCTGGTCCAGGCCCGCATAGATGAGGGCCAGACCCAGGCCGCCCGTGACCAGCCCATAGACGTCGGCGGGCGGTCGATTGGGATTGGGCGGATCGCGGGCGACGCCGAAGTGCAGGCACAGCACCATGATCACCGCCAGCGGCACGTTCTGCCAAAAGATCCAGTGCCAGGAGAAGTGATCCACATACCACCCCTCCAGCGAGGCGGAGATGTTGAGCGAAAGCTCCAGGTTCAGCGCATAGATGGCCACCCCGTAGGCCCAGTATTTGGGCGGGGTGTTGCGCAGGATGAAGCTCAGGGTCAGGGGCACGAAGAAGCCCGAGGCCAGGCCGGCGGCGAACTGCAGCGCCAAGAGCATCGGCAGATTGGTCGAAAAGGGTATGACCAGCGAGATCACGGCGAAGGCCGCGGCCGACTCCAGCAGCGCCCGCCTCGGCCCGAACACTCCGCCGACCCAAATGGCCACCGGGGCGATCAGCATCTGGGCCACGGTCTGGGCCGTAGTGATCCAGGCGCCCTCGTCGAAGCCCGCATGCAGCGCGCCGCGAATGTCCGCCAGGCCGAAGGTGGACAGCCGGCCATTGAGGGTGGAGATGAACGTGCCCATCAGCACCGCCGCCAAGCCCAGCCAGGGGATGGTCGTCGCCGCAGCGGGCGGCGCGGCGGGCGCCGGCGGGTTGGACACATCGCTCATCTGCGGGCGCCGTCGCGGGCGTCGATCCGGGCCACCACCGACAGCCCCGGGCGCAGGCGATCGATCAGACCGTCCGCATCGTCGATGGCGATCTTCACCGCCACCCGCTGCACCACCTTGGTGAAGTTGCCGGTGGCGTTGTCGGGCGGCAGCAGTGCGAACTGCGAGCCGGACCCGGGGGCGAAGGCCAGGACGTGGCCACGCAGGACGTGACCAGGGAAGGTGTCGACGCGAATCTCGGCCTTCTCACCCACGGCCATGTGGGTCAACTGAGTTTCCTTGTAGTTGGCGATGACCCACACATGCGGCAGGGGCGTCAGACTGGTGATCTGGCCGCCGACCCCTACATATTGACCGATCCGCACCTGGCGCTGGCCGATGACTCCGTCCTGGGGCGCGACGATGCGGGTATAGCCGAGATTGATCCTGGCCAGTTGCAGGGCGGCCTGTTGCGCGGCGATGGCGGCCTCGGCCTGGGCCTGCTGGGCGGCGAGCACCCCGAGCTGTCGATCAGCCGCCGACGCCTGGGCGCGATTCTGGGCCAGCTGGGCGGTGAGCTGGGCGCGGGTGGTCTGTATTTTTTCGCTGGCTTCGGTGGAGGAGGATCCAGTCTGCAGCAGGCGTTGCTGGCGGGCCAGGTCGCGGGCGTTCTGGTCGAAGGTGGCGGAGGTGGCGGAGACCACCGCCTTGGCCGCCTGCACATTGGCCTCCTGCAGCGCGCGCTGGGCTTTCAGGGCCTGGGCCGTGGCCGTGGCCGAGGCGACACCGGCCTCGGCCTGGGCGACCGTGGCGCGATAGTCTGTATCCGACACCTGGGCGATCAGCTGACCGGCGCTCACATGCTCGAAATCCTGCACCGGCACGGCGCTCACATAGCCGGGGACCTTGGCGGAGATTGGAGTCAGGTCGGCCTGCAGATAGGCGTCGTCTGTGGATTGCCAGCCCGCCCCGCCCTGCCAGCGGTTCCAGCGGGTGGTGACGATGATCAGGATGACGATGGCGACGATGAACACCAGGGCGCGCCAGATCACCTCGGGCGCCAGCCGCCAGTCGATCTTGAACCTGGACTCCGTCATGGGCGCGATCCTGAACAGGCGAAGCGAAGGTCAATTTGCGTCATGAGCGATCCCGCTCGCCCCCGAGACAAGCTTAGGGCAGGCGTGGGGTCAAGCTTGCCGATGGCCATGGCGAGCACCAGACGGCGTCCTATTGCGCCTGCAACAGGGCGACGGTCCCCAGCCCGCCATCCGCGCAGATACTGACGATGGCGCGGGCGCCCGCCGGCTTGCCGGCCAGTTCCTTGACCGCCTGGCTGAGAATGCGCGCGCCCGTGCCGCCGAAGGGATGGCCCAGCGCCACCGACCCGCCATTGGGATTGACCCGGTCGCGCGGAAAGGCGCCGAAGGCCGGCTCGATTTTCACCTTGTCGCGCAGGAAATCCTGGTCCTCCCAGGCCTTCATGTGGAAAGCCAATTGGGCGGAAAAGGCTTCGTGGATCTCCCATAGGTCGATATCGGCATAGGTCAGGCTGCTGCGCGCCAACAGCCGCGGCACGGCATAGGCCGGGGCCATCAAGAGCCCTTCGGTGCGGAAATCCACGGCGGCGACCTCGAAATCCAGCAGCCGGACCTTTGGCAGGCGCCCCGGCAGCCGCGCCATGCCAGCCTCGGAGCCCACCCACAGGCCCGCCGCCCCGTCGGTCAGCGGCGATGAATTGCCGGCGGTCAGGCTGCCCTGGCCGCTGGTGCGGTCGAAGGCGGGCGGCAATCTGGCCAGCTTTTCCAGGGAGGTTTCCTTGCGCGGAATATTGTCCCGCTTCACCTCGCCTACCGGGATCACCAGATCGTCGAAGAAACCCCGGTCCCAGGCGGCGACGGCGTTGCGATGGCTGGCCAGGGCCAGATCGTCCTGCTCGGCGCGGCCGATCTTCCATTGCTTGGCGGTGATCTCGGTGTGCTCGCCCATGCTCATGCCGCTGGTGCGGTTGGTGACGCTGGGGATGTAGAGCCGCGCGTCCGCCAGCTTCAGCTCGGCGACAAGCTGCACCTTCTGGCCCAGGGAGCGGGCCCGCTGGAACCCGCGCACCCAGTCGGACAATTTCTGCCCCAGGCCCAGCTGGATGCGGCTCATGCTCTCCACCCCGCCCACTAGGGCGAGATTGCGGGCCTGGCCGTCGATCATGCCGGCCGCCTCGAAGGCGCCCACCATGCTGGTGGAACAGGCCATGACCGTGGAGAAGGCGGGAATGGTGGCGTCCACGCCCGCGTCCAGCAGCACCTCGCGCGCGATATTGCTCCAGGTCAGGTTGGGAATGACCGCGCCCCAGACGGCGAAATCCGGCGCGCCACCGGCCAGATCCTCGACCATGCGACGGACGACCGGCAGCGACAGGGCGATGGCGTCCAGATCCGCCAATGGGCCATCCACCTTGACGAAGGGCGTGCGGACGCCCGAGGCCAGCCAAACGGGGGTTTGCAGTTGTGACGCGGTCATCGAAGCCTCCGTTGGACGATCGGTTTTTGGTTGGTGACGACGGGCCAGTTCAGGCGCCGCCGGGGCGCATCTCGCCGAGCATGGTGGGGATCAGTTCCGAGACCGTGGGATGGATCGGCACGGCGCGCTGCAACACATCGTAGGGCGCGCCGGTGTTCATGATGTCGAGCACCCCGTGAATCGCCTCGTCGCCGCCGACGCCCAGTATGGCGCCGCCGAGAATCTGCCTGGTCTCGGCGTCGACGACGATCTTCATCAAGCCCTGGGTTTCTCCTTTCTCGATGGCGCGGCCCACCCGGGACATGGGCCGGCGCCCGATCAGCAGCGGGCGCCCGGTCTTGCGGGCCTCGGCCTCGCTAAGGCCCACCCGGCCTAGTGGCGGGTCGATATAGAGTGCATAGGCCGGAATCCGCTGGCTGACCCGGCGGCTTTCGCCGTCCAGCAGGTTGGCGGCAATGATCTCGAAATCGTTGTAAGCGGTATGGGTGAAGGCCCCGCGGCCGTTGCAGTCGCCCAGCGCCCAGACCCCTGGCGCGGTCGTGGCCAGGGCGTCGTCGACCTTAATGTAGCCGCGCGGGTCGGTCTCAACGCCGGCCGCCTCCAGCCCAAGGTTGTCGGTATTGGGGCGCCGCCCAACCGCCATCAGCAAATGGCTGCCGACGATTTCGGCTCCGGCGTCCACGCCAATCGCCACCCCCTGTTCGTGCGGCGCCAGGCGGATGCACTCAACGCCGGTTTTGATCTCAACGCCCTCCGCCCCCAGAATGTCGTAAACGGCCTGCGAGATCTCCTCGTCTTCCCGCGCGATCAGGCGCGGCCCTTTCTCCACCACCGTGACCTCGGCGCCGAAGCGGCGGTACATCTGGGCGAACTCCAGGCCGATATAGCTGCCGCCGACGATGACCAGATGCTTGGGCAGCACGTCCAGCGCCAGCATGGAGACATTGGTCAGATAGGGGGTGCGGTCCGCGCCGGGCAGGTCGGGGATGGCGGCGCGGCCACCGACATTGATGAACACCTGGTCGGCGGTCAGGGTCTCGTCGCCGACCCGGATCGTGTGCGGCCCCTCGAAGCGGGCATGACCCTCGATCACGGTGCAGCCCACCATTCCGCGCAGCCACGTCTCCACCCCCTTGCGGGCGCGGCTGGAAACGGCGTCCGCCCTGGCCTTGACCGTGGCCATGTCGATCCGGACCGGCCCTGCCAGGACCACGCCATACTCGGCGCCTTGGCGGGCCAGGTGGGCGGCGTAGGCGCTGGCGACCATGGTCTTGGTGGGCATGCAGCCGGTGTTGACGCAGGTGCCGCCGAACAGCTTGCGCTCGATCAGGGCCACCGTCCGTCCCGCGGCGGTGAGCCGGCCAGCGAGCGGCGGCCCGGCCTGGCCGGCGCCGATGATGATGACGTCGAAGCGGCGGCTCATTTCAGGGCCAGGACGATCAGCGCCGCGCCGACGATGGCCACGATCCCCATCACCAACGCCAGAACGAGTATGGACATGGTTTCCGGTCCTTTTGCTCAATCTACCGCAGGGCGCGTGGCGGGCCTGAGCCCGCCGCTCAAAGCTACCGACTAAGCGCAGCTGGGCGCAAAGCTCTTGATCAAATCCGCGCAAATCTCCGGATATCAATGATGAACACAGTGACGGCGATGCAGTCGCGTTCGCCCCGGTGGACGGACTCACCTTCGACGTGCACTGATACCGGATCGCTCCGACGGTTTCGCCGGGCATGAGTCACAGACTTGCGGACATGAGCCCGTCGCTGAATCGGTCCATGGTCCGCAGACACCAACGGAGACCGCCGGATGAACGCGATTGGGGCCTTAGGCCATGAGCTGCACGAAACAGAAGCTCGGCTTTTGGCCGAGTTGCGGGTGCTGCGCCGGCGATTGCGGGCGAGCGCGGAAGCCGGCGACCCCACCGCCCATCTCACCGTGGGTCAGAAGATCGCCGACAAGGTGGCCTCGACCATGGGGTCGTGGAATTTTATCATCATCCAGAGCACCATCCTGTTCTTCTGGATCGTGCTCAATGTCACCGCTTATGTTCAGCGCTGGGATCCCTATCCCTTCATCCTCCTGAACCTGGCCCTGTCGTTCCAGGCCGCCTATGCGGCGCCCTTCATCATGATGAGCCAGAACCGTCAGCAGGACATCGACCGCAAGCAGGCGGAGAACGACCGGCAAGTCAATATCAAGGCCGAGCTGGAGATCGAGCTGCTGCACCAGAAGATCGATGAGCTGCGCGAGAAGGAAATGCTGTGCCTGACCCAGGCGATCGGTGATCTGACCACGCTGCTGCACGCCAAGGGCGCGGCGGCCAATGGCGCGGACGCCTGAGAGCCGCCAACAGCATGGGCGCCCGCTCAAAGCTTCCAGCATGGGCCGGCGGCGCGGTTTGCGCGCTGATGGCGGGCTGCACGGTCGGGCCCGATTTCCACCTCCCCGCGCCGCCGACCGCCCACGGCTACACCCTGGAGCCGCCGGGGAATACCGCCTCTGCCCTCGCGGCCGGCGGCCAGGCGCAGCGGTTCTCGACGGACCTGGATGTACCCGGCCGCTGGTGGGAACTGTTCGGCTCACCTCAGATCGACCAACTGGTCGAACGCGCCCTCACCGCCAATCCCGACCTGCAGAGCGCCCAGGCGGCCCTGCGGGTGGCGCGCGAGAACCTCTATGCCCAGCGCGGCGCGCTCTATCCGCAGGCCGAGGCGAACTTCAACGCCAGCCGGCAGAAGAACCCGGCGGTGCTGGCCTCGCCGCTGAGCTCCAACGCGCAATATTTCGGCCTGAACACCGGCCAGGTCAGCGTCTCCTACGCCCCGGACCTGTTCGGCGGCGTCCAGCGACAGATCGAATCCACCTCCGCCCAGGCCGACAACCAGCGCTTCCAGCTCGAGGCGACCTATCTGACCCTGACCGCCAACGTAGTGCTGGCGGCCCTGCAGGACGCGTCCCTGCGCGGCCAGGTCCGGGCCACTGAACAGGCGATCGGGGTCGATGAGGAAATTCTTACCCGGCTGAAAGACCAGCGACGCCTTGGCGAAGCCGCCGAAGGCGATGTCTCCGCCCAGGAAAACGCCCTGGCCCAGGCGCGGCTGCTCCTGCCGCCTCTTCGCAAGCAGCTGGACCAGCAGCGGGATCTGCTCGCGCAGTTGACCGGCGGCGCGCCGGCTGAGACATCCGATGACGGGATCGAGCTTGGCGGCGTGCGGTTGCCCACGAAATTGCCTCTGAGCCTGCCATCCAAGCTCGTGCAGCAAAGGCCGGACATTCGCGCGGCGCAGGCCAATCTGCAGGCAGCCAGCGCACTGATCGGGGTGGCGCAGGCCAACCGGCTGCCCACTATCACCCTGACCGGCGTTCTGGGCGGAAGCTCCACCAATCTGGGCAGTCTGCTCACCCAGCAGAACAGCCTGTGGTCGCTGACCGGGGCCGTGACCCAGCCGATCTTCCAGGGCGGCGCATTGCGTCACAAGCAGCGGGCGGCCGAGGCGGCCTATGACCAGGCGGCGGCCGACTATCGCAGCACGGTGCTGGGCGCCTTCCAGAACGTCGCCGACACCCTGCATGCCCTAGATCAGGACGCCCAGGCGCTGAAGGCGGCCGCCGAGGCGCAGGCGGCGGCCGACAAAAGCCTGGGCCTCGCCCGTCAGGAATTCCAACTCGGTGAGGTGAATGTCATCGCCGTCCTGAACGCCTCCCAGGCCAACCAGACCGCGGTCGCCGCCCTCGCCCAAGCGCAAGGCGCCCGCTACGCCGATACGGTGGCCCTATTCCAGGCCCTGGGCGGCGGATGGTGGAACCGAAGCGATGTGGCGCTGGCGGCGAAAAACTGAGCGGGCGCGGTTAGGCCTCAGCCGGGGCCTCTTGATCCGCCGCCGAAACCGGTTTCGGCCGCCACAGGTGGAAGACCAGCATGGGCGACAGCGTCAGGCCCATCAGGGTCGAGGTCACCAGCCCGCCGAGGATGACGAACGCCATAGGCCCCAGAATCTCGTGGCCCGGCTGGCCGGCGCTCGCGGCGAACGGCAGCAGGCTGGCGGCGACCAGCACGGCGCTGACCACGATGGGCGAGAGCCGCTCGCGGGCGGCCACGCGGACTGTCTGCGCTGACCACGGCTGCTTTCGCCCCGACACCAGTTCGTCGACCCGGGAGATCAGAAGGGTCGCATTGCGGGCGGACAGGCCGAACAGGGCGAAGAAACCGATCACCGCGCCCAGGGACAGGACGCCGCCGGTGAGCGCGACGGCCGCCACCCCGCCGATCAGGGCGAACAGGGTCGAACCGAGGACGATCGCGCTTGAGCGCGCGTCTCCGAAGGCGACCAGGAGCAGCGCGACGATCACGCATCCCGCCAGCGCCGCATTGATCGCCAGGCCATGCCGCTGATCCAATCCCTGGTCTGGCGCTAAGACCTCGAAATAGGTTCCCGCCGGCAGGGCCGCGGCCTTATCGAGGCCGCCCTGAACCCGGCGGACGAAATCGCGCATATTGCTGGGCGGATCGACCAGCACCGTCTGGCTGCGCAGGCCGCTGTCGTGCTCGATCCGCGACCGGCCATCGGTCAGGTAGACATTGGCCACATTCTTCAGCGGCGTGGCCACGCCGGAGCTTGAGCGCAGCAGCAGCTCGCCCACGCCCTCGGGGTCCTGGCGCAGATTAGCTTCGGCGGTGACGGCGATATCGACGGCGCGGCCGTCTTCATAGACCTGGGCGGCGGTGCGGCCCGCGAACGCTGTCTGCACCGTATCGAGCACATCGGCCGCCGACAGGCCGTAGATGGCCAGACGCTGGAAATTCAGATCGACGCGCACGACTGGCGCTGCGGCCAGGCTGGTGGCGAAGATGGCGCCCGCGCCGGGCGTCTTCACCAGAAGCGTCGAGACCCTTGCCGAAGCCCGATCCAGGGCGCCGAGATCGTCGCCATAGATCCGCACCTTGACCTTGCCGCTGTCCGTGCGGCCAAGGGCGCTGACGCCGAGGCTGGAACGCACGATCGGGTGCAGGCCGGGAAAGGCCTCCACAGCGCGTCGCACACGCGCCTCGACCTGGTCCTGTTGCGGCGAGGTCAGGTGGGGCCTAAGGGCGATATCGAACTGCGCCTGCTCCGGTCCCGCGGCTTCGTCGCCGGTCTCGGCCCGGCCGATCTGCTCAGACACGTGCATGACGTCGCGATCGGCCAGCAGCGCCCGGGTGATGCGCTCGCCATAGTTGCGCATGACGGCCATGGAGGTGGACACCGGCGCGCGGATCTCGACCGTCAACTGATCGCCGTGGAAGCTCGGCAGGAACGCGGTCTTGAAGTGCAAGAGCGCCGCCACCGCGACGACGGTCAGCAGGATCGCCAGGCCCAGCGCCGCCGCGCGTCCTCGATCGAGCCGCGCCAGCATCCGGTCGTAGCGGTCCTTGAAGCGGTGCAGGAACTGCGGCTCGGCGCTGGGGCCGATGTGCTTCAAAAACAGCAGGGACAAGGGCGGCGTCACCCCCACCGCCACCACCAGGGAGGCTAGCGAGGCGACAATGACGCTGATAGCCAGTGGCTTGAGCAAAGCGCCCTGCACGCCGCCCAGGAACACGATAGGCGACAAGGCCACCACCACCAGCAGGGTGGCGTAGATCACCGGCGCCCGGACCTCCAACGAGGCCATGAGCACGGCGTGGGCGCGGGAGGCATGGCGCGCCTCGGCGTCGCGCAGCCGGCTGACGATGTTCTCCACATCGATCACCGCATCATCGACGATCAGGCCCAGGGCCACCGCCAGACCACCCAAGGTCATGGTGTTCAGGGTCCAACCCAGCAACTTCAGCGTCAGCAGGGTGGCCACCAGCGCCAAGGGTATGCCAATGACAGACACCAGGGCGGCGCGCCAGTCGCGCAGGAACATCACCAGCAGCAGGGTCACCAGGACCACCCCGACGACCAGTTCCCAGACGATCTCGCGAACCGCGCTGCGGATGAAGCCGGCGGGCCGGTCGAGGGCGGCGTGAACCACCACCCCCTGGCCGGTCAAGGCCGGCGCCAACAGCGACAGGGCATGGTCCACCGCGTCGGTGGCCTCCAGGGTGTTGGCCCCATATTGGCTGGCGATGCTGATGACCACGCCAGGCTTGCCCATGACCAGGGCGTCGCCAAAGGCCGGCGCCGGGCCGTCCACTACGTCGGCCACGTCGCTGATGCGCACCGGCGCGCTGCCCACCACCTGGATCTGACCCGCGGCCACATCGTCGTCGGTGAGGGCCTGGCCATGCGGCTCGATCAACACGCGCTGAGCCGGGGTGTCGATGAAACCAGCTCCGGCAACGCCGGTCGCCCGACGCACCGCGTCGAACACGTCTTCATAACCAAGGTCGCTGTCGGACAGGTCGCCCGCCCGGGCGCGGACCTCGATCCGCCGGGTCTCACCGCCGAACACCTGTACGCTGGCGACGCCGGGGATCGACAACAGCCGCGGCCGCACGGTCCATTGCACCATCTGGCGCAGGGCCATGGGCGTGATCTTGTCGCTGGTGAAACCGATCTTGAGGATCTCGCCCTCGCCGGAGGTCAGGGGCGACAGCTGCGGCGCGCCGGCGCCGCTGGGCAGCAGGCCGGCGGTGCGGACCAGGCTTTCCGAGATCGCCTGGCGCACGCGGTCGGGATTGGCGCCGGGCAGGAAGTCCAGGGTGACGATCGACAGGCCCTGGATCGACTGGGAATGGACCGCACCGACCCCGCGCGCGCCCACCAGAGCGTTCTCGATCGGCCGGGTGACCAGCTGCTCGACCTGTTCGGCCACCATGCCCGGCGCCTCGGTTTCAACCGAGGCCCGCGCCGGCGACAGGTTGGGGAAGGTGTCCAGCTCCTGCGTCGGGATCAGCAGCGCGCCATAGACCAGGAAGGTGGCGCAGGCGGCGACGATCAGGCGGGGATGATGCAGGGCCCGGCGGACGATCTTGGACAGCACGCCTATTTCACCGCGCTGAAGGTTTGGCCGAGTTCGGCGGCGAACAAGCCGGCCGCGCCATCGGTCACCACCGCCTCACCTGCCGTAAAGCCGGCGGGCACGAACAGCCCGTCCTTTTCCGGCACCCCGTCCGCCACAAGGCGCCGTTCGAAGCGGTCACCAGGCCGCGCCACATAGGCCCAGACCGAGCCTTGGTAGCGGATCAAAGCGCCCCGTGGCAGCACCACGCCGGTCTCGGGGCTGCCGGTGTCGATATGCGCGCTCTGGGTCAGGCCCACCGACAGCAGGATCGCCAAGGGGCCGCTGACCTCGACGATCAGGCCTGACGACTGCAGTCTGGGTTCAGCCGCTCGCGCCGGACCCAGCACGATCCCGTGGGCGCTGTCGGAACCAACATCGATATCCACGGTCTTGGCGCCCGCCTGGCCGGCGTTGGACGGAGTGTCCACATGCACCAGGGCTGCGGTTCCGGCAGCCAGGGCGCGGACGAGCTGTTCGCGCTTGCTATCGCTCAGCCGGGCGATGCCCGAGCCCCATTCCAGTCCCAGTCTGTGGCGCAGAAGGGCCGCGTGAAGGGCGTCGGAGCGGGCCTGGGCCTCGACGGCCTCCGCATCCTTGGCCGAAACCGTCCCACCGGCGGCGTTGAGCGCCTTGGACCTTGCGGCCTCGGCCTTGGAGGCCTTAGCGGCGGCGACCGCCGTGAGCAGGTCCGAATCCAGCTGCGCCAGCGGACCAGGATCCAGCACCTTGGCGAAGGCGTCGATCTGGCTCTTGCGTTTCTCGGGCGAGAGGGAGGCTGTCTTGACCCCCAGCCGCTGCCGCACCTCGGCCGGGGCGCTGACCCATCCCCCGGAAGCGGCGGACCAGACCTGCCCGGCCATGGACAGGGCAAGGATCAGGGCGGCCTGCCCAACCGCCGGCCGCAACCCGCGCAACGATCCGCTCATGGTCCCCCTTGAGTCCGCACGCCCTTGGACCGGGGCATCTTGGACCGGATGGCGAGTCTTCACCATCGGATTTCCGTTCTGGTTGCGGATCAGATCCCCGTGCCGGGCGCCCGGTCCGGACCGCCCTTTTCCGCATCGCGGATCAGGATCATCACGTCATGGATGATCACTTCCATGGCCAGCCGCGCGGCGGCGGGGTCGCGGGCCGCGATGGCCTCCTTGACCGCCTTGTGCGCCGGCAGGCTGGCGCTGCGGCCCTTGAAGCGGTTGGTGAAGCGGATGGAGGTGCGCAGGGCGGTGGCGACCACGTCCTGGAACTGGGCGTAGAAGGGATTGCCGGACGAGCGCAGCACGGCCACGTGAAAGGCGATATCGGCCTCCAGCTCGTCATCGTCGCCGGACTCGGCGGCCACCATGCGTCCGTAGCCGGCGTCGATCATCGCCATGCCATCGGCGTCGCCCACCTGCGCCGCCAGTTCGGCGGCGGCCGGCTCGATGGCCACACGCAGCTCGCTGAACTGGCGCAGCAGGGCGAGCGAAAACTTGCGCTCCAATAGCCAGTGCAGCACGTCGGGATCGAACAGGTTCCAGGACGATTCCGGTTGGACCATGGTCCCCTGGCGGGGCCGCGCGGTCAGCAGGCCCTTGGCGGTCAGCATCTTCACCGCTTCGCGCGTCACCGCGCGGCTGACGGCGTGCTGTTTGGTCAGCTCGGCTTCGGTGGGAAAAATCTTGCCCTCATAGACCCCGGTGACGATCGCGCGGCCCAGCGCGTCGAGCATGCCATGGGTCAGGTTGCGGCCCAGGGAGTTGCGGACATCGAGGGGGGTCAGGTCCTGCATGATCTTTCGTCGCTCATATGCAGCTCCGCTGCAAGGGAAGGCCCGATCATGCTGTGGCCGAGCGCCAGGCCTGGACCAGGGCCCGGGCCTTTTCGGCCACATCCTGGGGCCGATCGCCGGGACGATAGAGCGCGCCACCGACGCCGACGCCCTCGGCGCCGGCGGCCAGCCACTCGCCGATATCGCTAGCGCCCGCCCCGCCCACCGCCCAGACGCGAACCGTCGCCGGCAGCACCTCGCGGATGGCCTTGATATAGCGCGGGCCAAAGACATGGGCCGGAAACAGCTTTAGCCGCCTGGCCCCGGCCGCCGCCGCCGCGAAGGCCTCGGTGGGTGTGGCGAAACCGGGCATGGGCTCCAGGCCCAGCGCCACCGCCCGTGCGATTACGGCCGGGTCGGTATTGGGCGACACCATCAGCCGGCCGCCCGCCGCCGCCAGGGCCTCGACGGCGCCCACATCCAGGACCGTGCCGCCGCCGATCAGCGCGCGATCGCCAAAGGCTGTGGCGATGGCGCGGATGCTGTCCATGGGCTGCGGCGAGTTCAGCGGCGCCTCGATGATGCGAACGCCCGCCTCGATCAGAGCCTCGGCGATCGGCACGGCCTCATGCAGCTGGATCCCGCGCAGAATGGCGGTGATCGGGGGCGCGCCGTCGCCCAGAAGTTCATCGAGGGTCATGGGGCTCTCTGTTCAGACACAGCGATCGTCGCCGCTCGACATATCTGATCGATCATATAAATAGGCTGAGAGGGGCGCAATCGCTTCTAACAGCAAAAACGACACGACCAGGGGAACAAGCGCGCCATGCGGTTAGCGACTATCGATATCGTGGTGCTGGTCGTCTATGCGATCGGCATATTCGGCCTGGCGCAATGGGTTTCCCGCGACAAGGGCGCGACGACAAAGGGCTCCACCGACTATTTCCTGGCCTCCAAGGCGCTGCCCTGGTGGGCGATTGGCGCCTCTTTGATCGCCGCCAATATTTCGGCCGAGCAGATCGTCGGCATGTCGGGCTCGGGCTACGCCATCGGCCTGGCCATCGCCTCCTACGAATGGATGGCGGCCCTGACCCTGCTGATCGTGGCCAAGTGGTTCCTGCCGATCTTCCTGAAGAACGAGATCTACACCATGCCCCAGTTCCTGGAGCAGCGGTATGGCCCGCGTATCCGGACGCTGATGGCGGTGTTCTGGCTCGGCCTCTACATCTTCGTGAACCTGACCTCGATCATCTGGCTGGGCTCGCTGGCGGTGACCAAGATCGCCGGCGTCGACCAGAACCTGGCCCTGATCGGCCTGGGGCTGTTCGCCCTGTTCTATCAGCTGCGCGGCGGCCTCAAGGCCGTGGCCCTGACCGACATCGTCCAGGTCTCGCTTCTGGTGCTGGGCGGCCTTCTGGTTTCGGGCCTGACCCTGAGCAAGCTCGGCCAGGGTCACGGCGTGGTCGCCGGCTTCAACACACTGGCCCAGCGCATCCCGGATCACTTCCACATGATCCTTCACGCCGACAATCCCCACTATAAGGAACTGCCGGGGATCGCGGTGCTGGTGGGCGGCATGTGGATCGCCAATCTCAGCTACTGGGGCTTCAACCAGTACATCATCCAGCGCGCCCTGGCGGCCAAGAGCCTGCCCGAAGCCCAGAAGGGGGTGATGTTCGCCGCCTATCTCAAACTTTTGATGCCAGTGATCATCGTCCTGCCGGGCATCGCCGCCGTGCTGCTGGCGCCGGATCTGGCCAAGCCGGACGAGGCCTATCCGACCATGATGCGGCTTCTGCCGCCGGGCGTGCTGGGCTTGGTGTTCGCGGCCCTAGTGGCGGCGATCGTCGCCTCCACCGCCTCCAAGATCAATTCCATCGCCACCATCTTCACCCTGGACCTCTACGCCCAGCACGGCGGGTCCAAGGACGAGCGAACCCTGGTGCGCACCGGGCGCATCGCCGCCTGCGTGGC
>DASXNV010000090.1:0-47744 GCA_036494815.1 Caulobacteraceae bacterium
GCTGGGGAAAATACCGCCTAATCCCATAATTGCAAGCTCATTCTTCGAACTTGCCGGACCAAACATGTCCCGCCCCAGCGGGACGCGCTTCCTACGGGCACACCCCTCACAACGCAAGCCTGGCACCACCAGTTTGTCCGAACATTCCTCCCTACCCTGTGGACGACTCAGGCGCGCGGGACGCCTGTGGCCAACCGCCGCGCGCCTACCCAAAGGCAACGCTTTTCTCCTAACATGACGGGAATGCGCGGCTCGCCGCCTTGCGCGACATTCCAGGCGAGTCTTATGAGGGAGGACAAGGAAGCCTGAATGCTCTCGCAAAAAGCCCGCTATGCGCTGCGCGCGCTCGTCGAACTGGCCCGCACCGGGCCGGAGGGGCAGCTGACCTCAGGCGAAATCGCCGAACGGGCCGACGCACCGCGCAAATTCCTCGAGGCGATTCTGCTGGAAATGGCCCGACGGTCGATCGTGATCAGCCGGCGCGGCAAGTTCGGCGGCTATGCCCTGGCCCGGCCGGCCGAGCAGATCAGCTTCGCCGAGGTCATCCGGGTGATCGACGGGCCGCTGGCCCTGGCGCCGTGTGTCAGCCGCATGGCCTTTCGCAAGTGCCACGACTGTCCCAGCCTGGAGACCTGCGCCATCCGCGGCGCGCTGTTGAAGGCGCGCGACGCCACCTCGGACATCCTGGAAAGCTATAGCCTGGCCGACGCCCTGGCCTCCGCCGGGCCGCTGGATGCGCCAGCGCTGGGCTGAGCCCTATCCCGCCGAGATATAGGCCTTGAGGTTTTCGGCCTCGGCCTCGGTCTCCGCGATCTTGCATTTCACCAGGTCGCCGATGGAGACGATGCCGGCCAGGCGGCCTTCACGCACCACCGGCAGATGGCGCACCCGCCGGTCGGTCATCCGCTCCAGCAGGGTATGCACCAGCTCGTTGGGCTCGGCGAACAGCACGTCCTTGGTCATCCACTTCGACACCTGCTGGCTCAGGCCGGCGGCGCCGGTCTCAGCCACCATCCTGACCACATCCCGCTCGGACAATATTCCCACGACCTGATCTTGCTCGCCGACGATCACCATCGCCCCCACCCGCCTCGAATGCAGCAGCGCCGCGGCGGCGCCCATGGTCTCATTCGGTGAAGCGGTGAACACAAGGTCGCCCTTGTCCTTCAAAATCTGGGATACCAGCACCTTTGGTCCTCCTACCCTCTATTCTTATGCGGCTAGCGTCCTCCAGAACGACAGTCTTGGCAATTCGCTATGCCGTGATCAGGCTCGGCCAAGAAACCAGAGCGTAGGCCCTATAAGTATGAGGCCGGCGGCATAGCCGCCCAGATGCGCCTCCCAGGCCAGGGGCGCGCCACCCGATCCTGGCGCCCAGCCGACCAGGAACAGGCCGAACAGCGCGTTGACACCCAGCCAGGCCACGGCCATCGACACCACCGGCCGGCTGCGGAACGGAGCCAGTCCTGGCCCTGGCCCCATCAGCCGGGAGGCGGCGCCCATACATCCGGCCACGGCGCCGGACGCTCCGGCGGCTATGGACGCATCCGCCCAATGGCTGGCCGCGAACGCCAGGCCGGAAATCAGGCCGCAGACCAAATAGAATATAAAGAACATGGCCGAGCCCATGGGGTCCGTCCCCATCCGCCGCGACACCGGTGTGGCGAAGGCCAGGGCGAAGACGGCGTTGCCCAGGTCGTGCGCCCAGCCCCCGTGCAAAAACAGGGAGGTGACCAGCACCCCGTAGCGCCCATCCCGCAAGGCCGAGGCGCTGACCGCATAGCGCTCCACCAGAGCATCCCCACCAGCGCTCAATTGCCAGACATAGGCGGCGACGATGGCCACGGCCAAGAGCACAGCCGGCCAGGGCGCATTGAACAGGGGCTCCTTATGATCGTCGGTCAAACAGATCTCCAAACTGCGGAGCGGCCAAGGATCAAGCGCCCGCACCGTTAGATAGCAAGCCTGCCCAAGGGCGCTTAACCAAATTGCGAGACCTTGCGCGCTAAAGCTCGCTAGAGCTGTGAATTGAACGACGATCTGGCCCGCGTGCGGCTGATTTTTGTGTGGGAGAGCCGATAGTATGTGGTCTCGTCGTCTCTTGCGCGGCGTTTCGGGGCGCTGCGCCTTCGTCGCTGTGGCGGCCTTCGCGCCCAGCTTCGGCTTCGCCCAGACCATGAACGCCAATTCGGCCTCGTTCAACGCCGGCTATGGCCGCACCGCCGGCTCGGAGAACAGCCCGGTCAACCCCTCCATGGCCGACGCCAACGGCAATCTGGTGGTGGTCAACGGCCTGCTGCAGGCCGGCGCCAGCAGCAGCGTGTTCGCCAACGCCAGCGGCGCAGCTTCGGCCTATAGCGGCGTAGGCGGCTCGGCCTCCGCCTCGGCCATCGGCAACAGCCTTAACGTGGTCGTCCAAGGTGACAACAACACTGTCGTCGTCACCTCGACCCAGACCAATACCGGGACAGTGACCGCGACCACGTCGACCAACGGGAAGCCCTGATCGCAATGTCCGCCGTGTTCCTAAAGCTTTCGCCGCTGGCCCGCGCAAGGATCCCGGCGGCGGTCACCGCCTGCGCCGTGGCGCTGTCGGCCTGCGTTTCCCCCGTCGCCGGTCCCAATGGCCGCTATGCCGAGCCTATCGGCGATGCGCCGGTGACCAGCAATCCGACCCCCTATTCCATGGCCCTGGTGTGCCTGGGCCAATATGCCCGCGCCAATCACCGCAATTCGCCGCGCATCGCCGTGGGCCGGATCAGCGACTATACCGGCAAAGAAGAGTCCGACGGTTCGGGCCGCAAGCTGACCCAGGGCGCCTCGCTGATGGCCATCTCGGCCCTGGCCAAGTCGGGCGCCAATCTGGTGGAGCGCTATGACACCAGCGTTTCCGAGCTGGAGCTGAAATACGCCAACAACAAGCTGATCACCGACGCGGCCCAGCCGCCGCCGGGAGCGCCCACCGGCCCCAACGACTACCGCAGGATCATGGCCGGCCAGGTGCCGGGCTCGGACTATTATCTGGTGGGCGGGATCACCGAGCTGAACTTCAACATCCGCTCCTCGGGCCTCGACGCCCAAGGCGGGCGCACCACCACCGCCGGCCTCAAGGCCCAGGCCTCCGGCCAGCTGTTCGTGATGAACATCGGCCTAGACATGCGCCTGGTGGACACCCGCACCCTGCAGGTGGTGGATGTGATCTCCTACCAGAAGCAGATCATCGGCCGGCAGGTGGGCGTCGGGCTGTTCGATGTGCTGGGCGGCAACGTCTATAATATCTCCGCCGGCGAGGGCGCGCTGGAGCCGATCCAACTGGGCGTGCGCTCGGTGATCGAGCGGGCCGTGCTGGAGATGATGTCCAACCTGTACGGCGCCCCGGGTCCCGAGATCTGCCTGCAGAGCGGCGACCCGCTGGGCGTGCGCACCACAGGCGTCACCGGCGGCTACACCCCGGCCTACAACAATCTGGATACCAATAATGCGCAGACCCGCGAAGATCCTGCTCGCTGGGACCATGCTCCTGCTCCCGATGCTGCCCCCCCTGAGCGGAGTCGCTATTAGTCAGAGCACGCTGGACAATATTCAGGCCCAGTCGGGGTCGGTGACCTCGACCGACACCCTGAACGTGGTGGCTGTCTCCGACAGCACAACCGCGACCGCGACCTCGAGCGGCAACGCCATATCCGGCGCGGTGGAGGCTGGCTCGCTGGCCGTGCAGTCGACCCAGACCCTGATCTCGGCGGTCAGCGCCTCCAGCATCGTCAATGTGACCAGCAATGCGGGGGCCCAGACCTCCATGTCCACGGCGGCCACCGGCAATACCGGCGACACCGGCAGCTATGGCGGCGGGGCGCTCACCGGCACGGTCAATCAGTCCATCAGCGCCACGGGATCGACCGTGGGCGCCAGTCAGTTCAACGCCAGCGGGGCCCAGGCCGGCGCGGTCTCGGCCAGCGTCCAGGCCATCGGCAACAGCCACGGGGTGACGGTCAGCGACACCAGCGCCGCCATGACCATCGGCCAGGCCAATGGCGGCCTGACTCAGGCCAGCGGCGACGCCATTCTGGGCTATGCCCCTGGCGCGGCGACCTTCAGCGCCATCGCCGTGGCCAATAGTGTCACCGCAACGGGCACGGGCAATAACAGCCAGGCCCTGACGCTGAACCAGAGCGCCACCGGCCAGGTGATCAGCGAGCAGGACGCCCATCTGGGCAATGGCCAGGCCATCACCGGCGCGGCCACCTCCACGGGCAACAATATCTTGGTGACCAACGAGACCGGCGGGCTCAGCGTCACCGCAGTCCAGGCCGACACCGGCTATGTCCAGGCTCAGGGCCAGGTGTCGGGCTACGAGTTCGGTTCCGGCCAGGCCACCGCCTACGGGGTGGGCAATTCGGCCCTGGTCGGCAATTACGGCCAGACCCTGAACCTGGACAACACCCAGGCCAACAGCGGCGGCGGGGCCGTGGTCAACGCCAACTATAGCGGCGACAACGGCTATGACGCCTATTCCTCGGCCACGGTGATGGGCAATGCGGTGACCGGCTATGCCTGTTCGGACTGCAACGGGACCATGACGGTCAAGAACAGCCAAACCAACAGCACGGACCTGTCGGCCAGTTCGCAGGTCGACATCACCACTTCGGCCCGCTCGGCTACGGCCACTGCGACCGCCGTGGGCAACAGCGCCACCTTCTACGTCAGCAAGCCGACCCACTGATTGCAGTCCGGTAAGCGGCTTTCTTATGGAAGTCGTTTTTGCGCCTTGCCGTCGCCGCAAGGCGCGGCGATGGTCCGCGCCCCAGTTCATCCTTAACCTAGGCTGTTCCATGATCCGATCTTCGCGCGCCTGCCTGCTGGCGAGCTGCGCCCTGGCCCTGACGGCCTGCGGCACGTTTCACCGGCACAGCCCCGCGCCCGGATCCAGCGCCACAGGGTCCGAAACCGCCAAACCGCACCACGGCCTGTTCGGCGGTCACCACAAGACGGCGACACCCTTCCTGCCTCCCGAGCCTATGGCCAGCAAGCCACCGCCGGCGGACGTCTGGGCGCAGACCTATGCGGGCCTGCCGGCCGATCCTGCCATGCGCTTTGGGACCCTGCCCAATGGCCTGCGCTATGTGGTGATGAAGAACGCCACGCCGGGCGGCCAGTCCTCCTTGCGCCTGCGAATCAACGCCGGCTCGCTGGAAGAGGCCGTGCCGCAGCAGGGCCTGGCGCACCTTCTGGAACACATGGCCTTCAACGGCTCGACCCATGTGCCCACGGGCGAGATGATCAAGATCCTGGAGCGCCACGGCCTGGCCTTCGGCGCCGACACCAACGCCTTCACCTCGTGGGAAGAGACGGTCTACAAGCTGGACCTGCCCAAATCCGACGACGACACGGTGGATACGAGCCTGATGCTGCTGCGCGAAATCGCCGGCGAGCTGAACCTCGACCAGACGGTGATGGACAAGGAAAAGGGCGTGGTGCTGTCCGAGGAGCGGCTGCGCGACACCCCCGGCTATCATGTGCTGAAACAGAGTTTCGGCCAGGTGCTGCAGGGCCAGCTGGCCTCCGACCGCTTCCCCATCGGCAAGGTGGACGCGATCCAGAGCGCCACCCACGACCTCTTGGCCGACTATTACCACCGCTATTACCGGCCCGAGCGGGCGGTGGTGATCGCGGTGGGGGACTTCGATCCCGACGCCATGGAGGCGCGAATCAAGGCCAGGTTCGGCGACTGGACCGGCGTCGGTCCCAACGGCGGCGAACCGGATCGCGGACACCCCCTGAAGCGCGGCCCGGAGGCCAAGCTGATCGTCGAGCCCGGCGCCTCGCCAAGCGTGCAGCTGAGCTGGATCGCGCCCCCGGACCTGACCCCAGACAGCCCGGCGCGGCGGCGGCGGGAAACCGTCGAGAGCCTGGGCCTGGCGGTGCTGAACCGCCGGCTGGACCGGCTGGTGCGCTCTGACACCCCGCCCTTTGTGGGCGCGGCGGCCTATCGCGGCGACGAGTTCCATTCCGCCCGGGTGGCCACGATGCGGGCCAGTGCGAGGCCTGGTGAGTGGAAGGCGGCCCTGGACGCGGAGATCGCCGAACAGCGACGGCTGGTGCAGTACGGCGTCTCGGCCCAGGAACTGGCCACCGAGATCGACAGCCAGCGCGCCAGCCTGAAAGCCTCGGCCGACGGCGCCGGCACCCGCACCACCCCTTCCATCGCCGATGACGTGGTCGCCACCCTGGGCGCGCCGGAGGTGGAGACCAGCCCCGCCGAGGATTTGGCCCTGTTCGAGGCCGGGGTGAAGGGGCTGACTCCCGCCGAGGTCAACACCGCCTTGGCGCGGGCTTTTTCCGGCTCCGGACCCCTGCTGCTGGTCTCGACACCGGTGGCCATCGAGGGGGGCGACAAGGTCGTCTCCGACGCCCTGGCCGCCGACGAGTTGGCCCCGGTGGGCGCCCCGGTCGCCCAGGCCAATCAGAGCTGGCCCTATTTCAATTTCGGCCCCATCGGCCAGGTGGCCGAGCAGAAGGACATCACCGATCTGGATACGGTTTTCGTCCGCTTCCAGAACGGCGTGCGCCTAACCGTCAAGCCGACCCGATTCCGCACCGACCAGATCCTGGTCCAGGCCCGCATCGGCCACGGCCTGGAGGACCTGCCCACCGATCGGCCCACCCCGGCGTGGGCGGCGGGCACCGCTTTTCCCGAAGGCGGCCTGGGCAAGCTGAGCGCCGAGGACACCGACCAGGTGCTGCGCTCGCGCATCGTCGGCCACAGTTTCGGCATTGGCGACAGCGCCTATGTGGAGAGCGGCGCCACCCGGCCGGACGATCTGGAGATCCAAATGCAGCTCTTGGCCGCCAATCTCAACGATCCGGGCTGGCGGCCCGAGGCCTTCGCGCGGATGAAGAACGCCGCCCCATCCCTGCTCGACCAGCTGGCGGCCACCCCCGCCGGCGTGCTCAACCGCGACCTGGGAACGCTGCTGCATTCCGGCGACAGGCGCTGGGGCCTGCCTGACGCCGCGGCCATCGCCACGGAGACGCCCGGCGGCTTCCACGAGCTGCTGGCCGCCCCCTTGGCCAAGGGCCAGATCGAGGTCGTCGTGGTCGGCGACACCACGGTGGACAAGGCCATCGCCGCCGTGGCCGAGACCTTCGGCGCCCTGCCCGCTCGCGCCGACACCCCTGCCCCCGTCGCCGGCGCGACCGCCGCCTTCCCGGCGCCCACCGCCGCGCCGGTGGTGCGCACCCACAAGGGCCGCGCCGACCAGGCCATCGGTTTTGTCGCCTGGCCCACCGACGACTTCCTGAGCGACACCCAGCGGGCGCGCACCTTGAGCATTCTGGGCGAGGTGCTGCAGCTGCGGGTCACCGAACAGCTGCGCCGGGCCGAGGGCGCGACCTATTCGCCGTCGGCCAGTTCGTCGGTCTCGGACGTGTTCCCGCACTATGGCTATGTCTCGACCCGGGTGGAGATCCCACCCTCCAAGCTGGACGGCTTCTTCAAGGACGTGGCCGCCATCACCGCCGATTTGCGGACCAACCCGGTCAGCGCCGACGAGCTGGAACGGGCCAAGAAGCCGGCGGTGGAATCCCTGCTCAAGCGCCGGGAGACCAACGAATATTGGCTCAGCGCCCTGGGCGACGCCCAGACCGACCCGCGAAAGCTGGCCGCGATCCGCTCATCCGAGGCCCAGCTGTCCCACGTCTCCGCCGCCGACATTCAGCACGCCGCCCAGACCTATCTGACCGACGACAAGGCCTGGAAGATGGAAGTGAAACCGGCGGGAGGACAGTAGGGGGCGGTAAGGGGGCAGATGTCCTGGAGATCGCTGCTGGACAGACACCAGGCCGACCTGCGGCACGCCGCGCGGGTGGCCATGGCGGCGGCGGTCAGCTTCGCAGTGGCCACCGCCTTTCGCTTGCCGCAAGGCTATTGGGCGGTGATCACCGCCGTGGTCGTGGTGCAGACCTCAATTGGCGGGACTCTGGGCGCCTCGCGCGATCGCCTTGTTGGCACTGGCGTGGGGGCGATGGTTGGCGCCTTCGCAGCCTGGATAACGCCGCAAAGCCCATGGGGCGAGGCCGCGGCCTTGGCCTTGTCGGTGGGCGTACTTGGCCTGGCGGCGTCGCTTCGCCCCAGCCTGAAGATCGCCCCGGTGACCGCGGTGATCATGATCGTGGGAAGCGCCACAAGTCATAGGGGCTTCGCCGAGGCCGCCACGCTCCGGGTGATCGAGATCGCGGTCGGCGGCGTGATTGGCGTGCTGATCGCACTGTTCGTATTTCCCGCCCGCGCTCGGGAAGCGGTTTCGACCAATGTACAGGGCGCCCTGGGCGAATTGTCGCGACTGCTCACGCTCTACGCCGAGCGCCTCGGCGGCGTGGAGGTCGAGACGGCCATTACGCCCTTGCACGCCAAGCTTCGCTCCAGGCTCGGAAAGATCGAGGCTCAGGTCGCCGAGGCCTCGCGCGAGAGCGCCGTGCGGCTGACCGGGCCGCGGGTCGCCGACGCGATCCCACGCACGCTATGGCGGCTGCGCACCGACGCCGTGATGATCGGCCGCGCCAGCTCTCATCGCTGGATGAAGCCCGTGGCCGAGCGCCTCGGTGGGCCTGCCGCGTCCCTACTGCTCGGCCAGGCGAATCAGCTGGACGCGCTGTCCGCTGCTCTGGCCAGCGGGGCCACAACGCCGAAGCCGGCGCTTGCCGATCTCTTTGCGGCTTTTCGCGAAGCGTTCCAGCAGCTGGAGGCGGAGATTGAGCCGGGCGCCCTGACCTTCGACCGGCTTGAACAGATTTTCGGCCTCGCCTTCGCTCTGGAGGCTTTCAATCAGAACCTGGGGGATCTTGCCGACCGTATCGCCGAGTTCGGCGAGGGGCGGACGCAGTGACACCGCGGCGTGCCAGAGGTCTCGCCGAGATTGGTGGATGGCGCCGGCGTCGCGACGACCAGGCGCGAGACTGAAGGCGAAGGCCTCACCGCTGCATTTCAGCCGCGACCGCTGGCCGCGCTGAGATCGTGGTGGAGACGATTGATGGTGGCGCGCAGGCGCGGCGCCGCCGTCCGGGTCGCAAAGGGCAGAAGGGCGACCGCGTAGCCGAGCTTGATCTCCTGTCGAAAGCTCTGGATCGAGATGTCGCCGGCGATCCAGTCGCCCAGCACGCCGCCCGAGATCTGGATCAGGAGCGCCCCAACCACAGCCGGGTCGACACCGCGCCGGAGCCAGCCCTCTCGAACGGCCGCCGCGACCATGGTCCGCCAGAAGCGTATCCGCGGCTCGCGCAGGGTCGTCTGCAGCGCGAGCTCGCCGTCCCCCGCCGGTCGCCGCCACATGGTGGCGCGATAGAAAGCGGGATCGGCCGCGTAGAGGTCGGCGGCGATGTCGAGCGCATCGAAGATCCGCTCCAGCACGTCCTGCGCCGGCGCCGCGTCCACCAGCGCCTCGAACCGGGCCAGATCCTGGTCGAACACCCGCGCCAGGACCGACTGCTTGGAATCGAACAGATTGTAGACCGTCGAGAGGCTGACCTGCGCCCTCGCGGCGACGGCCTTCATCGACAGCGCCTCCACGCCGACCTCGCGCAACAGGTTACAGGTCGCATTGACGATGCGGACGCGCCGCTCGCGCTTGGCCTGTTCCCGGCGCGAACCATCTGGCGCCGCCATGCCGCTGGTCAAACCTCGCGTGAGCAACAGCCTCTCCCTCCCGTCGGCTCAATAGAGACCGGTTTATAGGCGAAATCCAGATTGACAAAATTGGAATAGGTTCCAATTTTATGATAACGTCCCAGAGTATGGACGGGTCCCTTCAGGGGACGGCCAGGGAGCGAAACGCGATGATCGATGATCCTCTCGCGGCAGCCAAACCGCAGTTGATGGACGAGGGGTGGTGTGTCCTGCCCGACGTGCTGGACGATCGCCGCGCCGCGCAGGCGCTGGATCGGCTGTGGGCCGCGGCGGGAGAGAGCCGGCGCCGTGGCCTGTCGACCTTCATGCCCATCTTAGACCCCAACGCCTGCAATGTACGCGTCTTCCACCTGCTCGAGCTCGACGCGCTGTTCAGGGACCTGATCCAGCACCCGGTCGCCGTCGCAATGGTGCGGTCGCTGTTGGGCGAGACCTTCCTGATCTCCAACTTCACAGCGAACATCGCTCGCCCGGGCTCGAGGTCCATGGCGCTTCACTCCGACCTGTCGTTGGTCGTGCCCGAGCCGTGGGTCCACCCCTGGAGCCTGAACATCATCTGGTGCCTGACGGACGTCAGTTTCGATAACGGCGCCACCCTGTTCATCCCCGGCAGCCATCGGTGGGAGACGCGCGCGGATGTTCCGCCCGACGCCCACAAGCGCCTGCGTCCATTCGAGGCCAGGGCCGGCTCCATCATCGTGATGGAGGGCCGGATCTGGCACACGTCCGGCGCCAACATCACGCCGGACCAGGATCGGGCCCTGCTGTTCGGCTATTACACCAAGCCGTTCCTGCGCCCGCAGGTGAACTGGAACGCCTGCCTCTCGTCCGGGACCCAGTCGTCGCTGGCCCCGCAGATGCGGGACTGGCTGGGCCTTGGCCCGACGGCCAACACCGGCGAGGCTGCGGACCTGCGCTACCTTGAGGATCAGTTCGCCTCCCAGGAGCAGCCGGCATGACCCTCGCGACAAAGGCGGAGGCGCCTAGCATAGCCGTTCCGGCGCCGACCCGCGACCTGGCCCAGGGCTTGAAGGATATCGGCGACTACGGCCTCGCCATCGTGCCGGATGTGCTGACCGGCGATGGGCTGAAGCGCGCCCGCGAGGCGCTCTATTGTGCGGCCGAGTCCGACCGGGCTCGCGGGCGCGCGCAAAAATTCGGGCTCGACTACGGCGACGACGACACCAACCACCGGGTCTGGAACGTGCTGAGCCGCGATCCCGTGTTCGAGGATCTCGCGTTCCACGCCTTGGCCGTGGCCTATGTGAAGGCCGTGCTGGGCTGGCCCGCCCTGCTTGGCAACATCTCGGCCAATATCACCGGTCCCGGCGGCGGTGAGATGGTGCTGCACGCCGATCAGATATTCGTGCCCCAGCCCTGGCCCAGCCAGCCCCAGGGCTTGAACCTCGCCTGGTGCCTCGATGACTTCACAAAAGCCAATGGCGCGACCTGCTTCGTTCCGGGAAGCCACAGGCTGAACCGTGCGCCGCGGCCCGAGGAAGGCCAGGTGGAGACCGCGCCCATCGAGGCGCCGGCCGGCTCGGTCGTCGTGTTCGAGAGCCGCGTCTGGCACAGGACCGGCCACAACAGCACGGCCGGCGAGCAGCGCGCCGGGGTTTTCGCCTGGTACACCAAGCCCGTCTACCGCACCCAGGAAAACTGGTTCCTCTCCCTGCGCCCCGAGGTCCGGCAGTTCGCCAGCGAAGAGGCCCTGGTCCTGCTGGGCTACAAGACAGCGGGCCTTGGCCTCGTCAACGGCGCCTCGCCAGCATGACCCTTTCCGCCCAACAGGAGGTTTCCATGTCCGCCCAACCCAACAAGCCGGCAAGCCGCTTCGCCATCTACCGCGGCGCGGACGCCCCCGCGTTTTCGGAAGTCGACGTTATGGACTACGAGGCCGTCTCCCCCGAACTGGAGACGCGTTTCGCCGATCTGGGCGAGGCGGGCGTCAACGAAGGGCAGACTGTGAAGCTGCTGTTCTCGGCGCCGGGCTTCAGCCTCACCTACGCCTGGTTCAAGAGCGGCTTTCCGCTGCCCCGGCACAGCCACAACGCCGACTGCCTCTACTATATCGTCGCTGGAAGCCTGACGCTTGGCGCCAAGACGCTGGGCGCTGGAGACGGCTTCTTCGTGCCGACCGACGCGGCCTATGCCTATGTCCCGGGGCCTGAAGGGGTCGAGGTGCTGGAGTTTCGAAACGCCGAGCACTTCAACATCAAGTTCCTCGCCGGCAATCCGGCCTTCTGGTCCAAGGCGCTGGAGACGGTCCGCACGGAACGCCCCAAATGGGCGCGCCAGCAGCGCCCGCAGGATCTCGCGGCGGTTCCAGCGTCACGCGCGGCGCAGTGAGGAATAGACGAATGGCGAAGTCGGCTGAAAACCTCGCGGCGGTCGGCGTCGGCGTGAGCGACATAGTCCGATCCGAGGATTTTTACACCTGAGTCCTCGGCATGCAGGTGCAGCAACGCATCGAACTGCCGCATTTGAGGGAGGTTATCGTCGGCTACGAGGGCCGAACCTTCGTGGTGCTGATGCACTGGCTGGACGGGTCAAACCCCAACTACCGCAACAACCCCGTCAAACTGGCTTTCTTCGTGCCCGACGCAAAGGCGTTGATGGAGCGCATCCGCGCCGAGGGGCTGCCGATCACCCGCCAGGCCGAGGTGACACCGGCGTTCAACAACATGACCATCGGCCTGGCGGAGGATCCCGACGGCTATGTGGTGGAGCTCATCCAGGCGCCAGGCTAGGCCATCAGGGCTGCTCGGCGCGCGGCTCGGCTGCTCAGATAGGTCAGGGCCGCTACGATGGCGACGAGGGCGTAGCCGGCCATGGCCACGGACGAGATCGCTGGCGCCAGGCCCGCCCTGGCGCCGAAGATATGATCGCCAGACAGGGTGACCGCGGTCGGCCCGACCCCGGCGCCGACGGCCACATTGAGAAAGAAGCTGATGGCCATGGCCAGGCCGCGAGAGCGGTTGGGCACGATGTCGAGGATCGACGAGAAGCCTACCGCGGTGACGATCCCCGACAGCAGGAAATAGAGCGGCACGCTGAACAGAACCACGAGGAACTGCCCCGAGTTCATCAGAAGAGCCGCCGGCAAGATCAGCCCACCCACGATCATGCAGATCCGCATCTTGCTGGGCAGGCCGCCGGACAGGCTGGCGCGGTCGGCCAGAAAGCCGCCGATCAGGACCCCGCCGCCAAAGCCGATGGTCAAAAGCAGGCCCAGCTCGATGCCGATCTTGCCAGGGTCCCTGGCGAATTCCCGGATCAGCAGCGACGGCGCCCAGGCCCCGACGGCGTTGTCCACCAAGGATGCGGTGGCCACGATCACATAGATGGGCGCCACCCTGCGCCAGATGCGGACCAGCGCCCGCCGATCCTGACCGGCTCCCTCCTTATCCCCCGCACCCGTCTCCGACGCTTCGCTGGCCCGCCGGGCCGGTTCGCGAATGATCAGGATGACGGCGGACCAGACCAGGCCCGGCGCGCCGATCAGCAGCAGCACCAGCCGCCAGGGCGCCTGATGGGCCAGGGGCGTGGACGACAGCAGGCCCAGCTCGACCCCGTGCAAGACGCCGCCGCCGATCAGGATCGCCGCGCCGCTGCCGATGGCGATGCCGCTGAGGAACAGGCCCACGGCGAAACCGCGGCGCTGCGGCGGGAAATAGTCGCTGATCAGGGAGATCGCCGCCGGCGACAGCACCGCCTCGCCCAGGCCGACGAAGATGCGGCTGGCGAAGATCTGGCCGAAGCTGTGCGACAGGCCACAGGCGATCGTGGCCAGGCTCCAGATGACGATGCCGGCGAAGATGAGGTTTCGGCGCGAGGTGCGGTCGGCGAAATAGCCGAGCGGTATGCCGGCCACCCCATAGACCAGGGCGAAGGCCGCGCCGAGCAGCAGGCTGATCTGGGCGTCGCCGATCCCCAGATCCTTGCGGATGGGATCCACCAGCAGGCTGAGAACCTGGCGGTCGGTATAGGACAGGATCGCGGTGGCGATCAGGATGGCGACCACCACCCAGGCATAGGTGCGGTTGGGATAGGCGGGAACGCCGCCGCCGGAACTGTCGCCGTCGCCCAAGCTGGTCATCCTGTCTGGGAGGGGAGCGGCGCGGCCGATCCGCAACCGGAATCGACCGCGCCCGTCATATCTAGGGTCTAGTAGTTATAGCTCAGGTCGATGCCGACGGTCCGGGGCTGGTTGATGGCGACCCGGTTCAGGATCGGGACATTGGCCGAGAGCGCGCCGGTATTGCTGAACAGCGCAGTCTTGTTGGTCACATTGTCGACGAACAGGTAGGCCGACCAGCCCTTGGTGGAGACCCCCGCCCGCAGGTCCACCAGATCGTAGCCCGGCAGGTTGTTGCGGGTGAAGGTGATGTCCTGGCTGGAACCCACATAGCTGTTGCTGACCCGGCCCACGAACTTGAACTGGTCGTTCAACTGATGTTCCCACGACAGGGTGGTGTTGGCCGTCCAGTCCGGCACGTCCAGCAGGCGCTGGCCGGAGACCACGCCGGCGCCGGGCACGGTGGTGGCGTTGGTGGCGTGGGTGTAGCCGCCGTTCTGGGTCAGGCTCAGCTCGGGCGTGAGCTTGATGGTGATTTCCAGTTCGGCGCCATAGACCTCGGCCTTGCCGGCATTGGCCGTGAACTTGAAGCCGCAGGCCGGGGCGACCTGCTGCTGCACCCCGGACCAGTCTTCATAATAGACGTCGCCATTGACGACCACGCGGCGGTCCGCGAAGCGGGCCTTTTCCCCCAGCTCATAGCTCCAGACGCTGTCGGGGTTGAACTGGGTCGGGGCCGCCTTCAGGCCCAGCTGCGCCAGCGCCGCGTCGCAGGACGACGGGATCGGCGAATTGGGGCCGCCTGGCCGGAAGCCCTCCGCCACCGTGCCGTAGATGTTGAGGTCCTCGCTCGGCGTGAAGGACAGGTTGAACTTGGGATTGACCCCCGAGTTCGAGGCCTTGGCGAAGAGCGGGGCGCTGGTGCCGTTGGCCGACACCCCGCTGACGCTGGTCACCGAGTTGCTGTCATAGGAGAACCAGCGCAGCCCCAGCGTCGCCTTCAGCATGTCGGTGAGTTTGTAGGAGGCTTCGCCGAACGCCGCCGTCTGCTGCACGGCGATCCGGCGATGGTTGTCGGCCAGGTTGGCGGTCCCGAACATCTGGTCGAAACCGCCCCCGGCGGGATAGTAGGAATAGACGTGGGAGGTGGCGTCGAAGCTGCTGTAGAAGCCGCCCACCAGCCACTGGAAGCGCCCGTCGCCCTTGGAGCTCAGGCGCACTTCTTCGCTGACCTGGGCGGTGTTGTCCTCTTCGGAAATCGACGCGGCGCCGAAGGTCGAATAGGGGAAGTCGGCGGCGGGTCCGAAGAAGCTGCCGATATAGTCCTGCATGGCCTCGGAAATATCCTGGGTCTGCAGCTGATGCCGGTTCCAGACCGCAGTGGCGGAGGTCAGCTGAACCGCGTCGAAATCGTATTTGATGGTCAGGTCGCTGAGGATGAAAGCGTCGCGGAACGGCTCGGCCACGTCATAGGGCTGGTAGTGGACCAGCTTGTTCCCCGGCGGAGCGTCGATCGTATTGGGCGCCCCCTGGGAAATGCTCTGATAGAGCAGGCCCGGCGTGATGGTCAGCCGGTCGTTGGGCTGGATGGCCAGGGTGGCGCGGGCGCCTTGCAGCCGCTCCCAATTGGATTTGTCGGTCTGCTGGGTCACCGGGGCGGCGGTCACATCGCCGCGCGTGGTGCTGTTATTGGTTTCCAGGGGAAAGGGGTTGATCACGTCGCGGTCGATATAGCCGTCCATCCACTTGTTGGTCCCCACGATGCGTAGGGCGGCCAGATCCTTCACCAGCGGCACGTTGACCATCAGGTTTTCGGTATGGTTGAAGCCGCCGTTCTGCGTGCCGGAGCCGATCGCCTCGGCGCTGGCGCCGAAATTATTCAGGTCGGGCTGGTTGGTCACCAGCTTGATGGTGCCGCCCATGGAGCCGGCGCCGTAGAGCGTGCCCTGGGGCCCGCGCAGCACTTCCACCCGCGCCAGGTCGAACAGGTTGGGGTCGATGACCACCTTGCCGTTCTGGGCCATGGCCGGCGGGGTCAACGGGGCCTCGTCGAGATAGAAGCCCACGGTCGGCGATTCGCCGCCGGTGGAGGTCAGGCCGCGCATTTCAAATTCGGTCTGGCCGGGGCCGGAGGTCTTGAAGGAGATGCCCGGGACCTGCTGGGCGATCGACAGCACGCTGCCGATGCCCTTGGACTGCAGATCCTTGCCGCTGATCACCGACAGGCTGATCGGCGTCTTCTGCACGGTGGATGACCGTTTTTCGGCCGTGACCACGATTTCGCCGACGGCCAGGGTCGGCGGCGCGGCGGCGGCCGCCTGGGCCCAGGCCGGGCTGGACAGGGCCGTGGCGCCGAAAAGGCTCAAGGCCAGCGGCATAAGAAGCAGATTCCGCGCGCTGCTTTTGTTCATAAGATTTTTCAAGACACTATCCCCAATTTGAACGATTGCGATCGTTGCGCCTTCGTCGACCCCATTTTCCAAGCTAGTCTTTTACTTACAGACCTTATGCGTTGTTCAGTTCGTATTTCATGATCTGGCCATGAGGCCCGTTGCGATCACGTTCCAGCGTATAGACGTCGCCCAGAGGCCCCTTGCGGTCCTGGGTCGCGGCGGCCAGCACGGCGCGATCCTCGTCGTCCAGGGCCAGGGCCCCGATCCGCTCATGCGCCTTGAGATGGGCGGCGCTGGTGGCGCCGACGATCGCCGCCGCCACCTGAGGGCGGTCGATGATCGCGCGGGTGGCCACCGAAGCGATGTCCACGCCGTGCTTGTCGGCGATCTGTTTCAGGCGGCTCAGCAGAGCCTGGAACAGCGGCCAGCCGCCAAAGTCATCGATGATCAGCTTGTATTTGACCAGGGACCGGTTGGAGATCGGCCCGACCGGCTCCGGCCGGCCAAGCCAGCGATCCGATAGAAATCCGCCCGCCACCGTGCCGTAGCAAAGCAGCGCGACGCCTTTGGCCGCGCAATAGTCGACCATCTCGGCTTGCGGCCGGTTGTCCAGCAGCGAATATTGCACTTGCTGGCTGACGATCGGCACGCCGGCGTCGATGATCTGTTTCAGATGCGGGACGTCGAAATTGGTCGCCCCCAGCCGGGCGATCTTGCCGGCTTGCCGCAGCCGGTCGAGTTCCAGCGCCGTCTCCACGTAGCGCGGGACCTGGTAGTCCCACCAATGGAACTGGACGATGTCGATCTGCTCGACGCCGAGGCGGCGCAGCGACCGGTCGATGATGGTCTGCACGTAGCGGCGGTCGACCGACGGCAGGTCCGGCAGGTCCGGCACGAACTTGGTGTGGATCTGCGCCTTCTGGGCCTGAAGCGGATAGGCCAGGCGGAAGGCGCCGATCATCTCCTCGACGCCGGTATAGATGTCGGCGCAGTCGAAGGTTGTGATCCCCGCCTCGACGAAATCGGCCATGTCCTTCAGCGCCTGGGCGTTGTCGATCGCGCCGTGATCGCCGGCCAGGTGCCAGCCGCCCTTGATGATGCGGGAAATGTCGTAGCCGGCATCGAGGGCCTTGCGGGGGATCGTCATGGCGCGCGCCCCGGCAGGGCGACGGCGGTGGCCTCGGCGCGGTTGAAGGTGCGGCGCGCGCCCCGGGTGATGCGGAACCGGGTCGGGCAGTGCGGGTCCGGACAGGCGACTTCGGCGTCGCTGGTCATCCAGTCCAAGGGATCGGTGACCCTCTGTTTGGCCGCCAACAGGGGCAACAGGGCCGCCAGGGAATAGATCGAGAACCCCTGCCCCGGCGGCAGGATCAGCATTTCCCCGTGCAGTTCGAAATAGTCGCCGAGCTTGGCCCCGCAATAAATCTTCGCGTCCGCCGGCCCGACCACCTCGACCCTCAGGTCATAGAGCTCGAAGGTGTCGCCGCCCTCGCCGTGGTTTTGCGGGGCCGCCATCAGGCCGCGCCGGTCTGCTGGAGGAACCCGGGCTGGCCGCTCATGACCAGCTCGAAGGCGCGGCCGATATCGGCCTCCAGGGCCGCGCGGGCCGCCGCGCCGTCGCCTTGGCCCAGGGCTTCGACCAGCTCCACGTGGAAATTGGTGCCACGGCCGTCGCGGCCGTCGAACCGCTCCGAGGCGTCACGAAGATAGGGCCCGAACTGTAGCCACAGGCTCTCGATGATCGGCAGCAGGACGGTGGAGCCGGACTGCCGATAGATGGTGAAGTGGAACGCGCGGTTCTGTTCGGCGCTCGCCTCGGACATGTGGTCGTGATCGGTCTCGCTCTGAGCCGAAATCAGCCCTTTCAGCTCGGCGAGCGTCTCGGGCGTCATGTTCGCCGCCGCCCGCTCCACCGCCAGGCCTTCCACCGCGAACCGCGCCTGCATCAGGTCTTCGAGCCGTGCGATGGACAGGGCCGGAACGCGGACCGTGCGATTGGGCAGGTTCTCCAGGCCGCGTTCTGCGGTCAGGCGGTTCAGGGCTTCGCGAACCGGCATGGCGCTGGTGCCGAAGGCTTGCGCCAACTGGACCACCTTCAACTTCTGCCCCGGCTCAAACCCGCCCCGCATCAGCTTGTCGCGCAGAGCCAGATAAATCTGCTCCTGCACCGTTTCCCGCTGAACAAGCGCCAGGCCGATCATGCCGCACCTCGATCGAAATCAAAAATCTTTGATCTAAGATCGAAGATGACTGAATCTGAGCGCCGGTCAAGCCCTCAGCGGCGCTGTGGTTCGGCGGCTGGCGGCCAGCTTCAGCCAAGGCGCCGAGTGGACGGCGGCCTTTTGGGCCCGCCCATAACCTGGCCGACTGCAACCGATCGCGCTCCATGAGACTTTCAACCCTGACAGCCCGTTTCGCGATGGAGTTGGATTGTGGCTGAGTCGCCAGACGCCAGGGACGCATTAGAACCGGACGAGGGCTTCAGGGCGTCAATCACAGATGAGGGGCGCTATCGGCTGCTGGCCGAGGCCATCACCGATTATGCGATCTACATGCTGGATCTGGATGGGCGGGTGGCGAGCTGGAACGCCGGCGCGCAACAGATCAAGGGATATCGGCCCGAGGACATAATCGGCGAGCATTTCTCGCGCTTCTATACCGAAGAGGACCGCCAGGCGGGGGTTCCGGCCCAGGGCCTGGAGACGGCCCGGCGGGAAGGCCGCTGGGAGCGCGAAGGCCGCCGCGTTCGAAAGGACGGATCGGTCTTCTGGGCCAATGTGGTGATCGATGCGATCCGCGACGAGAAGGGCGAGCTTATCGGCTTCGCCAAGATCACGCGCGACATAACCGAGCGGAAGCTCGCCCAGGCCGAGCTCGACAGAGCCCGCGAGGCCCTGTTCCAGGCACAGAAGATGGACGCGGTCGGTCAGCTCACGGGCGGCGTCGCGCACGACTTCAACAACCTCCTCATGGTCGCCCTCGGCAGTCTTGAGCTTTTGCGCAAACGCCTGCCCAATGATCCTCGGTGCGCCCCGCTGGTCGATAACGCCGTGCAGGCGTTGAAGCGCGGATCAGCCCTTACCGAGCGCATGCTGGCCTTCGCCCGCCGCCGGGCGCTGAAGATCGAACCGACCCACGTCCCGGCCTTGCTGCGCGGGATGCAGGGATTTTTGCAGCGATCGATCGGGCCCACCGTGCGGATCGACACCAAGGTTCCACGCAACCTGCCGGCGGCGCTGACGGACCCCATCCAACTTGAAACCGCGCTGCTCAACCTGGCGCTCAATGCGCGCGACGCCATGTCCGGGGCGGGCGTGATCACCGTTTCCGGCCGCGTCGCCGCTGTAAGCCAGGACGATCCCACGCTCAGGCCCGGCGACTATGTGGTCGTCAGCGTCGCCGACACCGGCGCGGGGATGGACGCCGCAACCCTTGCAAGGGCGACGGAACCCTTCTTCACCACCAAGGGCGTGGGCAGGGGCACCGGACTGGGCCTATCCATGGTGCATGGATTTGCAGTGCAGTCCGGCGGCGGGCTGGTCATCGAGAGCCGCACAGGCGAAGGAACGATGGTGGAGATCTGGTTGCCGGTCACCGAGGCGCCGGACGCCCCGGCGGATTCGGCCGAGCTGGACACCGACGATGTGCGGGATCCGCATCTGGTGGTGATGCTGGTGGACGACGACAGCCTGGTGCTGACCAGCACCGCCGCGCTCCTGGAAGACCTCGGCCACTTCGTGCTCCCCGCCGCCTCGGGCGCAGAGGCGCTTGAGGCCTTGAAGCTGCATGCGGACATAGACGTGGTCATCACCGACTACGCTATGCCGCAGATGAACGGCGTTGAGCTGGCCAGGAGCATTCGCATCGAACGGCCGCAGATGCCGGTCATCATCGCCACAGGATATGCGGACGCCTCCATCCAGGACAGCGACGCATTGCGCCTGAAAAAACCGTTCAACCAGGAGCAGCTACGGGACGCGCTGATGCAGGCTGTCTAATTCGGCCGCGCGTCAGCCCTGTGGCTGGGCGACGACGCGGAGGTAGGGCTTCAGGGTCTTCCAGCCGTGCGGATATTTCAGCTTGGCCTGCTCGTCGGTGACGGAGGGCGGGATGATGACGTCCTGGCCGGGGCGCCAGTTCACCGGGGTGGCCACCGTGTGCTTGGCGGTGAGCTGACAGGAGTCGAGCAGGCGCAGGACTTCGTCGAAGTTACGGCCGGTGGTCATGGGATAGACCAGCATCGCCTTGATCTTCTTGTCCGGTCCGATGACGAACACCGCGCGCACGGTGGCGTTGTCCGCGGCCGTGCGGCCTTCGGACGTAACGCCCGCCCCCTCGGGCAGCATGTCGTAGAGGGTGGCGACCTTCAGGTCCGTGTCGCCGATCATCGGGTAGTTGACCGCGTGGCCCTGGGTTTCCTCGATGTCCTTGGCCCAGCGCGAATGGTTGTCCACCGGATCGACGCTCAGGCCGATGATCTTGGTGTTGCGCTTGTCGAACTCCGGCTTCAGTCCGGCCATATAGCCCAGCTCGGTGGTGCAGACCGGGGTGAAATCCTTGGGATGGGAGAACAGGATCGCCCAGCCGTCGCCGATCCAGTCGTGGAAGCTAATCGGCCCCTCGGTGGTCTGGGCGGTGAAGTTCGGGGCTTGCGAATTGATCCTGAGCGACATTCGTCTGGTTCCCAAATTGCCGTCAGCAAATGCTGGCAGGCATTGCTACGCCCGTGCAGGTTGGTTCCGCAAGCATCGCCACCCCCATGGCTCCCTCGCCTATACATCATCACGAGGGGCGCTAAGGTGGGGGCGAACTAACGAGGAGCACACATAGATGACGGAGACCAAGGTCGGACGCCGCAGCTTTGTTTTGGGCGCCGGGCTGCTGGTCAGCGACGCGCGGGCGGCGCTGTCGGCGCCGGCCAAGCCGCGGGTTCTGATCAAAACCAACCATGGGTCCATCCTGGTGGAGCTGGAGGCCCAGAAGGCGCCCCTCACCTCAACCAATTTCCTGCGCTATGTGGACACCCACGCCTATGATGGCGGCTCCTTCTATCGGGCGACGCGGGAAACCGGCGCGCCAAAACAGGGCACCATTGTCGGCGCCCCCAACCCCAAGACCCACCCCTTTCCGCCCATACGCCACGAGAGCACCACCAAGACCGGCCTTCGGCACGACACGGGCACGATCTCGCTGGGGCGCTTCGATCCCGGCACGGCCACCAGCAACTTCTTCATCTGCGCCAGCCCGGAGCCCTATCTGGACGCTCATCCGGGCGAGCCGGGCGACAATCTGGGCTACGCGGCGTTTGGCCAGGTGGTCGAGGGGATGGATGTGGTGGCCAAGATCCTGTCCCTGCCTACCAATGGCGCGACCAAATACGCCGAGCAGCGCGGCGAATGGCTGAAGCCGCCCGTGCCGATCCTGAGCATGCGCCGGTCTGTGTAAGCGGGGCGGGACGGGCCAAGCCTGAAGGTTGGGATGCTCCAGAAACTCATCATTCAGGCGGGGGTATCGGCGCGACGAGCGGCGAGTATTGGGATCTGAGCCAACGGTGTTCGGCACTGTTCGCGGCCAGCCGACGCCGAATCGATACGGAGCGCCGAGGCGACCGTTGTTCGGCAGGACAGTGGCCGCTTAAAAGGTCTGCCACCCACGCCAGCCATTGCGACCATCCGCTGTTGAGGTAGGAGCCGGAACGGCCGCCGATGCCCTGCTCCGATGCTGATTCCGGCCATTCCCAACTGCGGCTGGGGGTGGAGGCTGTGTGAAAACCGGTTGAGATTGGGGCTATTTAGGATTCCGCGTGGAGCGATGAAACGTTAGGATCCTTGAGCATTTGCTTCGAGGTTTGCGATGGGCCGCTTCGTCGAGGGTGAGGACCGCCGGCAGCGGTGTCCTGCTTCCTGAATATCTGGATGACTATGTTTCGGAGGAGAACCCGGTGCGGGTGGTCGAGGCGTTCGTCGACGCGTTCGACCTGGCGGCGCTGGGGCCCGCTTTTCCTAGCGAATGTGGGTTCCAGAGGACAAAACTCTGGCGGAGAGCGTGAGATTTCTTAGATACAGCGCCTTTTTTCGCGCCATATGCTCTAATTTCTGGCATTGGGCGTTTCAGGCTGAAGCATGACCAAAGCTTAGTTGGCCAGTTTCGATTGCCATGCAGGTCGAGTTGGTAGAAATAGGTTGAGCTCTACGCTGGAACGAAGCTGACCGCATCCTCCGGCGTCCTGGTGGTCGGGCTTGGGTGCGACTTTAGTGGGGAGAGCGTTCGGTCATGCGTTTGTACAGGCGGCGGCGCCAACATCACTGCGGCCGGGTTATGCTAGCCAGGATAAGCGGGCCGGGCTTCGTTCGCCCGCCGCACGGCTCGGGCTGATGGATCTCGATTTCAACCATAGCAACCCTGATCCCAGGTCCAAGATCAGGCTGGTGCATTTCCGCGAGTTCGCCGAACTCGAAAGCGGGGCCTATTGGCCGCAACTCCAGCCGTATTTCATCCAGCCTTCGTTCAGACGCCTGACCTATCGGCTGATGGGTCGGGAATTTCGGGCCAAGCAAAAAGAGCAGGTGATCCTGACGCGCGGCGCCAGCGGTTTGGGCGACCTCGACATTGCTTATATCAACGACCTTGTTCCGGCGGTCATGTCGATCGTCGATGCGGGCCTGCCTGATTACTGCCTGACATCCGTGAGCCGAGGGGGGGTGTCCTACCTTGGACCGGGCTCCAAGCTGACCGGCGACGCCAACGAGACCACCGGCCTGATCTACCGCGGGCTGCCCGGCACGCACCTCTCCGCCACGGGTGATCACGAGCGACTGGCGATCTGGATCCCGCGGCGCAGCATACACGAACGGCTAGCCGCGCTCTTGGGTGAGCCCGCGGGGAATGATGTCGAGTTCGATCCGTTCATCGATTGGGAATCCGGCCCCGGTCAGGGTATCAGGCGCATGGTCGGGCTGTTGACCGCGGAAATGGCGTCGCCGCACTCCTTTGCGTCGAGCACTATAGCCAGCAGGTCATTCACGGATCTTTTGCTCTACACATTGCTCCAATCCCAGCCGAGCAACTACTCGTCGCGGCTCGCCCGGCCGACGGGCGTGGCCGTGCCCGGAATTATTCATCGCGCCGAGGAATTCATCCGGTCCCGCGCTGGACAGCCCATCGCCTTGCACGAAATCGCCGACGCGGCCGGCTGCAGCGTGCGCAACCTGCAACTCGGGTTCCGGCAGTTCCGGGACACAACACCCGCGGCGGCGATCCGTCAGGCCCGGCTTGAGGCCGCACGACAGGTTCTCGCCTTCGGCGAAGGCGCGCGATCCGTCATCGATATCGCATTTGAATTCGGATTCACCAATCCCGGCCGTTTCTCCGCCCTCTACAAGACGGCGTTCGGCCAATCGCCGGCGGAGGCCCGGCGCGCAAACCAGCACTGAACGCAGCCCTCAAGGGTTTCCGCATCCTCCGCGCCGTCGCCGCGCGAAGTTTGCGCAATTCGTCCTCAAATTGCGCAATTCGGATAGATCGCCTGCGCCAATCGGACGCACCCTATCCGTCACGCAATGAGGAGAAACGTTATGAACGCCAAGACCCTGTTCGCGGCCGCTGCGCTTCTCGCCTTGGGACTCACCAGCAACGCCTATGCCGCGCCGGCCAACGCCGTGGCTGACGACAGTTCCGTTTCCGTCAGGATCTCGGTCGCAGATCTTGATCTTGGCCGCGCGTCGGGCGCCAAAGTCGCCTTGCAGCGCATCCAACGCGCAGCCGACGGAATCTGCGGCGGCAAGCCGGATATCCGATTCCCCGTCGAACTCGCCGCCTACCGGGCCTGCACGAAAATGACCGTCGACCGGACCGTGACGTCGCTGGGCGCCCCGGTGGTCATGGCCCTGAACGGCGCCCCGAACCCGACCTTGGCCTTAGCGGCCGCCCCCGCGCTAGCGCATCGATCCAAATGAAGGTGACCGCCGAGGCTTGAAAAATCGATGCATAAACAAATACCTGGAGCGCTGGCCCATGAACGAAGTGAGTGGGTCAGTGCGCCAGTGGCTGCCGATGAATTTGCGCCGTCCGTCGCCGGACGCGACCCCGTGAGCGCTGATCAAGCCGATCGGCGATCATCCCTTTCTGTCCGTGATGGACCGATCCATGATGGGGCCGAGGGTATCGGCGCCGGGGCCGAAGCGGAGCGCGTGTCCCTGACGCAGCAGCGCCTGGATGAGATAACCAAGGGCCTGCGATACCGCCAGTCGGGCCGCGTGGTCGCGGCGCTCTGGCCCCTTGCCCAGCAACATGGAATGTCGCGCCTGGCCCGCGACACCGGCATTTCCAGGGAACACCTGTACCGAATATTCGGCGACGCGAGCAATCTGAAATTTCACACCTTACTCAGCTTGTTGCAGGTGTTGGGCATCAAGCTTTCCGCCGATAGTTTCTGCGTGACGTCTGAATAGAATGCGACGTGTACGCGCCGCACCATTCGTCTGTGGGCTGATTGAATCAGGAGTAACCGATCCCGCCTTTGCGGCTCAGCTCGCAGCCCGCGGCCAGCACCGTTAGCCGATCGGCCAAAGCCCCAATCTCAACCGGTTTTCACACAGCCTCCACCCCGAACCGCCGTTGATCGCATCCGTTCTGGGCACCGGAGCCCGCACAGCCGTCAATGGCGGGTTCCTGGACGCCACCGACCGACGGCACACGACCCATTGCTGACTCTGGGGCCATTGCATAGGGTCAACGCATGAAGAGCTAGCTGTTGAGGACCGATGGCTGAGTATCAAGTTTTGGTCATCGCAGCGGTCATGGTCTCCGGGATTGCGGCAGGACTGTCACTGGGGGCCAACCGGCTCTTCAAAGGCTCCCGCCCAATACTGCTTACATTGGTCTGCGGACTTGTCGTTCCGGTGCTTCTCGTCATGTTAGCCGTTCTATTCGTTGTTGAGCCAGATCCACATCATTCGGATATGCCGTTGATCGCTGCATTCGGCTTGGTCCTGATGGCGGCGGTTGTTGTTCCGGCCAGTCTGGCGGTTAGCGCCATAACGATCGCCGTCGCGCGGCGGCGTTGGACGAATAAGTCACGTCAAGCTTAGGACCGCTCTCCACCCTGAGCAGCCGTTTCGCAATGCTGTCGGCTGATCATCAAAGCAGACGGCTATCGTACGCCCAATGCAGCAACGCCTGTCGCTGCCGTGGGCGGCAAAACAGATCGCCCGGTTCGCAATTCCGGCGGATCTGTCCGATGTGACGGCTCATGGCTCTCCACCGACCGATCTGGCGTCTGTCCTCCTGCGGCGTTCTGCGGCCCATGTAGTAGCGGCAGTACCACTGAAACCAGCCGCGCGGGTCAGCGGGATTTATCCAACCCTTCTGCCGCCAGACACGAAGCGGTTGGCTTGCATCGATCCCAAAGTAGTTGAGCGAGGGGTCGCGCTTTGCTGGCGAGAGCTTCGCTCCGTCGAACCAGCTTCGCGGAAATTCGGCCCTGCAATCGTTCATGTATTTGCCGCCGAAGACACCCAGATGGAGCATCTCCTTGGGCGTGAGTTCCGGTTTGAAGTCCTGCGCGTAGTTCCAGCCGGCCGACTCGGTCAACTCATAAATGTAGCCTTGTTGCATCTTGTCGTTCACGCGGACGACGCTCTTCCGCATCCACAGTCTCCAAGTCGCATCCGCATGGGCGCTCAGCATTATCGAACGGCCCGTTGATTTGCTACGAGACCAAAGGCCATTCAGATCAAAAACACCCAGGAATAAGCATCCCCGCTACGTCGGCTCACCCGTTCTCCCCGATTGGAATGGCCGCTTTCTGGAAGTCCGGCTCGTTATTTTTTGCGGGGAACTACGGTGACATCGCGCAATTTTCTCTAAAGGCGTCTCCAGACCACAAGATCGCCCACCGCCTGGAACCCGGCCTCCAGCGCGGCCGCCAGTGCGTCGCCGTTCTCGTAGCCCACCAGGTCACGACCGGGGAACGTCATAGTCGCGGCGCCGATCGCTTCCAAGGCATCGCCGAAGATGTTGCTGATACCGGCCATAGGGCCCGTCGCCGTGATGATGCACCCGGCCACGATCTTACTGCCCTCCCGCCCGGCCAGCATGGTTATCCCGGGACTCGCCAGGAACGCTGGCAGGAAAAGCGACGGTTCGTCCGCACCTCCACTCCAAGCCGTCTCCCATGCGCCCAACGCCTCAACGTCCGTCACTATGCGCCAGTTGAGCCGGGGCGCGCCGGCGGTGAAGCCGGCGGCCCGATGAATCCAACGAGCATCGAACAGCAGCTCGAAGCCGAGGCTGTCCAGCGCGAGAGCCTGGTAACTGTCCTTGACGAAGAAGGCCCCGCAAGCGCGCGCTGTCCGCTCGGCGATGGAGCGCAGCTGATCGCGAGGCTCGATTTTTGGGTCGACCGTGACCACATTGGGGTAGAAGCGTGGCGGCGTCCCCGAGCACGCGACGCAGCCGTCGACACGCTCCACATCAAGACCGTGCGCGCGCCACATGGCGGCGCACAGCGCGGCGTTGTCCAGCGCCGCCATTCGATGAATTTCAGAAACATTCATGCAGCCCGCCCGCAGCGTTCGCCGCGCCCCGCACGGCGTTCCCCAAGAAGCGGATGGAACCATATTCGCGGTGCGTCGGGCGCTGTATTTTAGTTGAATTTCGGTTTTGCGCCACCTTGCACCATCTTGTTGAAGCGACGGGCAGCGCGCATTATCGGCGATCTATGCAGGACCATTGCTTTGACACGCGCCTGGCAACCGGCATGAGGGATGAGATGGCGAGACCGACCCCCGGGGGGAAGCCCCGGAGCCTGCTGCACCCAGGCTTCATCGGCGCGGGATCTGCTCTGCTGATCGCTGCCTGCGCGAGTGACGCGACGTACTGCCAGACCGCCATTTGGCAGTGGGCGAACTTCTCTGTTTGGCTGATCGCGGCAGGCCTGGTCCTGGCGCTGGTCGCTGCAATTTTTCTGGTGATCGATTTCGTCTCCGGCCGGGCGGGCCAGATCAGCTGGATACCATTCTTACTGGTCGCCGCGGCGGCGCTGCTTTCGCTGTTGAACGTGTTCGTCCACAGCCGCGACGCCTGGACCTCTGTCGTGCCGCAGGGGATCGGGCTTTCTGCGGTCGTCACCGCCCTGCTGCTGATCACCGCCATTCGCGGCTGGACAGTGACCACGCCGCGGGCAGCCCCTTCGGAAGATCGCACGTGACCCGCGCAATCGTTCGCGCCCTACAGGCGCTGGCTGCGTTGGTTGCGCTGGCCGCCTGCGACAAACCCGGCGGCGATCCCATGAGGCAGTACGGAGCCAACCCCTACCTGCCAGAGCCTCACCAATTCTTGGTGCCGCCGATGAGCGTGCCAGAAGCGGTTGGTTGGCGGCCAGGCGAGACCCCGACGGTCGGGGCCGGGCTGAAGATCCAGGCCATGGCTACAGGACTGCTGCACCCGCGCATCGTCTATACACTGCCCAACGGCGACGTGCTGGTCGTCGAGAGCAACGGTCCAGGCACCAAGCCCTACCGGCCCAAGGACTACATTCAGGGCAAGGTTAAGGGGCGCGCCGGTGCGGCCGCCAAGGGCGGCGACCGCATCACCCTGTTGCGCGACGCCAATGGCGACGGCAAGCCGGAGATGCAGACGGTGCTGGTTGATCACCTGCACTCGCCGTATGGCGTGGCCTACGTGGGCGACACCCTCTATGTGGCGAACACCGACGCGATTATCGCCTTCAAGTACGCCTTAGGGGCGACGAAAATCACCGAGCCGGGCGTGAAGCTGACGGATCTTCCCGCCGGACCGATCAACCACCATTGGACCAAGTCCATGGCGGCCAGCCTGGATGGATCCAAACTTTATGTGGGCGTTGGCTCCAACAGCAACATCACCGAGAACGGCTTCGACGCCGAAGAGGGCCGTGCGGCGATCTACGAGGTCGATCGCCAGACAGGGGCCAAACGAATCTATGCGTCGGGCACCCGCAATCCGACCAATCTCGCGGTGGATCCCAGGACAGGCCGGCTGTTCGCGGTGGTGAACGAGCGCGACGAGATAGGCCCTGACCTCGTCCCAGACTACCTCACCATGGTGCAGGAGGGCGCCTTCTACGGCTGGCCCTACAGCTACTGGGGCCAGCACGTGGACGTCCGGGTGCATCCACAGAAGGCGGACATGGTGGCCAAGGCGATCAAGCCGGATTACGGTCTGAGCTCCCACGTGGCGTCGCTGGGTCTCGCCTTCAGTCAGGGCGAGACGCTCTCGCCCGCGTTCGCCAACGGCATCTTCGTCGGCGAGCACGGCAGTTGGGACCGCAGCCCGTTGAACGGCTATCAGGTCATCTTCGTACCATCGGTGAACGGCCGGCCGGCGGGTGATCCGGTCCCGGTCGTCACCGGCTTCCTCGCCAAGGACAACAAGACGGTGCATGGGCGTCCCGTTGGCGTAGCGCTTGACCGCACCGGCGCACTCCTGGTCGCTGACGACGCCGGCAATACGGTCTGGCGTGTGAGCGCGGCGCGGCCCGACGGGTAGGCCAACCACAACGTGATCGAACGCGTCCCGCTCCAGGCTGCGCCGGAATGTCCGCTTGTGGGCGCGCGATCCGAGTCCGCTCCGGACCCCACCTCTGCCGATCGGAACGTCCGCAGTAAGGCACCATGGCGTCGGCGGCCCGAATGACTGAATGTTGGACGTGAACCAACGGAGAGACCCAACCAGTCGCTCGGAACAGTGACTCTCGGCTGTTGGGATAGGCAGTATTAGCGCCCAGGCTGTATGGTGGAGCCGCTGGAAATCGGGAGCCACGGGATGCTGCAGGATGGTGTCGAATTGCAGGATGCAGTGCTGGAGAGCGTTGCGTTCGATGTTGTGGCCAAGCACGGCGAAATACGCCTCCAATTTTACCGCAATTCGACAGACAATTTCAGGGTTCCAGCCAGAATATCTTTCAGCGACGTCCAAAATTTCTCGATGATCGGCAATGTATCCGAGTTGGAGGCCAATGCCGGCCCGGGAAACGTCAGTTATTGGCGTCAGAGCGATAGGGACACCGCTATCTACTTGGTCGATGGTTGCGTACTGGTCACTGCCGGACGTACCGATGTGTCGATGTGCGCTATTTCGCAAGAGGTCTGAGGGCCGTTCCCCACCCCGCCCGACCTTTCGGAATGTCAGCTGGTGGTGGTGATCATCGGCGGTCAGTTCCTCGCGAACTCCACGAGAGGTCCGATGTCGTTGCCGTCCGCCCGCTGCAGCGCACGGACATAATCGCGGCGCGTTTGGGCTGGCTCGACCAGGTTGGTGCTACCCCAGGTGAACCGGGGCCGGCCGAGCCGAGTGACCAGCAGGTCCGCCGCAAGACGTGCGTGGCGCCCATTTCCATTGGAGAACGGGTGGATGGCGACCAGGCGGTGGTGGAAGCGTGTGGCGATTTCATCCGGGGTGTAGGTCTCATGCTCGACCCAGTACCGCACATCGCCGGTCAGTTGATGCAGTTGGACCTCTATCTCATGGGGCGCGATGCCGATGTTCCGTTCTGTCTTTCGGAATTCACCCGCCCAACGCCACACCCGTCGCAGCATTCGCCGGTGCAGATTCATCAATAGTCCGACGTCAAGAACGTCACCGCGGCGGCGACTGAACGCCCATTGATCCGCTTCGCTGATGTTCTCCTGCTCGGCCTCGTTCAGCTCGGCTCGGGTGGTGATGTAACTGGGAATGAGCCCCTCACGCTCGGCCGGTGTGAGGGGCGTATTGGCGTTGTCGTCCAAATCGAAAAGCTCATCGTTCATGCCGGCTCGTCCCACAGGCGATGAAGGTTTCCACGGAGGAGCTGATCAATCAGGATCTCGCGCTGGCGTCGTTGGTCGGCGTCCGTGAGCGCCTGGTTCTCCAGCCGCATAGTGTGGTTCATGCGGTTCAGCTGTTCGTCGGCCCTCTGCTCGGCGCGCTGGCGCAGAGTGTCCACGAGGGGCCGATCGGGCACGATCGCATAGACCAGGGTGCAGCCCAGGGCCTCAGCCGCGCGCCGCAGACTGGCTACGGTCAGTGTGTCGTCGACCTCGCCCTTTTCCAGGGCGATGATGCGAGGTTGGCTGACGCCGAGGCGCAAGGCGAGCTGTTTGGTGGTCATCCCAAGCGCATCGCGCACGGCTCGAAGCCAGCCTTTGGGCGGGCGTGCAAACGAAAGGCTTCGCGCGGTGGTGAGGCGCAGATCTAAGGCGCGAGCGGCTCTGTCCGTAGTAGGCACGATAACCTTTGGATGATCAAAACGCGCGACTTCCATAACCCATATATGATGATAATGGAACTCGTAAATATCAAATGGATTATCGAACCCTCGAATATAATAATGCAGTTATTATCGCATTCTGGCCTGACCTGGTTGGGAAGCGCCGCGAAAAGCATTCACAGCCAGTGAAAAACATTCAAGAATCGGCACGTATTGCGATTTATCGATGCTCCGCGCTCCGCGGTGTCCGAGCCGGCGCTGGCTAGACTGCCAGCTATCGCTCGGCCATCCGCAAATGCCGCCGAAGCGGAGGGCCCTGCAGGCTCTAACCATCGTGCCGCCCGGGTAATTCTGACCGCTCGACGGATGCGCGCACGGTTGGCGCAGATGATCTAGGGAACCTGACCACGTGCCTGAAATTGGGGTCCGGCATTCGCGTCGCCACGATGGTCTGCATCTGAACGCTGGAACCCAAGGGGCCGACTTGGCGCCTCCGATGGTGGTGACTGCCGCCTCTACAGGATGACGGAACACTACCCCACGTGATTCCAGGGTCGTCACTGTCTCAATGAGATGAGTGAGCGAGCGAGCGAGCGACCAAGCTGGTCTAGCTTCCACACGACAAGGACGTCCTCGTCGCGCACGTAGGCCAAGGCCTGCGCCAAGGCGACCCGATTTGTTTTCGCCCCTGACGCCCTGTCTTCGAAGATCCGGTTGCATCGAGACTCTGGCGTATCCGATCAAGGCCATGTCTACCTCCATCATAAGGAGGCTGAGTCCGAACCATCAGGCGAATGGCGGCAATGCGGTGTCCAAGCCGGATTGCTGTTGGGATTAGGCCTTGCGGATCGCCAGCATCAGCCCATCCGTACAAAACGCCGATTAAGTATCGGCATTTTGTAGGAGGCTCCTCGTGGGTGCGGTCGCAAGGATCCAAGCGATGCTGGGCGGAGAAGGGGTCACTGGGCCACTTCATACCGATCTGGATGTGGTGCGCATGGTGCGCCGTGGCGTCCCGACCGAGGCGGTCGAACATTTCCTGACGGCGTCCCATCTGGGCTTCAACTCGATCGAGCGCCACGTGTTGCCGCGGCGCACGTTCAAACGCCGGCAGCAGACCGACCAGCCCTTGGATCCGGCCGAGTCCGATCGTCTGGTTCGTTTGGTGCGCCTGGTAGTTGCCGCGGAGGAAACTTTTGGGGAACCTGAAAAGGCGCTGCGGTGGCTTGGCCGCGAGAACCGTGTGTTGGAAGGGCAGACTCCGCTTTCTATGGCCGACACCGACTTAGGCGCGCGCAGCGTCGAGACCTTGCTCGGCCGAATCGGGCACGGCCTGGCGGCGTGATCGTCCATCGGCTGGCCAAGGCGGCCTTTGCGGCTCTTGATGGGGAAGGCGCACGGCTATTCGGCGGCCGGTGGAACTCAGCCGGGCGGCCGATGATCTATGGCGCCGCAAGCCCGAGCTTGGCTGTGCTGGAGGTGCTCGTACTCCTCGACTTGCCAGCCGAGTTGATGCCCAGCGATTACAGGATGCTGGCCATCGAGATCCCCGACGATGCGGCGTTCGAGCGGCATGTGCGATCGCCCGACGATGCGGACGTCTGTCTAGCGATCGGCGACGACTTTCTGGTTCGCGGCGCAACCCTGGCGCTTATGGTCCCAAGTGTGGTTGTACCCCAGGAGCGAAATGCGCTGATCAATGTGCGCCACGCTGCTATGGATTCGGTCCGCTTGGTTGGGAACGAGGCCTTTCGGTTCGACCCTCGACTTCTGGGCTAGGAAAGGCGGTTCGCGCCATTTGGCGGAGCAGCCCAAACACAACAGTTCACGTCTCGGGGCCTGGCCTGGCGCAGCTGTTGTCCGCCTTAGGTCGATTGGTGGACAAAGATCGTGGTCAGTCTCCAGCAGCCACGAAGACGTTGGTTCCAGCGCGCAGTGACCCGGCTCCCCAAGGACATCACGCCTATGCGTGAACGCTCTGCCAGAAAGCTACCTTGCGGCCGTGCTCGGTCTTGAGCTTGAGCTGATAGTCCTCGTGGGTGGGATGCTGTCCGAAATCGTCGATGCGCACAGCGTCGGCGCCGCAGTCGGCGAGGTGGCGCGCGGCGTGAGGGTATCGTTTGGAGCGGGCCGCGGTCAGCGTGAAGTCGATCATTGCGCGGCGGATCAAAGTGGCCGCCAGCGGATAGCGCACGTCCAATGCTTCGCTGGCCGGCGCCAGAAGTTCATAGAAATCGCCGTTCAATTCGTCGAAACGCGCCAAGATGAGCGCATTGGCCCGGTCGAGCGCCGGCCAGGCGATCAGGAAATTCAGCGCCCCGTGAACGTCGGGGAAGCCGAGAGCGAGCGCCATCGCCCGCTCTTCCGCCTCGATGTCGTCGAAGTCGGGTAGAGCCTTCAAATGCGCCCGCAGGTGCCGGCTCTCCAGCGTCTCGGCGAAGCAGGTCCATCGGAAGGCCTGGGCATCGTCGATCCGGCCGAGGGCGTCCAAGGCGTCGAGCCGACCCTGCTGCCAATCGAATGCGGCCCAGCCGAGCCTTTTGCGATCTACGGCCTCGAGCGCCGCCAAGGCTTCATCCGCCCGACCCGCCTTCAGCAATCGACCGGCGATCTCGACGGCGATCGCTGGTGCGCGGCGGGCCTCCGCGCCATGCTGGGCGATGAAGCCGTCAACATCGTCTTCGGCGTCGGCAATATCCCTCAACGCGCTTTGGATGGTGTAATCGCGATGGCTCGCCTCGAGTTGATCGGCATACAGCGGTCCACCCGCGCCATAACCGACGATGCGACGCTCGTGCTGCGCTGGCTGCTCGGGAGCCTCCTTACCCCAGTCCACGAAGCGCTGTTTGAGACTAGCCAGTCCCGACGGGCCCAACGCGCCGGCCATATCGGCGATCAAGTCATCGAATTGGCCGTAGCCGTTGCCGTGCAGGGCGCCGAAAACGTTCCGGGCGAGTTCGTCGGGTCCGACTTCGGCGGCGACGGCGAGAGGTGCGAGATACTCAGCCGCCGAGCGGAAAAGGCTTGCAAGGCGCCCGTTGCTATCGTCGCAACGCGACATGATCGGATCGACCAGCTCCATGAATCGCCACAGCAGGTCCAGCGCTTGCCTGGGGTCGGCTTTGGCGACCACGTCCACGATTGCCCGGTGGTGGGCCGTCAGATCATCGCTGAGCGGCTTGATCCGGTTCCACTCGATGTACGAGGTGGACTTCGCCAAGGTGGACAAGCGCTTTTGAATTTCACGCGCCGCGTCGGCGGCGCCGGCCTGTCCGGCCAACTCGAGCCGCAGGCGTCGCTTGATGGCCGGGTCGCCGGCGCCGATCGCGATCAGCAACTCGGCCAGGCGAGCGGCCCCAAGGGCCTCCAGGTTCTTGACGGTCGGGGTCTTCGCTGCGGGCATTGCCGAACACTATTGGGCTTCACCCGGCCTGGGCAAGGCTCTGAGCGGGCGTCGGCTTGCGTCCAGAAGGTTCATTTCGGCGCCAGGCAAAATGGCGGCGTTAAAGGGCCGATTTTAAATCACAACTGCTGTTCCAAACGGCAGACGCCAGCGTCGAAGCTCGCGACCGGCGAAGGGCGAGTTTCGGGCGCTGAGCCAAATGGCGCTTCCACCCGTTCTCCCCGTTCGGAATGGCCGCATTCTGGAAGCCCGGCTCGATATTTCTTGCGGGGACGCGATAATGGACCGCACCCCATCGGTAAGACTCGTAACTCCAAGGACGTGTCGGCCACACCGCCGGCCCGCGGGCCAATCTGTTCGGGCCGAGCGGATTTGACGGGCCGGGCAATTCATGAAATCGGCCACCCTGACCAAGGAGAGCCTCATGCCCGGCCTGCGCCCGAATATCGACCCTGACGGTTTGCTGGAATTTTCCGTCGTCTTCACCGACCGCTCGTTGAACCATATGAGCCAGGCGTTCCAGGGCGTCATGCGCGACATCCACGTCTCGCTTTGCCAGGTTTACAAGGCTGGCCGGGCGGTGGTGGTTCCGGGCGGGGGCACCTGCGCCATGGAGGCGGTGGCGCGCCAGTTCGCCACCGGCCGCAAGGTGATGGTGATCCGCAACGGCTTCTTCTCCTATCGCTGGACCCAGATTTTCGAGGCGGGCGCGATCCCGTCCGAAGAGATCGTGCTGAAGGCGCGGCGCCACGGCGACGGGGCGACCGCCCCCTTCTCTCCCCCACCCATCGAAGAGGTTGTGGCCAGGATCATGAGCGAGCTGCCCGAAGTGGTTTTCGCGCCGCATGTGGAGACCGCCTCGGGCATGATCCTGCCCGACGGCTATCTGCGGGCGCTGGCGGACGCGGTCCACGAGGTCGGCGGCCTGTTCGTGCTCGACTGCATCGCCTCGGGCTGCGTGTGGGTGGACATGGCGGCCACGGGCGTCGACGTCCTGATATCGGCGCCGCAGAAGGGTTGGTCGGGGCCGCCCTGCGCCGGGTTTGTCATGATGGGCGACAGCGCCCTGGAAAAATGCCGTGCGGCCAAGTCCACCAGCTTCGCCCTGGACCTGGGCAAGTGGCTGACGATCATGGAGGCCTATCTGGGCGGCGGGCACGCCTACCACGCCACCATGCCCACCGACGCCCTGCGCATCGTCCGCGATGCGATGCTGGAGATGAAGGCGGTCGGGTTCGAGCGCCTGTGCGCGGCGCAATGGGAACAGGGTGACGCCGTGCGCGCCATGTTGGCCAAACGCCAGGTGAGGTCGGTGGCGGCCGACGGGTTCGGCGCGCCGGGCGTGGTGGTCTCATACACCGACGATCCAGACATCCAGAACGGCCGGAAATTCGCCGCCCTGGGCCTGCAGATCGCCGCCGGCGTCCCGCTGATGGTGGACGAAGGCGCCGATTATAAGAGCTTCCGGATCGGCCTGTTCGGCCTGGACAAGCTCATGGATGTTCCAGCAAGCTTGGCGCGGCTGGATGGGGCGTTCGATCAACTGGGCGGGTGCGCCGTAAGAGGGTGATTGCATAATCCCAGCTTGACTGAATTCTATATTTCCACGTTTATGGAATTATCGAACCACACCTCGCCACCAAGCGCCTTTCCGCCCTCGCCCAGGATAGCCGGCTAGCCGTCTTCCGGCTTCTGATCAAGGCTGGGCAGGCCGGGGTGGCGGCGGGGGAAATCGCGCGCAGCCTTGATATTCCGGCCAACAGCCTGTCGGCCCAGCTGAGCATCCTGGCCAATGCCGGCCTGGTCACCAGCCGGCGCGAGGGGCGCTCGATCATCTATGCCGCCGACTATGACGGCGGGGTCGCCTTGCTGGTCTATCTGATGGAAGACTGCTGTCAGGGCCGGCCGGAAGTCTGTGCGCCCCTGGCCCAGGCGGCCAGCCGGGCGGCCTGTTGCTAGGCCCATCCCATGACCCACCCTCCCCTGGACGTCCTGTTCCTCTGCACCGGCAATTCGGCGCGCTCGATCCTGGCCGAGGCGATCCTGAATCGGGTTGGCCGGGGGCGGTTTCGCGCCTGTTCGGCCGGGCCCATGCCCACGGGCAAGGTCAATCCGCACGCGCTTTCGCTGTTGAAAAGCCTGGGTTATCCGGTCGAGGGCCTGCGGTCCAAGAGCTGGGACGAGTTCGCCGCCGATGGGGCGTCGCCGTTCGATTTCATCATCACCGTCTGCGACAACGCCGCCGGCGAGGTCTGTCCGATCTGGCCGGGCCAGCCCATGCGCGCGCACTGGGGTATCGCCGATCCGGCCAAGGCTGAAGGCAATGAGGCGCAGGTCGCCCTGGCCTTCGCCGAGGCCTATCGCATCTTGAACAACCGTATCGGGCTGTTCGTCAGCCTGCCGATGGACAAGCTGGACGCCCTGTCCCTGAAGCGGCGCGTGGATGAGATCGGCGAGGCTGTGAACGCCTCCCGGTCGGCCTGATCGTTCGAACCGTTGCCAAATTTCTCGGAGCCCCTGTGTCGCAAGCCAGCCTGGAACCGCCGCTGCAAGCCTTTGACCTGACCCGGCGCCTGGTTGCCGAGGGGCTGGGGACGGCGCTGTTGCTGGCCATCGTTATCGGCTCCGGGATCATGGGCCAGGGCCTGGCCGGGGGAAATACGGCGATCGCGCTGCTGGCCAACACCCTGGCGACGGGAGCGGGTCTGGTGGTGCTGATCACCATATTCGGGCCGCTGTCGGGGGCGCATTTCAATCCGGCCGTGACCCTGGTCTTCGCCATGCGGCAGGAGATCGGCCTGGGTGTGGCCCTGGCCTATGTGATGGCGCAGGTCGTTGGCGCCGTCGTCGGCTCCTGGGCGGCGCACGCCATGTTCGCCGAGCCGATCTGGCAGATCTCCACCAAGCTGCGGGACGGGCCGGCCCAGGCCTTTTCCGAGTTCGTGGCCACCTTTGGCCTGATCGTCGCCATTCTGGGGTCGTTGCGGTTTCGCCCCGAGGCGACGCCGATGATCGTGGGGCTCTATATCACCTCGGCCTACTGGTTCACCGCGTCCACATCGTTCGCCAATCCGGCGGTGACCTTAGCCCGGTCGCTCAGCGACACCTTCGCCGGGATAGCGCCCAGTTCGGCGCCGGCCTTTATCGTGGCCCAGGTGGCGGGCGCGGTGGTTGCGGCGGTGTTGTGTGGGTGGTTGTTGCGGCCGGCCTGAAACCCTTCTCCCCTTGCGGGAGAAGGCGCAACGCCATCGGCCCCAATAGAAAAGGGCCCCGGCGCGAGGCCGGGGCCAGTCTTACGGGACGTCGTCCGACAGGATCGACACTCTGTTATCCGGTGCGCCGCCTGAACGGTGGCTGAACGGGTTGGGCCTAATAAACCATCCCGCCCACGCCGCCATCCAGGCTGAGCGAGGTGGAGGCGCCGGCCTGGGCGGCTTCCTCGTGATAGTCGGTGTAGCGCTCGATGGTGATCATGGTCAGGATCTTCACGCCGGCGCCGAAGCGGCGCAGCAGGGAGCGTTCGTTGCAGTCGCGGGCCGGCTTTTGCGGACGGCATTGGACCTGGCCACCGGGGGAGCGCCACAGGGCCTCGGCCTTGGCGCAGTTGACGGTCTGGCCGTGGTCGAAGGCGATCTTGCCCGTATATTCGGCCCAGACATATTGCATGTGGGTTCCGGCGATGCAGCGATAGAGCTCGCCCTCATAGCCGTCGCTGATGTCCCGGTCGGGGCTGACCTGGGACGCCGGGTGGGGAATGTCCTTGTCGTCGATGCAGTTGGCCTGGATCACCACCTTGGTGATCTTGGTGCGGCTGGCCTCGTAGGCGCCGCGGCGAATGCCGCCGCCGCCGTCGACATTGAGGGTCTGGACCACGCTGCCGACGCCCGGGCCGACATAGGAGCCGCTGTAGCCGCCGCTGTAATAGACCGACGACTGGCCTGAGGCCTGGCCGCCGGCATAGGCGCCGACCTGGGCCGAGACATTGGCGTTGACCACCACCGAAGCGGCCACATTGACCGTCACCCCCGGCACATTGACCACATGACCCGGCGGCTGGCAGCAGGGATAGCTGGGCGGGGTCGGCGGGGTGGGCGGCGCGCAGCAGGGCGGCGGCGGGCTGCAGCCGCACCCCCCGGCGAAAGCGGCGCCGGCCGTGAGCAGGGCGAGCGCGAACGTCAATCCCCCGGCGACCCTGCCGAGGATCGATCTGGTCGTCGCCATGGCCCGCGTCTCCGTTCGCCGCTGCGTTCCTTTGGATCGGGTCGCCCCGCCCACCGGTCGTCCCGGGATGGGACGCTGCGGCCTTGGTCCAATTCTGTCTGCAAGCTCCATGCGGCCGAACAGGGCCGTGAAAGGCAGGCATCCGTGTTCCATTCAAATACGGAAGAGTTGATAGACTATTGGCGCGCCCGCCGAATTGGGCCGATGGCGCCCGCTCGCGCGACGATCGACCCGGCGCATTTCGCCCAGATGTTGCCGCAGGTGTTCATCCTGGGCCGCCGCGCCTTTGGCGACTATGGCTTCCGGCTGGCCGGCGGCTTTGTCAGCGACCTGCACGGCCACGATCTGCGCGACCAGAACCTGCTGGGCCTGTGGGAGCCGGAGGACCGGGCGCCGCTGCAAATGGCGCTGGAGACCATCCGTCGCCGGGCCGAGCCCCTGGTGATCGATTGCGACGCCTGGCCGGAGTTCGGCCTGCCCATGCGCATGGAGGTGATGCTGGCGCCCCTGACCGGCTTCACCGGCGATGTGGACCGCATGATCGGGCTGTATCAGCCCCTGACCCCCAGCGCGGTGCTGATGGGCCGAGACGCGCGCAGCCTGTCGATCCGTTCGATCCTGTCCGGGGCGGCGGGTGGCGAGGAACTGCCGCAGCTGCGGCTGGCGACAGTGAACGGGCGGCGGGTGGCGTAGGAACTCTTCGTCGTGAATTTCGTTAGTTACATACAACTATCACCCAGATCAAGAAGGCGGTCGGTGCGACGCTTGTAGATATAAAAGACCCGATAGGACTCGCCGATCGCCAAGGAGAGTCGTAATGATCAACAATAGAAATTCGCAAAACTCGTTTATTGTGGCCGGGGCCGCAGCCTTGGCCGGATTGACCCTGGCCGCATCACCTGCTCTGGCCCAATCATCCTATTCTAATGATGGTTATTATCAGAATGATCGGGCAAGTTATTCCGAGACCTCTGGCGACACGGCCGACATCACCATCTATGCGCCGCGCCATTCGGAGCGGTCGAGCTCCACCGGGGCGCCGATCGAGACCGTTTCCGCCTCCCGCGTGGTCTATGTGGGCGACCTTGACCTGGGCGCCCGCTGGGGCGTGAGCAGGGCCAAGGCGCGGATCGTTCACGCCGCCCGCGACGCCTGTAACCAGCTCGACGAGACCTATCCCAGTTCAGACCAGGATACGGGCCGCTGCGTACCCGACGCGGTGTCCAGCGCCATGTATCAGGTGCAGCGCATTTCCTATCGCTATAGCGACGACCAGTAGGCCCCGTCTGAGCGGCTAGGCCGCCACGGGTTCGGGGGCGCTGGCCGTGTTCAGCGCCTCCAGCTGATCGGCTTCCAAGGTCAGCCGCACCGAGCCCATGATCTCTATCAGCTGCTCTACGCTCGTGGCGCTGGCGAGGGGGGCGGTGAGGCCCGGCTGGGCCATGAGCCAGGCCAGGGCGACCTGGGCCGGGGTGGCGCCTTGGGCGGCGGAGACCTGGTCCAGGGCGGCCAGGACGCGCAGGCCCCTTTCGCCCAGGTAGCGTTTGGCGCCGCGCCCGCGCGGGCTTTTGCCCAGGTCGGCCTCGGAGCGGTATTTGCCGGTGAGAAAGCCGCTGGCCAGGCCATAGAACGGGATCACGCCGATTTCTTCCGCAACGCACAGATCCTGCAACGGCCCTTCGAAGCCGGTGCGCTCGATGAGGTTGTAAAGCGGCTGCAGGGTCTCATAGCGCGGCAGCGCCTTGTCGCTGCTGACCTTCAAGGCCTCGGCCAGGCGGGGGGCTGTGTAGTTCGAGGCGCCGATCGCCCGCACCTTGCCGGCCTTGATCAGGCGGTCATAGGCCTCGAGCGTTTCGTCCAGGGGCGTGGCCGCATCGTCGGCATGGGACTGGTAGAGGTCGATATAGTCGGTCTGCAACCGGCTCAGGGACTCCTCCACCGCGCGCACCATATAGGCCGCCGACAAGCCCTTGTTCTCCCCGCCCATGTCCATGCCGAGCTTGGTGGCGATCACCACCTTATCGCGACCGCCCCGGGCCTTGAGCCACTGCCCCAGCACCGCCTCGGACTCGCCGCCCACATGGCCCGGAACCCAGCGGGAATAGACATTGGCGCTGTCGACGGCGTTGAACCCCTCGCCCACAAAGGCGTCGAGGATGGCGAAGGAGGTGGCCTGATCGGCCGTCCAGCCGAACACATTGCCGCCCAGCATCAGGGGCGCGATGGACAGGCCCGAACGGCCCAGTTTACGCTTTTGCATATCTATTTCCTCAGGTCAGTATTTGATCAGGCCGCGTTGGCGTCGGCATAGACAGCCGCGTCCTCCGACTTGGGGGCGGCGCGGCCCAGCAGCAAGTCCGCCGCCTTTTCCGCAATCATGATGGTGGGGGCGTTGGTGTTGCCGCCCACCAGGGTGGGCATGACCGAGGCGTCGATCACGCGCAGCCCCTCCAGGCCGAACAGCTTGAGCTCGTCGTCCACCACCGCCAGGCCGTCGCCGGCCACGCCCATGCGGCAGGTGCCCACCGGGTGGTAGATGGTCTCGGCGGTGCGGCGGATCCAGGCGTCCAGCTCGGCGTCGGTGGCGATGGACACGTCGGGCGAGACCACCTTGCCGGCTATGGCCTTCAGGCCCGGCTGGCCCACCAGGGCCTGGGTCATCTTGACCCCCTCGCGCAGGGCCCGCTTGTCCTCTTCGCTGGACAGGTAATTGGCGCGGATGGCCGGATCGGCGAACGGGTCAGACGAGCTCAGCCCCACCTCGCCGCGGCTTTCCGGGCGCAGTTGGCAGATGTGGACGGTGAAGCCGTCCCGGTCCACCGGGACCTTGCCGTGGTCCAGCATCAGGGCCTGGACGCAATGCAGCTGCAGGTCCGGGCGATCCAGATCCTGGCGGGACTTGAGGAAGGCGCCCGCCTCCAGGAAGTTCTGCCGGCCGGGACCTTGGCCGCGCACCATGTAGTTGAGGCCGGTCATCAGGCGGTTGAGGCCCTTATTATAGGCGAAGGCGGTCTCGACGCCCGGAGTCTCCCAGGCCAGCACCACGTCCAGATGGTCCTGCAGGTTCTTGCCAACGCCCTTGAGCTCATGAGTGACGGCCACGCCCGCCTGTTTCAGGGCGCCCGGATCGCCGATACCCGACAGCTGCAGCACCTGGGGCGACTGCACCGCGCCGCTGCAGAGCAAGACCTCGGCGTCGGCATAGGCGATCTTCTTTTCGGCGCCCTTGCCTTGCACATATTCGACCCCCACCGCGCGGCCCTTTTCCAGCACGATGCGGGTGGTGCGCGCCTCGATGGCGCAGGTCAGGTTGGGCCGCACCCCCAGGACGGGATGCAGATAGCCGGCCGCGGCGCTCCAGCGGCGGCCGTCGCGGATGGTCAGTTGGTAGGGGCCGAAGCCTTCCTGCTGAAAGCCGTTGAAGTCCTCGGTGTGCTTGTAGCCCGCCTCGACCCCCGCCCGGATGAAGCCGGAGAAGATCGGGCTCCTGGACGAGGACTTGGACACATAGAGCGGCCCGTCGCCGCCGTGATAGGCGTCGGCCCCGCCCTGGAAGGTCTCCGAGCGTTTGAAATAGGGCAGCACCTCGGCGTAGGACCAGCCGCGCAGGCCCATCTGGCGCCACTGGTCATAATCGCGGGCGTGGCCGCGGATATAGATCATGCCGTTGATCGAGGACGAGCCGCCCCAGCCCTTGCCCCGCGGCCACCACAGCTTGCGGTTATCGAGATTGGGCTCCGGCTCGGTCCAGAAGCCCCAGTTATAGGTCCCCTTCTCCCCCAGCAGCGCCCCGGCCCCGGCCGGCATCCGCACCAGGATCGAGTTGTCTTTGCCGCCGGCTTCCAGCAGCAGAACCTTGACCTTGGGGTCGGCGGTCAACCGATTGGCCAGCACGCACCCGGCCGAGCCGGCGCCGATGATGATGTAGTCGTAACGGTCCAAGGAGCCCTCGCCTGCGCATTGAAGTCTTGTTGCGGCCAAACTGGCGTGGCGGCGGGCGGGACGCAAGTGTGAATGACGGGGGCGTCAGGTTTTGCGGGCGGGAGGGCTCGAGCCGCCAAGCCCTTCCCCCGCGACGGGGATGGCTTCCGCGCGGTGCGAGCACGCGAAAAAGAATTCGCCAGATATTTGAGAACCGAATCCCCTGCCCGGCCGGCGAAGCTCAGGAGATCGTCCAGTGTTGAGCTGAATATTCTCAAGCGGAACGCCGTCACAGGTCCGGCGTTGTTGGTTCGACAATTATCAATCGGAACCAAGTCCATGAAACATTACCTGTCATTAGGCGCAGCTTGTCTTTGCCTTGCCATGGGCGCGCCCGCCCTGGCCCAGACCACCACCAGCACCACGGTTCAAAACACTGACAGTGGAACCACCACCACCACCGAATCCGTCAAGAAGGACCACGGCGGCACGACGGGCGGCGCGGTCGGCGGCGCCATCGCCGGCGCCATGGTCGCCGGACCCGTGGGCGCGGTCGTGGGCGGCGTCGCCGGCGCCGCCATCGGCCACACCATCGCCCCGCCCAGCCAGGTGAGGACCTATGTCACCACCCAGAACGACACGCCCGTGATCTATTCAGGCACCGTGGCCGTGGGCCGCACCGTGGACGGCGAAGTCGTCTGGCAGAACGTGCCCGACTACCCAAAATACCGCTGGGCCCACCTGAACGGCCAACGCGTGGTGATCGACAACGACACCCACAAGGTCGTCGCGGTTTATTGATCCCAATGGCGGCCCTGCCCTCTCGATGGGGGAAGGGTTGCCTTCCAAGACTTCCCGGCTCTTCGTAGCTTGCAGACAACCGTAAATCCCGCTTCCTGTCGCCGAAACGGGCGGGGCGCGGCGAGTCGATGGCGGACGAAACCCTCTATACGGTGATCCACGGCGCGCCTCTGGTGATCTGGGCCTTTGCCAGCGTGCTCTACTGGATGCTGTTCGGCGCCTACGCCATGGGCGTCCGGCAGACGGCGCAACAGTCCTCAGGCTCAGCCGCGGGCCGCAAGGCGGGGCGTGAATACGTCCTGGCCCTCACCGCGCCCTATCTGGTGATTTCCGCCATGTTCGTCTGGAGTGGCTGGCGCCAACTGCAGTACGGGCATTGGCTCAAGACCGGCCAATACGAGGTTCACAAGGGAATCCTTCTGGGCGTTGAACAGGTGTCCCTGGGGCCACGCGCCAAGGGCGGCGGGCGCTGGGAACAGGACGCGGTGATCGTCGGCGACGCCCCCTTCATCGTGGGCTGCCAGCGCGGCGGCAGCGATCCGGATAGCTTCCGATGCGTGGCGTCAAAGGCGGTCGGGGACCGGGTCGAGTTGGACTACAAGCGCTTTGAGGGTGGCAGGGGGATGACGCTACAGGTGCTGAACCTGGGTGGAGGGCGTGGGGATGGCTCGTCAGCCCATTTGCAGTAGCTTGCCAGCCCCAGAGAGCGTTCATCGTGGCGGCTGTCGAAAAGCCCAGTATTGCGCTCACACCTGAACTCGCCGCCGACTTCCGCCGGGGCATCGCCCTTGAGGAATTGCGGCGGCTCTGGCGTGAGAGCGTCAATGACGGCGAAGGCAAGGTGCTGGACGCCGAAGAAATCAAACGCTGCGGACGGGAGCGCTTGGCGGCGCATAGCACCTAGGCAACCGAACCGTTCCGATCGATGTCAATTTTGCAGCCAATCAGGGCTTGGTATGGCTTGAGGGCCGGGGTCAAAATCCCTCCTTCTCCCAGGGGGAGAGGTGTTTCAGGGCCGCAGCGAGGCGAGATAGGCCGTGATATCGACGATGCCCTCCGCATCCAACACCCGCGCCACCGGCCGCATCGGCGCTGCCCCAGCCCCTCGTCGCGCGCCGGTGCGAATGTCCCACAGCTGACGAGCGAGATAGGTGGGGGAGCGGCCGGCCAGGGGCGGGGCTATGCTCGATCCCGTCAGGTGGGGGCCGTGGCAGGCGGCGCAGGGGGGCTGGCCGCCGACGCCTCGCTCGGCCAGGGCGCGGCCTCGGGCTACGCTGCCTGGGGGGACATAGGCGATGAAGCCTGAATGAGGGTCGGACATGCCAGCGCGCTGGCGGTCCTCGGCCACCTCGACGATACGGACGCCGATGGGGTCTCGCCGGGGGCCGGGCAGGGCCTCGGTCCAGCCCCAGTAGGACGGGGCCGTGGCCGGGACCTTGGCGGCCTCCACCACCCGGATCCAGGGCCGGTACGGCAGGCGGGCATAGTAGTCGGCGGCGGCGGCGATCTCCGCCGGGCGGGCCGCGCGCGCGACGGTGGTCATGTTGGCCGCGTCGCGCAGGAAGAAGCTGGAGGCGCGCTGTCCCGAGGCGAATGCCGCCACCTGGGCGGCGATATAGTCCCGGGGAAGGCCGGCCAGGCTGGGGACGCCGTGCCCGCCCTGGCCATTGACCATATGGCACAGGCCGCAGGCATAGGTGTCGGGCTGGCGGCCATGCAGCACCACGGGCGGGGCCGGGGGGTGCTCGCTGGGCAGCCAGTCCACGGCGGCCCAGGAATCGTCCAGTTGCGCCTCGGTGAGTTTGAGGCGGCTGCCTGGGAGGGTGTAGCTGCCTTGGTGTTTGAAGAAGCCGGCGTCGGCCTGCTCAGATTTGGCGGCGGGATAGGCCCAGGCCATGGGTCCCTTGGCGGGCGGCGGGGGCCGGTCCGGGGGCGCGGGGCCGGCGGCGAAGGCAGTCGCGGCCAAGCCAAGGGCTATGACCACGCCCACGGCCCGGTTGGTTCGCCTCGCCATGCTGCGTTTGGTCCCCGCCCTGCCCCGATGGCCGAGCCTGAGCTAGAGACCGTGGGAGGCGATCCGGCAATGGGAATTCAGTAGTGCCACCTCCCCGTCCCTTCGCCCGCAAGGGCGGAAACGACCAGCCCATCAGCGCAATGATCGCCCGTATCTGCGGCGACCTGGGCCTGACCCCCGAGCGGAGCCTGTGGCGGAACGAGGACTGGGCGGTGGAGGAGGCCGACACGCGCCCCCGCGGCTCGCCCTATGCCGCGCCGCGGGGCTGGGGCCGGCGAAGGTCGCGACGACGATGTTGCTGGAGGAATTGAACGAGGATGATGACGGGCGGCCGCCGTGAGGGGCACACCACCGCACCTCTTTGGTGGGCCGGGAAATTACGTGCCCCGTCCATGACTTTTCGCGGCTAAACCATGCCGAAAAGGCACGGGCGCGGGGGCAAATCGGTGAGAAACGCCGGGTGAAGCTGGGCTAGGATGCGCGAACTGTTCGCATCCGCCCTGAGGCCTCACGCCCCATGAACGTCCATTCGACCCCTGCCCTGCGCGCCAACGACGCCCGCGACATCATCGCCGAGCTGGACGACAAGGTGCGCTGGCTGTCGGCCTGGACCATCCATAACGCCAACCACCTGCGCGAAAGTCGCGACGGGCTGAAGGTGGGCGGGCACCAGGCGTCGTCGGCGTCCATGGCCACCATCATGTCGGCGCTCTATTTCTCGGTGCTGGAACCGCAGGACCGGGTGGCGGTGAAGCCGCACGCCAGCCCGGTGTTCCACGCCATCCAGTATCTGTATGGCCGCCAGAGCCTGGACCAGATCCAGCGGTTCCGCAGCCTGGGCGGAGCGCAGTCCTATCCCTCGCGCACCAAGGACAAGGACGACGTGGATTTCTCCACCGGCTCGGTGGGGCTGGGGGTGGCCATGACCGCCTTTGCGTCCATCACCCAGGACTACATGCTGGCTCATGACTGGCTGGCGCCGGAGCGGGCGGGCCGGATGATTTCGCTGCTGGGCGACGCCGAGCTGGACGAGGGCAATATCTATGAGTGCGTGATCGAGGGGGCCAAGCACGACCTGAGGAACTGCTGGTGGATCGTCGACTATAACCGCCAGAGCCTGGACGCGACCACGTCGGACAGCATGTTCCTGCGCTTCGCCGACATCTTCGCGGCGGTGGGCTGGGACGTGGTGACCCTGAAATATGGGCGCCAGCTGCAGGCCGCCTTTGCGCAAAAGGGCGGTGAGCACCTGGAGCGCTGGATCGACGAATGCCCCAACGATCTCTATGCGGCCCTGAGTTTCCAGGGCGGGGCGGCGTGGCGGGCGCGGCTGGAGGCGGATATCGGCAAGGCGCCGGGGGTCAAGGCGCTGCTGGCCAGCTATGGCGACGACGTGCTGGCCGCGCTGATGACCAATCTGGCGGGGCACGACCTGGGCCTTTTGCTCGACACCTTCCACGCGGTGCGGGACGAGCGGCCCAAGTTCTTCATCGTCTATACCATCAAGGGGTTTGGCCTGCCGTTCCAGGGGCACAAGGACAACCATTCCGGCCTGATGACGCCGACCCAGATGGAGACCTTCCAGGCGCGGATGGGGGTGGCCGAGGGGCAGGAATGGGAGCTGTTCGCCGGCCTGCCGCGCCCCGCGGACGACTATCGCGCCTTTCTGAAGGCCACGCCCTTCAACGGGCGGACGGGTGAGCAGAAGACCGCGCCGCGGGTGGCCGTGCCGGATGTGGCCGCCTTTCCGCGCCCCACCGGGCGGCAGTCGACCCAGGTGGCGTTCGGCAAGATCCTCAACGACCTGGCCCGGGCCGGCGGCCCGCTGGCCGACGCCATCGTCACCACGTCCCCGGACGTGACGGTGTCCACCAATCTGGGCGGCTTCGTCAATCAGCGCGGCCTGTTCGCCCGCGATGTGCGGCGCGACCAGTTCAAGGACTCCAACATCGCCTCGGCCCAGAAGTGGATCATGGGGCCCAAGGGCCAGCATATCGAGCTGGGCATAGCCGAGAACAATCTGTTTTTGTTGCTGGGCGCCTTGGGCCTTGCCGGGGACCTGTTCGGCCGCAGGGTGATCCCCATCGGCACGCTGTATGATCCGTTCATCAACCGGGGTTTGGACGCCCTGAACTATGCCTGCTACCAGGACGCCCGGTTCCTGCTGGTGGCCACCCCGTCCGGCGTGACCCTGGCGCCCGAGGGCGGCGCCCACCAGTCGATCCACACCCCCCTGATCGGCATGGCCCAGGACAAGCTGAGCTATTTCGAACCGGCCTATGTGGACGAGCTGTCGGCGATCATGCGCTGGGCGTTCGAGCATATGCAGGAAGAGGACGGGGGTTCGGTCTATCTGCGCCTGTCGACGCGGGCGCTGGACCAGCCCAAACGGGACCTGGACGCGGCCCTGACCGGGCAGCTGATCGAGGGCGCCTATTGGGAGGTGGAGCCCCAGGCCGGGGCCGAGTTGGCGGTGATCTATACCGGAGCGGTGGCGGCCGAGGCGCGGGAAGCCTTCGACCAGGTGCTGGAGGATATTCCCGGCGCCGGCCTGATGGCCGTGCCCAGCCCGGACCGGCTGCATCGCGGCTGGTCGGCGGGGATGATGGGCGCCGGCTCGCATATCGAGCGGCTGCTGGCGCCCCTGGCCGGGAACGCCGGTCTGGTGACCATCATCGACGGGCCGCCGGCGACCCTGTCCTGGCTGGGCGGGGTGCACGGCCACAAGGTGCGCGCCCTGGGGCTGGAGCATTTCGGCCAATCGGGGGACGTACCCGACCTCTACCGCGCCTATCGCCTCGACGCCGAAGCCATCCTCGACGCGGCCGCCGCCGCGCTCGCCTGAGGAGAAGATCCCTTGTCCATCGATGTTCTGATGCCGGCCCTGTCTCCGACCATGGAGGAAGGTACCCTGGCCAAGTGGCACGTGAAGGTTGGCGACAAGGTCTCGTCCGGCGACGTGATCGCCGAGATCGAGACTGATAAGGCGACCATGGAGGTTGAGGCC
>DASXNV010000091.1:0-5373 GCA_036494815.1 Caulobacteraceae bacterium
AACACGTCCCACCTGGCTGGGTCGATCAACCGGCTATGGGGTGGGCCGGCGGCGATCGAGGGGGCGGCGAAGCAAGCCGAGGAGCGCAGCGCATGAGCCGATACCTGATCGCCAGGGCCACCACCCGGTCGCTCGCCGAAAGCGGTGTCGGTGCCCTGTTTGGCCCCCACCCCGAGGGCGGCCCGATCCTGCCCCACATTCCCGCCTCGTTCGCCGGGGCGCTGGCGAACGTTGAGCGCATGCCGGTCGTCCGCGTCCCGCTGCCGATGCGTCTACCCGTGCGGAACTGGACGGAGACACCGCCGACGACCGCCAATCTGATGGCCGTCACCCTGCAGGGCGTGCAGGTCGCATGGCAGGATGAACTGGTCGGCTATGCCCTGGCCATGATCGGCCCCGACGACGTCAAGACCTTCGAATGCTGGCGCGCCGCGCATGGCGCGATCGAGACCGAGAGCCGCGCATGACCAAGCTCGCCCCCGTGGCCTGGCGCCACACCCTGCATATGGAGGGCGGCCAGACCACCGCCAGGCTCAGCGCGGACGACGACAATCCCTTCGGCGAACCCGGCCGCGACTATAGCGCCACCTATGCCGTCACCAGCGAACCGCTCTATGCCCTGACCGCCGCGCCGGCCACGGGCGCCGAGCGTGCAGCCGCCGACCGGCTGATGACCGCGGCCCAGAACGGCAAGATCAGCGGCCAGGATCTGCAGACCATTTTCGACAGCCGCTGGGTCTATGTCACCACAGCGTCTCCGGCGACGGTGGACAGCAAGCCATGGCTGCTGGATAGCATTGACGCGCTTTTGGCCATGGACGCGGACGGCTCGCTCGTTCCCCACGGCATCGGCGGACACGCCCGCACCCTGCTGACCGAGGCGGCGAAGGAAATCATCGCCCACCGGCTCAAAGGTGGGGAAATCACGGGAAGCGCGGCCCCATCACTCATCCTAAGACCGCGTCATCCTTGAACAATCACCAGTTTCGTCCGATCATTGGTAATGCTGAGGTCGGCAGTTCAATCCTGCCCGGCGGCACCATCGGGACCCAAGCCTTTTCAAGGGCTTGGGTCCCGTCCAATCAGGAAGTCCCATCATTGAGATCGCTCCGGTGAGCATATGGTAAGCGCCAGCGCGCAAAGAACGTCGCGCTCCGGCGCATAATATCGCAGGCATCGCCGGGCGAAGCCCCCTTTTTGGGGCAAAATCTTGCTTTTCGGAAATGGCGAGATCGGCTCAGCGTCTGACCGCTTGCGCCATGAAAACCGCATGAGAGCCCTCACGCTCATCCGACTTCAAAAATAGCGCGGGCGCCAACAGGGCATGCTGGCTTTGATCAAGCTCGACGATGGGGCGATGATTTTCGGGTCCCCGATCCGCTCATGATAACCGGTGGCGCGGATCCAATCTCCCTTCGGCTTTACGAAAGCGGCCAGGGCAATGGCGTCGGCGAAAGTTTTCGGCCCACCCACATCAGCCAGATCGACAGAGTCCTGCTGCGCCGCCAACGCAAGAAGATGGGTGTGGTGGTCGGCGCGTCCTGGTAGCAGGTCTCCGCCCCGTCCGTCCAAATCCTGGCCGGCTCCCGCCAGCCTCGGTCCGACTTCGGTGATCAGGCCGCTGTCAATCCGAACGTCCAGTCCGCCCTGACTGCCGATCTCCACATTTCTCAGGTTCAGAGCCTGGCTCATGCCGCCGACCTCGCGCTCAAGACCACCGCGACGCCTGGGGCGCAGCGGTGCAGAGCGCCGTCTCTCATAAGGCCTCCAGCCGCAATCAAGCTTTTCAGGGCGTCGATCGCGGCCGCAAGCCTAGATATTGGGTCCGCCAGGGTGTGATCCAGCGAGCGGAGCGAGTCCTTGTCGGTTCTTCACACAACCGCTCCCTCGGCCGGCTAGCGACCGCTGAATTTCGCCGGGCGCTTTCCAAGGAAGGCCGCGACCCCCTCGCCGAAATCCTCGGTCTTGCCAGCCGTGCGTTGTGCTGCGCGCTCCCGATGCAATTGCGTCGACCAGTCGGCGTCCATCGCCGCCCACAGGATCTGGCGGCTCAGCCCGAGCGAGGCTGGACCAGTCGCCAAGGCTTCGGCCAAGGCCATAGCCGTCGGCATGAGCTCGGCGTCGGCGACCAGACGATTGACCAGGCCCCATTCCATGGCCGTAGCCGCCGAAATACGATCTCCGAGCAGCGCCATTTCCATCGCCCTGGCCTTGCCGATAATGCGCGGCAAGAGGTAGGTGGAGCCGCCATCCGGGACCAGTCCGATACGGCGGAAGGCCTGAAGGAAATAGGCGCTCTCGCCGGCGACGATCAGGTCTCCGAGCAGAGCCAGGGAACATCCGATACCCGCCGCTGCCCCGTTGACGGCGGTGACCAAAGGAACCGGCATCTCGCGGATGTAGGTGACCAGCGGATTATAGATAGTCTCCAGGGCGGCGCCCGCATCCGGCTTGCCGTCACCATCAAGCTTGCCGCCGCCTGGACCGGCTTGAAGGTTGGCTCCCGAGCAAAAGCCTCGCCCCTCGCCCGTCAGGACCAGGGCGCGGGCTGGGGTCGCGCCCATCACGGCGGTCTTGAAGGCGTCCAGCAACTCAGCCGCCAGGTCTATTCCGGCCGCGTTCATGGTCGACGGATCCGCCAGAGTCAGGATCGTCACCGCCCCTTGTTGCGACACCTTGATTTTTTGATAGCTCATCCTGTTTCCTCGACTAGCACCGACCGCTCCACGAGCGTTCAGACTAAGAGCCTGAACCTCCCCTAAGGGCGTCAAGCATTTCCAGTGGGAAGATTGTATGGCCCAAAAAGTCCGCGCCGCCGAGACGGCAAAGCGCCGACCTCGCAGCCAAGTTCGCTGGCCAGTTCAACCGCCGCCTCAATCACATGGGCCGGCGCGCCGATGCGATCGATCAAGCCAGTGTCACACGCAACGACGACCGGCATCAGCTCACCCAGAAGTATGAACTCGAAGGCCCGAGCCGGACCGAGCGCAGGGACAAGTCTTGGAGCAGCGCCGCCAGTCCCAAAACCAGGGCGCTTTCTGTAGGGGTGGACTAGCGCGCCGCCAGTCGCCGATACCGCGCCATCCGCCATGAGCACCATGAGGCACGAGAGCCCACTCGAAACACCCCGTTGAGCGACTACGACAGGAAACGGCGCCTCGCGGATGACCAATGCAAGCCTGATGGCGAGATCTGCAAGCTTTTGACCGCCGCTGTCCTCGGCGTCGCCTGCAGCCGTCTGGGCGAGGGCCGCATCCCGACGATCAGGGTCGCTGGGTTCGATCTCGGGAGCCAGCACCATCGCTATGGCCCCAGGGATTTGGGTCGCCAGCACGAGCGCCTCGGACAATCGGCTGACGAACGCCAATGCCCCATACACCCCCAGGTCTTCCGCGGCGATCCGAAACAATGGCACTCGGATCTTGGCGTCTTGGGGGCCTGGAAGATCAACGTTCAATGCGTTCGCCCTATCGACGACAGTGCGTCTATCGCGTCATAGATATATGACTAGGTTAGCAATGAGGTCGGACATTGTCACGTCCTCTGCCGTAGCGGCGGGCTTGTCAGCCGTGGCCTTGAGAGACGACCTGTGCCGAAACGCGCAGCCAATGGGAGGCGAGATGATGACTGATGCGACCCCTCTGAAGGATCTGTTCGACCAGGAGCGCCTCTCGACATGGTTGGATGTTCACGTCCCTCAGATCGGTTCTGGCGCGCTCGAGGCCGAGCTCATCCACGGCGGCACCAGCAATGTGATCCTGTCGCTGAGCCGAGGCGACAGTGAGGTGATCCTTCGCCGCCCGCCGAGTGTTCCGCCGCCCAATAGCGAAAAATCGATCCTGCGCGAGGCGCGTGTGTTGACTGCGCTCAATGGCTCGGCCGTGCCGCACCCTCACTGCTACGGCGGCTGCGACGACCCCGCTGTGATCGGCGCCCCCTTCTATGTGATGGATCGGATGCCGGGCTGGGCGGCGGAGCTCCGCGATGGACGCATTTATCACAAGGCGCCCTTCGACCAAACACCGTGCGAATACGGGGTAGCATACGCCATGGTCGACGGTTTGGTGGCGCTGGCCAATGTCGATTATCCGGCGGTGGGCCTCTCGGACTTCGGCAAACCGGAGAATTTTCTGGAGCGCCAGGTGGATCGGTGGGACGGGCAATTGAGAAGCTATGGCCAGCTCTACGGCTACGCGGGACGCGAACTGCCTGGATACGCCTATGTTCGCGATTGGCTCCGGGCCAATGTGCCGACCAGCTTCAAGGCCGGGATCATTCATGGCGACATCGGCACTCCGAACGCACTATTCCAAGATGGCCTTCCGGCGCGGCTGTCGGCCCTGATCGATTGGGAGCTTTCGACCATCGGCGATCCACTGCTGGACCTGGCCTGGTTCTGCAACGGCCTGCGCGACGAGCGAGAACCGGGGCGCATATCTGAAAAGGCGCTCTACGCCGCGGCCAATTTCCCCACCCGCCAGGAGCTGGCCCGCTACTACGCCGCCGGTACGGGCCGCGACATCACAGCCTTCGACTACTATCTGATCCTGGCCATGTTCAAAAGCGGCTGCATCCTGGAATACAAGGTCGCGCAGGCTTCGGCAGGCATCCTGCCGAAGGAGACCGGTGACTTCTTCTCGCGCCTTGTGCTGCAGGGGTTCGCCGAGGCGGAGCGGCTGGCGCGGCAGTTAGGCTAGCCGGATGAAGACCGTCATCGCCCACGCCTCTGGCGGGCTGCAAATGCTCGAACTGGGCGGTGCGCCGACGCCGGAGCCTCGGCACGGTAGGATCTGCATAACTGTGTGCGCGGTCCGAGTCTGCTTCGCCGATGGACTGACCACCGCCGCCGGTCGCTACCCGCTGAAGCCGCCCCGCTGCTCCTCAGCTCCGGCGGCGAGGTCGCGGGCCAGGTCGCCTTCGGCACCTCGGTCGGCCCGTCATAGATGCGAAAGGTGCGGATCTCGCGGAACACCTGCTCGACGATGGTGTCCCCGGTGACGCCCGTCCCGCCCATCACCTGCACACAACGATCGGCGACGCGGAACAAGGCTTCAGAGACTGAGACCTTGGCCATCGAGCTTTCGGCGACGCCCAGCTCGCCAATGTCCAGCACGCCCGCGCACCAGTCGATCATCAGTTCGGCCTGTTTCAGGTCGATCAGATTTTGGCCAGCATGAAGCCGACGCCTTCGTGGTCGACCAGGGGCTTACCGAACGCCTGAAGGCCGAACGCGCCCGTCCCTCGAGCATGGGCGCCAGAAACCGCGCCTTCTGCTCGGGGCTGGCGACCTTACCGAGGAGATACATGTTGCCTTCGTCAGGCGCGGCGACATTGACCGCCACCGGTCCTAGCGGCGACAGGCCCGAAGCGCGC
>DASXNV010000092.1:0-50223 GCA_036494815.1 Caulobacteraceae bacterium
CTCCAGCCTGGCTGCGTCGGCGGCGCTGACGCCGGCGCCGATATTGGCCGGATTGACGTGGATCTGGCCCCAGTTGAAGTCGCGATAGCCGAACTCGTTGGAATCGTTCTCGCTATAGGCCACCGAAACCAGGGCCCCGAAGTCACCCCAGCGATTGGAGAGCAGGCCGACCATCCGCGGGGTGACCTTGTTGGTATTGGTGTTGTCCTGGGCCTGAGCCGAGATCACACCCTTGAACCCCGGATAGTCGAAGGGCTTGGCGGTGAACAACTCCACCGTGCCGCCGATGCCGCCCTCGTCCTGCTCGGCCGCGTAGGATTTCTGCACCACCACCTTGTCGAACAGTTCGGAGGCGAACAGGCTGTAGTCGAAGCTGCGCGTGCGGCTGACCCCGCCCCGGTTGTCCATACCCGAGGCGGTGTTGCCGAGAACCTCCATGCCGTTGAGCTGGGTGCGGGTGAAGTCGGGCCCAAGGCCGCGCAGGGTGATCTGACGCCCCTCGCCGGAATCGCGGGAAATGGTCACCCCCGGCACGCGCTGCAGCGATTCCGCCAGATTGAGATCCGGAAAAGCCGCGATGTCCTGCGCCAGAATAACGTCTTCCGCGCCGACGGCCTGCTGCTTCAGCACCTGGGCGTTCTTCAGACTGTTGCGAAAGCCAGTCACCACGACTTCACTAGCGGACGGATCTGTTTTTGATTGAGGCTCTTCCGCCCTCGCGGGCGTCACCGCGACCGATGACAGAACCGCGGCCAGCGCCGACGTCGCCGCCCAGTATGATTTGAAAGACTGCCTCATTCGCCCATATCCCCGTGGTGTTGAACCGCAGCGACGGCCGATGAGCGATGAGCTCAAAGACCTCGCTTTGGGGAGGAGCGGCCGGGGCGAGCGATGGGGACGCGAGTTTGATGATTGTTTTGTAAAGAGTTTTTGACAGATTTATGCGGCCATCTCTGACTCGGCGGCATGGTCTCTGGTATGCCCAGCCCAGTGTCGCCAATCACGATTGCGACAGGCTCACCCAGCGCATAGACGGACGGTCCACGCCACCTGGCCGGTTGTAGATGATGGCGTTCAAGACCAGGCTGGAGGGGATCTGCGACAACCGCCGGCGATCTGCGGCGATAGGCACGGTCAACCGAGCCTCGTCACAGTCGACGATCAAGGCTGCCCCGGCGCGTTCGGCCTCGTCAGCAAAGCTGTCGCTCACAGCGGAGATAAGCTGGGCGATGTCGAGCGGCTCGACCTGCATCGACGTCTGGGCGCCGTCCAGGTTGGCAAGGTCCAGTACAGCTTCGATGAGCTTGAACAGTTGGGCGACGCCGCCGGGCGAGCGCCGCAGATGACGCTCATCCAGGTCTGTGCCGATGGCCCGGCCGGCCGGGTCGAGGCGGCCGTGCTCCAGCTGGCGACGCCGGCCGCCACCAGAAGACCAACCCCGGCGATCAGGGCGGCGCGGGGCAGGCGGCGCAGCCATCGCCACAGGCCAAGGCCGGCGGCGACGACCAGGGCGAGGAGCCCGCAGCAGAGCACGGCCGGCCCTCAGCTCGCCGCGGCCAGGGCCGGGCCGGTCGAATGGGTGCGGCCATCGTCCTCGTAGCGATCGTGCCGCCTCATCCAGTCGTTCATATTGTTCGCGCTGGTTTCGTTGCGGCCAACCGGCGTCATGTCCAGCCAGGCATAGACGCCGAGCACATCCTCGCCGCCCCGGCCGTAGCTGGAATAGGTATGGTAGATGGCGCCGTCGCCGTCTTTGAAGAACACGCTGGCGCCCGGCAGCTCATCGGTCTTGGGATCGGGCTGCGCTTCGAAATTATAGACCACGCCGTCCTCCCGCGCGCCCTCGGGGAAGGACACGTGATAGTCGAAGTTGAAATCGCAGTGGGCCGAAGACACCCAGCGAAATTCCCAGCCCATGCGCCGCCGATAGGCCTGAAGCCGGTCGATCGGACCGCGCGAGACGGCCACGAAGCTGAGGTCATTGTGCTCGAAATGCTGGCGCGCGCCGTCCACATGGTCGGCCAGCAGCGAGCAGCCGGGGCAGCCCTCCTTCCATTCGGGACCGAACATGAAGTGGTAGACCACCAGCTGGCTGCGTCCGTCGAACAGCTCAGCCAGCGACATCGGCCCGTCCTCGCCATCGAACACATAGTCCTTCTCCACCTTGACCCAGGGCAGGGCGCGCCGCTGCTCGGCGATACGGTCGCGCTCGTGCGTCACGGCCTTCTCCTGCGAGAGCAGCGCTCGGCGCGCCTCGATCCATTGCTCCTGCGAAACAATCTGATGGGTGGTCATGAGACTCTCCTCTCCGCAAAATGACGTTGCAGCTTGTCGAGCGAGCCCGACCAGCCTTCCTCGTGACTTTTGGCGCTGGCCTCGTCGCGTAGCAGCGAATGGGTCAGGGTCAGCTCGGTGCCCTCGGGGATCGGGCGCAGATGGAATTCCAAGCGCGACTCGCCGGGGTCCTCCTCGCCACCCGTCCAGCGCCAGCTCATGGCCAGCCGCTCCGGCGGGGTGATTTCCAGATATTCGCCGCTGCTCTCGTGCTCGCTGCCGTCCAGCATACGAAAGCGCACGCAAAAGCGGCCACCGACGCGCAGATCGGTCTTGGCCGACAGTACGGGGCCGCCGTCCGGCCCCCACCACAGGGCGATCCCGTCGGGCTGGGTGATGGCGTCGAACACGATGGAGGGCCGCGCCGCGATCCGCCGAACGATGGCTAGGCTGGTCATTGGCCGCTCTCCGGGGTCTTGGCTTTTGGGTCCTTGGCTTTTTGGACCCTGGCTTCCTGGGCCTCGGCATAGGCGGTCAGGCGATCCAGGCTGGCCGACCAGAAGCGCTCATAGCGCCGCAGCCAGGCCACAGCGTCGCGCATGGGCTCGGGCGACAGCTCGACCATCACCGTGCGCCCGGTCTTGGTGCGCGTGATCAGGCCGGCGCCGGACAGCACGTCCAAATGCTTCATCACCGCCGGCAGCTTGATGGCGAAGGGCCGCGCCAGCTCGCTGACCGACAGTCGCTCCTGTTGCTCCAGCCGCGCCAGGATCTCGCGCCGGGTGGGATCGACCAGGGCGGCGAAGGTTCGGTCGAGATGCTGCCGTTGGTTCACCATGTAGTGAACTATTGTCGTATCGGAGGGCGTTGTCAATGGCCCCACGCTCGCGTTTGCTGCGACGGGCCAGCGCCGCACATCCCAAGCCGCCCAGCAAAAGCCAGGAAACGCCCATGACCGACGCGCCCCTGATCCTGATCGACGATCCCCGCCCCCACGTGCGGCGGCTGACCCTGAACCGCCCGGACAAGCGCAACGCCCTGTCGAACCTGTTGCGCGCCGAGCTGTTCGCCGCCCTGGAGGCCGCCGACCGGGAGCCGCAGGTGCGGGTCACCATCCTGCGCGGCGCTGGTCCTTGTTTCTCCGCCGGCTATGACCTGTCGCCCGAGGGCGCGCGCCAGCCCCTGCCCTTCCACACCGCAGGCGGCGCGGGCCAGTGGGCGCGACACGTGGTCGAGGGCTGTTTTCGCATCTGGGACCTGGCCAAGCCGGTGATCGCCCAGGTGCACGGCTGGTGCCTGGCCGGCGGCTCCGAACTCGCCACCGCCTGCGACCTGGTCTATGTAGCCGAGGACGCCCAGATCGGCTACCCGCCGGTCAGGATGATGAGCCCGCCGGACAACCAGTTCCACGCCTTCCTCTGTGGCCTGCGGCCCGCCATGGAGATGATGCTCACCGGCGACGCCATGGACGGGCATGAGGCGGTGCGCGTCGGCTTCGCCAATCGCGCTTTTCCGGCCGGCGAGCTCGAGGCCGGTGTCCTGGCCATGGCCGAGCGGGTAGCCAAAATCCATCCCGACGTGCAGCAGACCAACAAGCGCTCTGTCCACCGCGCCATGGAGGCCATGGGCCTGCGCGCCGCCATCCGCGCCGGCACCGAGATCCAGGCCCTGGCCCTGACCACGCCGGCCTCCAAGGAGACCTTCGCCCGTTTCAGGACCAGCGTCACCGAGGCTCTGAACGCCCGGGACGGCGCCTTTGGCGACTACCGCACCAAGAGCGAGCCCGAATAGGCCCTAGAACAGCTTCACCATGGGAACCACGCCCTTGCCGGTGTCCGCTGCGTGGCGAAGATGCTCCGGCAAGCCAAAGGCGTCCTCGATAGTCCGCAACAGGGAATAGTGGTTGTAGGGGGTTTCGTCGCGCACTCCGCGCGGGCCGTGATTGGTGATGACCAGGGTCGGGATATGGCCCCCGCCGAAATTGGAGGGCGCGTCCGGGGTCACGGCGCAGCAGCCCTCGCGGGTCTTGCCGGCGCCTTCGTCGAAGGTGATGACGATGGCCATCCGTTCGTCCGAGGCCCAGGCCGATGTGGCCTGGATCTTCTTCACCAGTTCGCCCACCACCTTGTCGCCCCGCCCGATCAGCGCCGTCGGGTTGGCCCCGTCGCAGTCGGCGGGGACATTGGCGCCGTGCAGGCCGTGCATCTCGTTGCATTGGTTGGGCACGATCAGCGCGAAACTGGGCAGCTGGTTCGAGGTCAGGTCCGCGTCCAGTTGATGGAAGTCGACCAGATGCTTGGCCCGCTTGGGATCATGCTGCACCGAGGCGAAATTGATGAAGCCGGAGTGTTTGGAGGCATAGAGCGCGGTCTTCCTGGTCTGGTCGTTGAAGGCCGGATCGCTGGCGGTCGTGACCAGCGAGCCCGGCGCCGGCAGGCTTTCGTAATAGCCCTTCCAGGTCAGGCCGGCGGTCTCCAGTTGCTGGCCCAGATGGGAGGCCTTGATCGTGTGATCCGCATAGCCCGGTTCCCCCGAGCCGGTGCAGAAGGGATCGTTGACGCCCGCATGGCAGAAGAAACCGTCGTCGTCATGGATGCCGAAGGTGTCGCCGCCCAACAGGGCCACGTAATTAGCCTCGCTGGGATGCACCTCGCCGAAGAACTGGGCCGCGTCTCCGTATCTCGCCGCCAGGGCCGAAATGTGCGGGGCCACGGCCGGATTCATGATTTGGGTGTAGTCCTTGTTCTCTTCGACGATGACGAAGATGTGGGCGTATTGCGGGATGGCCCGATCCGCCGCGGTGGGGGTCTCGGCCCAGGCGGGCGCGCTGAAACTGGTGAGCGCGGCGCAGGTCAAAAGCAGCTTTCTGAACATGATCTGGATCCTAAGCCCTAGTTCGCGCCCATGGCGGGTGACACTATCAACAGCTCGAACGTCCCCGGCGCGGCCGCCGGCTTGGCGGCGCCGGCCGCCGCAACAAAGTGGGCGGTAGGGAAGTAGATGGCGCCGGTCTTAGGATCCAGTGCGCCCGTGCGCGCGCCGGCCTGGGTCTTGAGGGTCTGGACGATGGCCACATCGCCGGCGCCGCGCACCGCGATCACCTCCAGGATTCCGTCCCGACCGCAGGGGATGAAGGCCAGCTTGCGGGCGGCGTCATAGATCACCGCGTCCGGCCCGGCGCCGATGGCCAGGGTGGCCAGATCCTTGCCGTCGGCGGCGCGGATCACCTTGGCCGTCTTGTTGGCGCAAGCGGCGATCAGCACGCCTGCGTCGGCCGCATAGGCCAGGCCCGTGGGCCCATCGCACCCTGCCAGGGCATAGCGGGCGATCACCTGGCGGGCCCTGATGTCCAGCACAGCGACGCGGTTCTGGTCCTCGATGTTGACAAAGGCCTTGCCCGCGCCGTCGGCCACACCGAACTCCAGCGCCCCGCCGACCGCGATGGAGCCCACCGCCTTTTGCGCCACGGGATCGATCAGGGTCACGTCGCCGCTGTGGCCATTCATCACCAGGGCCAGGCCCGAGGCAGGATCAAGCAGGGCGGCGTCCGGCTTCTGCCCCGTGGGGATCTCGGCCAGCCGCTTGCCGCTGACCGCGTCCACCAGATGGGCCGAGTTCGAGCCGCTGTCGGTGATCAGTAGCTGCGCGCCGTCAGCCAGAGGCAGGACCTCATGCGAGCGCTGGGCGTCGGCCAGATGGCCGTTCACGGTCCCGGCGTCCACGTCGAACGCCAACACCCCGCCGGCTCGGCTCACATAGACCCGGCGATGGACCGGATCGAAGCTCGTATAGTCATAGCCGCCGTCCGGGGCCTTGATATGGCCGGTGACGCTATAGGCGGGCGCGGTCTGGGCGGCGGCGAACGGAGCGGCTACAGCGGCCGCAACGAGCGCGAGGCTCAAGCGGCGCAGGATAGTGCGCGACATGCGATCTTGTCCTTTTTTGCATGGGAACCCGCGGCCTGTTCGATCCGGCTGCGGGAGGTGAATCTTCAACTCAGAAATGGACCTTCACGCCCGCTTCGTAGGTGGTTTCATAGAACTCGCGCTGGATCGGAAAGCTCGGGCTGCCGATATAGAAGCGCAGCGGCTCATTCGTCAGGTTCTTGGCGTTGAAATAGATTTTCCAGTTGCTGTTGATGGCGTAACCAGCGGCGAAGTCCAGGGTCAGGCGATTGTTCTGGATGCTGTCACTGGCCTTTGAGCCGCCCAGCGAGAACAGCTCATGTCCGACATATTCGCCTGACAGCCGTGCTTCGAGCCCATTGGCCTCGTAGAAGCCCGCAAGGTTTGCCGTGACGTGAGAGGTGCCCGGCAGCGGGCCATATTCGGCGTGGCCAGTCGCCGAGGTGTTGGCGTCGTATTCCTGGAAGCGCGAGTCCACCAGGGTGACGTTGCTCTCGACGCCAAACCCGTCGAAGGGCTTGGGCAGCCACAAAAACTGTTGGTGATAGGCCGCCTGAAGCCCCCTGGCGTAGGCCGAGGGAACATTGGCGAAGGTGACGAACTGCACCGCAGGGTCGTTGGGGACCCGAGGATCGGTTCCGTAGCGGACGCGGGTCACAATATAGTCGCTGAATTCCTTGTCGAAGGCCCCCAGTTCGACGACGCCGCCATTGGGCAGGTAGTATTGCAGGTCCAGGTCGAAATTGTCGCCCGTCGTGGGTCGCAGCTTGGGGTTGCCCGAGGTGATGACGCCATTGTCCACGTCGACCGTGACCGCACCGGCGACCTGATTAAACCCTGGACGACCGATACCGGTGGAATAGGTGGCGCGCAGCAAAAGCTTGGGCGTCACCTCGTAGCGAAGCTGAACCGTTGGGAAGGCGTTGGTGTAGTTGACCGGATTGCTTGAGTAGCCGAGGCTGTTTCCGTTCGCGTCGAAGCTGAAGCTGCCATAGGCGGCGTCCGTGGTCTCGACCCGGACGCCGGCCAGAACCCCTAGCTTGCCGAGCGTGGCGGTGTACTGAACATATTCGGCATAGATGTCCTCACGCGCGTGAAAGTAGGCGCTGGGGTCGAACGGCTGATAGGCGCCGACTGCCTCGGACAGAGCCCGGATTGTGTTGGTGTTGACGTTGGGTCCGTTGGAATATTGGCCGTAGAAATCGGTGATCGCCGGGCTGGACGCCGCCGACAGGTTCAGCGCTCCGAGGTCGATATTGGCGCCGTCAAACACATCTTGAGACTTGGTGCGCGCGCGAACCTCGAAGCCGACCTTGAGCCGGTCGTCCCCGTTGATGAAATGGACAGGGAACAGAAGATTGGCCGCCACGGCGATCTCCTGGTCGAGGGCGTGCTCCTCGGAATTGGAGACCTGGCCTTTCTTCAGATTGTACAACGATGCGTCGTTGATGTTGGTCCCGTCCAGGACGTTGATCTGGGGAAAGTCACCATCTTTGGCGCTATTGTTATAGCCGACGAGGACCCCGGCGGGGCCATTGAACGTCGCGCCGAAATTGCGCGCCTGGTCGTATGTGGCCGTGCTGTAAGAGGCACGGTAATCGAGCACCGTATCGCCCCACACGTCCTTGCCGCCGGCGACAAAGACTTCGTTCTGGTGGGTTTCTCGCTCGTCGGTGCTCGTTACCGATAGACTGGCCAAATCGGTGTATCCGGTCCCGACCGGCGTCGGAGGCAGAGGGTTTCCTTCGGCGTCGACGTCGGGAAAATTGTAGGTCAACCGGTTCTTCTTCACCGACTCCGTATAGCCAGCGACATTGGCGCGCAGGAAATAGCGGTGGTCCTCGTTTGGCTGGAAGTCGAACTCCCCGCCAAAGCCGACCCGATTGCGATGATAGTCGTAGCGGCGCAGCTGGATGTCCTGATAGCTGCGGTCAGTGGTCCCGGGATTGTTGTAGTCCTCTTCGATATCGTCGAAGCCGCGGCGGTCGTTGCGGTCGGAGGCGGTCAGGACGAAGGAAAACGGTGTGGGGTTGGAGAAGAAGCCCGCGCGCGGCGCCGCCGCCGGTCCCACGCCCTCGATGATCAGGCCGCCGGGGCCGAAGCCGAACCGCGCGCCGAACGCAGCGTCGATATTGACCGGACCGGTGTGGCCGTGTTCGGGCTCGTCGCCCCAGCCAAGGGTTCCATCGAAGAACGGACGGCTTACATTGGTCGCCGTGCGCGGGGTCAATTCGACCGAGCCGCCCAGCCCTTCGGCCTCGTGGTCGGGCAGGCCGGTATAGGTGACGATCAGGCCGTCGATGGCCCCGCCCGGAATGGTGTCGAACTCCACGGCCCGACCGCCGCCGCTGAAATAGGTGCCGCCCGGAAAGGTGTTCAGCATCGGCACGCCGCCAAACGTGGCCCCGTCCAGATTGCCGTCGATGCCGCGGATATTGACGAACCGCCCTTCGCCGGTGTCGCTCGATAGCGAAATCCCCGGAATTCGGCCGAGGGATTCGGCGGCGTTGAAGTCGGGATATTTGGCGATGGTTTCGGCCGATTGCACAGTGATCAGGTTCGGCGCCTGCATCTGCGCCGCCCGGGCCTTGACCTCCTGGCGGGGCGCGGTGACCACCACATCCGCAGCTCCGCTATCCGCCGCGGCGGCTGCGGCTCGCGCGCCTTGCGCCAGGACCAGCAGGCTTGCGGTGGACAGCAGCGCGGCGGCCACCTTGGACGGCGACCCACGGCGCACCGGAAACGACAAAGCGGTTCGATCTTGGTTGTTTGACATGCCCGATCCCCTGATGGCGCGGCGCCGAAAAGGCGGCCTCACAGCGCGCCTTTGATCGTCAGCGCTCAAATCGGCTCAAGCAAAGATTTTATGCGGCTTTTGTGACGGTTTCATCACGGCGTCGACAGCTCTCTATAATATATGACCTTTTCATCTCTCGCCGAACGCAGCTCTCTCGGCATGCCATCCATTGAGATTTCTTAATCTTTTTACCATTTTCCTGATGATGACTTTGGTATATCGTGAGCAGCCCCTCACATACGGGTGAAAACTATTCCGCACTCGGACAAACTGTCGCTCCTGAAATGCGTGTACTTGTCGTCGAAGACGATCTCCAGACCGCCGACTATGTCCGCGACAGCCTGAACGAGTTCGGTTGCGAGGTGGATTTGGCCGGCGACGGCGAGGCCGGACTGGCGCAGGCTCGGCGGGACCTGTTCGACGTGCTGATCGTCGACCGCATGTTGCCCAAGCTTGATGGCCTGTCCCTGGTGTCCGCCCTGCGCGCCGAGGACGTGCGCACCCCGGTGCTGTTCTTGACCGCCATGGGCGCCATAGGCGATCGGGTGGCGGGACTGGAGGGCGGCGGTGACGACTATCTGGTCAAGCCCTTCTCCCTGGCCGAACTGAACGCCCGGGTCGTGGCCCTTTCCCGCCGTCCGGCCCTGCAGACCCGCGAGGCCACCTTGCTCCAGGTGGGCAGCCTGGCGCTGGACCGACTGGGCCGCAGCGCGCGGATGGACGGGCGCGAGATCGACCTTTTGCCCCTGCAGTTCAAGCTGCTGGAATTTCTGATGCTGAACGAGGGACGGGTGGTCACCCGGTCCATGCTGCTCGAACGGGTGTGGGGGTTCCGTTTCGATCCGCAGACCAATATCGTCGAGACCCATATCAGCCATCTGCGGGCCAAGATCGACACCGCCGGCCAACCTTCCCTCATCATCACGGTCCGCGGCGCCGGATATCTCATTCGTGCGCGCTAGCCGCCTTCTGGCCTCAACCGGCGTTCGCCTGGCCTTTCTGCAGACCCTGCTGCTGATCACGGCCTTCTGGGTCGCCGGGTCGCTAACGAGGCTGTCGGTCAAGCTGATCTATCGCCACGAGGTGCAGACCCGCATCCTGGGCGAGGTGGCCGCCCTCACCGCCATGGACCGCGACCGAGGCGTAGGCGCGGTCGCCAGGGCTGTCGCCCAGGACGCACGGCGGCCGGCGGGGTTGGAATACCGCCTGGCGGACGCCGATGGCCGCGGCTTGAGCGGCGATCTGCCTCCAACCGGCGCGGGACAGGGCTGGACCTATCTCGACTGGGACGACGCGGTGGTCCCCGGCCGACCGTTTCAGGATCTGATCGTCTATACTCAGACACTGCCCGATCGGTCGGTGTTGACGGTCGGCCAGGATCTGTCGGAGGAATCCAAGCTTCGCCACGCCCTGGGACGGATGCTGTTCTGGTGCGGCGCGGTGGGTGCGGGCGTTGGACTGGTCTTGTCCTATCTTCTGGGTCGCGGCGCCTTGCGGCGGGTCCAGAGCGTGGTGGTGGCGGCGCGGGCCGTTTCGGGCGGACGGATGCAGGTGCGAGCGCCCACGCGCCGGGCTCTGATCCCTGACGACATCGACGAGTTGGGCGCGAGCTTCAACACCATGCTCGACGAGATCGCCACCCTGGTGAGCCGGGTGCGCTGGGTCTCCACCGACATCGCCCACGACCTGCGCACGCCGCTGACCCATGTCCGCCAGAAGCTCGAACGCATCAAACGCGCAGCAGGCGTCGACGCGGAGGTCCTGGCTGCAGCCCAGCAGATCGACCGGGACGTGGACGAACTGCTCCGTACTTTCGACGCCATGCTGCGCCTGGCCGAGATCGAAAACGACCCGCACCTGGCCTGCCAGGATCGGATCGACCTGGCGGAGCTGACCGGCCGGATCGTCGACGCCTACGGCCCGGATCTGGAGGATAGCGGTCGCCGTCTTGAGGTCGCCCTGCAACCGGCCCTGTTCGAGGGTGACGCCGATCTGGTCACCCAGGCCATCGCCAACTTGATCGAAAACGCCCTGCGCCACACCCAGGCCGATGCGATGATTCAGATCCGCGTCGAAAAGGTTGGCGACAAGGCGGTGGTCAGCGTCACCGACAATGGCCCTGGCATTCCCCAGGACCAGCGTGAGGCCGTGCTGCAGCGCTTTCACCGTCTGGAGCCCAGCCGCACCACACCCGGCTCGGGCCTCGGCCTGCCCATCGTCACAGCCATCGCCGCCCGGCACGGCGCGACTCTGACGCTGAGCGACGCCGGGCCTGGCTTGAGAGCTGCGCTGTCATTTCCGATGGCCGGCAAGGCAGGCTGAAGCTGCTAGATCCGTCGCCGGGACAGCACCGCGAACAGGGCCGGCAGCACGATCAGCACCAGCGGCGCGCCTGCCAGCAGGCCGGAGATGATGGCGATGGCAAGGGGGCGCTGCATGGCCGAGCCCTGGCCCAGACCCAGCGCCAGGGGCGACAGGGCCAGGATGGCGATCACCGCCGACATCACGATCGGCCTCAACCGCGCCTGACCCGCCGCCGCCAGGGACGCAGCGTCGATGCGGGCTTCGAAGGAGACCTCGGCGAAATAGAATATGGCCAGTTCAGTGATGATCCCCACCACCATGGTCAGGCCCATCAGCGCGGAGATGTTCAGCTCCGTCCCCGTGGCCCATAGTCCCACAAACACCGCCGAGGCTGCCAACAGCACCACGCTCAAAACACTGATCACCACCATCCAGCGCTCGAACAGATAGAGCAGCAGCAGCGAGACCAGCAGCAGGGCGGCGGCGAACACCACCGCCAGTTCGGCGAAGGAGCTCTGCTGCTGGGCGTAGAGGCCGCCATAGTCCACGCGCACGCCGGACGGCAAGGCCAGGGTGGCTATGGTCTTGCGCACCTGCGCCATGGCCGAGCCCAGGTCGCGGTTCTCCAGCCGAGCGGTGACGCCCACATAGGGCTGCAGGTCCTCGCGCGTGATCTGTTGCTGGCCCGGCTCGACCACCACGCTGGCCACCCGCGACAAGGGCAGGTCGTGGCCGTCCGGGGCGTGCAGGCGCAGGGCGCCGATGGCGGCGACCCGGTCGCGCAGGGATCCCGGCGTCCACACGCGCACGCCAATCAGGGTCTGGCCGTGCTGCACCTGGGTGGCCACCTGACCGCCCACCAGATCCTCCAGCTGTTTGGAGATCGCGTCGGGGTCCAGCCCTTCGAGGGCCGCCGCCGGGCGGTTGACTTGCACCACCAGGGCGTCGCCGGCCACGCGCAGGCCGTCGACAACCTCCACCACGCCATCGATCTTGCCGATGGCCGGGGCGATCATGTGGGCGGCGTCTCGCAGGGCCGCGGGGTCGGAGCCGAACAGCTTGATCTCGATAGGCTGTGGCACCGCCGTCAGGTCGCCGATCAGGTCCTCCATCAGCTGGGCGGTCTCGATGTCCAGTCCGGGAACCTGCGCCGCCACCCGCTGGCGGATCTCGGCCATCACCTCTTCCACGCCGCGGCGCTTGCCGGACTTGAGGTGGATGAAGAAGTCGCCCTCGTCGGCCTCGGTCAGGCCCCCGCCCAACTGCGCGCCCAGGCGGCGCGAATAGGTGTCCACATCGGGGGTGGAGCGGATGATGTCTTCCACCTGGCGCAACAGCCGGTCGGTGTCGCTGAGCGCGGCGCCGGGCTTGGCCTTATAGTCGAGAACGAAGCCGCCCTCGTCCATCCTGGGCATGAAGCCTGAGCCCAGGCGGGTATAGGCCAGGCCGCCCAGGGCCAGCAGCACAATGGCCACGCCGGCCAGGATCAGCCCAGGACGCCCCAGGACGGCGTCGATCAGGCGGCGATAGGCTTCGTTCAGGCGATGGGTCGAGCGATCGGCCTTGTCGGCGGCCGCCACGTCCTTGGGCCGCACCCAGGCGCGGGCCAACACCGGGGCCACGAACAGGGCGAACAGCAGCGAGATGATCAGAGCCGCGGCCATGGTCACCGCCAGGGCCTTGAAGAAGCCGCCGGTGACCCCGGTCAGAAAGGCCAGGGGCGCAAACACCACCACCGTGCTGAGGCTGGAGCCGATCAGCGGCCGCGCCATCTCGCCCGCGGCGGCCAGGATACCGCTCTTGGCCTCGCCCTCTGGCTCCTCCTGCAGCCGGCGCATTAGGTGTTCGAGCATGACCACCACATCGTCGACCACCAGACCCACGGCGGCGGCCAGTCCGCCCAGGGTCATCATGTTGAAGCTCATATGCAGCACGAACAGCAGCAGGCAGGCGGCGGCCAGAACCGCCGGCAGCATCAGGGCCGTGATCAGCATCAGGCGCGACGAGCGCAGGAACAGGAACAGCACCGCGCCGGCCAGCAGGGCGCCGATCAGGATGGCGTCGCGCACGCTGCCCGCCGCTCCGGTCACCAGTTCCGACTGGTCGTAGAAGGTGGCGATCTTCACGTCGGGCGGGGTCTGTTTCGACAGCTCGCCCAGCCGCGCCCGCACGGCCTTAACCAAGGCCACGCTGTCGGCGTCCGGCGACTGGCGGATATTGACCAGCACGGCGTCGCGGCCCTGGGCTGTGATGCGGGTCCAGACCGGCGCTGGGACCAGCTGGATCGTGGCCACCGCGCTCAGCGGGACCACCCCGGCGCCGGCCGTGGCGCCGGTCTTGATGGCGATAGCGCCCAGGTCCGCGGCGCTGTTCAGGCGGGTGTCCACCAGGGTCAGATACAGCCGGCGTCGATCCTCCAGCTTGCCCACCGCAGTGACAGTGTTGTTGGCGGCGACAGCCTTGACCACGTCATCAGGGGACAATCCTAGGGCCTGCAACCGCGCCGGATCGACCATGATCTGGTATTCCGCCTGGCCGCCGCCTTGGATATCCACGGCCGCGACGCCCGAGATCGAGGCCACCAGCGGCCGCAATTGCAGATCGACGAAGTTGCGCAGACGGATCGGATCGCGCGTCGGCGAACTGACCGCCAAACCCAGGACCGGGAACACTGTGGGGTCCATCCGCTTGACCGTGAACCGCACCCCCGGCGGCAGGTCCGGCAGGGCGGCGTTGATCGCCGCCTCGGTCTGCAGGGCGGCGGCGACCATGTCGTGGCCCCAGTCGAAGGTCAGGGCGATGTCGGCCGCGCCGCGGCTGGTGGTGGAGCGGATATGGGCCACGCTGGGCACGCCGCGCAGGGCTTCCTCCAGCGGCCGGGTGACCTGGATCTCGGTCTGGTCGGCGGCCCGGTCGCCCGCGTCGATCGACACCACGACCCGCGGAAAATCGATACGCGGGAACAGGCTGACCGGCAGTTTCAGCGCCGCGCCGAGCCCCGCAAGGGTTAGAAGGATGAAGGCGAGAACGACCGAACGGACGTGTCCCGAAAGCCAGCGGGTCATTTATCGTCATCCGCCTTGGGCGCCGCGGCCTTGCCCTCGCGCACGGCCATGCCGTCATCGAGCGCGCTGGCGCCCTCGACCACGACGCGGTCGCCCGGGTTCAGGCCCTGGGTCACCGCGACCTTGTCGTCATCCTCGGCCCCCAGCTTGAGATCGCGGCGGTGGGCCGCCGACTTCTGGACCACGAAGACGTAGGGCTGCTCCTGATCAAACAGTACTGCGGCGCGGGGGATGACGGTGGCCCCCGCCTCTTCGCGTAGGACGATCACCCCCTTGAGGGGTTGGCCCGGGGCAAAGGCGCCGGCCGGGGCGCGGACGATAACCGAGGCCAGCCGGGTCTGCGGATCCTGACGCGGGTCGACCGAAACCACCGTGACCACCCGCCCCTCCCCGCCCGCCAGCGGGGCCAGGCGCACGCTGGCGCCGGCCTTCACCGCCGAGGCCTCCTGCGCCTCCACGCCCAGCCGCACCCGAAGGCCACCGAGCGCGCCGACCTTGGCCACCGCCGCCCCCTGCGCCGCCAGATCGCCCGGCGCCAGGGCCGTGGTCTCCACCACGCCACCTATGGGCGCGCGTAGGGTCAGGGCCGCGCCGGACCGCGCCGACAGGGACTTGGCGGTCTCCACCGCCGCCACCGAAGCGGCGCGGGCCGTCTCCACATCGGCGTCGCTGTCCAGGCCCGTGGCGCGCAGGCGCTGGGCGCGGGCATAGGCGTCGGCGGCCGTGGCGGCGTCGGCCTTGGCCTTGTTCAGGTCGAGCTGGCTGGCGGGACTCTGTTTCAACACCACCACGGCCTGGCCGGCGCTGACCCGGGTTCCGGCGGGCGCCAGGATCTGGGCCACCACAGCCTCGACCGGCGCGGCCAGGGTGCGTTCGGAGTCGGGATTGAACTCGGCCGCGCCATAGGCAGTGACCGTATCGGCCATGGCCGCCTTGGCGGCGACGGCGGTGGTGACCAGGGCTGTCGGCTTGGCGTCCGGCTCGTCCTTGGCCTTGGAACAGGCGGCCAGCAGCAACATCAAGATCAGGGTTGAGGCGCGCTTCATCTAAGGCTGCTCGCTAAGGGGTGCGCCGACGGCGAGTTCGAGGGCGATGGTCTGTTCGGCCAGGCTCTGGTCGAGAGCGACCAGGGCCAGTTGCTTGTCGGTGACGCTCTGGCGAGCCGTATCGCCGGCGGCCTGGGCGATGTCGCCGCGCGCCACGGCCGCCTGGATTCGGTCGGCGATCCGGGTCAGCGGCTCAACCTGGGCCGCCATCTCGTCGCGCTGGCGGCGGGCGATAGCCAGGCCAGCCACCAGGTCGGCGATATCGGCGCGCGTGGCGAACACTCGCGCAGCGTATTCGGCCCTCAACTGCTCACGGGTGGCGCGGGCGATGGCGATACCGCCGGCGTTGCGGTTCCACACCGGCAGGGTGAAGTTGACCGACGGCCCCAGGGTCTGGTTGCCGGTGGTGTCCTGGGCGCGGGTGACGGTCAGCTGCAGATTGGGAAACTGGTCCATCACCGCCTTGCGCGTGGTCGCCTCCTGGCTGTTATAGCCGGCCTCCAGGGCGCGCAGGTCGAGGCGTTCGGCGCGCGCCCAGGCGAACAGAGCCTCACCGTCCAGGGCGACAACCTGTGGGGAGGCGGCGGCGATGCGGATCTCGGTGTCCGGCCTCACGCCCAGCAGGCGGTTGAGGTCATGGCGGGCGGTGTCCAGGTCGCGTTCAGCCTGGCGGGCCTTGTCCGACGCGTCGGAGGCGGCGATGCGGCGCGCCTCCACCTCGTCGGCCTTTTCGTCACCGCGGGCGGCGGCCTCCAGCACGCGGGCCAGCATGGTTTCGGTGGCTGCTCGGGTCTGTTCGTCCAGGGCGTGGGCCTGGGTCAGGCCGGCGATGCGGGCGGCCAGCAGGTGCGCCTGGCCCGCCGTCTGCCATTCCTGCCAGGCTAGGTCGAGCCGCACCTGGTCGCGGGCGGCGCGGGCGATCCGGCGGCTCACCTGGCGCGTGCGCAGGGCGTTCAGGTCGAGGGCGATCTGACCGGTGAAGGCGTTGTCGGTGTCAGGGCCGGATAGGAGCTGGTCGGTCCCAAAGGTCAGGCTGGGATCGGGCAGCAGGCCGGCGTCGAACACCTGGGCGTCCGCCACCTTGGCCTTGACCCGCGCCGCCTTCAGGTCGGGATTGGTGATCACCGCGATCAGGCCCAGCGCCTCGGGCGTCAGGGGCCTGTCGAGATCGATGGAAACTGGCTTCAACCGTGGATGCGACAGGCGCTCGGCTCGCGCGCCGGCGGCGTGCAGATCGGGCTGGGCCAGGGCGGCGTCCGCCTCGCTGTTCAGGGGCGCGGGCCGATAGACCGCGCAGCCGCTCAAGCAGAGCGCAAACGCCATGGCGGCGACCGGAGCCGTCGGCGATCTCAAGATTCTGTCCTTGTGAATTCAACCATGGTGCAAGCCATGCCATCGCAGCCTGACGCCTATCTGACAGCCGCTAACCCAACTGGCGGCGCAATCGCACCTCCACCTTCGTCGGCGCCGCGAACCGCGCGTCTCCGCCGTGATTGCGGGCGGTCTGGCGCACAATGGCCAGGCCCAGGCCCGCACCGGGCGAGGCGCCGTCAGCCTTGTGAAAACGTTCGAACATGGCTTCTTCCTGCCCGGCCGCGAGGCCGGCGCCTTGGTCCGACACCGCCAGCACGACCTCATCCGCCTCGGCGGCCAACTCGACCAGGATCATGCCACGGCCGTGGGTCAGGGCGTTGTCGATCAGGGCGAACAGCATCTCACGCAACTCGCCGGGCTCGCCGCGCAGACTGATCGCGTCGTCCGGCGCCGTCACTTCGATGGTTCGCTCGTCGCCCTCCAGCCGGGGTGAAAACGCCGCCGCGGCCTCTCGCGCCAGACGGGTCAGGTTGACGTCCTGGATCGCGCGGAACGGTCGCGCCCGGTCCGCCCGCGACAGGGTCAAAAGCCCGGTGACCACCCGGGACAACTCGGCCAGGTCGCCCCGCACGTCCGGCCAGTCGATGTGTCCGCCCTGCTCCGCCCGCTGCAGCCTGAGGTCCAGTACGGCCAGCGGCGTCCGCAAGGCGTGAGCGGCTTCGGCGGTGAAGCGTTTTTCGTTGGCATAGGCGGCGGCGACCCGCTCCAGAGCCTGGTTGACGGCCTCGGCCATGGGGCGGATCTCAGCCGGCAAACCGGCGGCGGTGAGCCGCGCCTCAGGATGATCGGGTCCGATCAGAGACGCCTCGCGCGCGGCCAGCCCCAGTGGCCGCAGACTCCAGGCCGCCACCATCCAGACGGCGATCAGGCCGGCGACGGCGAAAACCGCAAACACCACCCCGGGGATGAAGTCCGCCCACCTCTGCGCCGCGCTCTGGTCGACCCGTCCGGGGTTGCTGCGCCCGACCACGAGCACAAAGCCATGGGGCGCCCGCGCCGCCGCCGCCAGATCCTGATCCGGCCCCACCAGCCTGACCGAGGAAACGCCCTCGCCGGCGCCCAGCGGAATCGGCGCCAGGGCCTGATCCAGGTTGGGCGAGCGCGCAATGACGCGGCCCGCGCCGTCATAGAGGGTGTAGTAGGCCGCGCCGGGCCGCGAATAGGCCCGCCGCCACGGCTCGCCAAGCTTGACCGAGCTCAGCCGACCAGCCTTGTCGAACCGCATGCCCTGGATATAGGCCTGCGCCTGGGTCGACAGGCTGGAGTCCTCGACCAGCTCGTCCGGCTGGCGCGAATGTCGCCGCAGCTCAAAAGTCATGGCCGCGCCGCCGATCAGGGCGACCAGCAGCATGGCGGCGATCAGGCGCGCGCGAAGACTGCCCCCGGTGCTCAACATCAGGTCTCGACCTCCGCCCGCAGCACGTAGCCGATGCCCCGGCGCGTCTCGACCCGCACTCCGGCCCCGGCCTCCTCCAGCGCGCGGCGCAAACGCGAGACCGCCGCCTCCAGGGCGTTGGGTGTGACCATCTGGTCATAGCCGTAGAGCCGCTCTTCCAGAACGTCGCGCACGACGATCCGCCCCCGCGCCGCCAGCAGGGTCTCCAGCACCAGGGTCTCGCGCCGCCGCAGGTCTAGCGGACGGCCATCGATCCGCGCCTCACGGGAGATGGTGTCAAACGAGAGCCGCCCCAGCCCCATCTCGACCTCGGCCCGCACACCCGGGCGGCGCAGGACGGCGCGCAGGCGGGCCTGCAGTTCGTCCAGGTCGAAAGGCTTGGCCAGATAGTCGTCGGCGCCGGCGTTCAGTCCGTCGATGCGATCGGCCAGGCTGTCACGGGCGGTGAGAATCAGGGCCGGCGGCGCCGGCTTGCCGCCCCGCCCCCGCGCGGCGAGCAGGCTCAGCCCGTCGCCGTCCGGCAGGCCCAGGTCTAGGATCATGGCGTCATAGACGCCGATATCTAGAGCCGCGCGCGCGGCCTCCACCGAGCCCACGTCATCAACCACAAAGCCGTTCTCAGCCAGATAGGCGGCGGTCATGCTCCGCATCGCCTCATGATCTTCAATCAGCAGGATTCGCATGGGTGTCAGGGCGCCGTCAGATTCGCCGCGCAGTCTGACTGTCTCGCTGGCTCAATCAAGCCAGCCCCTTTATCAAGAAGACCCAGAGGAAACCACCATGACGCCGAGCCGCCGCCTTCGTTCGCTGGGCCTGGGCCTGATCGCCGCCACCGGCCTGGCCGCCTCGGCCCACGCCGCGCCCGGCTACGCCGTGGTCGACCGCATCGCCATTCCGGACGGCGGCTTCGACTATGCCAGTTTCGACTCCGTCCATCGCCGGCTCTATGTCAGCCGCGCCGACGGCGTCACCGCCATCGACGTGGACAGCAAGGCCGTCACCGGCAAGCTCGCCGGGGCGGGCCGCACCCATGAAAGCCTGGTGTTGGACGGCGGCGCGACCCTGCTGGTCACGGACAGCACCTCCAACAGCGCCCACCTGATCGACGCCATGAGTGGCAAGGCTCTGGGTGAAATTCCCGCCGGCAAGAAGCCCGACGCCGCTGTGCTCGACCCCGCCACCGGCCTGGCCGTGATCATGAACGGCGCCAGCGGCGACCTGACCCTGGTGGACGCAGCGTCGCACAAGACGGTCGGCTCCATCGCCGTCGGTGGCGCGCTGGAGTTCGCCGCCCCCACGGATGGCGGCAAGCTCTATGTCAATATCGAGGACCAGAACCAAATCGTCGCCGTCGACCTCAAGGCCCGCAAGGTGGTCGGCCGCTATCCGCTGAAGGGCTGCGATGAGCCTAGCGGTTTGGCCTACGCCCCCGGCACCGGGGTGTTGATCTCGGCCTGCTCCAACAATGTGGCCAAGGTTATCCGCGCCTCGGACGGCGCCGACCTGGCGACCCTGGCCATCGGCAAGGGCCCTGACGCGGTGATCTATGACGCCCAGCGCAAACTGGCCTTCATCCCCTGTGGCCGCGACGGCGTGCTGGAAGTGGTGGCGGTCAAGAGCGCCAGCGACATCAAGATCGTGGCGACGATCAAGACCCAGCCCGGCGCGCGCACCGGCGCCCTGGACCCCAAGACCGGCAAGCTCTACCTGCCGACCGCCAAATACAACCTGGCCGCCGGCGGCCGGCCGACCCCGACGCCGGGCACATTCGAGGTGCTGGTGGTCGCGCCGAACTAAAGGCTCTAAGTCGCCTGGCGGACGTCCTCGTCGCCAGTTTGAAGCCCTAACCGCCGTCCTGGATCAGGGGTTAGGCCGCGCCTCCCGCGCCGCCGTCTCGATCAAGGCGGCGACCTCCTGCGGATGCGAGCGATAGACCGAGTGGCTGGCGCCGGCGACCTCCACCACTTTTCGACTTTTGGCGCGGGCGGCATACATCCGCTCCAGATCAGGGCTGATGATATGGTCCGCGCCTGCGACCATGTACCAGCTCGGCTTGACCTTCCAGGCCGGATCGGTGATCGGCGTCGAGAACACCTTGGCGGCTGTCAGTCCTTGGGAGCGCGCCTCGAAGGCGGCCTCCCTGGCCGGCAGGTCTGCGGCGAATTCTGCAGGATAGCGGGCCGGATCGATCTGGGTGTAGCCCTGCCCGGCCGCGACGATCGCGCTACGGCCGATGGCGGGAAAGCGCTTGCCGTTGCCGCTCTCCGTCTCCCCTTCGTCTGGGGCATGGGCGGCGATATAGACCAGCCCTGCGACGCGCGAGTCGTTCCCCGCCTCGGTGATGATCGCCCCGCCATAGCTGTGACCGACCAGGATGACGGGTCCATCCTGCTGGTCTAGCACCCGGCGGGTTGCGGTGACGTCGTCTTCGAGGCCGGTCAAAGGCTCCTGGACGATGCTGGCGCGATAGCCGTCACGGGTCAGGATGTCATAAACGGGGCGCCATCCTGAGCCGTCGACAAAGGCCCCGTGCACCAGGACGATGTTCTTGATCGGTGCGGCCGAGGCGGCGGAGGCGGCGACGGCGGCCAAGGCTGCGGCGACGAGCGTCGACGCCAGGTGGTGGTGGGATTTCATGGTCAGGTTCCTTTCGAAGACCAATGGAGGATGGGGTGAGAGGAGAGAGGGGGAGCCGGGTCGCGCTCGGTTGCGGGGATCAGGCCTCGTCGCCAACCAGGGTGGCGGCGGATAGGGAATGAGGGCGGTCACTGGCCGGTTGATCGCTGCGGGCCGCATAGCGCCGAGCCAGGGTGGCGCAGACGAACAGCTGCGCCTGGTGGAAGATCATCAGTGGCAGGACGATCAGGCCTATGGCGTGGCCGGCGAACAGGATGTTGGCCATGGGGATCCCGGCGGCCATGCTCTTCTTCGACCCGCAGAACACAATGGCGATCTCGTCCTCGGTCGAGAAGCCCAGGCGGCGGCTCACCAGCGTCGTGGTGGTGATGACTATCCCCAGCACAATCAGGTCCAGGGCCAGGACGGCGACGAGGTCGGCGATCGACAGCGCCTTCCAAACCCCCGCCGCCGTGCCGGCGCTGAAGGCCGCATAGACGATCAGCAGGATCGAGCCGCGGTCCACCACCGCCGTGAGGGTCGGATGACGCAGCAGCCATGCGCCGATCCAGGGGCGCGCCATCTGCCCCAAGGCGAAGGGCGCCAGGATCTGGACCGCGATATCGCCCAGGGCGCCGGCGGACAGCCCGCCATGGGCCGGCAAGATCAGGGACACCAGGATCGGCGAGATCGCGACCCCCAGCATGTTCGACAGCGAAGCGCTGCATAGCGCCGCCGGCACGTTGCCGCGGGCGATCGAGGTGAAGGCGATGGAGGACTGCACCGTGGAGGGCAGCGCGCACAGGAACACAAGGCCGGTGGCGACGTCGGGCGGCAGATGCGGTCCGGCGAGCACTCCCACCGCCAATCCGACGATCGGGAACAGCATGAAGGTGCTGGCGAAGACCAGCGACTGGAGTCGCCAGTGGGTGACGCCGGCCCAGATCGCTGACGGTGAAAGCCGCGCGCCATAGAGGAAGAACAGCAACGCCACCGCGCTGGTGACGCCGCCGTCGGCGGCGCCGCGAGCCTCGCCGCGCGCCGGAAACGCGAAGCCCAGCGCCACTGTGGCCAGCAGCATCAGCAGATAGGGGTCGACGGGCAGACGGGCGATGGCGTTGCGCAGCGTGTTCATGACGACGTCCTCGAACTGTGGTCGAGGAGTTAGGTCGACGGCTAGAAATGCACAATTGCGATGTCCCCGATAACGGTTATCATGATTTGTGATGACAAGATCACAGATTCATCCTGATCTCCTGCGCTCCTACGCCGCCATTTCCGAGGCTGGGTCGTTTACGGGCGCGGCGCGGCTGCTGGGTCTTCGGCAGTCGACTGTCAGTCAGCATGTCAAGCGATTGGAGGAGATCACGCGCCGCCGACTGCTGGACCGCGACACTCATCGAGTGCGGATCACCCCCGATGGCGAGGTGATGCTCGACCTTGCCCACAGGGTGCTGGAGGCGCAGGACCGGATGGCCCGATTTCTGTTTGGCGCCCCGCTGCGAGGACGCCTTCGCTTCGGCGCCTCGGAAGATTTCGTGCTCTCAGCCCTCCCGGACGTGCTGGCTTCGTTCGTGCGCCGTCACCCGGAAGTCGACATCGAGCTGACCGCCGGCCTGAGCGCGGATCTCCATGATCGGTTCGATGTGGGGGAATTGGACTTCCTGTTCGTCAAGCGCCGGGTCGGCGACCGACGCGGCCTCGTCGCCTGGCGAGAGCCGATCGCCTGGATCGCCCGTTCCGACTACCGGGTCGATGCGGACACGGCGCTGCCATTGCTGCTCTATCCCTCGCCAAGCGTCACGCGCGCGCTGGCGCTCGAGACCCTCGATTCCGCCAGTCGGCCTTGGCGCGTCGCGTTCACCAGCGGCAGTCTGACCGGTCTGAGCGCGGCGGCTCGGGCGGGCATCGGTGTCATGCCGCACTCGATCAAGCTGCTCCCGCCCGGACTGGCCGCGCTGGCGCCGACGCCCAACCTGCCACAGTTGCCGGACATCGAGTTCGTCATCGTCGGCCCTGGCGGCCGCAATCCCGTGGCGGAGGCGCTGACGGCGGCGATTCAGAGCTGGGCTGCGTTCGGGCGCACCACAGCGCCGCAGAAGGCTGGCGAGTGAGGTCGTAGGGCTGCCCAGTCCTGGGGCGCCGCGGAGCGAGCGCCGACGTCGACCAAATGGGTCTGCCGATTCAGCCTGTCCACCCAGCGACCCCATCCGACCCGCGTCTTTACCAACCTCACAGGCTTCACCTCAGGGGCGTGGCGTCGCGAGCGTCTTTCATAGATCACGCGGCGCAGCGCAGCAGTCTAGAATCTGATCACGGTCAGCGACCGCCTCACCCAGCCTTCTTGGCGCATGAGCCATAGTTCGCCGCACAAGATGCGCCGCCGGATGTCGGCTTTCGCAGTCGATAGATGGGCACAGAAATGCAGCAGCTCTGTCTGCCATTCGCGAGCCCCGTGCCCTGGTCCGCGGCTTCGCCAACGGCGTTGCCGACCTCGCCACCTCAAACTACGCAGCGGCGAGCCGGCGCGTCGCTTCGGCGGCGCCGTGCAGCGCGCCTCGGCGCCCCGGCGCCAGCGCCAGGGCGGCGTTGAATGCGTTAAGCGCTTCACTCGGCCTGTTGAGCTCCAGGAACAGTTCTCCCAGCTGTTCGCGCGCTGGCACGATCGGCCCCGGCGTCACCGGCAGCTTTTCCAACGCGTCTTCTTCGTCCGCCGCTGCAATCAGATCGACGACCGCAAGGCTGGAGTCGCCCGCCACGGCCGCCCGCCAGCCCTCGGCGGACTTTAGCAAGGCGTCCACCTGCGCCGCCCAATAAGAGTCGCTCGCGGCGCGCAGGGCGTCCCGGCAAGCCCGCAGCTGGGCGATGTCGCCGTCGGCGGAGCCGGGCGAGACAGCGCGCAGCTGGCCCAGCGCGCGGGCCCACCAGACGATCGCAGCGACCTGCGGAGCCGAACCCGGCAGAGCGGCCAGCCGCGCCGCCGCCGCCCAGTCGCGACTTTCCACCGCCAGCCGCACGGGCATGGCGTTGGCGGCGTAGCCAATCTTGAAGCCCTGCGCCGCCAGAGCGCCCATGCCTTGAAGGCTCGCCACCACCTGCGCCGCATCGGCCGTGCGGCCACGCTGAAGGTAGGCGTAGGTCAGATAGTCCATGGCGTGCAGTTCCTCGCCGACATCGCCCTGGGCCTTGGCGGCGGCGCGGGCGGCAAGGTTCGAGGCGATGGAATCGTCCCACAGCCCGAGGCGGGTGAAGATGTGCGACGGCATGTGCAGGGCATGGGGCGCCGCGGGTGCGATCCCTGCATAGGCGCGCGCCGCGGGTAGACCGCGCTGGGCCAGTTCGGCGCTGTCATAGGCATGGATAAGGTAGTGCGGCACGCCGGGATGCTGCGGCTGCCGCTTCCAGATCGGCTCGAGAATGTCGGCTGCGCGCTTCTGTCGGGCATGGGTGCGGTCGGCTGGCGAGGCCGTGGCCACCAGCGACAGGGCGTAGAATATCTGAGCTTCGTCGTCGCCGGGATTGTCGCGCGCAATGGCGGCCATGGCGTCGGAGTAGCGCAGGGCCCTCGCCGCGGGCGCGGCGTGATCCGCGTCCGCATAGTAAGAGCCGAGCGCTGCGATGAAGGCCCTCTCGCGCGGCGTTCCGGTCGCCAGTGTGGTGGCCTTGCCGACCTCCGCCGCGCCGCCGGCCAGTGAGGCCCCGGCCGGCGGGTCCCAGAGCTGGTGATAGTGGGTCATGGCGCGGCCCCAGTGGGCCATGGCGCAAGTCGGGTCGCGAGCGGAGACGCCAGCGAATCCCTGGTCGGCGGCGTCGTAGGCGAAGGAATGCAGCAGGGCGACCGCCCGATCGAAGTCGGCGTCCACCGCCGGCGCGCAACTGGTGGCGAAATGGACGGCCCCAAGGCGCTCAGGCGCGGGGTGATTATGATGCTCTTCCTGCGCGGCGACCGGGGTAGCCAGCACCAGGGCTATGGTCATAGCGGCAATCCGTCTCGCCATCATTCGCTCTCCCCGCGCCGCTCTGCGCCAGGGCATCATAGCCACCCCTGCGATCCGAGTAGAGCAAAGATCCGGGCCGGCGGCGGCTTCGTGTCAGCAGGCGGCTGCGCCCTATTGGATCGCCTCGTTCCCCGGATCGATACCGATTGCGACGATCGGCGCGCGATTCCGCTCCCCAAGCGTTTCCCATTGGGAATGACCGGTTTCGGCAAATCCAGGCCGCCGAGCTCGATCTATCACTTGGACCGGTATTGTTGAGACCAGGACCCCACTCCGAGTGGCGAGGATGCGCCATTCGCCTCGGCCGGGCGGCCCCACCGGCCATCGTCCGTCAATTGACAGTGACGTGGACACCGCCCGATAGAGTCAAGGCCGGCGGTCGGACTGCAGATATCGCTCGAACCAAGCCACGGTTCGCTCCAAGTCGTCGATCTAGTTTTCGCGCTTGGCGTGGCCACCTCTATTTAGGTGTTTGCGGCCCGTTCGGGGCTGCGACCGGAAGCGGACCGGACGCGGCGTTCCCGGGGGCACTCCAAACGATAGTTTTGGTGATTTCCTGGCCGATTTTCACGCCAGCGCGGGCTGTATTTGGATCCATCCTCACCGTATTGGCGACGTTCAAGGTGGCTGCGCCAAAGCCGAAATCCGCAGGCGTTTCTTCCGCGATCGCGCAATCGTAAAGACGCCAAGCGTCATTTGGCGTCAGGCCGGGGCCAATTGTGCAACGGAACGTCGCGTTGCCGCTGACTCCCATCCGCATGGCGCGGTCTGGAAAGTACCGTGCCAAATCCATGATTTGACTTGGTGGGGGCGCCCCCGTCGTCCCATTTCCGCCGGTGAACGGTTCGAAACGAATTTCACCAGCGGCATTCACCCAAATGGGCTTGCTCTGAATCATGATGCCGGCGCCCGTTGCTGTCGGTGCAAGGGCGACCAGATCAGCTTTTTCTGGGACGACGCCAGCATAGAAACCATCGATCTGCTCCGTCGTCTGAGGGCCGGACGGTAGCGACAGTCGCTCGCCGGTCTTACCGACTGGGATCAGGGTGACAAGGCCGTTCTGAATTGGCATGTGGAAGCCGCCGCTGGGGTCGGCGAATATATTGATATGGCCTACCGCGGTCTGATGTCCGTAAGCAGAGAGCTTGACCAGTATGTTCGCCGCCAAATGACGCTTGCCGTTGAACGTATCGAAGACCCAAGCGTAAAATTCATAAGTCAGGACCATGGGAGCGCCGAGGCTGGCCGGCCCGTGATCGACGCTGACGCCAACCGCCCGGGGCGTGTCCGAGTTGAACGACAAATTCGTCGACATCAGGCTGTCGCCAAGTGGGACCCAATAGTTGGCACCGCCAAGAGCCGGAAAACAAACGGTTGCGAATTTCCCACCCGGCCCCATGCGCGGTGCGCACCAGGTTATGACGTTCGACCCACCGATAGCGTGCATAGGGATGCCGAACACATATTGGCCAGCGACGATGCGGTCTTCATCGGCCAGTCCCTTGCGGACCACGTCGGTCTTCAGCACGCCGGTTAGGCTGTGCATGATGGGGATGTCAGCGATCGATTGACCATGCTGAATCTGGCCAGACTTGAACCCTTCGGCGAGGCCTGTGTCGACCAGGGGCGCCGCAATCATGTTTTCGACTTGAGGTGCGATCGGCACGTCCGACGGGCCGAGTGCGTGAGCGCCCAACGGAAGGACAAAGGCGAGGCTCGCTGCAATGGCCAGGACGCGTTTCAAACCCATACTCATCGCCCCAAATTCCCCTGATCTGCCTGTTAAAGCGGCTTGGCAAACCCGTTCGGAAGCAGACGCCCTGCAACCCAAGCTCGCACGAAGCGGCGAGCACAGGGTGCCGCTTTCCTAGCTTGGGCTTCGCGTGCGGCTTAGATATTTGTGAGTCGCGGCCCCAGATTGGCTATCGGCCGGTCGATGGACCCGGAGGCCGGTAAATCAACGCCCAATTGGTGGTCAGGGGCAAAGACGTAAAAACCCTAAGCCGACTCTGCGATCAATCGGCGGAGTCGCTGAGCTTCAGAGACCTTTGCCGAATTGCCCACGAGCACGGCGTCCGAGCTATGACAATTGAGTCAAAGGCGCATTTGACTTCCGCAGCTCCCATGCCGTCCGGATGCCACGAACGTCACAGCGCCAGGCTGGGAGCGTCAGGGTGATGGCCAAGGCTTCCAACTGCGAAACCGCGCCCAATATGAACACTCCGAACTGAAGCAGTCCGCCCGCCCCGGTGATCAGCAACTGGGTGAGCAGGGCCCACAAGGCCAACCCGAATAGCTTAGAAAGCAGGTGATGAGGGGACGCCTCCCTTCCAAACCGCGCGAAGCTGACGAGATGTACGGTCAACTCGATCCCGCCGAGGATAACCACCATCGGCAAGGTGCTCTTCACAAGGTTGGGGTGCAGGACCAGGACGGCGACTGTCACGCCAATCCAAAACACCAGGTCGGTTCGGCTGTCGAAAGTACGCAGACGATCGGTGACACTGCCGATACGCCGCGCGATGACTCCGTCAAAGATGTCTGACAACAAGCCGCCGGCCAGCAGCGCCGCGCAACCGAACCGAGCGGCGGGACCATACGCAAGGGCCAACACCACAACCGCAACCCCAGCCAATAGCCTGAAGGCGATGAGCAGGTAGGGGACTGCGGCTAGCGACATGACCTACCCCGAACCACGGATGTGGTTCGTCTACAAGTGACAGCTCTGCGCTCGGAGCGCAAAGTCGGGCGGTTCCTGAAGCTCCCCCGTTGGGCGCGCCTCCAATGGCTAGTGTGGCCGAGCAGGACAAAGTTCGTGAGCTGCGGATGCCGGGGTGCATCAAGGCGCTCACGCGACGGTGCGCCCTGCCCCGCCGCGGGTGCTTAGCAATGCAATTCGTGCCGGCTGCGTTGTCCGACCAACCACGCCAACCCCGACAACAGCCTCGACATCCCAGGCCTCTCATCGCCGAAATGCAGGCGCGAAATTCGAGTCGCACGTTTAAGATTAGGGCACCGTCACCAGGATTTCAGTCGCAGAGTTTGCGAACAGCAAGGCCCCTTGCAGGGTAAGGAGTCCGAGTCGCAGGAATGGGAGTCAGCGAAAGGATCCTTCACGGCCGCCGTCAGGCGTCGGTGCGATAGAAGAGGACCCGCCCCGTCGGCACGAGCTGCAGAAGGAGGTCGAATTCAGCGAGGTTGGCGGTGAGGACGGCAAAGCCGAGCTTCTGCGCCTGCAGGAACAGGACACAGTCCTGAAGCGCCTTCAGCTTCGCGTCCCGAGCATACCCCTGGAGCCGGGACAAAATACCGGCGAGGAGTGCGGCCCGGCCCAAAACCTCGGCGTCGGGCGCGAAAACCCGGTGCTCAGGCATGGCCTCGATCTGATCGCTAACCGCTTCGACCACAGCCGCTGTGCGGGGATCGTCGGGATCGAGGACGCCGAGGGTGTGCATCAGCTCCTGGATGGCCACTGTCGAGTGGTTGACCTGCCGGGTATCAATGAGCTGCTCAACAAGCCCGGGCGCACGCCCTTGCATCTGGTCGATGTAGACGCAGGTGTCGAGGAGCAGCGGCTGTCCAGCCAACTCATCGGCGCCGACGAACGGAAGCGCTGCGTCCGGACGGCGAGCCAAAGTCCTGCGAGGATCTAGCCGCGCCCAGCGGCGGGCGGCCGCGACATCGAACCCAGCCACCTCAGAAGCCGAGCTTCAGGTCTGGGTCCACCTTGCCGCGGATGGCCTTGAAGCTTTCAGCGAACTTGTCCTCCAACGCGATGTTGGCGAGAGCGAATTCGATGAGATCGGTATCCGTTTCAATACCGGTTCGCGCCTTGGCCTGTTCGACCAAGGCGGGGCTCACGCGACCGCCAATTCGGCCGCTCTTCTCAAGAAGAAGTCCGGATCGCTTGGCGGCCGCCATGACTGCGTCGACCTGCGTGGCGTGGATCGTCGCAAAGCGCCCAGCCGCTGCATCACGCTTGATCAAGCTCCCGCTGACCACGGCCTTGCCGGCGACCTGGCGCTTGGCGCCTCCAGTGCGCTCAATTTCGCGGTTCTTAGCCATGGCCGACTGTCCAACAAATTACGAATTCGTCCAACATACTCGCTCTAGCCGGCTTGATCAAGGAAGGCGCCACCGCCGCGATGTGCCGATCCATAGGCCGGCGCCTCGACCCGTCGCGCATGCTCCGTCGCTAACGGTGGTGATGTCACAGTTCAGCCTACTGTTACGGTCGCCCATGGGTTCGGGTCCGGGAGCGGACCCAGCCCGGACACGTCTAACGACTGCTATGAGGCAAATCGCCGGGGGCCAACGGCTCCGCGGCTATGGCCGCTTATGGCGAGCACCTGCCCCATGACCAACCACCAAGGCTGTTTCGGGCTTGGGCAACGCGCGGGCCGTGCACATTCCAATCTCACACGGGCCTGGCGCCATATGACGCTCATCCCCTTCGCTCGCCACTCGCGGCCCTGCTCGCGACGCCCGAGCCAGAAACCGCGAGTTTGGCGGGCGCCAGCGCCACAGGTTTGCCGACCAACGCCGCAGTTGTGGGCTTTCCGGCCGCTTTAAGGCGCCAAATGCCCAAAAAGTCGGCGCTCCACCGCTAGAATTCAGCAGGCCATAGCCGCGGTTCCGTATTACGATATATTCAGTTCGTAATACGGCAGGGTGTTGGTTTAGTGGCTGGTGTCGGTTCGAGCGGGGGGTGCATGAGGGGTTGCCAAAGGGCGTTACAGGTTCTGGCCACGATCGCGGCGGTTGCGGCCTGTGGCCTGACAACGGCGTCGTGCGAGCGACGACAGAGTGGCGGGAGCGCCGCCTCGTCAAGCACCGCTTCGCCATCGCCAAACCGGGAATATACGGTCGCCTGGACTATTTACGCCGGCTGGATGCCCTGGCCCTACGCCGAGCAGGCCGGCATCGTGAAGAAGTGGGCTGACAAGTACGGAGTCAAAATCAAGCTGGTTCAGGTCAATGACTATGTGGAGTCCCTGAACCAGTTCAGCGCCGGCAAGGTCGATGCGGTGACCTCGACCACCATGGACGCCTTGACCGTACCCGCTGCGGGGGGCCGCGACACCACGGTGCTGATGATCGGCGACTATTCCAACGGCAATGATGGGATCATCCTGAAGGGAAGCGACAAACTGGCCGACATCAAGGGCCGGCCGGTGAACCTGGTCGAGAACTCTGTGTCGCACTACCTGCTGGCGCGCGGCCTGGAACAGGCGGGCCTGAAGCTGCCGGACGTAAAGACTATCAACACCTCCGACGCCGACATCGTCGCCGCTTTCGGCGCGCCCCAGACGACGGCGCTGGTCACCTGGAACCCTCAGCTTTCAGAGGTTCGCAAACAGCCCGGCGCGCATGAGGTTTTCGATTCCTCCAAGATCCCCGGGGAGATCCTCGACACCCTGGTGGTCGATACGGGCGCGCTGAAGGCCAATCCGAACCTGGGCAAGGCGCTGACCGGCATCTGGTATGAAACCCTGGCGATCATGAGCCGCGACGATGCTCAAGGCCGGGCGGCGCGGGCGGCCATGGCCAAGCTTTCCGGAACCGACCTCGCCGGCTTCGAATCCCAGCTGAAATCGACCCACCTCTATTCCGACCCTAAGGCGGCATCGGCCTTCGCCTCAGATCCGGCCCTGATCACCGCCACCGATCGGGTGCGCCAGTTCAGTTTCGCGCATGGATTGTTCGGACAGGCCGCCCGTTCGGTGGACGACATCGGCATCGCCTTTCCCAACGGCAAGATCCTCGGCTCACCCGCCAATGTCAGGCTGAGGTTCGATCCCACCTACGTGGCCCTGGCGGCCGACGGAAAGCTCTAGAGGCCGGCATGACGCCAACCCGACGAGCGCGCTCATGCGCCGATTGCTGAACGTCAGGCCACAAGGCGGCGCGCGCTGGTTGCTCGGGCTGCTGCCCCTGTTGGCGCTGGCCATGTTCTACATCGCCCTGTCGAGCGCCCGGCACGCAGAGAACCCGAGCGAGAAGATCCTGCCCACGCTTGGCGCCATGGTCGATCAGCTGCGCATTATGGCGGTCCAGGTCGATCCGCAGACCGGCGCCATACCGCTTTGGCAGGATACCGCGGCGAGCCTCGGGCGGCTCGGCCTGGGCCTTTCGATCGCCACGGCCACCACCCTGGTCCTGGGCCTTGTTATCGGCGTCCTGCCGCTGGCGCGCGCGGGTCTTGGGCCCCTGATCGCCGGGATTGCGGTGATCCCGCCGATCGCCGTCCTCCCGATCCTGTTCATCACCTTCGGCCTGGGTGAAACCGCCAAGATCGTGCTGATCGTCGTCGGCGTCACGCCATTCATGGTTCGCGACCTGGCTGGCCATATCGCCGCCATCCCCGAAGAACAGATGGTCAAGGCCCAGACCCTGGGCGCGAGCACGTGGCAGATCGTCCTGCGCGTGGCGCTGCCTCAGGCCATGCCGCGCCTGCTGGAGAGCCTGCGCCTGTCCCTGGGGCCGGCCTGGGTGTTCCTGATCTCGGCCGAGGCCATCGCCTCCGACGTGGGGCTCGGCTACCGCATCTTCCTGGTGCGCCGCTATCTGGCGATGGACATCATCTTGCCCTACGTCGCCTGGACGGCGCTGCTGGCGGTTTGTTTCGACCTGATCCTGCTCACCCTGAGCCGGCGCCTCTACCCATGGGCCCATTCTGCGAGGACCCGGTGAGCGACATCCTCTCGTTCGAAAACGTCTGGGTCGAGTACGGCGACAAGGTGGTTCTGGAAAAGGTCAGCCTGACCGTGGCCGAGGGCGCCTTTGTCTCCATCGTCGGCCCGTCCGGCGCCGGCAAGAGCAGCTTTCTGCGGCTGGCGCTCGGCCAGGAGGGCCCGAGCCGGGGCGCGATCACCCTCGATGGACGCCCTTTGCGCCCAGAGGCAGGCCGCGACCGCGGTGTGGTGTTCCAGCGTTACTCGGTGTTTCCGCACCTGAACGCCATCGAAAATGTCCTGTTCGGCCTGGACTGCGAAGGCTCGATGGTGCGCGGCCGGCTCGGCGGCAAGGCGCGCCGGGCGGCCATGGAAAAGGCCCAGGCGATGCTGGTGTCGGTGGGACTGGGCGCTTCTCTAGACGCCTATCCGGCGCAGCTTTCGGGGGGCATGCAGCAGCGGTTGGCCATCGCCCAGGCCCTGATCATGCGGCCGCGGATCCTGTTGTTGGACGAGCCGTTCGGCGCGCTCGACCCGGGGGTTCGCCTGGATATGCACCTCCTCATCACCAGCCTGTGGCGCGAACACAAGCTGACGATCTTGATGGTCACCCACGATATCAAAGAGGCGTTCAAGCTGGGCACCCGGGTCCTGGCCTTCGACAAGCGCCGGCACGACCCTCAGGCCCCCAACCGGTTTGGCTCGACCGTGGTCTATGACTTTCCCCTCGACCACAAGGACCGCCCTGCGGTCCCAGCCGAGTTGGCCGGGATAGCGACTGGGCGCGAGAGTTAAGCCGGCCGGTTTATGTAGGCGCGCCAACCGCCGAGGGCGGTGATGTCTTCGGCGCCCGTCAGGGCCCGCGGCTCGGCCACGAACCCCTTGACCTCGGTTCCGTCATCGAGGCTGACCGTGCCGATGGCCAGCGGCGCCGGCACCTCGGCCACGAAACTGCCGAAGGCTGCATGGTCCAGGTCATAGACCTCGACCTCGATGGCCGCCCCGCCATCGCCCACGTGGACCAGGGCGGGTTTGGGCGGGACCGTATTGGCCATGGCGTAGAGCCGGTAGGCCGGGGCGGTCTTGCAGCGCCGCACCAGCCGGGCGTCCCGCGAGATCAGTTGCCAGTGCAGGGGCATGGCGGCCAGGTGCGCGCCGACCACGGCGAGTTTCACGCGCGTTTCGACGCCGGCGAGATCAAGCGGCGGGGTCTCGGGCATGGGAGCGATCTCCTCGTAGCGGCGGGCCAGTTGCAACAGCCGGCGGTCGGCCCAGGCCGGACCAATCAGGGTCACGCCGAAACCGGTGGCGTTGTTGCGGAACCCGGCTGGCAGCGCGATGGCGCTCATGTCCAGCAGGTTCACGAAATTGGTGTAGAGGCCGAGATTGGAATTGAGCGTTAAGGGTTCGGCCAGCACTTCGCGCAGGCGATAGGTGGTGGCTGCGGTCGGCAAGAGCAGAATATCGACAGCGTCCCAGAGCGCCTCGGCTGCGCGCTGATAGCCCCGCAGTTGATAGTCGGCCTTAAAGGCGTCCACCGCTGAGATGCCGAGGCCGCTCAGCAGAATGCCACGCACCACCGGATGAATGGCCCCAGGCTTGGTGCGCAGCAGGTCTTCGACCGCAGCCGTGCGCTCGGAGACCCAAGGGCCTTGATAGAGCAGATCCGCCGCAGCCCGCAGAGGTCCAATATCCACTTCGATCGCCCGTCCGCCCATGGCGCGCAGGCGCGTGGCCGCCGCTTCGAATAGCCGAGCAGATTCGGTGTCCCCAAACCATTCCAGCTGCCCCTTGGGGGGCAGGCCGAAGGTGAACGAAGCCGGCGCTGTCTGGCTCAGCCCTCCAGGTTCCCGCCGTGAAAAGGGATCGGCGACATCGAAGCCGGCCACCACCCTATCGATCAGGGCCGCGTCGGCGGCGCTGACGGCGAAGGCGGTGATGCAGTCGAGCGTCCGGCAGGCGGGCACGAGGCCCTGCGTGCTCCAGCGCCCCTTGGTCGGCTTGAGGCCGACCAGATGGTTGAACGCCGCCGGCACGCGGCCGGACCCGGCTGTATCCGTGCCCAGGGAAAAGCCCACCAGGCCCGCGGCGACCGCGACGGCTGAGCCGGAGCTGGATCCGCCGCTGATATAGTCGCGATTATAAACCGAGGCGCAGGCGCCATAGGGGCTGCGCGCGCCAACCAGGCCCGTGGCGAACTGGTCAAGATTGGTCTTGCCGATCAGCACGGCCCCGGCCACCAGCAGACGCTGGACGACAACGGCGGTATCGGCGGGCGCGTATTTGTAGGCCGGGCAGCCAGCGGTGGTGGGCAGGCCGGCGACGTCGATATTGTCCTTCACCGCGAAGGGAACGCCCGCCAGGGTCAGAACCTCCCCTGCGGAGACACGCCGGTCGACCTCCCGCGCCGCCGCCAGCACCTGGGCCTCATCGACCCGCTCGATCCAGACCGCCGGCTGAACAGCCTCATAGGCCGCCACGCGCTGCAGCGCCTGCAGCGCGACGTCCACGGCGCTGCGCGAGCCGGCCGCCACCTGGGCGGCGATCTGGGTGACGCTGAGGCGCTCGAAGCTGCTCATGATCCGGCCCTAACCCGCCGCCAGGGCGATCAGCGCCGCCCCCGGCGCCACCGGCTGGTTTTCCTGGGCATAGACGCCCGTGACCACGCCGGCCGACGGACTGTCGACGCTGCACTCAGCCTTCATGGCCTCGATCACGGCGATGACGTCCCCTTTTTCGACCCGGTCTCCCGGCTTGACCAGCATCTTCCACAAGCTGCCGCCCAACGGGGCCTCGATAAGTTCCGAACCTTCTGGCGCCACCACAGCCGCGGCGTCCGCATCGAGACCCGGCGCCGCCGACAGGGCTTCCACGCGCGCGAACTCGCCATTGCGCTCCCAGTCGGCCCGCTCGGCGTCGAAGGCCGAGCGGCGCCGCGCCTCAAAGGCGTCGATCCGGCCCTGGTTCGCCGCCAGGAACGCGCGGTGCTCGCTCAGGCGGAATGTCTCATGATCGATGCGGATCTCGCGGCGGCCGAGCGGAAAGTCGCGCCGCCATTGCGTCAGTTCCTCGTGACTGACCGGGAAGAAGCGCACCTGATCGAAGAAGCGCAGCAGCCACGGCTTGCCGCCCGTGAAGGCGCCTGCCTGGCGATAGGTGTTCCAGACCTGGATGGTGCGCCCGAACAGCTGATAACCGCCCGGCCCCTCCATGCCGTAGATGCACATATAGGCCCCGCCGATTCCCACCACATTGGGCGGGGTCCAGGTCCGCGCGGGATTGTATTTGGTGGTCACCAGGCGGTGGCGCGGATCGATGGGCGTGGCCACGGGCGCGCCGAGATAGACATCGCCCAGCCCCATGACCAGATAGCGGGCGTCGAAGACGATCTGGTGGACGTCGTCGATGCTGTCCAGGCCGTTGATCCGGCGGATGAATAAGATGTTGTCCGGGCACCAGGGCGCATCGTCCCGCACCGACTGCATATATTTGTCGATGGTCTGGTAGATCGCCGGATCTTTCCAGCTCAGCGGCAGGTGCACGACGCGCGAGGGAATCTCGAAATCGTCCAGCCCGGCGAGCCGTTCCTCGGCGGCGACCAGTTCCTCCAGCAGGCGGCTCTGGGAGAGCTGGCGGGCGTCGTAATGCACCTGCAGCGAGCGGATGCCTGGCGTGATGTCGATCACGCCCGGCAGGGCCCGCGCCTGCAGGTCCAGCATCAGGGCGTGCACCCGCAGGCGCAGCTCGATGTCGAGGGCGATCGGGCCATATTCCACCAGTAGATGGCGATCGCCCTGGCGGCGATAGACCACCTCGGGCCGTGCGCCGAGGGCTTCGATCCGGCCCAGGATCGGGCTTTGGCTCAAGGGCGCGACACCGCCGGCGCTCGCGGCTTTGACCGGCCGCAGATCTAAGATTGCGGTGTCCTGATCGTTTTCAGCCTGTCGGGCGGCGTCATGGTCGACCACCTCGAACTGGACCGTGTCGCCCGGGGCCAGCTGTCCGACCTTCCACAGGTCAGCCTGAATGATCACAAACGGACAGACGAAGCCGCCCAGCGAGGGGCCGTCCGGCCCCAGGATGATCGGCATGTCCCCGGTGAAGTCGATGGCGCCGATGGCATAGGCGTTGTCGTGGATATTCGACGGGTGCAGTCCTGCTTCGCCACCGTCGCGGCGCGCCCATTGCGGCTTGGGGCCGACCAGCCGGACGCCGGTGCGGTTGGAATTGTAGTGAACCCTCCACTCGGCCTGACAAACCATGTCGATGTCGTCGGGTGTGAAGAAATCGGGCGCCCCGTGCGGGCCGGACAGCACCCTGATTCGCCAGGACGGGGACAGGACCGGCCGCCGCTCCCAAGCTGCCGGCGCCGCGGCGCCCCCCTCCCCGTGCGCACACAAATGCAACACGTCGCCGGCGGCGATCGCCCGCCCGGCGTGTCCGCCAAAGCCGCCGAGGGTGAAGGTGCTGCGGCTGCCGAGATAGGCCGGGACCTCCAGGCCGCCGCCAAGCAGCAGATATCCGCGCAACCCGCCGCCCTGCACCCGGCCGATCTTCAAGGTCTGGCCGGCGCGGACCGCGAAGGGCTGGTAGGGATGGACGGGTTCGCCGTCGAGCCGCGCACCGAAGTCGGCGCCGGTCAGGCAGACCGTGCGATCCGTGTTAAAGCGCAAGCTCGGACCCGCGGCCGCGAACTCCAGCCCCGGCGCGCCTTGCTCGTTTCCGAGCAGGCGATTGCCCAGCCTGAACGCCAGGGCGTCCATCGGTCCGGACGGCGGAACGCCAACGTCCCAGTACCCGAGCCGCCCCGGATAGTCCTGAACCGTGGAGTTGGGGCCGCCGCTGAGCACCGAAACCGTTGGCGGCTGAAAGGCGATATGCGCCAGGGCGTTGGTGGAGACCTGGCCGGTGACGAAGGCCTGGCTTTGCGCGACCTCGCCCAGCCAGCCAAGATTGGTTTCGATCCCGGAAAGCCGGGTCTGCTTCAGAGCCTGGTGTAGAGCGGCGACCGCCGCGGGCCGGTCGGGCGCGGTGACGATCAGCTTGGCCAGCAGCGGATCGTAGTGGGTGCTGACCTCCGTCCCATCCTCGACCCAGGTCTCCACCCGCACGCCTGTCGGGAAGGCGACCTCGGTCAAGCGGCCCGAGCTTGGGCGATAGTCCTGGCCGGGATCCTCGGCATAGAGCCGGGCCTGGATGGAGGCGCCCTCGAATCTTGGCCGCCAATCGGACATGAAGCCGAAATCGCCAGCGGCCCCGCGGATCATCCACTCGACCAGGTCCACCCCCGTGACCTGCTCGGTCACGCCATGCTCCACCTGAAGCCGGGTGTTGACCTCCAGAAAGAAGACCTCGTCGCGGCCGGCGTCGTAGAGGAACTCCACCGTGCCGGCTGAGCGATAGTCCGCCGCCTGACCGAGCCGCACGGCGGCGTCGAGCAAGGCCGTGCGGGTCGCGGGCGGCAGGTTCGGCGCCGGGGTCTCCTCGATGACCTTCTGATTACGCCGTTGCAACGAGCAATCCCGCTCGCCCAGCGCGATCACCTTGCCCGCCCCATCGCCAAAAATCTGCACCTCCACGTGCCGGGCCTGGCGCACATAGCGTTCGAGAAAGACGCCGCGATCGCTGAAATTGCCCACGGCTAGGCGTTCGACCGCGGAAAAGCCTGTGAGCACCGCGCCGTCGTCCTCGCAGACCCGCATGCCGATGCCGCCGCCCCCGGCGGTCGCCTTCAAGATCACCGGATACCCGATCTGACGCGCCGCCGTGAGCGCAGCTTCCGCATCGTCCAGCAGGTCCGCGCCGGGGGCGAGCGGCACGCCGTGAGCCCGGGCGAGCGCCCGCGCGGTGTGCTTGAGGCCAAAGGCGCGGATATTGTCCGCGCTCGGCCCGATGAAGGCGATCCCCGCCGCCTCGCAGGCTTCGGCGAACAGGACATTTTCGGACAGGAATCCGTAGCCGGGATGGATCGCCTGGGCGCCCGCCGCCTTCGCCGCGGCGAGCACGGCGTCAATGTTCAAATAGCTTTCGGCCGCCGAGGCGGGCCCGATGCGCACCGCCTCGTCCGCCTGGGACACGTGCAGGGATCCGGCGTCGGCGTCGCTGAACACCGCCACCGAACCGATGCCCATAGTACGCGCGGTACGAATGATCCGGCAGGCGATGGCGCCGCGGTTGGCGATCAGGATCTTGCGGAACACAGGGCCTCGCGTGCGTTTGGAGCGGCGGTCACAAGCGGCGCGGTGATCACGCGGTTACGATCATCCGCACCGGCGTCGGGTCGAAGCCGTTACAGGGGTTGTTGATCTGCGGGCAGTTGGAGACCACCACCACCACTTCCATTTCGGCGCGCAGATCGACATAAAGCCCAGGGGCGGAAATCCCATCGACGATGCCGAGGGCGCCGTCAGCCTCCACCGGCACGTTCATGAACCAGTTGATGTTGGAGACCATGTCGCGCTTGGTCCGCCCATAGGCGGCGTTGGCGAGCAGGAAATTGTCGACACAGGCATGCTGAGCCTTGGTGTGGTGTCCGTAGCGCAGCGTATTGGACTCGCAGCTGCAGGCCCCGCCGATCGTGTCGTGAAAGGCCACCGAGGTGTCGGTGATGGTCATCATCGGCGCCCCTTCGTTGGAGCGCAGCACCGAGCCCGTGCGCAGGAAGATGTTGCCCTGGGCGGCGATGGTGTCCTGGGCGCTGTAGCGCTCAGCGTCGTCGGCAAGGCTGTAGATCAGGAAATCCACCGCCTGGTTGCCCTCCAGGTCGACGATGCGCAGGGTCTGTCCGGCCCTGATCACATGGCTCCAGGGCGCGCGGGCGGCGACCACCTCGTCGTGCAGGACGGCGTTGCTCAGACCGGATGAGGTTTGATCCTGGCTCATGGCGCCCCTCAGCGAAGGTAATAGTCTTCGACGTTCAGGAAGGCGCGCTGGCCTTCCGGCGTCGCATTGCGGATCGGATCGGTCTGCGGCGCCACTGGGCCCCGCCAAGCCGTCGCGCGAGCGGGCGTGACGCTGTAATCTGGGCGCGGGTCCAGCACATGCGGGCAGTTGGCCAGGACGACGATCACGTCCATTTCGGCGCGCAGGGTCACATGACGGCCTGGCGGGAAAGGTCCGGCCTTGAGCTGCGTGGATCCGCCATCGGTGATCGACACGGCCTTGAACCAGTTGAGGCAAGGATGAATGTCCCTGCGCCCCAGTCCGTATTTGGTCAGGGCGATCAGGAACCGGTCGCGGGTGTTGGGATGGGCGCCATGGTTGAATCCGTCGCCGTAGCGCCGGGCGTTGGCGGCGGCGTTGGAGGGGCCGCAAAAGGCGTCATGCCCCCCCGCCGTGTCCTCCTGGATGCTGAACAGCACCCGGCCCATGTCCGACAGCACCAGCCGCCCGGCGCCGAGATAGGCGTTCCACTGCACCTTGAGCGTATCGGCGACATTGAGCCGCTCGACGAGCTGTTCGGCGTTGAACGCCAGCATGGAGACGCAGGCGTCCCCCTGCAGGTCGGTCAGGCGCAAACGCGCGCCGCGATTCAATCGTCGCGACGCATAACCGCCGGCGGCGATGGTCTCGTCCCAGATCACCGCCTCGGCCGCCACATCTGGCGGCAGAGCGAGCGCCGCGCTCGCGGGAATGGTCGGCATGGATTCGACCGTGGTCCCGGCCATGGCGCGGGCATGGTCCCGCGCGCCGGCCGGATCAGCAGTGTTGGACGGGCTCATCCTGCCCCTTTCGCACGATTGGACGGGGTCGGCGCCTCGCTCGCGCCATGCGCATGCAGCGGCGGCAGGAGGGCGGTGGTGGAGACGAGCTTGATCTGCTGCACGCCGCGAATCCTGCGCAGCTCGTCGCACAATTGACGCAGGCGCTCGGCGGGCCCCTGGACCAGCAGCACCTCGAGCGATTGATCATCCTCCAGGAAGACGTGCTGCGAGGAGATGACCTCCTTCAGATAGGTCAACTGCGTCTGGGCCAGTGCGTGGCGTACGCGGCCGCTTTCGGCACGATAGATCAGGGTGATGGTCCCGGCGATGACCGCGCCGTCCTGGTTTTCGCTGTGATCGGCCAGCTCGTGCCGGATGAGCTCGGAGATGGTCTGCGAGCGGTTTGGAAGGCCCCGCCGGGCGATCATGGCGTCGAGCTTCGTCAGGAGCTCAGCCGGAAGGCTGACGCTCAAGCGCGCGAGATAGGGCGTGTCCTGGTCCATGGCCTGGGCGCTCGAGTGTTACGTTTTGATCGGAAGGTAATATTATCGCCGGTGGGGCAGGCTGTCCAGAGCCGGCTCAGCCCGCCCTCGTCCTAGAACATCACCTTGGCCATGACCCCGACCGTCCTGGGCCGCAGGGTATAGCCCTCGATCACCGTATTGATCTCAGGATGCTGGATGATCGCTTGATTGTCGAAGAGGTTCTTGGCGTAGAGCGACAACTCATAGGCCCCGTGACTGACCGCTACATTCAAATTGGCGACGCCGTAGCCGGGATTGTTGTAGTTGGAATTGGTCACCGTGTAGCTGCCGTGAGAACTGCCGGTATAGGCGTATTCGGCACGCGCATTGAGCCTGAAATCGCCGGGAAGCGTGGCGCTGTAAGCGGCGCCGGCGGTCGCCGTCACGTCCGGCACGTCGATCAATTGCTGGCCCACGGCCACGGTGGTGGGATTGTTGGTCCGGGTGATCTCGGAGTGATTGGCGGCCAGGGACAGGGTCAGTTTCAGGCTGTCGGTGAGGTTGGCGACGGCCTCGGCCTCGCCGCCATAGATGGTCGCGTCGCCCACATTGCTGGTGAAATAGTAACCGCAGGTCGGCAGGTAGATCTCCTGCTGAATATTGGTCCAGTTTGTGTAGTAGCCGGCGAAATTCAGCGAGACCCTGTTGTCCAAAAAGCGGTTCTTGGATCCCAGTTCATAGGTCCACAGGCTATCGGAGGCGAACTTGATCGGCTGGCTTGTCTGGCCGATGGCGGCGAAGTCGCCCGCGCATACCGAGGTCGGACCATAGACGATCGGACCGGTCGGCCCGCCGAGGCGAAAGCCCTTGCCCACCGAGGCGTAGACGGTGCTCTCCTTGTCCAGGTCGTGGGATAGGGTCGCCTTGGGGGTGAAGTCGGTAAAGCTGGAGGACTGGTTGTAAGGGTTGATATTGCCGATCTGGTAGAAGCCGATCTCGGTGGAGACGAAATCTTCCTTTGCAGTGACGAAGCGGCCGCCAAGACCCACATGCCAAGTTTTGAGGAAGTCGTAGTCGGCCTGACCGAACACCGCGCCCTGCTGCTCATGATAGGTGCGGTTGTCCGCCTCGTCGATATCGTTGGGAAACAGGGTGATCCCCGGCCCGCCGAACGTTGAGCCTACGAGCGATTGCTCCATAGGCATGCCGTAGATGCTTTGGAAGGTGGTGTTGATCCCCGGGATCTGCTGGAAATCGATATTGTGGACGTTCTGGTCCGCGAAATAGATCCCCGCCACCCACTTCAACGCGTGCTTTTCGTCGTCGGACGATGACAGGCGAAACTCCTGGCTGATCTGCTGGTAGCGGGTGCGGTAGTGCACTCGCGAAGGCAGGTTGGCGATGATGGAGTCATTCTGCGGCTGGAACTGCGGATAGAGGGGATCCAGGAAGAACAGGGCGAAGGCGGTGCTGTTGAAATAGGTCCCGTCTTCCTGGCGGTCGTACTGGCGACGGAACAGGCCGGTGATCGAGGTCAGGTCCGCCCAGCCCAGGCCCTTGCGAATCGACAGGCTCCCCAGAGTAAGGGTGTCGGAACTGTGCTCCTGCACCTGCTTGTCCTGGTTATAGAGGCCGAGACTGGGGTAGAAGGCGCCATTTTCGCCGTCCGTGACCTTCTGGAAGAAAAAGCCGGGTGTGATGGTCAGGTCATCACCCGGGGTGAACTTGCCGATCAGGTGAAAGGTCTGGCCGCGCTCGGCGTTGACGCCCTTCTTCTTGAGGCCCGTCTCCTGTCCGAGCGTCTGGCCGTAGTTGTTTATATAGCCGCTGTCGTCGGTGAGGCTGAAACTACCGCGCAAGGCGAAGACGCCGGGGATGATCGGCGCATTGAGCATGCCGCTGCCCGCATAGTTGGCTGCACCGTGCTCAGTATAGGACACGTCGCTGGTGGCCTCGCCGCTGTAACGGTCCATATTCGGCGCCTGCGAAATGAAGCGGATGGTGCCGCCCTCGGAACTCGCGCCCCACAAGGTGCCTTGCGGGCCGCGCAACACTTCGATGCGATCCAGGTCAGGCAGCCGCGGCTCAGCGGAACCATCGTGATAGAGGTTCACGACCGTGATCGACACATCGTCGAGATACATGCCCACCGTCGCCTGGCCCGCGGTCGAACTCACGCCGCGGATCGAGATATTGTCACGACCCTCGGCGCCATTGAGGGTGTTGAAGGCGACATTGGGCGCGACACGGGTGATGTCCTCCAAACCGACGACATGCTCTGCCTGAAGCGCGCCGCCCGACAGGGCCGAAACGCTGATCGGCACTGACTTGATATCCTCCGACCGTTTCTGCGCGGTGACCACGATCTCGGTGGCGGCGATGGCGCTGTCGCTCGCCGCTGGAGCCGCTGCATCGGCGGCTGCGCTCGCCGGCGCGGCGACGGCGGATGCGGCGCCCAATACCAGCCAGGAGGCCAGGGCCAGATAGGCCGGGCGGCGACGCGCGCAGGTTTGTAGGGCGGTCGGTTGGTTCATGGCGGCGGTCCCCAGTCCGTTCGATAATCGTCGACGGGACCAGTCAGGAGTTTCCGGACGGGCGCATGGAAGGCGCGTTCACGGGTCACCACCGACGATTGATCCAATCGAGACAGTATTACGAACTGATCATTTCGTAATAATCTAGTGAGACGCGGCGGGCCACAGCCAAGATTGTGCAAGCGCCTTGAATTTGGGCGCCGTCACCGTTGCCGAGACGAGAAAAGCCACAATTGCGAAGGCCGATCTTCAAGCTGGCGGCCAAGCCATCAAGACCTGGCCCGGCGGGGAGCGTGCACATGTTCAGCTGGACGTCGTCGAAGCGACGAGCTGCGGCGCTCCCAAGCGCCTACGCCAATCGTTCGCGGCCTATTGGACGCCAGTCATTTCGACAGAGACTGCCGACCGTTGGAGTCTGGATCAGATCCCGTTGCGCGATTGGCCACTGGCATGCGAGCGGCCGGCCGCGGCGCCTGACCGGGCCAGACTCTCGGGCCGATGCCAGCGCCCGCCTTTGCAAGGCGGGCCAGCGCATCGCGTATCGCCGGCGATAAAGTCAAGGGAGCCCTCCAAACGCCCTACCCGTGGCCAAGGTCCTATAGGGTTGGCGCCGGATCGCAATGACGCCAGAGGGCCATTGGCGGCGAGGCGATGGGTTTGACGGCGTTGTGGTGCTCGCTGCCAATTTTGGAGCCACTTCGAGCCCGTTGACTGTTCGCGCAGCGGCATCCGTGGCGAAGGATGTTCGTTTAGAAAAGAGTTGGATCAGGCCGGTTTTGGCGACGCAACGACCGCCTTTGGCCAATGGCCTGTTTTGAGTTCTCCACTATAGTGACCGGTACTGTTGAGCCCCTGCCCCGCATGCCCAACGGCGATGATGCGTCACTATTTGCCACTGCGCCGCCGATCGCGGCATGACCGCTTCGGCGATAGTTGGTTCGGCCGAGCTTCATCCCCCGCTATGCCTGGAATCGGCGAGCGCCAGCTCGGCGAAGCCGGCGGCGAGTTAGGGCTCGCGCGCCGCAGACCGATCGAGAAGCGTTGCGGCCGGTGAGCGTTGACCATAGCGTGGCTGTATGTCGAGCATCCAGCCGTCCCAAGTCCATAGCCCCGTTCGCGCCGCGGCGCCGGACCTCACCGCCCAGGGCAGACCGCACTATGAAGTGCTCGACGGCCTGCGTGGCACTGCCGCGGTGATGATCGTGCTCTTTCATATCATGGGTATGCCGATCGCCTGGGTCGACAAGGGCCAGGGACTGCACCACGCTGCGATGGCCGTCGATTTCTTCTTCGGCCTGTCCGGTTTCGTGATCGCTTACGCCTATGACAGGCGCTGGAAGACGATGTCGGTCCGCGAATTCGTCCTCATTCGCCTGATCCGTCTGCATCCGCTGGTGCTTTTGGGGGCCGCGCTCGGCCTGATCAGCTTCCTCATCGATCCGTTCGCGGCCAATCAGAAGCTGATTTCGCTGCCCATCGTGCTGGGCGACTTCGCGCTGGCTTGCCTTCTACTGCCCTATCCGCCTCTGCCCAACCGCTGGACCGACACCCACAGCCTGAATTCCCCGGCCTGGTCGCTGCTGCAGGAATATGTCGGCAACCTCGCCTACGCCCTGGTGCTGCGGCGGCTGGGGACGCGGACCCTGGGCGCAGTGGTCGCCGTGGCCGCGGCGATGCTGCTGTGGCTCCTTTGGCAATCGAACTCCATCGACCTCGGCTCCGACTGGACGACGCTGTGGCTTGGTTCGATACGGATGGCCTTTTCGTTCACCATGGGTCTGTGGATCTACCGGATGCGCGATCGCGCGCCAAAGTTCCGGTTGGGCTGGGGCGTACTGAGTGCGGCACTGGTGCTCATCTTCGCCCTGCCGCTGGTCCCGCAGTCCATCCCGCACGGCAACGGCCTGCTCGAGGCCGCCGTCGCCATGGTGTTTTTCCCGGCGATCATCCTTTGTGGCGCCCATTCCCAAATCGGCAGGGCCGAGTTGGCGCTGTGCAAGTTCGCGGGCCGTATCTCCTATCCGCTCTACATCCTGCATTACCCGTTCCTGTTGATTTACATGAATTTTGTCACCTTCCGCAAACCTTCGGCCCCGGTCACCCACCTGCTGGCGGCCGGGTCGTTCATGCTGGTGGTCGCTGTCGCTTGGCTGGCGCTGAATCTATACGACGAGCCCGTGCGGCGCCGGCTGAAGGTGAGGAGACCGTCGACCACGCTCGTCCCGCGCCCCTGAAACGGAGCAAGGTCGTCCGCTTGCAATAGGCGGGTCGGCGCCCCCTCCCCTGGCGGTCGGCATGACCGGTGGGCTGCCGCGCGCCACTTTACGGCGCAGCCACGAGCTCGTTGCCCGTCAGCCAGTGATTTCAATGCGAGCGCCATCTGGCATGAAGATGACAGCTTCGTAGAAACCGTCACCAGTCATTCGCGGCGCCGACAGGAGCACGCCATCGGCTTTGCAGCGGGCCGCCAGCGCATCGACGGCTGTCGCATCACCAAGTGATATTGCAATGTGGTCCCATCCAACTCGCTCTTCGGAATCACGGCCGGCGATCCACGGCCCAGTCATCAGCTCGATCCGGTCATTTCCGTTCGGAAGCATCACGAAACGTGAGACAAAGCCGGGCCGCCGCGCGCTGTGGTAAGGATCGCTGATCGTGGCGTCGAAGTAACGCCGAAAGAACTCCGCTGCTTCTTCGAGATCGCGTGTCCAAAGAGCGACATGGGCGAGATGCATTGCCGTCCTTTCAACAACGGCGAGACGTGAGCCACGCTAAGACGGGCTCGTGGTTCCCATTCAGCCTCTGAAATCGCCCGACTTCGCCGTAGACGGTCATGGTGATGAAGCTAATCGTTGGCATGAGGAACACAATGTCCAATCGCCGCCGACTTGGTCTGAAGCGGGGTCGATTCTCCCGGTTGTCTCAAGGCGTCCCTAGCTTATCCGCCAGCCACGGCTAAATCCCCCCGTCCACGCTCAGCCAGCCTTACCGGAGTCCAGTTCGCACGAGACTGCGTCCACCAGAGCGGCGGCGCTACAGGCCGTCTCTGCGATCGGAACCGACTGGACATCCTCTTTGCGTTTGGTCGCGGTGACCATCGCCTCCTCGATCGCGGTGGAATTCGGGGACGGCGCGGCCGCAGCCTGCTGCCCGCCGAGCATTGCAACGCCGATCAGGCCGCAGGAAAAACTCCTGACGCCCGCCGTTTTCATGGCCTGTTCCCTCCCCCCTTTTTGCGCGCCGGATTTCCCCACCGCGTCGTTTGACAAAACATAGAGGGACCTAGGGTGACTTACGTCACCTTTGTTACGTAACGGCCGATGAAAAACGATCGACTGAAGGCTTTGGAGATCCTGGCGTACGCCCCGTGGCTGAAGGGGCGGCGCCGGGATTGCCGGAAATGCTGGTGAAGGAGGGTCGGCTCGAGCACTATCCAGCGGGGCGATGGCGTCAGGCGGCCGGCGACCCAGGCAAGGGCGTCACGGTGATTGTCGAAGGCGTGGTCGCACTCTATTGCAAGGGTTCGGCGAACCAGGTCGTCCAATTCAGCCAGGTCGGCCCCGGCGCCGCTTTTGGCCACCCCCTATCCACCGGCAGCGCATGGAACGTCACGGCGGTCTGCATCGAGCCGACGCTGCCGCCCAGCGTCTCGCAGTCCGCGATCCAGCGACTGCGTGAGACCGAGTCAGATCTCCTCGCGGCGGCGGCGCGGTTGGCCTATCTCAGCGCCCGAACCATGCTGCAACAGATCGCCGACCTGATCGGCCTGCCGGCGCGACAGCGCCTGGCCTTATCCCTCCTGCAGTTAGGCAAAGGCAAGGGGCGGGGTTGGATCACCATTGGGCAGGGCGGCCTGGCGGAAATGATCGGCGTGACCCGCAAGTCCGCGAGCCAATTTCTGACCGAGTTCGAGCGCGAGGGCTGGATCGAGCTCGGCCGCAACCGGCCAAAGATCCTCAACCGATCCGAACTCACGCGGGCGCTCCAGGGCGGCGACGAGATCGAAGCCCCCAACCGCGCCAGCGTCTGAGGTAGGAGAGCAGGCTCAGACCAAGCTACCACCGCCGTCGACCCGCACGACTTGGCCGGTCACATAGGTGGCGCGCATCAGGTAGAGGTAGGCCTCGGCAGCCTCCTCGACGGTTCCGCCGCGCGGTAGCGGCAGGTTGGCGGTGTAGCCTTTGATCGCGGCCTCGCCCATGGTCTGTATTTGCTCGCTCATGATCAGGCCCAGGCAAACAGCGTTGACCCGAATGGGCGCCAAGTCGCGCGCGAGGCCCATGGCCAGACCCTCGGTCGTATTGGCTGAGGCCGTGGTCATGGGCGCGCCCGGCATCGGCCGGTGCGCCAGCATACCGCCGGTCAAGGTGATCGATCCGTCCTTGGCGATCTGACGGATCGCGTATTTTGCAGCCCGGGCGGCGCCCCAGAACCGTACTTCCATTCGGGCCTTGCTGGCCTCGACGTCGAGATCGCGGGTCGGGCCGAACATGTGGCCCCAATCGCCGGCGGTGAAGACCAGATGGTCGAACGGTCCGACCGCCTCGAAGAAGGTGGCGACCGAAGCCTCGTCCTTCACATCTACGGTCTGACCCTTGGCGCCCCGACCGAGTTTCTTGGCAGCCGCTTCGATACGTGGCGCCTGGCTGGAGCCGACGACGACATCGGCGCCGGCCTCAAGCGCCGCTGCGGCCACCGCAAAGCCGACGCCCGACGCACCGCCGATCACCACTACTTTTGCTCCGTCCAGCTTCGCCATGATCTTGCCCCTTGTGTGATTGGGAAGAGGTAGTCCTAACAGCGGCCCGGCAAAAGGGCGGAGCCCATACCGGTATGGGAACCACCCCGAGGATCGGGCAGGATGAACGGCCGCAATGGTGGACCGGGCCAACGCAATCCCAACGACCAAGGCTAGGCTAGCCAGATGCGAACCACGGCATCAGCTTGTGTGGCTGAAAGCCACCCTCCCTTGCCGCGCCGAAACACACCCAGTTTCGGCCAAAGCGCCGAAATAACTACGCCTCCTTACCGATCGGGAAGAATTCTGGGCCGGTTGCTATGTTTCGACATAGATCTTACCGATCGGGAAGAATGGCTGTTGAATTCAGGCCTAAGCTGTGCGATCTTACCGATCGGTAAGAAAATGACACCTATCCGCACCGCCGCTGACTTTGGAACCACGCTGGCGCGGGCTCGCCGCAGCCTGGGCCTGACCCAAAGGGAACTGGCCCTCGCCATTGGCGTGGGAGAGCGGTTCATCGTCGACCTTGAGGCCGGCAAGCCGACCGCCCAACTCGGCAAGGCCCTGGCGGCCGCGCATGCGGCGGGAATGCAACTGGCCGATATTAGCGCGCCAACGACCCAGGCGGATCGAACGTGATCCTTCCTGTCTTCGCCGACGATCAGCCGATCGCCGGGATCGAGGCTGACGGCGACGGCGTCCGGTTGCGCTATGCGCCAGACTGGCGCGCCACCGCCGGCGCCTTTCCGATCTCGATCACCATGCCGTTGGCGGCGGAGATTCATGGATCGGAGGTCACGCTACCGTGGCTCATGAACCTGCTGCCGGAGGGCGAGCCGCTGCGCGCCGCGACCCGCGCCCTGGGCGTCGCACGCGAGGATGTGCTGGGGTTGGTCGCCAGGATGGGCCGTGACCTGGCCGGCGCGTTGACGGTCGGCGCGCCAAGAGCCGGCGAGCGCCCAGGCTATCTCCAGATCCGGGACCCTGCCGCGCTCGAGCGCATCATCGAGGATCTGCCGGCCAAGCCGTTCCTAGTGGGCGAAGACGGGATCTCGATGAGTCTCGCTGGCGCCCAGGAGAAGCTCCCGCTCGCCTGGCAGGCGGGCTCCCTGGCCATACCCATGAACGGAGCGCCGAGTACGCTCATTCTGAAACCCGACAATCCGCGCCTGCCCGGAAGCGTGGAGAACGAAGCGCTCTGCATGGTCCTGGCGCGCCGATGCGGGCTTCCAACCGCGCCGATCACCACAGGCCTTGCGGGCGAGCGTCGCTATCTGCTTGTCGAGCGCTACGACCGGGAACTGGTCGATGGCCGCGTGGTGCGCCGCCACCAGGAGGACTTCTGCCAGGCGCTTGGGCGCCAGCCTGCTGCCAAGTACGAGCATAACCACTCGGGCGTGAAGGGCCCTTCGCTCGCAGAGATGTTCGCTTTGGTGCGCCTGCACATGACGGCGCGTGAGATCAACCAGCTTCTGGACGCGGTGATCTTCAACATCGCCATCGGCAACGTCGACGCCCACGCCAAGAACTACTCGATCCTGTTGCGCCCCGGGCGTCCCCGGCTGGCGCCGCTGTATGACCTGATGTCGGGCCTGGCCTGGACCAACATCACCCAAAACCACGCCCAGGACATTGGCGGCCAGCAGCGCGGGAAGCACCTCTACGCCAGGCACTGGCGGCGCATGGCGAAGGGCGCAGGCCTAGCAGGGCCCGCGACGGTCCGCCGGGTCATCGAGGTGGCTGGGCGCGTGGTGGCGCAACTGCCCCAGGCGCGCGCAGACGTGGCGGCCCTGCCAACGGGCGATGGTCGGATGCTGGACCTTTTCGCACAGGAAATCGCCGCGCGTGCAGCGATCGTCGCCGCGAACGCGCGTGAAGAGGGCGATGCCGACGATACGGACCAGGCGCCGCAACCCATGCCCGACGTCAGCGCCTATTCGAGCTAGCTGCGAGGTCCATTCCGCGGTGCGGCTCGGCTCACCTTGGCTGGGCGCCAAACCGCGTTGAGGTCCAAGCGCACCAGGACCTCAAAGACATTGCCACACAGTCGCGGCGAATTCTGACGACGAGTCGCACGCCTAATTCAAACCAAATCCAACCCGGCTCGATCCGGCTCAAGACCAAGCCCGACCTAGGACGAACGCACGCGCCTGGGTCGGGGACGCAAGCCTGATCCAATCGTCGAACACCCCTGCGCGCTTTGGCAGGTCTGGGACGATCCGGCCACTTTTGCGGAGACGCTCGATCTTCCCATGCGGAGTCATGGCGACGTGAACTACCGTCTGCACAAGGCCATCTGCAGCCAGGGCATTGCGCTCGAGAAAACGTCAATCCGCTACTGGCGTTCAGGCGTCAAAGCCCGCTCCTCGCCGGCGCGTCGCTCGCCTTATCCTTGCGCCGCCTGCCAATCGCGCTTGACCTTCTTTGCGAGCGACCATTTGTGCACCTCGGTCGGCCCGTCATAGATGCGAAAGGCGCGGATCTCGCGGAACACCTGTTCGACAATGGTGTCCCCGGTGACGCCCGTCCCGCCCAACACCTGCACGCAACGATCGGCGACGCGGAACAAGGCTTCAGAGACTGAGACCTTGGCCATCGAGCTTTCGGCGACGCCCAGCTCGCCAGTGTCCAGCACGCCCGCGCACCAGTCGATCATCAGTTCGGCCTGTTTCAGGTCGATCAGATTGTCGGCCAGCATGAAGCCGACGCCTTCGTGGTCGACCAGAGACTTACCGAACGCCTGTCGCTTGCAGGCGTAGGCGGTGGCGATCTCGTGCGCGCGGCTGGCCGCGCCCCACCAGCGCATGCAGTGGGTCAAGCGCGCGGGGGCCAGGCGGATCTGGGCCATCTTGAAGCCCTCGCCCGCCTGACCGAGCATCTGGTCCGCAGGAACCCGCACATTGTCCAGGGCGACGATGGCGTGGCCCCCGGGCATGGAGCTGTCGATGGTGTCGAGCACCCGCTCGATGCGAACCCCCTCCATCGGCAGCTCGACCAGGAACATGGACGCGCCCTCGTCAGACTTGGCCATAATGATCCCGACCCTGGCGCCTTGGGCGCCGGTGATGAAAGCCTTGCGGCCGTTGATCACCCAGTGATTGCCGTCGAGCCGAGCGGTGGTCTTCATCATCGACGGATCGGACCCGGCGCCGCCCTCCTCCGCCGGCTCGGTCATGAAAAAGGCCGAACGGGCCCGTCCCTCGAGCATGGGCGCCAGAAACCGCGCCTTCTGCTCGGGGCTGGCGACCTTACCGAGGAGATACATGTTGCCTTCGTCAGGCGCGGCGACATTGACCGCCACCGGTCCTAGCGGCGACAGGCCCGAAGCGCGC
>DASXNV010000093.1:0-55391 GCA_036494815.1 Caulobacteraceae bacterium
ATGACCGGTCGGCCCTGTTCTTCGACGTGCGCCGCGACGCCCTCTATTGCGACCGCCCCGATTCCCTGCGTCGCCGCGCGTGCCGCACGGTGATGGACCTGGTGTTCGAGCGCCTAACCGCGTGGCTCGCGCCCCTGGCCAGCTTCACCATGGAAGAGGCCTGGACCACGCGCTTCCCCGATGCCGGCTCCAACTGCCTGCGGGTGATCCCCGATACGCCGGACGCTTGGCGCAACGACGCCGAGGCCGAACGCTGGGCCAAGGTCGACCTGGTCACCCGGGCGGTGACCGGCGCCCTGGAGGTCGAACGCCGCGAAAAGCGAATCGGTTCGGCCCTGGAGGCCGCGCCGCGGGTCCATGTGGCCGCGCCGGACCTGCTGGCCGCCTTCGAGGGCTTGGACGCCGCCGAGGTGTTCCGCACCAGCCAGGCCGAACTGATCGCCGGGGAGGGACCGCAGGACGCCTTCCGCCTGGACGAGGTCAAGAGCGTGGCCGTCGTATCGCCCCGCGCCGAGGGCCGCAAATGCGCCCGCTCCTGGCGGGTGTTGCCAGAAGTGGGCGCCGATCCGCGCTATCCGGACCTGTCCGTGCGCGATGCGGACGCGGTGGCCGATTGGGATGCGCGGCATGGGGGCTGACTTGAAAATCACCCGCGACGGCTGGATCGCCTATGCCCTGGCCCTGGTTACGGCGCTGCTGGACCAGTGGTCCAAGGCCTATGTCACCGGCCCGCTCGACCTGGTCGACCGGGGCTCGATCGCCATCCTGCCGTTTTTCCACCTGACCTCAGTGGCCAATCCTGGTGTCAGTTTTGGTCTCCTGCGGGCTGACACGTCCCTTGGCCGCTGGCTACTGGTGGGTTTTTCCGCCGTGGTGGTGGTAGGGCTGGCCGTCTGGGCCGCGCGGCAGACGCGGATCTGGACGGCTCTGGCTACGGGCCTGATCATGGGCGGAGCCATTGGCAACAACCTGATCGACCGGGCGCGGTTTGGCGCCGTGGTGGATTTTCTCGATTTCTCCGGGCTCGGATTCAAGTGGGTGTTCAACGTCGCCGACAGCGCCATCACCGTGGGCGTGGCCCTGCTGCTGCTGGACAGCCTGCTGTCCTCGAACAAGCCCGCGGCATCCGCGTCGTCTTAGGCTGTTGGCGCCGGGGGGCGGAATGCGCTATCGAAACCCAAGAGACGGCCGGGGGCGGTCCTAGGAGCATGCGTCTGATGAGTTTCAATCGCGTCGCGGTCGCCGCCGTGTTGTTGGCGGGCCTCGGGCTGGCGGGTTGCCAGAGCACCCGCGCCGCTTTGGGCATGACCAAGGTCACCCCCGATGAATTCCGTGTGGTCACCAAGGCCCCGCTGGTGGTGCCGCCCGACTACGCCCTGCGCCCACCGGCGCCCGGCGAGCCGCGGCCGCAGGAACTGCAGCCGGAAAGCCAGGCCCGCAACGCGCTTTTGGGCGCCCGATCGGCCGAGCAGCGCTCGGACGGCGAGAAGCTGCTGGCGGCCAAGGCCGGCGGCGACAAGGCCGATCCGCTGATTCGCTATGTGGTCGATGACGAGTTCGGCAGCGTGGCGCACAAGGAGCCCAGCTTCGCCGACCGTGTGATGTTCTGGCGCAAGGACAAGCTGGAAACCCAGGGCGCGGCGCTCACCGCCGACCAGGCCGGCGCGTCCAGCCCGGCCCCGGTCGATCCCGAGGTGGAAAAAACCCGCATCGCCAAACTGACCGGCAACCAGCAGATCATGATCCAGCGTCAGAAAGACAGCAAGATCAAGCTGCCGGGGCTGTAGGGGTTTAGGACTACCCCTTCGCGGCGATGACGACGAAGGGGCTAGGCTGGGTGAGCCTCCTCATTCCATCGGCCCCGACACCTGCAGCCCCCGGGCCCGCAGCCGGTCGAGCACGCCGCCCGGCATGACCACGGTGGGCAGGTCGAACTCCGCCACTCCATGCGGCGACACTGTCAGCGCCTTGGCCACCGCGGCGCTGTCCTGCACGGCCGCGCGGTCGAACGCGGCGCCGAACACCGGGGCCGCGGTAAGGCAGGCGCGATCGATGGCGTCGATCGGCGGAGCGCTGACGTCTCCCTGCGCCCACGCGTCGGCCAGGGCGCGCAGGCGGTCGGCGCCGATGGAAATATCGTGCACCGAGGCGGCGAGGCAGGCTTCCTGCGCCTTGGATCCGAGCGATTTGACCTCGGTGATCAATTGCGCCGGATCCACTTCACCCGACGGCGTTTCGCTGAGCCCCTTGCTGCGCGCCAGTTTTCGCACGCGGGACTCCACTTGGCCGGATTGGAGACTCGAGGCTTTGAGGAAGTCATCAGACAGATTTTTTCCGGCGACGATGGGCTTCCAACCGGCGTAGCGGCGCGCATCCTGCCCGATGGCTTCGCGAGCGGCGACGAATTGCCGACGCACGCCAGGCGAAAGGCTTTCTTCCATGGGAGTTGGCGAACGCAGGCCCGCCAAGGCGAAGAGCGCCGTACCCGCGGCCGAGGCGGCCGCCACGCCGCGGGGCTGCGGCCCGACGATCAGGGTGTTGGTTGCGGCCAGGCGGCGTTCGAGGGTGCTTGTATCCCAATTGAAGCCACGCGGCGTGACCCGCGGCGCACCGATAATCCAGACCTCGGCATGGCCGTTGGAGACTCGCCACCAGGACGGCGCGGCTGACGCGATAGGGGCGAGGCTAAGGCTGACGAGTCCGCACAGCGCGGCCACGGCGGCTCGGAAAACTTGGGACGTGGACAACAAACAATACTCCTGGAGAGCCGCTCGGCGCATATGGTGAGCGGCCTGCCGGGTTCACAAGGCTAGGGGCGATCGGTGGCGCATCAATCGCCGCTGATCGCGGCCATCTGATGACGGCTTCGGCGCCCTTTAGCGCGGAATCGGCTATGCTGGCAGTATGACAATCCGTCGCCTTCCCCCGGAAACCGTCAACCGCATCGCCGCCGGCGAGGTGGTCGAGCGGCCGGCCAGCGCGGTCAAGGAGTTGGTGGAAAACGCCATCGACGCCGGCGCCGCCCGCATCGAGGTCCAGGCGGACCAGGGCGGCCTGACCCGGATCCTGGTGGTGGACGATGGCGCAGGCCTGACCCGGGACGAGCTGTGCCTGGCCATCGAGCGCCACGCCACTTCCAAGCTGTCGCCCGGCGCTGACGGGTCCTGGGACCTGTTGCGCATCGGCACCCTGGGCTTTCGTGGCGAAGCTTTGCCCTCGATCGGCTCGGTCGCCCGCCTGACCCTGACCGCCCGCGCCCGGGGCTCGGCCGACGCCTTTTCGCTCAGCGTCGAGGGCGGCGCGGTGGGCGTGGCCCAGCCGGCGGCCTTCGCCGGGCCACACGGGGCGCGGCTGGAGGTGCGCGACCTGTTCTTCGCAACACCGGCGCGGCTGAAATTCATGAAGTCTGAACGTTCGGAATCCATGGCCATCGCCGAGGAGGTCAAGCGCCAGGCGATGGCGCACGAAGCGGTGGCCTTCAGCCTGGATCTGGACGGCCGCCGCACCCTGCGCCTGCCCAGCGAGCCGGCAGGCCCTGAGGGGCGTCTCAAGCGCCTGACGGCGGTGTTGGGCGGCGAGTTCGAGGACAACGCCCTGCTGATCGACCAGACCCGCGACGAGGTGCGCCTGAGCGGCTATGCCGGCCTGCCCACCTATTCGCGCGGCAACTCGGCCCACCAGTATCTGTTCGTCAATGGCCGGCCGGTGCGCGACCGGCTGCTGCAGGGCGCCCTGCGCGCCGCCTATGCCGACTATCTGGCCCGCGACCGGCACCCGACGGCGGCGCTCTATGTGGAGCTGGACCCGGAACAGGTGGACATCAATGTGCACCCCGCCAAAGCCGAGGTGCGTTTTCGCGATCCCAACCTGGTGCGGGGCCTGATCGTCGGCGCCCTGCGCCACGCCCTGGCCGGCGCGGGCCACAGGGCCTCGACCACCGTGGCCGCTCAGGCCTTCAGCGGCTTTCGTCCGGGCGGCCCCAGCCCGGCCGGCTTCTCGGTCTGGGGCGCGGGCGGTTGGACTCCGTCGCCGGCCGCCTCAACCGGCAATCTGCCGGGCCTGTCACAGGTCTCGGCGCGGGTCGAGCCGGGCGCGCAGCCCATGGGCTTTGGCCAACTGGCCGAGGTGGCGGCGAGCTTCATGCATGAGGCGCCGCCAGCCGACACCGTGGTCGATCCGACCCTCTACCCCCTGGGCGCGGCGCGAGCCCAGGTGCACGAGACCTATATAGTCGCCCAGACCCGCGACGGGGTGGTGATCGTCGACCAGCACGCGGCCCACGAACGGCTGGTCTATGAGCGGATGAAGGTGGAGATGGAGGCGGGCGGCGTCACCCGCCAGGCCCTGCTCTTGCCCGAGGTGGTGGATCTCGACCCCGCCGAGGCGCAACGCGTCGCCGACAAGGCCGAGGAATTGGCCGCCCTGGGCCTGATCATCGAACCCTTTGGCCCCGGCGCCATCCTGGTGCGCGAGACCCCGGCGCTGTTGGGCGACACCGATGTGGGCGGCCTGATCCGCGACATCGCCGATGACCTGGCCGAAAACGGCGCGGCCCTGGCCCTGGCCGAGCGGCTGCAGGCGGTGTGCTCGACCATGGCTTGCCATGGCTCGGTGCGCGCCGGCCGGCGGCTGACGGCGGCGGAAATGAACGCCCTGCTGCGGCAGATGGAGGCCACCCCCCACTCCGGCCAGTGCAACCACGGCCGGCCAACCTATGTGGAGCTGAAGCTGGCCGATATCGAGCGGCTGTTCGGGCGGCGGTAACATCGACGCCTCAATTGCGCCCCTGCCATCATTCACGTTTGCGGACGTGTTAGCATGCTCGCCGCGTCAGGAGTGTCCCATGTCCAACGGCTCGAAATTCGCAGCGAAAGCGCCTATGGCCCTTTTGGCCTCGGCTTGGCTTTTGCTGCCGGCCGCCGCCTGGGCCGAGACGCCGCCGGCCTCCGACGCCCCGGTGGCCACCGCCCAGGGAACCCCCGCCGCGCCGCCCAGCACGGTGCAGACCGATATCAAGAACTTCATCGACGAAGACGCGGACAAGGATTCCGACCCGGCCCCAGACCACAAGCCGCACGGCTTCGTCTCGGTGGGGGCGGGAACGCGCGGCTATCGCGAAGTCGCCGGCGCGGTGACCCTGCCGGTCGGCGACAAGGCCAATGTGGATGTGGCCATCGATATCGGCCAGGTTGACGGGCGTAAGCACTGATTTATCGCAAAGGGCGGTGAGGGCCGTTTGAGGCGGCGCTCTACTCCCGCAGCAGCTCGTTCACCGAGGTCTTGGAGCGCGTCTGCGCATCCACCGTCTTGACGATTACAGCGCAGGACAGGCTGGGACCCACGCCATGGGGGTCGGGCAGGGCGCCCGGCACCACCACCGAATAGGGCGGCACGCGGCCGCGGTGGATCTCGCCGGTCTTGCGGTCGATGATCTTGGTGGAGGCGCTGAGGAAGACGCCCATGGACAGCACCGAGCCCTCGCCGACGATAACGCCCTCGACCACCTCCGACCGGGCGCCGATGAAGCAGTTGTCCTCGATGATGGTGGGGTTGGCCTGCAGGGGTTCCAGCACCCCGCCGATGCCGACGCCGCCGGACAGGTGCACGTGCTTACCGATCTGGGCGCAGGAGCCGACCGTCGACCAGGTGTCGACCATGGTCCCCTCGTCCACAAAGGCGCCGATATTGACGAACGAGGGCATCAGGACCGCATTGCGGCCGATGAAGGACCCGCGACGGACGATGGCGCCGGGCACGGAGCGAAAGCCGGCGGCCTCGAAATCGTGCGCAGTCCAGCTGGCGCACTTGCCGGGAACCTTGTCCCACCAAGGCCCGACGCCAGGCTCGTGGGTCAGGCCGCCCGTGCCCGTCATCAGCACATTGGCGTGCAGGCGGAACGACAACAGGACGGCCTTCTTCAGCCACTGGCGAACGAGCCATTCGCCGTCGATCTTTTCCGCCACCCGCACCTCGCCGGAGTCCAAAAGGTCGATGGCCGCTTCCACCGATTCGCGCATGAAGCCGATCGTGGTGGTGGTGATCTCGGCGCGGGCCTCCCAGGCCTGTTCGACGGCCGTTTCCAGATCGGCCAGACGGTTGTGGTCGCTCATCGGTCTCTAGGTCTCCTTGACCCGCGCGGCGCTGAGAAACGGCGCGAGCTTGTGGGTGCGATGGTGGACGAAGTCGGCGGCGGAGGCCGTGGCATGGGCGCCCACCAGCACGGTGGTCATGCCCAGGGTGGCGGCGGGCGCCAGGTTGCGCTCGCTGTCTTCGAAAAAGGCGGTCTCGTGCGGATCGATCGCATGTTGGCGGATCATGCGGGCGAAGGTTCCCGGGTTGGGCTTGGGCACATAATCGGCGGAGGCGATGTGGAACACCGCCTCGAACTGGTCGGCGATGCCCAGGTGTTCCAGCACCCGGTCGGCGTGGCGGGCGTCGCCATTGGTGAAGATCAGCCGCCGGCCGGGCAGCCGGGCCAGGGCCTCGCGCAGGGCGGGATCCGGCTCAAGTCGGTCCATGGACACGTCATGGACCTCGTCCAGGAACACCTCGGGATCGATGCCGTGGTTGGCGATCAGCCCGGCCAGGGTGGTGCCGTGTTCGTGCAGATAGCGCTTTTGCAGGGCGCGGGCCTCGTCGCGCGGCAGACCGGTCTCGCGCTGCATGAAGTCGGTCATGCGCGCCTCGATCAGGCCCATGAATTCTGTCTCGGCCGGATAGAGGGTGTTGTCGAGATCGAACAGCCAGACGCCAATATGGCTCAGGTCAGGATGGGGGTCGGCGCTCACGCGCTCACCAGGGTTCCGGCGCCGTGCTCGGTGAATAGCTCGGTCAGCATGGCGTGGGGCCGGCGGCCATCCAGGATGACGACGGCCTCGACCCCGGCCTCCACCGCGGTGATGGCGGTCTCCAGCTTGGGGATCATGCCGCCGGTGGCCACGCGGTCGATGATGGCCTGGCGGGCCTCGGCCACGCTCATCTGGCGGATCAGCTGGCCATCGGCGCCCAGCACCCCCGCCACGTCGGTCAAGAGCAGCATGCGCTTGGCCTTCAACGCCCCCGCCACGGCGCCGGCCACGGTGTCGGCGTTGATGTTGTAGGTGTCGCCTTCCTCGGAAACCCCGATGGGCGCGATCACCGGGATATAGTCCTGGTCGGCATAGATCAGGGCCTCGACGATCTTGGGGTCCACGGTCTTGGGGTCGCCTACAAAGCCCAGGTCGACGATGTGCTCGATATTGGAATCCGGGTCGCGCCGGGACTTCTTGGTCTTTTCCACCGTGATCAGCCGGGCGTCCTTGCCCGACAGGCCCACCCCGCGCACATCGGCCTCGGCCCCAGCGCGGTTGATGAAGTGGACGATCTCCTTGTTGATGGCGCCGGACAGAACCATCTCGGCCACTTCCATGGTCGCTTCGTCGGTTACGCGCAGGCCGTCCACAAAGGTCGACTTAACCCCGGCTTTTTCCAGCATGCGGCTGATCTGCGGGCCGCCGCCGTGGACCACAACCGGATGCACGCCCAACAGCTTCAGCAGCACCAGATCGGCGGCGAACAGCTTGGCCACGGCTTCCTCGCCCATGGCGTGGCCGCCATATTTGATCGTCACCGTCTCGCGGTCATAGATCTGGATATAGGGCAGGGCCTCGGCCAGGGTCTTGGCTGTGGCCCAACCGGGTTCGTCGGCGGATTCGGCGTTGGGATCGGTCATGGCGGGTCCGGGCGGCGAAACGAGCGGGCTTCGGATAGAGCACGCGGGCGCGAATGTCACGGTAGGAGACGCAAGGGCGCCCGTATTGAACCGACGCGACGGGTTTGGTCCGGCGGCAGCCGACTAGAGACTGATCACTTCCGCGATCTCGGCGCGCAGTTCAGGCAGGCCAAATCCCTTTTCCGAGGAGGTGGCCAGGACCCGGGGGAAGGCGGCGGGGCGGCGGGAAATGGCTTTGGCGGTCTCGGCCACCACCTTCTCGACCTCGGCCGGCTTGATCTTGTCGGCCTTGGTCAGCACGATCTGGTAGGAGACCGCCGAGACGTCCAGGGCGTCCAACGCTTCGCCGTCCACGGCTTTCAGGCCATGGCGGGCGTCGATCAGCAGATAGACCCGTTTCAGGTTCGGCCGTCCCCGCAGATAGGCGCGGCCAAGGTTCTGGAAGTCCTTGGTGGCGGATTTTGATGCGCGGGCGAAGCCGTAGCCTGGCAGGTCGACCAGGCGCAGCTTGTCGTCCAGCACGAAGAAATTGACTTCGCGGGTGCGGCCCGGCTCGTTGGAGGCGCGGGCCAGGCGGTGCTGGCCCACCAGGCCGTTGATCAGCGACGACTTGCCCACATTGGAGCGGCCGGCGAACGCCACCTCCGGCAGGTCGTCTGGGGGCAGCTGCTCGATCTTGGCCGCACCCATGAGGAACAGGCACTGGCGGGCGAACAGGATACGCGCGGCCTCGACCTGATCCGCATCGTGGATGGGGTCTTCGCTCACCCGGCGGGCCTGGCTGTGACGAAGCGGCCAATGAAGCCGTCGATGGGATTGTCCACCTTGAGCCGGTGCATGATCACATATTGCTGCAGGATCGACAGCACGTTGTTCCAGCACCAGTAAATCAGAAGGCCGACGGTGAACTGGGCCATGATGAAGGTGAACATCAGGGGCATGAACTGGAACATCAGCTTCTGGGCCGGATCGACCCCGGCCGGCGGGCTCATGGCCTGGCTCAGCCACATGGTGAAGCCGTAGAGCAGCGGCCATACGCCCAGGTGCAGCGGGCCGTTCAGGGTCTGGCCGATCACGGCCAGGCTGGACGGATCATAGTGGAACAGGCCGAACAGGTTCCAGATGGTGGTGGGATCGCGCGCGGCCAGGTCGTGGATCCAGCCAAAGAAGGGCGCCTGGCGCATCTCGATGGTGACGGTCAGCACCTTGTACAGCGAATAGAACACCGGGATCTGGATCAGCATGGGCAGGCAGCCCATGAACGGGTTGATCTTCTCCCGCTGGTACAGGGCCATGGTCTCCTGCTGCACCTTGGCCGGTTCGCTCTCGTACTGCTTCTTGATCGCCTCGATCTGTGGCTGAACCTTCTTCATCTTGCTCATCGACTCGTAGCTCTTGTTGGCGAGCGGGAAGAAGATGGCTTTGACGATCACGGTCATGGCCAGGATCGAGAGACCCAGATTGCCGATATAGCCTTTGAGGGTTTCCAGGAGCAGGAACAGCGGCCCGGTGAAGAACCAGAACATGCCCCAGTCCACCGCCTTGTCGAAGCTGGGTATATCCGTCGGCCTGTTGGCGGCGCGCCCGAACAGGGCGCCCAGGCCTTGCGGCGGATTGCCTGAATATTGGTAGCTGCGCAGCAGAGGCACGGTCTTGGCCCCGGCGAACAGACGGGTCGAGCGGGTCAGGGTCGCGCCTGGCGCCACCGTCTCGCTCGGGCCGAAATAGCCGGCGTGATAAACGTCGACGCCGTCTTCGGTGGTGATGGGGAACTTGGCGGTGACCGCCAGGGACTGATCGGGGACCAGAGCCGTCAGCCAGTATTTCTCGGTGACGCCGACCCATCCGCCGGTGGAAGTCTGATCGGCGAAGCCCTTCTTTTTCCAGTCCTTGTATTTCGACTGGGTCAGGACGCCGCCGAGCACGCCGATGGCGCCCTCATGGACGATATTGCTGTTGGTCAGATCGCCGGGTAGGCCGCGCTGCTGCACGACGCCAAAGCTCTGCAGGGTCAGCGGCTGGGCTGTGGCGTTGCTCACCGCGTCGGTGAGGGTGAACATGTAGTTGGCGTCTAGCGCGATGGTGCGCGTAAATTTCAGGCCCTGGCCGTTATCATAGGTCAGCACCACCGGCGTGGCCGGCGTCAGCCGGGCGCCCGACGCTACGGTCCACAGGGTGTTCTGATCCGGCAGGCCCGGGGTGTTGGCCGCATACCAGCCGGTTTCGGCGAACCAGGCATGGTCCGTCCCCGCGGGACGAAGCAGCTCCACCCGAGGCGACTTGGGGTCGGTGTCCATACGGTAGTTCTTCAGGTAGAGATCGTCGATGCGCGCGCCGCGCAGGGCGATCGAGCCGGAAAGGCTGGGCGTATCCACAGCGATGCGCGGGCTGGCGGCGACCACCTGGGCTCGCGGGGCGAAGCCTCCCGGGGCGGCGGCTGTTGCAGTGGTGGGATGCTGGGCCGCCGCGGCGACGGCCGCGGCATGAGCCGCCGCCTGCTGGCGCTTGAACTGCGGGCCGGTGACGAAATACTGGTACAGGCCCAGGATCACGACCGCACAGACGACGAAGATGATCGTGTTGCGACTGGACTCATTATCCATGGGGAATTCTATCCGGCAGCGGCCGTCGGCGAGTTCGCCGCGGGGACCTGGGTGGCGGCGAGGCTTATCAGCGCGCTTTTCACATCGTAAAGCAGGCGCAGCCAGGGACGCGCCGTGGTGCCCCCCCTGGCGATGAAAACATAGTCGAGGCCGGGCCTGCCGTGCAGAGGCAGGACCTGGCGGGCCGCCTCTCGCAGGCGCCGCTTGGCGCGGTTGCGATCCACCGCCCCGCCGATCTTGCGGGTGGCGGTGAAGCCGGCGCGAATCGCTGGAGTCTGGTCGGCGCGGTCCAGGGCCTGAACCACCACCGCGCCTCGGGCGCAAGACGCGCCCCTGGCGGCCGCCAGGAACTGCGGCCGGGTCTTCAGACGTTCGATGGGAGGCGCTTGCGTCATGCTGTTCCCGCATCCCGCGGGAACAAAAGGCTAGGCCGTAAGGCGCTTACGGCCCTTGGCGCGGCGACGCGCAACGACCTTTTGGCCATTCTTGGTGGCCATGCGCGCGCGGTAGCCGTGACGGCGCTTACGCACAAGTCTGGACGGCTGGTAAGTCCGCTTCACGATGACGGCTCCGAATACAAGAGTATAGAAATGGCCCCGCGCAAAACCTGGCGCGGAAATGAGCGGCGGTGGATAGGGGAAGCAGGCGGCCCTGTCAACTGAATGTGAGTCTGGACAAAGGGTTCTGCAGGGCGGGCGTCATCCGCGCCCTACAGATCCGGCCGGATCACCGCCTTGCCGATCACCTTGCGGTCGGCCAGCAGGTCGAAGGCTTGGCGCCAGTCGGCCAGGGGCAGTTCGGCATGGACGCGGGGCTTGATGCGGCCCTCGGCGGCCAGGCGCCAGATGGCGTCCTGGTTCTCGCGGCCCTTGGCAGGGAACTGGCGGCCATATTCGCCGGCGCGCACGCCCAGGACCGAGAAGCCCTTGATAAGCGGCATATTGACCGAGACGGTGGGAATGCGGCCCGAGGTGAAGCCGATCACCAGCAAGCGGCCGTCGAAGGCGATGCAGCGCACGCTCTCGTCGAAGATGTCGCCGCCCACGGGGTCGAAGATGACATCGGCGCCGCCGCCGGTGATGGCCTTGACCTGTTCGCGAAACCCGCCCGTGACATTGACCGTCGCGTCCGGCGCATAGTCCCGCGCCACCACGGCCAGCTTGTCGTCCGAGGCAGAGGCGGCGATCACCTTGGCGCCCAGGGCCTTGGCCAGATCCACGGCCGCCAGGCCCACCCCGCCGGCCGCGCCATGCACCAGCACCCATTCGCCGGGCTCCGCCCTGGCGCGGCGCACCAGGGCCACATAGGCGGTCAGATAGGCCGCGCCCACGGCGGCGGCCTGGGCGAAGCTTAAGGTCGCGGGCTTGGGCCGCAGCGCCTGGGCGCTGACCACGGCAAATTCGGCGAAGGCGCCGGTGCGCGAGCCTCCCACCACCGCGTCGCCAACCGCCAGACCCGTCACGCCCTCGCCCAGGGCTTCCACCTCGCCGGAAAGCTCCATGCCCGGGGTGAAGGGCAGGGGCGGCTTGAGCTGATATTCGCCGCGGGTCATCAACAGGTCGGGGAAGTTGACGCTGGCCGCGCGCACCTTGACCCGAACCTCGCCTGGCCCGGGCTTCGGCGTTTCAACCTCTCGCAGCGCCGCCCCCCCATAGGCCGGCGCCAGGCTTTCCACCACCAGAGCCCGCATCAGTGAATGCGGCCTTCGAAACCTTCGCGCACCAGGCCGGCGATCTCGCGGCAGGCCACGTCGGCGCAGGGCACGGCGCCGGTGAAGGCGGTGAAGGCGTGGGCCAGGCTGTCGTAACAGCGGAACGCCACCGGCACGCCGGCATCCTTCAGGTGCTTGGCATAGGCTTCGCCCTGATCGTTCAGCGGATCAAATCCGGCGGTGACCACCACGGCGGGCGCCAGGCCGGTCAGGTCTCGCTCCAGCAGCGGCGAGGCGCGCGGATCAGTGGGCGCGGCGTCGGGCGGCAGATAGTGGCCGATGAACCACTCCATGGTCTGGCGCGACAGGGGATAGGCGTCGGCATAGGTGGTCATGGACTGGGATTCGCTGGTCAGGTCCGTGGCCGGATAGATCAACAGTTGCAGGGCCGGCTGCGGCTCGCCCGCGCGCTTCATCTCCTGGGCGATGATGGCCGCGAAATTGCCGCCCATGGAATCGCCGCCTATGGCCACCCGGCCTTCGGGGGCGCCAAAGCGGGCAGTGTTGTCCCGCGCCCAGCGATAGGCGGCCAGCACGTCCTCCAGCCCGGCGGGAAAGCGGTGCTCGGGCGCCAGGCGATAGCTCACCGACAGCACCGCGCAGCGCGCTGAGCGGGCCAGGATCGAGCAGAACACATCGCAGGTCTCCAGATCGCCGATCACCCCGCCGCCCATATGGGCGTAGACCATCAAAGGCGAGGCCGGGTCCAGGCCGTCCGGGCGATAGGCGCGCAGGGAAATCGGGCCGCGCGGGCCCTCGATGGACAGGGCCTCCACGCGCACGCCGGGCTCCGGCTTGCCGGCCACCGCCAGCAGGGCCTGGGCGCTGCCGACCCGGGCGATCTCGGGCGTCAGGCTGGCCATCGGCGGGGCGCCCCTGCCGGCGTTGGCCAGGAACTGAAACCGGGGATCCAGGGTGCGACCGCCCTGATAGACCACCCCACCGCCGGCCATCAGCCGCAACAGCGGCGTGGGCAGGGATAAAAGGCCTTTCAGGATCAGTCGTTGGACAGCGACATCCGCCATGGCTGTTTCCCCAGAATTTGGTCGCGAGCGCTGTGGATTATGTCTTGAGTCGCGGCAGAGCTGGCAGGCCGCCCAGGATCATCCGCACCGCGAAATCGATCGCGCCAGGCACATCCACCGGACGCCGCTCCAGCATCTTGTGGCCGACCTCCTCGGCGATGGCGATGCAGCAGGCGGCCAGGTAGTCGGCGTCGATCGGGTCTGACCGGTCCCGCTCCAGCGCGTCGGAGATCGACCAGCGCACCTGTTCGAACACCGCCTGCATCTCGGGGGTCTGGACGCGCAGATGGGGAATGGCTTCCCCTTCCGGCCGTTGCGTGCGCCAGGCGTTGTGCTCTTCAAGGATGAAGTTGAAATAGGCGGTGATGGCCCCGCGGATATAGCTCTCGAAGTCCTTGGCCGCCTCGTACTGCGCCTGCAGGATGGGGCGAAAGCGCCGGGCGCCGTCGTCGGAGAGGGCTTCGTAGACCTCCTCCTTGGAGCGGTAATAGTTGTAGAAGGATCCCACCGACAGGCCGGTGCGGCGAATGATATCGCGCACCGTGGCGGTCTCGTAGCCCATCTCGCCGAACACCTCTCGCGCGGCATCCAGGATAGCGCGCCGGTTCTGCAGCTTGGTTTGTTCGCGCTTGCCGCCGGTCAGGGGGTTTAGAAGGAGGAGTTCGGACATTCTCTGCCAAGGCTACTAATCGGATGGGAGCGCTCGGGCTCCCGCGCCAGCAAAGCCCTATTCCGCCACTTCCGGCAAGGGCCAGCAATAGGGGCGGCTGTAAAGAGTGACGGCGCCGTCAGGGGCGGGCCGCTGAGCCTGCCGACGGCAGGCAGGTCGACCGGCAACTGATCCACGGCTGCGGGCACTGTTCGGGGGTTTCGCCAGCCAGGCAGAAATAATAGTCGCGCGCACAGGACCGACGACAGCTGTCCGCGACGACAACGTGCGCGGCGGATGCGGGATAGGCCGCGGCCAAGGTCGGAATCGGCGACTGAAGAGGTTTGGGCCTGGCCGCGCCCAGGGGGCCGCGCAATCCGTCGGGCGCAGCCGCTGGCGTGGGCGAGGGGCGCTTGGCCGCTTCGCCCGGACCGGCGGAAACGGCGAGCGTCAGGCCCACCAGGATCAAGGCCGTGGCCACGAGTCTCATAGGGCCGTTGTGCGCTGGACATGGTTAAGTCGGCGCTAACCCTCAGCGGAACCTGAGGCGATGGCGCAAAATATGTTAATCTGACTCCGGAATCCGCGACCGAAATCGACTGGCGAGCTGAAAACCGGCGAGCTGAAAAGCGGGGCCTGACATGTCCGACGTGGCGGCTATCGGAACCAACGGTGTCAAGGGCGCCAACGGCGCAGTCCCAGGGACTGATGGAACGGCCGGCGCGGCGGGCGCGCCGGCGGTGGTGAGCAACACCCTTTCTCCTGACTTGGCCAATAGCGCCGAGGCCACTGGCGGCGACGGCGGCTCAGGCGGTGACGGGGCCGCCTCGACCACCGGATCAGGCGGGACCGGGGCGGAGGGCGGCGCAGGCGGATCGGCCGCGGCGAGCGCCGAGACCTTCATCGATTCGATAGCCGCAACCACAGCGCAAAGCACGGCCCAGGGTGGGGCTGGCGGCGCTTCGGGCCTGGGCGGCGCGGGGACGCCTCATGGCGCGGGCTCGGACGGCGGAGACGGTGGCCACGCCGCGGCGTCGGCGATCGATCACAACGGTTCGCGCGAGGCCACGGCCACTGCGAGCGCCACGGGCGGTACCGGCGGCGCGGCTGAGGGTGCAGGCCGAACCGGCGGCGGGGGCGGTGTCGCCACGGCGGCCGCCACGGCCGCGGCCTCTGGCGGAGCGGCCGCCACCGTGACGGTGACCCAATCAGGGGGCGCGGGCGGCGCAGGGAACGATTCAGCCGATGGCGGCGCGGGGGCCGACAGCATGCTGGTCAACGCCGTGGGTGGCTCGACCGATGGCGGCATCCTGTCTCTGGTCCAGACCGCTCACGCGGGATCCGGCGGAACCAGCTTTGGCGGCGCTGCTGGTGACGCGGGTTCTGTGACGTCCGAGCTGACCTTTGACGACACGGCCAACACCAGCCAGAGCGCCGTGCTCTACGCCGCGGTGGCGGCCTATGGCGGCGGCGGTGGCCTGGGCCGGGGCGGCTCCAGTGGCGGCGGCAGCGGCCCCGCAGGCGCCCATCTGGTGGTGACGGGCAGCCAGACGGTCCAGGGCTTCTCCACGGTCTTTGGCGGCGGGTTCGGCAGCTCCGACGCGGCCAGCGGCGGTTCCGGCGGGGCGGCAGTCGCGACGGGGGCCGGTTACGGTGAGACCGTGACCATGACGGTGCTCGCCCACGGCGGGGGCGGCGGCTGGGCTACCGATAGCGGATCCGCAGGCGCCGGCGGCGACGCCGGCGGGTCCGCGCAAGCTGTGTCCAGCGGCTCTGGCTCCAGCAGCGCCACGCTCGACGCCTATGGCGGTGCGGGCGGCTATGGCGTTGGCTTCGCCGACGGTGGTGCGGGCGGTTCCGCCTGGTTGGTCAACGCCGTGTCCGGCCAGACGAATGGCGGCGCCCTCTCTCTGACGCAAAAAGCGTTCGGCGGAGCCGCGGGCGGCAGCGACAGCGGGACCGGCGGAGCGGCGGGCGTCGCCCTCTCGAGCCTCACCTTTGACGATACAAAAAACACGACCCACAGCGCCTATCTGAACCTGGATGCGGAAGCGACCGGAGGCGCCGGCGGCTCGCTGCCTCCCGCCTATTTCGTTCCCCTGCAACTGGGCGGGGCCGGGGGCTTCGCCACGGCCACTAACAGGATCACCGGGGTGGGCGCGGTGGACGCTGGGGCTGGCGCCCTCGGCGGCGCCGGTGGAGACGCGATCACGATACTCGGTGGGGGTGGGGGCGGCGCCGAGGCGCGGGCCTATGTGCTGGCTGGGACCGTCGTCAACAGCAACGCCGTCGCCACAGGCGGCGCAGGCGGCTCGTTCGGGGCCGCCAATGGGAGCGGCGCTGCCGGGGGCTACGGTTTTACGTCTGCGGCGGCGAAGGGCTCCGGCGCGGTCAAGGCGTCGGCGGTCAGCCACGGCGGCGACGGCGGTGTCGGCCAGGGGGAAGGCTATGTGGGCGGGGCCGGTGGGGCCGGTAGCGCCGCCGCCCTCGCCTATTCCACCGGCGGGGATGCTTCGGCTTCCGCGACCCACTTCGGCGGCATGGGCGGCTCGGGCCAGGGCGGCGCCACCGCTGGCGACGGGGCTGGCAGCTACCTGACCAATGCGGTGACCGGCTATACCCATGGCGCCATCCTGTCCCTGACGCAGACGGCGATCGGCGGCGATGGCGGCGCCGGCTTGAGCGGTCCGGCCGGCGCGGCCGGGCAGGCGATCTCCCGCCTGGCCTTCAACGATATGCTCAACATCCATCGGAGCGCTGTGCTCGACGCTGCGGTGATCGCCGAGGGCGGAGACGGCGGAGACGCCCACGGCGGTTCGCACGGGTCAGCCGGCGGCGCCGGTACGGCGCGCTTAACGGTGACGGGCGCCGGCGCGGTCGAGGCCGTCGCCACGGCCAGCGGCGGGGCAGGCGGGTCTGGGGATTCCTCCGGTCTGGACGGCGCTGGCGGGGTGGCGCTGGCGACGACAAACGTCCATGCGGCAAGTTCGGCGACGGCGTCCTCGTCCGCGTCAGGTGGCGCCGGCTCGGTCGGGGGATCCGCCACCGCCGCGGCGACGGCCACCGCCCTGAGCGGGGCGGTCAGCGCCGACGCCAGCACCGCCGCCGACGCGGGGCATCTGATCGAAGCGGCCGCAGCCACCGCCGACGCCGTGGTCGCCTGGACCAGCACCGCCCTGGCCCAGGTCGCGATCGGCGGCGCCGTCGCCGCTTTCGTAACGGGCGACCAGGCTGTGGCCCTGGAAACTGGCGCGCCCAGCACTGCCGGCGTTTCGGCGGTGCTCGGCGTCAATGCGAGCATCGCCAGCGCGTTCGGCGCCTCGCCGTCGTTCTTTTCCATCGGCGAGTTGGGCGGCGGTCATTCCCATGGCGGAACCGTGGCCCAGTCCGCGACCAGCGAGATCGACCTGACCGTCGACCTGACCCAGCTGGCGGCGCGGCAGAATCTGGTGGTCGGGCTCTATGGCGGAACTGCGGTCGGCTCCGGCTTCAGCAAGCTGAGCTTCGACATCTACGCCGACAATATCGACGTGCTCCATCAAGTGTTCACCAGCGTCGCGGCGGCCACGGCCTATTTCACCGACCACGCCGTCGACCTGGGCTCCCTGTCCAGCGGCGCCTTAAGCGGCGATGTCCTGACCTTGAGAGCTGTGATGAGCGTCAGCGGCTCGGCGGCGGGTTCCGGTTTCGACGCCGGGCTGATCTTCGGCGACCCGCCGTCCCACCTGAACGCCTCAGAACTTGCCGGCCCGAGCTTCGCCGCCAGCCACGAAGACATTTTGCACGCGTTGCACGCCGCCGCGTTCCTTTAAGAGGCGGTCACTCGCCCGCGGCGGCCGGCGCCCGCGAGGGTCGGCGGCCTTCCAGGATTTGCCAGCTGAGCAGCATCGGCACGCCGATGGTGATGTCGCGGGCGCGCTTGAGCAGGGACAGAGCCAGAGCCGCCTCGGCCGGCAGACCGAACAGGGGGCCCAGCAACGCATAGGCGCCTTCTTGTACGCCCAGTCCCCCCGGCACCATGAAAGCGGCGTTACGGACAGCGGACAGCAGACTCTCGATAGCCACTACCGACAGAAAGGGCAGGGGCCGACCGATGAAGGCGAGGATAAGCCAGGTTCCGGCGGCCGCGCCGAACCAGGCGCCTACATGCAGAGCCAGGCCGGCCCAAAGGCGCATCGGCCTGCCATAGGCCGCTTCGACCACGCGGGTTACGGCGGTGGCGTGATGGCCGGCGGCCGGGACCACACGATGGACCAGGGCCTCAACAATATGCAGGCCTCGCTTCTGTGTGGCGATGAAGCCGCCGATCATGCAGGCGATGACGACGATGCTGCCCAATAGGGGCAGCAGCAGCCGATCCCCGCGCGCAGGGAAATTCAACCGGTGGGCCAGAAGCGCGACCCCCACCAGGGTGTAGATCAGCTGGGCGAGCACCTCCATGGTGATGTCCACCACGTTCGAGCCGAACGCCGTGGCGGTGGATACCCCACCCAGCACGGCCGCGCGGGCGGCGATCACCACCCCGCCCAACTGTGAAAACGGCAGCACGTCAGAGGCCGCCTCGCGCATCAGGCGTCCCCAGACGAACACACCGGCGCGCCGGGTCGGCTCGCCAGGGGCGGCCAGCCACCAGGCCAGGCCCAGCGGCGCGAACAGGGCGAGCTGGGCGCCGATCACGGTCAAAAATCCCCAGGCGCCGATTGGCCTGATCGCCGCCAGCACCGCCCCGAAATTGAAATAGGCGATCACCGCCGTGGCGAGGAACAGGCCTATCACCGCCGCGGCGATCGCCACGGCGCGAGCCTTGGATCTGGGATCGATCATGTGGCCGCGATCGCCCCGTCGCGTCCAACCCGCAGGCGATTGCCGCGCCATTCCACCCGATCGCCGACGATGGCCGCGAGGAACACGCCAAACGACAAAAGATCGCGCACGGGAACCAGCCACAGCAGGCCGCGGTCCGCAGACATCATGCGGCTGAGCACCACGGCCTGGGCCTGGCGCAGCAGCACCAGGCCGGCGAGCAAGGCGAGGCTCCAGCCGGCGAACCCGGTCAGGACCGCGCCGATCAGGGCCATCGGGACGAAATGGGTGACGGCGCTGCCCATATAGCCCAGGGGCTCGACCAGGCGGATGGTCCGCGCCCAGCGCAGATCATGCGCCAGCATCTCGCGGCCGCTGCAGTCGGGAAAGACGTGGTCGATCACCAAGGGCGGGCAGGCGATCTTCTGGCCGGCGGCGCGCACCGCCCGACCCAGCTCGAAATCGTCCGCCAGAAAGTCCGCCAGATGCTGCAGGTCGCCGATCTGGCCCAGAAGCTCGGCTCTCAGCGCCATGGTGGGCCCAAGGCAGGGATGGGCGCCCAGGGCCTGGCCGACCACGACACTGGGGGCGAAGCGCGTATTGACGTCCATGGCCGCCAGCCTGGACCACAGATTGTGGGACGGCCGGCCCCGATACAGGCAATAGACCAGGCCGACGCCGGGAGCCTGGAGCGCGGCGACGATAGCGCCCAACCCGTCCCGGGGCAGGCGCACGTCGCTGTCGCTGATCACCACCACCTCGCCGTGGGCCTGGGCGGCCATGTTGATCAGATTGCCGATCTTGCGGTTGGTCCCGTGCGAGGTGGGATCGCTGACCAACACGATGTCGCGGTCGGGATGGTCGCGCCGCACCTGGCGCGCGATCCCAAGCGCCGGATCGGCGGGGTCCTGGGCGCCCAGGACAATGCGCACCGGGCCGCCATAGTCCTGGGTGCAGAAGCTGGCCAGATTCTCGTAAAGCCCCGGCTCGTCTCCATGCAGGGGTTTGAGCACGCAGATGGAGGGAAGACTGGCCGGGGTGGCGATGGCGCGCCGCAGGAATCGCCCGGTGGCCCAGGTCGCCAGGCTGGCATAGATTGCGCCGCAAACCGCCAGACCCAGGACGATAGCGCCCGCGCCCTCAAAGACAGAGGTCGGACTCACACGTGGCCCTCCGCGGGAATGTCCAGCGCCGCCAAACCAAGCTCTCCAAAGCCATTGTGACTGGTCGTCGACACGGGATAGCGCGTCGCGGCCCGTGGCTCCACATTTGAATCAGATCGGCGGGCTGACGCCTCGATTTTCTTCAACTTTTGCAAAGTTCGATCAACGCCATGGCCCCTGCGGGGGCGCGGATCTTGCCCTCGTGGATGATGTAGGCGAACACCTCGCGCGGCTTTGGATCGGGCTTGTGTTCCGGATCGGCGCAGTCCAGGCCCGTGGGACGGTCGCCCCTAGCCCAGGTCTTCAAGCGATCGGCCCAGGCCGCAAGATCGGCCGGTTCGTAGGCGGTCTCCACGTCGTCGGACCCGGTCTGCAGCCGAGCATAGACGAAGTCGCCGGTTACGTCGGCCAGGGCCGGATAGGTCTGGTGGGCGGCGAACACCACCGGGACCTCGAACTGGCGCAGCAGGGCGGCGAAGGCGGGGGCGCGGAAGCTGTCATGGCGCACCTCGACGCAATGGCGGATGGTTCGCCCGTCGATCTCGCGGGGCAAAAGCTCGAGAAAGGCGCCGAAATCAGCCTCGTCGAACTTCTTGGTCGGGGCGAATTGCCAGAGGATCGGCCCCAGCTTGTCGCCCAGCTCCAGGACGCCCTGGCCCATGAAGCGCTCGATGGACTCGCCCGCCTCGCCCAACACCCGCCGATTGGTGGTGAAGCGCGAGCCCTTGAGGGTGAAGACGAAGCCGTCCGGGGTCTCGCCGGCCCATTTGCGGAAGGTTTCCGGCTTTTGCGAGCCATAATAGGTGCCGTTGACCTCGATGGAGGTCAGCTTGCTGGAGGCGTAGCGCAACTCGTTCTTCTGGGCCAGATCGTCCGGAAAGAACACTCCGCGCCAGGGTTCGAAGGTCCAGCCGCCGACGCCAATGCGAATTTCGCCTTGCTCAGCCATGTGTTCCTCTGCACCCATAGGTGGCGCTTACCTGTTCGCTTTGAAAAGAGTAGTTAGGCGCCGCGTCGATCTGGACAAGAGGCGTGCCCTGATCGACACGGGTCGTGCCAATTCGTGTCTTGGCCGGTCTTGGTGAACAAATCTTAAGGAGCCAAGCCCGAACAAGGCGTCTACGCGGGGGTGAACTGGGCTGGGCTGACGCTGCGGATGAGATTCGCGGCCATTTTGCGCCTGTCCGATCCATCGCTGCGCAAACGTCTGGTTTGTTATCAAGGTCTCATGCGTCGTTTCAGTGCCCTTAGCCTTGCGGTTCTGCCCCTGCTCAGCGCCTGCGCGCTGGGGCCGACCGTGCGTGCTCCAGATACGCATCTGCCGACGGCCTATGAGGCGCCAACCGCTCAGAATGCGACGGACGCGCGCGCCGACCGATGGTGGGTGCTCTATAACGATCCGCAACTGCAAAGCCTCGTTGAAGAGGCGCTCAAGCGGGCGCCGGACGCCGAAAGCGCCGAGGCGCGGCTGAACGAAGCCCTGGCGGTGCGCTCCTCGGCCTTGATGGCGTTCAATCCGCAAGGCGCCCTGCAGGCGTCCGGCACGCGCACCGACACTCGCCTGGTGTCCGGGGCTGACTCGTTCTCCCTGGGGCCGCACCAGCCCACCGTATCGCTGATCACCACCGGGCCGGCCGACAGCTATAACGCCAACCTGAACGTCAGCTGGGAGCTGGATCTGTTCGGCCGCCGCCGCGCCACGCGCCAAAAGGCCGCCGCCGACCTGGCCGCCGCCCGGTTTGACTATGCCGCCAGCCGCACCAGCCTGGCGGCCAATGTGGCCGACCAGCTGTTCCAGGCCCGCGGCCTGGCCATTCAGCTGGAGGATGCGCGCGAGGCCGCGCGGATCCAGCGCCAGCTGGCGGATATCGCGGCCAAGAAGGCGGCGCATGGCCTGGGCTCGCAAGCCGACGCCGACCAAACAGCGTCCCAGACCGCCCAGACCGACGCCCAGATCGCCGACCTGGAAAGCCAGCTGCACGCGGCCCGCCGCACCTTGCTGGTGCTGGTGGGACGCGGCGCTGATCCCCTGGACAGCCTGCCTACCCCCGCGACCGCCGGGGCGCCGCCGCTGGTTCCGGTGAGCGTGCCGGGTGAGCTCCTGGCCGCGCGGCCGGATGTGCGCGAGGCGGCTGAAAAGCTGAAATCGGCCAGCGGAACCCTGAAGCTGGACGAGCTGGCCCTGTTCCCAAAATTCACCTTGAACCCCGGCGTCGGCCTCAGCTCCAGCGTCCAGTTCGGTTCCGCCGTGACCACCGACTTCTGGTCCCTTGGCCTGAGCGCGGCCCAGCCGATCTTGGATCTGCCGCGACTGAAGGCCGAGATCCGCGCCCAGGGCGCCCGCGCCGACCAGGCCGCCATCGCCTATGAGAAAACGGTGCAGACCGCCTATGGCGAGGCCGAGAACGCCCTGGTCGGCCTGTCCTCCGACGAGGCGCGCATTCGCCTTCTGACCACGGGCGAGGCCCAGGCCCGCTCGGCGCTGGACGCTTCGCGCAAGGGCTATGCCGCCGGCTTCACCGACTTGACCACCGTGCTCACCGCCGAACGCACCTGGCGCGGCGCCCGCACCGCCCTGACCAGCGCTCAGGTTCAGGCCCTGCGCCGCTCCGTCCAGGCCTTCAAGGCGCTGGGCGGCGGTTGGACGCCCCCGCCCGGACCGACCACCCAGGCCTCCCGATGACAAAGAAACCTATGATCACCACTTCTGGGATGTCGAAAACAGGACAGGCCTTGGCAGGGATCGCCCTGACGCTGAGCCTCGCCGCCTGCCACAAGCCGGTCCCGGCGGATCCGGCCGCCAATGCGCGGGTAGTGGGCGTGGCCAAGGTCGAGAGCCGGCCCTTGCCCGGTGGGCTGATCACGTCGGGCCTGCTGATTTCCCGCGAGGAAGCGGCGGTCAATCCCGAAGTGACCGGCTATCGCGTGGCCAAGGTGATGGTGGAGGCCGACGCCCACGTGGCCTTAGGCCAGCCCCTGGCCGAGCTGGACGACACCCTGCTCAGGTCGCAGATCGCCCAGCAGACGGCGCTGGTGGCCCAACAGCAGGTGGCGTCCGAACAGGCCGCGTCGCAGGCCGCCCATATCGAAGGGCTCGACGGCCAGGGCGTGCTGTCCACCGAACAGATCGACCAGCGCCGCTTTCAGGCCCGCAGCGCCAAGGCCGCGCTTGAGGCCCAGACCGCCCAGCTCAACGACCTGAAGGTGCGCGATGCGCGCATGGTGATCCGCGCGCCGGTGGCGGGGGTGGTGCTGGAACGCAACGTGCGCCCCGGCGACATCGCCGCCGTGGGCGCGACCCCCATGTTCCGCATGATCCGCGACGGCCTGGTGGAGCTGCAGGCCCAGGTGCCCGAAGCGGCCATCTCCAGCATCCGCGTCGGCGACAAGGCTCAGGTTCAGTTGCCGTCGGGGGCCACCGCCCAGGGCGTTATTCGCCTGATCGAGCCGGGGGTCGACGCCCAGACCAAACTGGGCAAGGTGCGTATCCAGTTGCCTGTTCGCGCCGATCTGCGCCCGGGCGGCTTTGGCCGGGCGATCTTCGCCGGGGTCAATCGCGATGTGCCGGTCGTGCCGGAAACGGCGATTCGCTACGACGCCGACGGCGCCTCGGTGATGGTGGTGGGCGCCGACAACAAGGTCGGCCAGATCCCGGTCAAGACCGGCGACCACGCCAACGGCTATGTGGAATTGCTGCAAGGGCCGCCGGTAGGGGCGACCGTGCTGCGGGCCTCGGCCTCCTTCGTGCTGCCCGGTGACGTGATCCGGCCGGATACGCAGGGCGGCGCGCGCTAATGGCCGAACTGCGAATTTCGACCTGGGGGATCAAGAACCCGATCCCGGTGGCGCTGCTGTTTCTGGTGGCGGTGCTGGCGGGAGCGCTCGCCTATACCTCCCTGCCCATCAAGCAATTTCCGAATGTCACCTTCCCTGGCGTGGCGGTCACCGTCACCCAGAACGGCGCGGCGCCGGCCGAGATCGAGACCCAGATCACCCGGCCGATCGAAGACGCTATGGCCGGCATCCCCAATATGCGCTCCGAGCAGTCGGTGGTGGCCCAGGGCGTTTCGACCACTGTGGTCGAGTTCGAACTGGGCGAGGACCTGCAGAAGGTCACCGACGAGGTGCGCCAAAAGGTCGACCAGAGCCGCGCTGTCCTGCCGCGCGAGATCGACCCGCCGAACATCAGCCGGCTGGAGATCGCCTCCGCGCCCGTGGTCACCTATGCGGTGTCAGCGCCGGGCATGTCTCCGGCCCAATTGTCCTGGTTCATCGACGACACGGTCTCGCGCACCCTGCAGGCCGAGAAGGGCGTGGCCCAGATCGCCCGCGTCGGCGGTGTCGACCGGGAAATCAACATCATCATCGATCCCGACCGCATGGCGGCGCGGGGCCTGACCGCCTCGGCGCTCAACACCGCCCTGTCCAGCTTTAATGTGGACGCCTCCGGCGGGCGGGTCAGCATCGGCGGACGCGAACAGACCGTGCGGGTGCTGGGCGCCGCCACCACCGTGGCCACCCTGCGTAACCTAACCATTCCCACGATCAGCGGCCAGTTCGTCAAGCTGACTGACGTGGCCGATGTGGGCGACGGGGAGGGGGAGACGCGCGGCTTCGCCCGCCTGGACAACAAGCCGGTAATCGGCTTCCAGGTGCTCAAGACCCAGGACGCCAGCGATGTGCAGGTGGAGGACCGGGTCATCGCCGCCCTGGACAAGCTGGGCAAGCAGCACCCCGAGGCCAAGTTCACCAAGCTGATCTCCAGCGTCGATGACACCCGCGCCAGCTATGCGGCCACTCTGGATACGCTGTTGGAAGGCATGGTTCTGGCCTCACTGGTGGTGTTCCTGTTCCTGCGCGACTGGCGCTCGACCCTGATCACGGCCATCGCCATGCCGGTGTCGCTGATCCCGACCTTCCTGGTCATGGCGCTGCTGCATTTCAGCCTGAACGTGGTCACCCTGCTGGCCCTGACCCTGGTCATCGGCATCCTGGTCGATGACGCCATCGTCGAGATCGAGAATATCCAAAAGCGGGTGCTGGCGGGCGCGCGGCCCTATCGCGCGGCCATGGAAGGCGCCGACCAGATCGGCCTGGCCGTGGTGGCCACCACCGCGACGGTGGTGGTGGTGTTCGCGCCGGTTTCGTTCATGGGCAGTATCCCCGGGCAGTTCTTCCGGGAATTCGGTATCACCGTGGCGGTGGCCGTGCTGTTCTCGTTGCTGGTGGCGCGGCTTTTGACGCCGCTGCTGGCCGCCTATTTCCTTAAGCCCACGGCCGACCCGCACCCGCGGCCTCCCATGAACCCCCACTATCAGCGCGCCCTGGACTGGGCCCTGTCGCACCGCATCGTCACCGCCATTTCCGGCGGCGTGATCTTTTTCGCTTCCCTGGGGCTGACGCTCCTGCTGCCCACGGGGGTACAGCCTCCGGGCAATCCCAACTTCATCTTCATCAGCCTGCAGGGGCCGCCCGGCGCCACCACCACCGATATGGAGCGGGTGTCGGAGAAGGTCACAGCGCTGTTGCAGCGCCAACCCGAGACCAAGATGGTCTTCAGCCAGATCGGCTCCACCGCGGGCGAAGGCTTCGGCGGCGGCGCGTCTGGGGACATCACCAGTGGCACCACCACCTGGGTGCTCAACGACAAGCGCAGCCTATCCGACACCCAGATCCAGGACCGCGTGCGCGACAGCCTCAAATCCATCCCCGACGCCCGGGTCAATTTCCAGGGCGGCGGCTTCGGCTCGGCCGACGTGCAGGTGATCCTGGCCAGCCAGAACGGCGACGCCCTGTCCCGGGCCGGTGAAGAGCTGGAGCGGCAGATGCGGGGCCTCAAGACCCTCGCCGATCCGCGTCCGGCCCACCCGCCCACCGGGCCTGAAATCGCCATCCGGCCGCGCGGCGACGAAGCCTCGCGCCTGGGCGTTACCTCGGAAGCCATCGCCGCCGCCGCGCGTGTAGCCACGGTGGGGGATATCGACGCCAATGTCTCCAAGCTGACCGACGGCGAGCGCCGGATTCCCATCCGCATTCGCCTGCCCAAGTCGGATCGCTCGAACATCGCGCTGATCCGTGATCTGCAGCTGCCCACCGCCAGCGGCGGCATGACGCCCCTGTCCAGCGTCGCCGACGTGGACTTCCAGTCCGGCCCGGCGAAAATCTACCGCTACGACCGGGAACGCTTCATCGCCATCGACGCCGACCTCGCCAATGGCGCCCAGTTGGGCCAAGGGGTGAAGGAGGCCAACAAGCTGCCCATCATGAAGCATCTGCCGGCCGGTGTGGAGCAGGAGACGCTGGGCCAGACCCAGCAGTTCGTGGAGCTGTTCGCTCAACTGGGCCTGGCCTTCCTGACCGGGATCAGCATGATCTACACCGTGCTGGTGCTGCTGTTCCGCAGCTTCTTCAAACCGATCACCATCCTGTCGGCCCTGCCTCTGGCCATCGGCGGGGCCTTTCTCGGCCTGTTGGTCATGCATGAATCGATCAGCATCCCGTCGTTGATCGGCCTTCTTATGCTGCTGGGCCTGGCGGCCAAGAATTCGATCCTGCTGGTGGAATACGCCATCGAGCGCGAGCGGGAAGGCATGCCGCAGCGCCAGGCGATCATGGAGGCCTGCCGCGAGCGCTCGCGGCCGATCATCATGACCACCATGGCCATGGCCGCCGGCATGCTGCCCACGGCCCTGGCCATCGGCAAGGGCTCGGAATTCCGCCAGCCCATGGCCGTGGCCGTGATTGGCGGCCTGATGACCTCCACCGTCCTGTCCCTGGTGATGGTGCCGGTGGTCTATGAGATGATCGACGATTTCGAGCACTGGCTGTCGCCACGCCTGGCCCGGTTCGTCACCCCCCGGGACGCCCCCGTTGCGCAGGCGCCGGACGACCGGTTGTAGGGCGGCGGCTTGCCGGCGCCCTGAACGCGACATCAGGTCTCATGAAAGTGCTGTCGAAATGACCACGACGCCGCTTGATATAGATAGTTAGGCAACCTAACTATCTGCGCATGAACGCCTCTCCCACTCCGATTCCTCCCACGGACGTCTCCGTCCTAGCCGAAGGACTGCGCCCCGTGGTGCTGCGGCTGAGCCGCCACCTGCGCCGCCAGTCCCAGTCCTTGGGGCTCTCGCCCCTGGACTCCATGCTGCTGGGCGGGGTGCTCAAGCGGGATGGGATCGGCGTGTCCGAGCTGGCCGATCACGAACAGATGTCGCGCCCGACTATGAGCGCGCACGTGAAACGTCTGGAAGCGGCGGGCTATCTCGCGCGCCTGGCTCCCGACAGCGATGACAAGCGGCGGGTGGGCCTGACCCTCACCGCCGCCGGTCGCAAGGCGCTGGAGGCCGTGCGCCGCCGGCGCAACGACTGGCTGGCGCAGCGTCTGGCCGCCCTGTCGCCTGAAGCCCGGGCGGCGCTGGAGGCGGCCATCGGGCCGCTCGGCCAACTGGGCGGAGACCGCTCATGAGCCGGATGAGCACCGTCGAGCCCAAGCCGGTCGACCAGGTGGCGCGGGGCGAGACGCCGCCGGCCGTTCCGGTGGGGCGGCTGACGCCGATCATCATCGGCAGCGCCCTGTTCATGCAGACACTCGATTCAACGGTGATCACGAACGCCCTGCCGACCATGGCCCGGTCGCTGCATGAGGATCCCCTGACCCTCAACCTGGCCATCACCTCATACCTGCTGGCCTCGGCGGTGTTCCTGCCGATCTCCAGCTGGGTCGCCGACCGCTTCGGGGCCAAGCTGGTGTTTCGTATCGCCATCGCCCTGTTCGCCATCGCCTCCCTGCTGTGCGGCCTGTCCCGGACCCTGCCGGAACTGGTGGGCGCGCGGATGCTGCAGGGCATGGCCGGGGCGATGATGACGCCGGTGGGGCGGCTGGTGCTGTTGCGTTCGACCCCCAAGAACGAGCTGGTGCGGGCCATGTCCTACCTGACCATGCCGGCCATGCTGGGCCCGGTGATCGGGCCGCCCATCGGCGGCTTCATCGTCACCCACTGGTCCTGGCGCTGGATCTTCCTGATCAACATCCCCATGGGAATCCTGGGCGTGGTGCTGGTCAGCCTGTTCATCGCCGACATCAAGGAAGAGCATACCCCGCCGCTAGACTGGCGCGGCTTCATCCTGACGGGCTTCGGCTTCGCTGGCCTGGTCTATGGCTTCGACAATCTGGGCCGCGGCGCCCTGCCGGTGACGGTGGTCGCGGCCATGATCGCGGGCGGGGCCATATGCGTGGCCCTGTTCGCCTTTCACGCCCGGCGCACGCCACACGCCATTTTGGACCTGTCGCTGCTCAAGGTGCGCACCTTCACCACCTCCGTGGTGGGGGGCGCCTTCCTGCGCATGGCCATGGGCGCCTCGCCCTTCCTGCTGGCCCTGCTGCTGCAGCTGGGGTTCGGGCTCAACGCCTTCGCCGCCGGCCTGATCACCTTCACCAGCGCGGCTGCGGCCCTGGCGATGAAGACCACGGCCCGGCCGATTATCAGTCGCCTGGGGTTCAAGACGGTGCTGGTGGCCAATACCTTCATCGTGGCCCTGACCTTTATGAGCTACGCCCTGTTCCGCGCCTCGACCCCGTATCTGATCATGGTGGCGGCCCTGCTGGTCGGCGGCTTCTTCCGCTCGCTGCAGTTCACCGCCCTCAACACCCTGGCCTTCGCCGATATCGACCAGCCGCGCATGAGCCGGGCCAGCAGCCTGTCCAGCATGGGCCAGCAACTGTCCCAGAGCCTGGGGATCGGCCTGGCCGCCCTGCTCCTGGCCAGTATCCGCAACCTACATCACTCGCCGCATCTACAGGCCGCCGATGTCTCTCCGACCTTTGTGGTGGTGGGCGGGGTGACGCTGTTGGGCCTGTTCTTCTTCATTCCGCTGTCACCCGACGCGGGGGCCGAAGTCAGTGGACGGCGGGTGAGGGCGTCGAGGGCCCCGCCGAATATCGAGGCTCATCCCGAGCCGGCGGAATAGGCCCCCTCGCCGATGACAGCCTGCAGGTTGCGGTGGAAGTGGGTGATGGCGCCTTCGAAGCGGCCGAACTCGAACACCTGGTTGGCGCCGCTGGCCAGGCCGCGCTGGATGGATTCGACCACGGCGCGGTCCTCGTCGGCGCCGGCGGTGACGAAATCGGTGTCGCGCTCGATGGCCGGCCTGTCGGTCTTCACCGTCCTGGCGTCGGCTAGGGTGTAGGTGATGGTCCGGGTCAGGCTGGGTGTGACCGGTTCCAACACCACCATCAGCGTCCTTTGCGGGAAGGTGGCGATCATCACATTGGGGAACAGGTGATAGACATGGGTCAGGGTCCCGGCGACCTGGCGCTCGGCGGCGGGCACCCCGCGCAGCTTCTGGATATTGCGATAGGGGAAGGTCACCCGGCTGTTGCGGCCGAACTGTTCGATCACGTTCAGATTGTCGAACTGCACCGGGTAGAAGGTCTCCCGGTGGGTGGAATAGATATGATAGCCCTCCAGAAAGCCCTCCACCGAGATCTTCCAGTTGGTTTGGGCGTCCTGAGCGCCGGAGGAGACGAATTCCAGCTCCGGGCCGAGCAGCTGGGGCAGGTCGTCCACTGTGGCGCCGCCGCCATCGGGCGGGTCCTGGGTGATGAAGACGATGCCGCCGTGCTCGACCGTGTCCACCGCAACCAGGCCGCGCGTGGCCTTGTCCAGGCCTGGAAAGCCATGCTCGTGCGGCACGTTGCGCAGGGACCCGTCCAGGCCGTAGGCCCAGCCGTGATAGGGGCAGACAAAGGCCTTCTCCCGCCCGGCCCCGCAGGCCAGCTGGGCGCCGCGATGGCGGCAAGCGTTGCGGAAGGCGCGCACCACGCCATCGGCGCCACGAACCGCCAGCAGGGGCGTGCCGGCGGCTTCCCGCGCGATGAAGGACCCGCTCTTGGGCAGGGCGGCCGCGGGGCAGAATGGCGTCGGGGTCTGGCGCAGCACCCGGTCCCGCTCGGCCAGCCAGCGGGCCTCGGACAGATAATTGGCCACCGGTTCGCGCCAGATCTCGTCGCTCAGATCGGTGGTTTCGTTGTCGATATGGTCGAGTATACGCTGCGCGACCGATGGTCCATCCAGCAGTGACGTCATGGTCTCAAACCCTATGCCTGATGGCCCGCAGCATAGGGCCGCGGCGCGCTGCTCACACGCACTTTTGAGTGAATTTCCCTTAGGTCACCGTGGGTTGCCTTGGGTGGTCAACCCTATTCCAGCCGTCTCAGGGTGTCGGCGACCATCTTTACGGCCGCGCCCAGGGTGTCTTTCAGATCCGCCTGGACGAAGCCGAGTTCGACGGCCCCGGCCCCGGGTCGTTGATCACCCCCCGGGGCGTAGACAGCGCCGCCAAAGGAGCCATGCACCTCGCTCACGCCTGTCTTGCGGACCAGCTCGGCCACATTGCCGGGGTTCACGCCACAGCCGGCCATGATGACGATGCGCCCCTGGGCCTGGCGCACCAGATCGGCGATGCGGTCCGCGCCGAGGATCGCGGTCCTGGCGCCGCCGGAGGTCAGGATGCGCTCGAAGCCAAAGCCGATGGCGATCTCCAGCGCCTTTTCGAAATCGGGGACCAGGTCGAAGGCGCGGTGCAGGGTCATGCTCAGGCCCAATCCACGGGCGTGTTCCACCAGCTGGCCGATCATGTCTTCGTCCAGTTCGCCGGAGGGGCGGTTGGCGCCGATCACCACCCCAGGCAGGCCAGCGGCGCGAGTGGCGTCCATGTCGCCGCGCATCACGTCGAGATCCAGGGCGCCATAGCGGAACTCGCCGGGATGCGGGCGGATCATGGGATAGGATGGCGCCGACTGGCGGGCCGCCAGGGCCATCATCCCCGGTGAGGGCATCAGGCCGGACAGGGCCAGGGCCGAACAGAGCTCGATGCGGTCGGCGCCGGCGGCGATGGCGGCGGCCAGGCCGGCGGGGCTGTCGACGCAGACCTCCAAGAGGCGACGAACGGTCATCGAAGGCTCGCTTATGAGAGTTTCAGCGGACTATGTTGGCGCAGGCCTTAGCCTAGTTCGGGCCGGCGCAAGACCCTGGATTGGAGTTTAAATGGTCAGTCGGCGAGAGATCATCGGAGCTTCCATGGTGGGATCGTCCCTGTTGGCGGCGAGTGAAGCCTCGGCCGTCGAGCCCGCGGGGATCAAGCTTGGCCTGCCCTGCGTGATCTCCACCTGGGATTTCGGCGTCGCCGCCAACCAGGCGGCCTGGGCGGTGCTGTCCAAGGGCGGCCGGGCCCTGGACGCGGTGGAGGCGGGCGCCCGCGTGCCCGAGGCGGACCTGAAGAACCACAGCGTCGGCCGCGCCGGCTATCCCGACCGGGACGGCCACGTGACCCTGGACGCCTGTATCATGGACGAGCACGGAAACTGCGGCGCGGTGGCCGGGATGGAGCACATCGCCCACCCCATCTCGGTGGCGAGACGGGTGATGGAGAAGACGCCGCATGTGCTGCTGGTGGGTGACGGGGCGCTGCAGTTCGCTGTCGAGCAGGGCTTTCGCCGCGAGGAGCTGCTGACGCCCGAATCCCGGGCGGCCTGGCAGGACTGGCTGAAGACCGCCGATTACAAACCCGCAGCCAATAGCGAGGTCGGGACCTACGGTAAGGGCGCATCGCCGCTTGGCACGCCCGGCGGCAAGAACAATCACGACACCATTGGCATGCTGGCCATCGACGCCCACGGGAACCTGGCCGGCGCCTGCACCACCAGCGGCATGGCCTGGAAGCTACACGGGCGGGTCGGCGACAGCCCAATTATCGGCGCTGGGCTCTATGTGGACAACGATGTGGGCGCCGCCACCTCCACCGGGGTCGGCGAGGAGGTGATCCGCAATGTGGGAAGCTTCCTGGTGGTGGAGCTGATGCGCCAGGGCCGCTCGCCCCAGGCCGCCTGCAAGGAGGCCGTGGCCCGTATCCTCAAGCGCAAGCCTGAGGCCAAGGATATCCAGGTGGGCTTTCTGGCCATCAGCAAACAGGGCGAGGTCGGCGCCTGGGCGATCCAGAAGGGCTTCAGCTACGCCCTGTGCGACGGGGCCGGGCAGGATGGGCTGCTGCCGGGAGAGAGCTTTTACTGAGGGCGCTATTTCGACTTCGACCCGCCGGTCACCACCCGGCCCGCAGCGCCGACCGCATCTGCGGTGAGTCCCACAGCGGTTCCGGCGACCTTGGCCGTCGCGCCAACGGCGGCGCCCGCCACGCTGGCGGCCACGCAGCCCTGAAGGGTCAAGCTCAGGAGGATCAGGCAGGCGTACACGGCCGAGCGGGATTTGAAGATGGGGTTGGCCATGACGCAAGCGACCTTTTAAGCGACGGACTCGACTGAACTATGTCGCCAAGTCGTTATCAAAAGGGAGCGCGTGGGATTCAGGTCGCGGATCGTCGCAGAACGCGGCGATCAAACCCCCGACAGGTTCAGTCCTTCGACCGCCGGCGCGCCCTCGGCGCCTTGGTTCAGCGCCAGCTGCATAATCACCACGTCCAGCCAGCGGCCGTTCTTGAATCCCACCCCCTGCATGACCCCCGCGTGGCGGAAGCCCAGGGTGGTGTGCACGCCCACCGAGCCGGCGTTTCCGCTGTCGCCGATCAGGGCCACCATCTGGCGCAGGCCCAGAGTCTCGCAGGCTATGATGACTTCAGCCAGCACCGCCTTGCCCAGGCCCAGACCCTGGTGGCTGGGCGCCACATAGACGCTGTCTTCCACCGTGTAGCGATAGGCGGCGCGCAGGCGGAAGGGGCCGGCATAGGCCATGGCGGCCACGGCGCCGTCCGCCTCGGCCACCAGATAAGGCAGACCGCGCGCCTGCACCGCGGCCAGGCGTGTGGCCATCTCCTCGGGGCTGGGCGGCGCTTCCTCGAACGTGCCCGCCCCATGGAGGACGTGGTGGCCATAGATGGCGGCCAGGGCCGGGGCGTCGTCGGCGGTCGCTGGGCGTATCAACAGGCTCATGCTTGCGTCCATCCGCGCTCCACGGCCCAGACGGCGAAGGCGTAGTCCAGGGCGATCTCCTTCAGAAAATCGAACCGGCCCGAGGCGCCCCCATGGCCGGCCTCCATGTTGATCTTCAGCAGCATGGGGGCCTCGCCGGTGCTCTTCTCCCGCAGCTTGGCCACCCATTTGGCGGGTTCCCAATAGGTCACGCGGGGGTCGGACAGGCCGCCGGTGGCCAGCACCGCCGGATAGGGCTGGGCGGTGATATTGTCATAGGGGCTGTAGCCGGCGATGCGATCATAGGCGGCCTCATCCTCCAGCGGATTGCCCCATTCGGGCCATTCCGGCGGGGTCAGGGGCAGGGTTGTGTCGCTCATGGTGTTGAGCACGTCGATGAACGGCACCGCGCCGATGATCCCGGCCCACAGGTCGGGCCGCAGATTGGCGATGGCGCCCATCAGCATGCCGCCGGCCGAGCCGCCATAGGCGACGATGCGGCCCTTGGCGCCATAGCCGGCCCCGGTCAGGTGCTCGGCGCAGGCGATGAAGTCGGTGAAGCTGTTGGTCTTCTTCTCCATCCGCCCGTCCAGGAACCAGCCCCAGCCTTTTTCCGAACCGCCGCGCACGTGGGCGGTGGCCCAGATCCAGCCGCGATCCACCAGGGACAGGTTGCGGATCGAGAAATGCGGCTCCATGGGGATGCCATAGGCGCCATAGCCGTAGAGCAGCAGGGGCGCAGAGCCGTCCAGGGGCGTGCCCGCCTTCATCAGCACCGTAATCGGAACCTCGACGCCATCCGCGGTCCGCGCATAGAGACGGCGGGTGACATAGGCGGCCGGATCGTGGCCGGAGGGGATTTCCTGGGTCTTGCGCAGGGTCCGCTGGCGAGTGGTCAGGTCATAGTCGAAGGTCTGGCGCGGGGTGGTGGGCGACTCGTAGACGAAGCGCAGGGTGGTGGTGTCGAACTCGTAGCCGCCGGCCATGCCCAGCGCATAGGCGTCCTCGTCAAAGGCGATTTCATGCTCGGCGCCGGTCCCGCGCTCGGTGAGCAGGATGCGGTTGCTGGCGTTTTCGCGCACTAGCTGCACGAACCAGTCCTTCAGCGCGCCGACGCCGACGATGTAGCGGCCCGGTTGGTGCGGCGCCCAATCGCGCCAGGCCTTGCGCGACGGGTCGCTCAGCGGCGCCTCGACAACCTTGAAGTCCACCGCGCCGTCGGCGTTGGTGTGGATCAGGAAACGGCCGTCCCAGTGCTCCAGGTCATAGCGCAGGCCGGGGGTGCGCGGCTCGACCACCTGGGGCGCGGCGGTGGCGGTTTCGGCCGGGATCAGCTGGACCTCGGAGGTTTCGTGGTCGCCCGAGCCGATGACGATGAAGGCGTCCGAGGCCGTGGTTCCCACCGACAGGAAAAAGCCCTCGTCCGGCTCGTCGAACACCAGCACGTCGTCGGCGCTCCCGCCGCGCGCGGGGCGGCGATAGATTTTTGCGGGGCGGCCATTGTCGTCGCGCCAGATCCAGAACAGCCATTGCGAATCCGGTGACCAGGTGAAGCCGCCGGTGGAGCTTTCGACGGGCTCGGGCAGGATTTCGCCTGTGGCCAGATCCTTGATCAGGATGCGGTGCACCTCCGAGCCCTGCTCGTCTACCGCATAGGCGTAGAGCTTGTGGTCGGGGCTGTGCTGGGCGCCGCCCACGTGGAAATAGGCATGGCCCTTGGCCTCGGCGTCCTCGTCCAGCAGGATCACCTCGCCCTCGCCCTCGCCCTCGCCCTCGTCGGCGTCGCGCGGGCGGCGGGCGTGGATCGGGTGTTGGGCGCCCATGGCGTAGCGAACATAATAGTCCCAGGCGCCGTCGGGGGCTGGGACCGATGAGTCGTCCTCCTTGATGCGCCCCTTCATCTCCGCGAACATCGCCGCCTGCAGCGCCTCGGTGGGCGCCAGCATGGCCGCGGTATAGGCGTTCTCCGCCTCCAGATGCGCTCGCACGTCGGCGCGTACGGCGGAGGGGTCGCGCAGCACCTGCTGCCAGTTGTCGTCCTTCAGCCAGGCATAGTCGTCCACGCGCACGCGGCCGAGCTGTTCGATCCGCTTGGGATCCTTGTGGGCGACAGGAGGGATGGGGCGAGTCATGCCGCAGACTTAGCGACGGCGAGGCTCCAGCGAAAGTGGGCGCGTAGCCTTAGCGGCGACGCGCCCCTTGCTCGTTGATCGCCTACAATCGCCCTACTGGGCGATGACGCTCAGGCGGTCGTTCAGGGCCGGGTCCAGCGCGCCGGAGGCCGGCAGGCCCTGGTCGCGCTGATAGGCGGCGATGGCCAGTTTCAGCGCGGGGGATTGGGCGCCGTCGGCGGGGCCTTGATAGTAGCCCAGGTGCGAAAGTGCGCGTTGGGCGATGGCCACGGGAGACGCCGTGGCGCCGGTCGCCTGGGCGACCTGCAATGGAGCGCTGGTGGTCTGGGCCAGGAAGGTCATGGCGGCCCGTTCGGCGGCGGCCTGCGATTCCGCCGACAACTGACCCTTGACCCGCTGGGCGCTGTTGCGCGATTCCGCATCACCGGAGCGGGCGGCGATCATGTACCACTTGTAGGCCTCGGCCGGATTCTGGGCGACGCCGAAGCCTTCCTCGAACAGCCGGCCCAGATTGTACTGGCTGTCGGTCAGGCCCAGGTCGGCCGCGCGGCGGAACCATTGGGCGGCGGTGGTGGTGTTCTTGGGGCCGCCGGTGCCTTCGAAATAGTAGAGGGCCAGGTTGTGCATGGCCTTGCGGTCGCCGCCATCGGCGGCTCGCTCGGTCCAGCGGCGGGCTTCGCCGGAGTCCTTGTGCAGGCCGGCTTCGCCGCCTTCATAGAGCTTGGCCAGATAGAACTGGGCCGGGGCGTAGCCGAGATTGGCCGACTTCTTCAGGGCGTCGACGCCGGCGAAGTCGTGGGACTCGATCCGGCGGGTGGCGTCGCCATAGAGGCTGATGGCGTCGGGATTGGGCGTGCTGGGCGCGGCCAGGGCCGGCGCGGCGATCACAGCCTGGGTGTCCGCCGCCGGCTTGGTGGTCAGGGCTTCGGCCAGGATCGGACCAGCAGCCTCGGCGCCGGCCGGCTTGATCGCCGCCGGGGTCTTCATGCCCAGGGCGCTGGCGACTCGTTGCGGCAGGGCGCCCGCCGGCTTTTGCGACAGCAGGGCATAGCCGGCCACGGAGACGCCCATGGCCGCGGCGGCGCCGGAGATCAGCAGGGCGTTGGCCCAGACCGAAGCCTGGCGGCGCCGGGGCGCCTTTCGGGCTGACAGGGCCGCATCGTTGAACAGGTCGCTGGACGACGCCGATCCGCGCAGGCGGCCGCGGACGCGGTTTTCCGGGCGCGTGGCGGCCCGGGTCGCGGCGCGGGCCTGTTCGATGAGCTCGCGGGTCGCTGACGAGCGTGGCGCAAACAGGGCCTCGGCCTCGGCGTCGATGTCGCCGGTTTCGAAGGCCATCGGCGCAATCTTGGGCCGGAAGGGCGAGGTGGCATAGGGCGCAGGCTGATCGATCAGCGCCTCGGGAGCGTCGAGATCGTCGTCGCACAGGTCGTCGAATTCGGGCAGGGGCGCATGCGCCCGGGCGGTGACGTAGGTCTCACTTGGGGTCTCGCCTGGGACCTCAGCGGGCCTGCCTGGCGCCCCGACATAGGAGTCGGTGGGCGCGGCATGGACCGCGAAGGGTTGGGAGACAAAGGTGGCGCCCGGCAGGGCCTCCGGTGTCGGGGCGGGGGTGCGCGGCCAGGCCTGAGACAGGCTGTTGGGCGCCGCCGCCGCGGCGTGCGCGAAAGTCGTTTCCGCGATCACGGTGGCTGGCGACACGAGCGGGTCGAGGGACGGATCATGCCGTTCGTCGGCGCCGACGAACGCGGCCGAGGCTGCGGCGCCATAGCCGGTCAGGCTGGGCTCATTGAAATCCGGTTCTTCGAACTCGACTTGGCTGAACTCGGCTCGGCCAAAGGGGCGGACCCCGGTGTGGGCGGCTGGGGCGAACTTCGGCGCGCCCAGATTCGATGCGTCCAAATCCTGGGTGCCGAGATCGGGGGCGCCGAGATCGGGGGCGGCGTCATGCGCGTCAGCGAGGTCGGCGCCGAAATCGCTCTCGGCCTGCTGCATCGCCGGGTGGGAAACGCTGGTGTTCAGGTCCGACGTCCGGCTGGCGGCGAAACTGTCGTGGCCAAAGGGGGCCACTTCCTGATCGAGATAGATCGGCTCGCCATAGTTTGGGCCCGCATAGGTGGGCGTGGCGTAGGGGGAACCGGCATGGGTCGGCCCGGCATAGGACGCGCCCGGGAAGGCGGGGCCGGCGAAGGACGCCGGCGCATTGACCGGCTCGGCGGCCTTGGCTTCCAGCCGGCGATTGGTTTCGGCCAGGCGATCGTCGATGCGGGTGCGGGCGTCTTCCAGCAGGCGCGCGGTACGCTCTTCGCTCTGGCGGATGCGTTCGCCCAGTTCGGTGGTGACGTGGTCCTGGCGATCCTGCAGGCGGTCGGTGACCCGCGACAGCTGGTCGCCGACGTCGTCCATGGCCTGGGCCGAACGGCGCTCGGCGTCGCCGATGCGCTCGGCCAGGCGTTCGGTGATGCGCGCGATCTCGCCGCCCAGCTTTTCCAGGGCCTGGGCGCCGAAATTGTCGGCCTGGGCCAGGCGGGTCTCCATGACCGTGGCCATGCGCTTGACTTCGCCGCTGACCTGCTCGATCGCGTCGGCCGAGCGGATTTCGGAGTCCTGCACCTTGCGACCGAGCACGTCGGCCATGCGCAGCACGTCATGGCCCATGCGTTCGATGGCCTGGGCGGAGTGGCGCTCGGCGGCCTGAACGTGGTCGTTCATCGCCTCCAGCGCTCGCTCCATGCGGTCGAAGCGGCCATCGGCGGTGTCGCGGATCTTTTCGGCCATTTCCGTGCGGACCGCGTCCACGCGATCCGACAGGTTGGAGGCCAGCTGGCGCAGCCCAAAATCATTCTCGCGGCTGTCGTCCACGCGCTGTTCGGTGGCGATCAGGCGCTGGTCCAGGCTGGCGAACGACGTCTCCAGGCTGCGCAGGGCCAGGCTGGTGCGGCCTTCGGCGGCCTCCAGGCGTTCGGCCAGACGGGCGACCACGGTCTCCACCAGATCCGAAGCGGCCTTGCCGGTGATGCTGTCTTCGACGCGGCCAGCCAGGCCGTCGATCTCCTGGCGCAGGCCCTGCAGGGTCTCGCGGGTGCGCTCTTCGCCGTCATAGAGGTGGCTGGCGACCTTGGCCAAGGCGCCTTCGATGGCCTTCACCCCCTCGATGGAGCGGCTTCCGGCGGCTTCCTGCTCGACCCGGCGCATGCGCTCGGCGGCGCGGGCCTGGTCGGTGCGCAGGTCGTCGACTGCGCCCTCGAACCGGGCGGCGACGGCGGTCTGCTCGCGCTCAGCCAGGCTGAGGCGGGACACAAGGCCCGCCACCGACTGGTCGACGCTGTTGATGGCCTGGGTGGAGCGATGTTCGGCGGCCTCGATGCGCGCCGACAGGCGGTTCAGGGCGTCGCCCACCCGCATGACTTCGTCGCCCATATGGCCCGGCGCCTCGACGCGCCTATGGCCATCGCTCCGGTAGCCGTCGCCCCCGGCATAGACGGGCGGGCGACGATCGGAGCCGTACCGGTCCGAGCTGTAGTCGGGCGGCGTGGGATCTTCGGAAAGGCCGTTGTCTTCGAGGATCACTTGGTTGAGCCATTCGCCTAGAGTCATGCCGGACCGGCGGGCGAGACCCTTTGCGATCTCGCGCGCCTTGGGGTCTATGCCTTTAACGCTCCAAGGCGCCCCCGAGGTCATTCGATTCGCTCTCCAAACTCGTAGTCCACACGCTATCTAGCGTTTCCTGGCGTGTAAACGCGGCGGAACCGCTAAATGTAGTATCCCGGCGCGAGTCTTGTGGATGAACGGCGGACTGCGGAAGGGGAGCCTCCTGATGACACGGCATCGTGGTTAATCGTGGGTTAATGGGCAGTAAGCCGCAAAGGCCGCGGGTTAAGGATTGAAGGGTTGAATATGGATCTGACCACCACCCTGATCGCCGCCGCAATTGCGCTCGGGGCCTGTATTTTCTTCGGTTGGCGTGGGGCCCGGCCCCCGGACCTGACCCGCGGCCCGCGGCTGATTCCCCACCGCGCCCTGATGCTGCTGTCATCGGCGGTTTTGCTGATCCTGGTGGTGCATCTGGTCAATCTGGCCGGCTTCAAGACCGGGCGCTAAGTGATTCGGCCCGGATGGAATCAGTTTTCGCGGGTATTGGCTGGCGCGGAGAAGGTTCGGACAGCGTTTCCCGGCGGGGCCGAGGGCCACAATCACTTGGCTGGATTTCACGATGCTATGCGTCTCTTGGTGGAGAGAGAGCTGTGCGAGGGCCAGCCTGAATTGATCAGGCCTGCGTCAAGCGGCCGCGGGGATTTCGGGACTTGCGGGCTGCTCCTCGTCCTTCCTGGGGCGCTTGGTCAGGCCCGAGACCCCTCCAGAGGATAGCAGCCCCACGTCGGCCAGTAGAATCGGAATGGTCCATTTGCGGGGGGCGGCCACATAGCGTGGTTGCCAGACCGGGTCGTACTTGTCCTTGTAGCGGCGCACGCCGCGGAAATTGTAGAGCTCCTCGCCGCGCTCGAACAGCAGGTTGCCCACCCGCGACATGATCGGGGCCAGGGGACGATCCTCGAGGCCGGACAGGGGGGCCATGCCGAATTCGAAGGCTACGTAACCGTCCGCCCGGCCCCAATGCAGTAATTCCACGAACAGATAGTCCATGATGTTCTTGGGCGCTTCGTCGCTGTAGCGCATCAGGTCCATGGAAAAGGACGAGCGGTCGGCGGTGGTCCAGATGGTGGCGAAGGCGGCGATGGCCCCGTCGACCCGCACCACGGCGCAGGGGAATTCGGCCACATAGCGTTCCTCGAACCCGCCCATGGAGAACTTCTTGTCGCCGCCGGCGTGGTGACTGAGCCAGACGTCGGAAACCCGCTTCAGCTCGCCCATCTGCTGCAGGACCTGATCGTGGGACAGAACTTCGAAGGTGGCGCCGGTTTCGCCCGCCTTGCGCCAGCTGCGCCGCAGCACCCCGTGGCGACGGCCAGCCAGGGAGAAATGCTCCAGCGGCACGGTGGCGGATTCCCCGGTCTTCTGGATGGCGAAGCCAAGCTCGACCACATCCGGCAGCAGGTCTGGGCCTATGGCGTAGAGGCCAGCGCGCGCCGCATGGGCGTCGGCCAGTTCGCGAAAGCGCCACAGAAGCTCCATGCGCTCCTCGCGTTTGCCCACCGGCGGACCCAGCGCGATCCAGCTGCGGCCGCGCACGCCGAACATCAGAAAACTGTCGCCAGACTGGGAGAACAAAAACCGCTTGTCTCCCAGCAAGGCCAGGTTGGCCGGGGGGTCAGAGTCCTCGGCCTTGGCCAGGATCGCTCGCACGCGCTCGAAATCCGGGTCGTGGTCGCCCACCACCGGCGGGGTCGCCGGGGTCGCCACCAGCCGCCATACGCCCACGGCGAGCAGCAGGATCGCGGCGCCCGCCCAGGCGCGGATCGAGCGGTTGGCGTCGGCGTCGCCGATCACCTTCCACCACAGGGTGTCGGAATAGTCGGCGTGGTGGAACTGCCACCAGCCCAGGATCGCCGCCCCGGCGACACAGGCCCCGGCCGAGGCCATCCAGCCGGGGGTGATCTCCATCCGCATCAGCCGCGACTTGCGCGGAAAGGCCTCGTGGAACGGGGCCAGCAGCAGGCAGACCACGGCCAGGGTCGCGGTCTCCTCCCAATTGAACCCCTTGAGCAGGGCCAGAAGGGCGGCGATCACCAGCACCCCCACCGAGGCGCCCCAGGCCCCATCCAGCCGACGCCTGAGGCCAAAGGAGAGCAGGATCAGGACCAGGCCGAGAATGCTGGACAGAAAGTGGCTGATCTCGATCAACCACAGGGGCAGCACGGCGGCCAGGCCCTGGAAGCGTTCCGGATCGGAAGGGGTCGCGCCCGAGACCAGCAGCAGCACGCCAGCCAACAGCACCAGGATCGCCGAAACCATCGGCGCCGCCTCCAGCGCCGCGGGTCTCAGTTCGCGTAACAGTCGCATGCCATACCTTAAAAGCCGTCCCGACGGCGGCCATTATAGCGTGTTTACGGCGAGCGCGCAGGCTTGCGTGGCGAGGTAGTCTTGGAGGTGGCGATCGTTAGAACTGCTTCCAGGCCACAACGCCGATCATATTGACCAGGATCAGGACGCCGAACGTGGCCGTCAGACCGGGGCGGCCGGCCGCGTACAGGGCCAGGGCGGCCCCGCCGAACAGGGTGAGCTTGGCCATCAACAGCCCCGGCGTCGACAGTCGCGTAAGGGCCTTGGGGGCGAGCAAAAGGCTCCAGATCACGATCAAGGCCGCGGGGACCAGGATCGCCAGCCCCACCCTCAACGCCATGGTCAGCGGCAAGGCGTAGGCGCAATATCCAGCCGCCAGAGCCAGAAGCAGTTCGAGCAGGAAGCTCAGGCCGAGATTGAGCCGTTTCAGCGTTTCCATTTGAGGTAAGCGTAGCCTTGGGCGCCGCCGCATTCAACGGGCCCGCCCGCCCTTGGGAACGCCGCGCGCCGCTGCGCTCTATGGTGAGCATGACCGATTTTCCCAACCAAGCCCGCACGCCCGGCGACCCGATCGAACTGTTGGTGTCGGACATCGACGGGACGCTCGTTAACCCCGACAAAGGCCTTACGGCGCGGGCGATCGACGCCGTCGACGCCTTGGCCAAGGCCAGGATCGGATTCACCCTGGTCTCGAGCCGCCCACCGCGCGGCATGGTCAGCCTGCTGAAGGCGCTGGACGTGCGACTGCCGTTCGCCGCCTTCAACGGGGCCAGCCTGGTCGCGCCCGATCTGAGCGTGATCAAGGCGCTGCACATCCCGGCCGACGCGGCTCGCAAGGCCCTGGCGCTGTTCGAGGCGCGTGGGGTGGGTGTGTGGGTGTTCGCCGACGGGGTCTGGCTGCTGCGCGATCCGGCGGGACCCAAGGTGGCGCGCGAGCGGCATACGGTGGGGTTCGATCCGACCGTCGTGGACGGCTTCGACACCGTGATCGATCGCATCGACAAGATGGTGGGCGTGTCCGACAACCATGCGCATCTGGCGCAGGTGGAGATCGAGCTGCAGGGCCAGCTCGGCGACACCGCCAGCGCCGTGCGCTCGCAGACCTATTATCTCGACGTCACCCATGCGCAGGCCAACAAGGGAAACGCCGTGCGCGGCCTGTGCGCCCAGATCGGGGTCAATCCGGCCCGGACGGCGGTGATCGGAGACGCCTCCAACGACGTGTCCATGTTCCATGTTGCCGGATTCGCCGTGGCCATGGGGCAGGCCAGCGACGCGGTGAAAGCCGAGGCCAGCGCCGTCACTGGCGCCAATACCGAAGACGGGTTCGCCGCCGCCGTAAACGATCTGATCCTGCCGCGCGCGAGGATTTAGCCAGCTGGCGCGGCATAGATATCCATGGCCGCGTTCAACATCTTCAGCGCCTCCTCCCTCGGGCGCTGGAAGGAGTTGCGGCCGATGATCGAGCCGAACCCGCCGCCGGCGTGGATGGCGCGGATTTCGTCCAGCAGTTGATTGTCGTCAAACACCGCGGAGCCGCCGGAAAAGATCAGGATGCGCCGGCCGGCGAAGGCGCAGTCGATCACGTGGCGCACGCGCTCGGCCGCGGTGGCGATGGGGATATGCTGATCCTCATAGACCTTGCGCGCGGCGTCCTGCTCCAGGTGCGCCGTCGGCAGCTTGACCTTGATGATATGAGCGCCCAGCTGGGCTGCAATCTGCGCGCCGTAGCCGATCACGTCGATGGCGGTCTCCCCCGCCTTGCTTAGCCCCGAGCCGCGCGGATAAGACCAGATGACCACGGCCAGCCCCGCACGCTTGGCCTCTTCGGCATAGGCGCGGATCTGTTCGAACATTTCAAACTGCCGCGCCGACCCTGGGTAGATCGTAAAGCCGACCGCCGAGCAGCCGAGCCGAAGGGCGTCCTCCACGCTGCTGGTCAGGGCTTGGCCGGGATCCTTTTCGTCCAGCAGGGAATCGGCGTCATTGGTCTTCAGGATCAGGGGGATGTCGCCGGCATAGTCCCGTGCGCCGGCCTCGAGAAACCCCAGCGGCGCTGCATAGGCGTTGCAGCCGGCCTCTATGGCCAGTTCGAAGTGATAGCGGGGGTCATAGGCCGGCGGATTGACCGCGAACGAACGCGCCGGGCCGTGCTCGAAACCCTGATCGACCGGCAGGATGACCAGTTTGCCGGTACCGCCCAGACGCCCGTGATTCAGCAGTCTGGCAAGGTTGGTCAGCGTGCCGGGGCTGTCGGCGCCGTACCAGCCGAGGATCTCTTTCACGCGCGGGGTCATGGTCGCTCTCCGGTTCCGTCGTCGCCGACGGTCCCTAAACGCCTTGGTCGGAGCTTTCGGCGCCCGCCCAGCACAAAATGGTTCAGGCCATTCGATGCGTGCGGCCATCCCTTCTCGTGCTAAGCCCAATCTGTTGGAACTTGGGAACAGCCTATGAAGCCGCCGATCAGCAAGACCGCCGGCCTCAAGCGTCCAGGCGCCGGCCCGGCGACCTTCGCGCCGCCGACCCCCAAGGTCACCCGACAGAAGCGGGCCAAGGTTTTGACCGCCGCCGAGCGCGCCGCTTTCCTGGCGTCACGGCCGGATCTGAAAATGCCGAAATAGGCTGGCGCCTCAGCCCTCCGCCACGCCCTTGTTGGGGTTGATCAGATACTTCTCGCCGGTGGCGCGCTTGTTGTAGGCGGCGATGATGTCGGGCTGCAGGGTCTCGAACAGCGAGATTTCCTGGGTGTAGTGGCTGGCGAAGGTGGTCTTCAGTTCGGCCGCCACGCGCTCGCGCAGCTTTTGCGCCTCGGCCGGGCCGATCTTCATCAGGAACGGCGTCAGCAGCCAGCCGCCGACGCCCCAGGCCATGCCAAAGGCGCGGTTGAACTCAGTGGGGCGGGTGTCCAAGCCGCCATAAATATAGACCTGCTTGTGAACTGTGGAGCCGTAGCGGCTGTAGGCCCCCGCCTTGCGGTTGGCCGCCGCCTCCATGCATGTGAGGATCTGGCCCGCCAGCTTGCCGCCGCCGATGGCGTCGAAGGCCAGGGTGGCGCCGGTGGCCGCCAGGGCCTCGGTCAGGTCGCTCATGAAGTCCGGAGCGCTGGAATTGCAGACATATTTCGCGCCGATGCCGCGAAGTAGATCCGCCTGCTCCTGGCTGCGGACGATGTTCACCAGACCGACCCCGTCCATCAGGCAGATCTTGTTGAGCATCTGGCCGAGATTGGAGGCGGCGGCGGTGTGGACCAGGGCGGTATGGCCCTCGCGCCGCATGGTCTCGACCATGCCCAGAGCGGTGAGCGGATTGACGAAACAGGACGCCCCGTCCGCCGGCGTGGCGCCGGCGGGCAGCGCCAGGCAGCCGCTGGTGTTGATGGTGCGATATTGAGCGTACATGGCGCCGCCCAGGACGGCCACGGTCTTGCCAAGCAGGGCCTGGGCCTCGCTGGAGCTCCCTGCCGCGACCACCACGCCCGCGCCCTCGTTGCCCACGGGCATGGACTCGTCCAGACGGCCCGCCATGGCCCGCATATAGGCCGGGGGAATATCCGCGGTGAGGACGGGGCTTTGCGCCGAGCCCGTGGCGCGCGCCGTGCCCATGTCGGCCGCGCCCAGCAACAAGCCAAGGTCCGACGGATTGATCGGCGAGGCCTCGATCCGCACCACCACCTCGTCGGGGCCTGGCGCGGCGACCTCAATTGTCGCCAGGGACAGTTCCAGTTCGCCGCTGGCCTTGACCAGTGAGCGCAGTTGCAGGCCTGCGGCGGGGAGGGATGAGGTCATGGCGCGTTTCCTGGGTTTGGTTGCGCAAGACTTAGTCGCCGGCCGCGCGTGGGTCGAGCGCCGATCCGCGGCTTGTTTCGAGCCAGCCAAAAGTCTATGTGTATGCTACTGCAAATGGATACACATCATGAGAACCAATATCGTCATCGATGATGCTCTGATGGCCGACGCTATGAAGGCGTCCGGGGTGAAGACCAAGCGCGAGGCGGTTGAGCTTGGCTTGCGCACGCTGTTGCGGCTGGGTCGGCAGGAAGTGATCCGGCGCTATCGTGGGAAATTCGCCTGGGAGGGCGATCTTGAGTCGATGAGGTCGGACGGGTGATCCTGGTCGATTCCAGCGTGTGGATCGACTATTTCCGTGGCGCCGCCACGCCGCAGACCGACCGCCTCGATGGACTGCTGGGCGCCGAGCCGCTGGCGACCGGTGACGTCGGGCTGGCTGAAGTGCTGCAGGGCTTTTCCACCGAGCGGGATTTCAACAACGCCCTAGGTCTGCTGACGTCGCTGTCGATTGTCGACATCGGTGGCCAGGACATCGCCATCCAGGCGGCTCGCAATTTTCGAGCCCTGCGCGCGCTCGGCGTGACGGTGCGCAAGACCATCGACACCCTGATCGCCACGCGCTGCATCGAAGGCGGCTATTCCTTGCTATTCAGCGACCGGGACTTCGATCCCTTCGTGGAGCACCTCGGCCTGGTTTCGGCGCTGACGTAGCTGGGGTGAATTTTCACTTCGTCGGCGCGCTCGTCACGGCGATCCATCCCTCAGGGCTTGTGGCTTTCACGGGACGATCCCGCCGCATGCTGGCGCCTTTCAGGGATGGATAGCCGGCGCGGGGCCCGGCTATGATCAAGGCGGGCGGCCAGGAATTCGCCCCGGTTTCGGCGCTGACGTCCCAGGCGCCTCAAACTGTCGGCCAACTACATGACCACCGCCTCGATCACCTGCACCGCCCAGTGTGGCGTCGTGCGCCGGCTCGAAACCAGCCTCATGAGTTCGGGGGCGCCGTTCGGGTTTTCGGCCGTCAGCTGAAACAGCTAACAGGGTAACGCCTAGGGGAACTCAACTCACCCGAATGGATTACCCTAAAGGGTTAGGTGCGCCGATGCCCGCACCAATAGAGTTGTTGGAAATGAACGTTCCCAAGATTCTTCTGATCGTGGAGGATCAAATCCTCTTGGCCCTGGGGCTCAAGGACGAACTCGAAGACGGGGGCTATCGCGTCCTCGAACTGGCGACCCGCCATCATGAGGCGATCGGCATCGCGCGCGAGGTCAAGCCCGACCTGGCCCTGGTGAACATCACCCTGGCCGGGGGCGACGACGGCATAGCGCTCGCCCAGGATCTGCGGGCCCTGGGTATCCCGGTCCTGTTCATCAGCGGCCAGCCCAATCGAGCAAGGCTGGCTAAGGCGGTGGCCATCGCGTCCCTGCCAAAACCCTACAGTCCGGCGGACATGGTCGAGGCGGTCGACTATCTGTTTCGTCACGAGAAGGGCGACGAAACCCGCCCCGGCCCAGAGGGCCTGGAGATGTTCGACACCGCGTCGCCAGGCGACGTCTCACACCCGGTTTGAGGGGGCCTCTCGACGACCGCAAAAGGCGAGGCCCGCCCCGCGCCATCGATCTCACCGGCCGGTGACTGGGGCAAAGCTCAGCATCGGTCCTCGACGATCGGTCAGGACTATTCCGCCCTGATGAAAAGCGCTAACCCGCCTGCACGGATGGGGAGTGCGAATCAATGCGAACACTGATGATGGCGACAGCCGCCTTGGCGATGATGACGGCGGGCGCGCAGGCTGCGTCGGCGAGCCACCCTCAGGCCGAGGCCCAGGCCCTTGACCTGGCCAAGAAGGCGATCTCCCTACGCTCGGTGCGCGGGCCGGGCAACCAGACCCCCGACGTGGCCGCCCTGTACAAGTCGGCCCTGGTGGCTGGGGGCTTCGCCGATGGGGACGTGACCATCACCCCGGTGGACGACACCGCCTATCTGATCGCGCGCTGGCATGGCCGCGACGCCTCGTTGAAGCCGCTGGTGATTTCCGGCCATATGGACGTGGTCGAGGCCAAGCCGGCCGACTGGAAGCGGGATCCCTTCACCCCGGTGGTGGAGGACGGCTATCTGTTCGGCCGCGGCGCCACCGACATGAAGCTGGACGGCGTCCTGGCCATCGCCGCCCTGGTCGAGTTGAAACGCGAGGGCTACGCGCCGCGCCGTGACATCATCATCGAATTCTCGGGCGACGAGGAAACGACGATGAAGACCAGCGCCATCATCGCCGAAAAGCTGACCAACGCCGACCTGGTGCTGAATATCGACGGCGGCGGCGGGAGCCTGGACGAAAAGACCGGCAAGCCGGAATATTTCACCTGGCAGGGCGCCGAGAAGACCTATGCCGATTTCGAGCTGACCGTGACCAATCCCGGCGGCCACTCCTCGGCCCCGCGCAAGGCCAACGCCATCAACCAGCTGGCCGCCGCCCTGGTGCGGATCGGCAACTATCAGTTCAAGCCGGAGCTGAGCGACCTGACCCGCGCCTCCTTCGTCAAGGCGGCCCAGTATGAGGATCCTGAGACCGGCGCCGCCCTGAAGGCCTTCGCCGCCGATCCCACCGACAAGGCGGCCATCGCCACCCTGACCGCCAATCCGGCCACCATCGGCAAGATCGGCACCACCTGCGTCTCCACCATGATCAATGGCGGCCATGCCATCAACGCCCTGCCGCAGCGGGCCACGGCCAATATCAACTGCCGCATCTTTCCGGGCCATAAGCCGGCCGACATCATGGCCGAGCTGCAGAGCGTGGCGGCGGACCCGGCGGTGAGCTTCAAGGACGTGACCGTGGGCTCGGTGCCCAATGACGCCTCGCCCATGCGCCCGGACTTCGTCGCCGCGGTGGAGAAGGCCATGGGCAAGGTCTATCCCGGCGTGCCGGTGTTCCCAGCCATGGCCTCGGGCGCCAGCGACAGCATGTGGTTCCGCTATCACAACGTGCCCAGCTATGGCGCCAGCCCGATCTTCATCAAGGAGTCGGACGACTTCAGCCACGGTCTGAACGAGCGCACCCCGGTGGCCAACATCCCACCGGCGATCACCTATTACCTGTCGTTGTTTACGGATTTGTCGAAGTAAGATTGCGGGGTGGGCCGGCGCCGGACTGCGCCGGCCTTGCGCCTCTCGGGGCTCAAGGCCACTGATTGGCGGCTATCTGGACGGCCGCCGGCGGGGAAGGTCGACCCGTTGCGGCCTTGTTCCGAATGAGCTGTGCAGGCAACATTTTGATCATGACCGCGCCTCTGTTAGCCCTGGAACAGATGGATGCCGGTGTGGTTTTCCACCACCTGGGCGATGAACTGACGTTCTTTGAGTGGTTGACGCGCATCCCTTGTGTTGCGGATTTCTCTGGCGAAGGTGGTCGAGGTCTTGTCGTCCGCCTCAAACGTCGGCCCGGACAGGACGACCTCAGACAGCATATCGCCCTCAGACAGCATATCGCCCTCAGTCAGCGGTATGGCGTCGATATGCAACAACTCGCCAAGTTCGAGACAGGCGAAAATCGCTGTTGGTTTCGTGACCCCAAGTTGGTTTCGTGACCCCAACATGTACTGGCACGACGCTGTGTTTAGGGGGCCCCGGGCTTAATTGGTCCGTCGCCTTGCCACGCACCGGAGCCCATCCGAAGATCCGCTTGCCAGTAGACCGATCGTTCGGCTCGCCTCTACCCCACCCGCGCAATCAACCGCCCCAGCCTCGCCACGCCATCTTCGATCTGGGCGTCCGTGGGCAGGGAGTAGCTGAGACGGATGGCGTTGGCGGATGGGACCTCGGCGAAGAAGGGTTCGCCGGGGACGAAGGCGACGCGTTCCTCAGCAAGGGCCCGTTCCAGCAGCACCTTGCCGTCCATGCCGCGGGGCAGGCGCACCCAGACGAACATGCCGCCCTGGGGCGCGGACCAGGTCACGCTGTCCGGCATGTGGCGCTCTAGCGCGGCCAGCAACAGCGTGGCCTTGGCGCCATAGGCGCTGCGCAGGCGGCCCAGGTGTTGATCATAGCCCTCCGACACCGCGTTGTGCGTGACCATCTGGTTGATGGTGGAGACGTGCAGGTCGGCGCCCTGTTTCAACAGGACCAGCTTTTCGATCACCGCATGCGGCCCGCACACCCAGCCCATGCGCAGGGCCGGCGACAGGGTCTTGGAGAATGTGCCGCACAACAGGGTCCGGGCCGCTTCGATGGAGCCGGAGCGGGCGATGTCGAGGGATAGCAGGGTCGGCAGGGCCTCGCCGGTGAAGCGCAGTTCGCGATAGGCTGCGTCCTCGATCAGGGTCATGTCCAGGCGTTCGGCCAGGTCCAAGAGCGCCTCGCGCTCGGCCAGGGTCAGGCTCTGGCCGGTGGGATTGGCGAAGTCGGGCACGAAATAGCCGAGGGACCGGCGCGCGCGCTCGTCGAAGGCGGCGTCTGGCGCGTCGCCGGGCGCCAGCGCGCATTCGGGCAGGTCGAGATAGGCAGGTTGATAGGCGTTGAAGGCCTGCAGCGCGCCCAGATAGGTGGGCCGCGCCACCATCACCGTGTCGCCCCGGCTGAGAAACAGCTTGCCCAGCAGGTCCAGGGCCTGCTGCGAGCCGGCGGTGAGCAAGACGTTGTGCTCGTGGCAGGCCATGCCGTCGCGCCTCATGCGCTCGGCGATCCACTGGCGCAGGGGCAGATAGCCCTCGCTGACCGAATATTGCAGGGCCTGGCCGGCCAGATCCGGGTCGGCCAGGATCTGGTCATAGCTGTCCTGGATGCGCTGGGTGGGGAAGAGACTGGGATCGGGAATGCCGCCGGCGAAGGAGGTGATGTCGGGTTGGTCCAGCAACTTGAGCAGTTCGCGGATTTCGCTGGCGCGGACGCGGACCATGCGGTCGCTGAAGCGCTCGGCCCAATCGGGGGGAAGGATGCTCATGAGGAAGTTTCCGTAAGAGAATTCGCCGACGGCCTTGGCCGCCCATCAGCCGCGCGGGGCGCGGCGTCTCGCCTGATCAGATTAGGGGCGTCATACGGGGCGGCTCGGCCCCAGGGACCAGCGCAGCCAGAAGCGCCGCCCATCGCGTTCGGTCTTGGTCATGGCGCACCCCTAGCGCGATCGACGTTGAAAGGGAACTGGGGGCGGGTGTGGCTCCCGCGCTTGTCATTGTCACGATCTTCCCGCATGTGCGCCGTGTGGAGGAAACCACATCGCTGTCGCGCACCGACAGCCAGCCGCACGCCGGCTGCGCCGCCAGAGTGAAAGGAAAAGCAGGATGTTTTCGCATATTATGGTCGGGACCAACGACCTGGACAAATCCAAGGGATTCTATGACGCCGTGCTCGGCGCGCTGGGTGTTCCCCCGGCGATGGTCGATGGCGACCGCATTTTCTACATGACCCCCACCGGCGTCTTTTCGGTGTCGAAGCCGATCAACGGCGAGCCCGCCTGTTTCGCCAACGGCGCAACCATCGGCTTCGCCTGCAGCACCACCGAGCAGGCCGACGCGTGGCACGCGGCCGGCGTCGCCCATGGAGGGACGACTTGTGAAGACGCGCCGGGCGTGCGCGAAGCCGGCATGGGCAAGATGTATTTGGCCTATCTGCGCGACCCCGACGGCAACAAGCTGTGCGCCCTGCACCGCATGAGCTGATCAAGCCGGGGCGACCTGTGTGGCGGCGGCTCGACAGAGCCGGCCGCCTCAGAGGGCCTTTGTGCGGCGGTCGATTCAGCGCCGTCGCCGCGCCGCCGCGTTTCCTCAAACGATTGTTCGAGGCCGCTTGCCCCGCGCCCGGCCTGGGGTAAGTTAGGGGCAAACCCGACCTTCTATTCGAGGAAACCCCATGGCCGATTTTGGCGCCGACGCGCTCGAGACCTTCCGCGGCGAAACGCGCGCCTGGCTCGAGGCCAACTATCCCGCCGAGCTACGCGACCCCAAGGTCCCTATCGACGAGGAAGCCGTGTGGGGCGGGCGCAAATATGTGGGCTCCGCCGATCCGGTCAGCGTCTGGCGCGGCCGGCTGGCGCAAAAGGGCTGGACCACCCCGGCTTGGCCCAAGGCCTATGGCGGCGGCGGGCTGTCGGCGGCAGAGGCGCGGGTCCTGAACCAGGAACTGGCCAAGGGGCGTTATCACCCGGGGCTGGCCTCGTTCGGGGTTTGGATGCTGGGCCCGGTGCTGCTGGAATACGCCAACGAAGCGCAGAAGCAGGAACACCTGCCCAAGATCATCAAGGGCGAGATCCGCTGGTGCCAGGGTTATTCCGAGCCCGGCGCGGGATCGGACCTGGCGGGGCTGCAGACCAAGTGCGAGGACAAGGGCGACCACTATCTGGTCAATGGCCAGAAGATCTGGACCTCCTATGCCGACCAGGCCGACTGGATCTTCGCCCTGGTGCGTACGGATACCTCGAAGAAACATGAGGGGGTCAGCTTCCTGCTGATCGACATGAAGACTCCCGGTGTCGAGACCCGGCCGATCAAGCTGATCAGCGGCTCTTCGCCCTTCTGCGAGACCTTCTTCACCGATGTGAAGGTTCCCAAGGAAAACCTGGTTGGCAGGCTGAACGCCGGCTGGGACATCGCCAAGCGGCTCTTGCAATACGAGCGCCAGAACATCTCCGGCGGCATGGGCTCGGGCGGCGGCGCCGGCGGCGCGGCGGGGGATCTGGGCCAGATCGCCAAGACCTATCACGGGGTCGATTCCGAGGGCCGGCTGGCCGATGGCGACCTGCGCACCCGCATCACCAAGAACCGCATGGAGATGCAGGCCTTCCTGCAGACCGTGAGCCGGGTCGAGGCGGAATCCCGGGCCAGCAAGGGACCCAGCGCCGCCACCTCGATCATCAAATACGCCGCCGCCACCATGGCCCAGGAACGCAGCGAGCTGATGGTCGAGGCCATGGGCCACCAGGGCCTAGGCTGGGAGGGCGAGGGCTATACGCCGGAGGAGATGGTCGCCGTGCGCGGCTGGCTGCGCTCCAAGGGAAATTCGATCGAGGGCGGTACGTCCGAGGTCAATCTGAACGTGGTGTCCAAGCGGGTCCTGGGGCTGCTGGATCACCAATAGGCTCCGACTTCGGGGCCGACTTGCGGCAGCTCGATTTTGAGCGGCCGATATGTCTTATATTTCGACAACTTAGAACGATGTGATTTCAAGGGAGACAATTGATGGCCGACTTTGGAGGCGAAGACCTCGACGGCTTCCGCGCCGATGCGCGCGACTGGCTGCAGGCGAACTTTCCGCCGGCGCTGAAGGGGCGGAGCGGGATGATGATGCAGGAGGGCGGCCCATCCGCCGATCCGGACTACAAGGCCTGGGCCAAGGCCATGGGCGAAAAAGGCTGGGGTACGCCCACCTGGCCCAAAGCCTATGGCGGCGGGGGGCTGTCGGCCGGCCAGGCCCGGGCGTTGCAGACGGAAATGAACAAGATCGGGGCCTGGAATCCCATCGGCGGCATGGGCGTGATGATGTTCGGCCCGACGCTGCTGGAATACGGCGACGAGGAGCAGAAAAAGCGCCACATCCCGCCGATCGTTAAAGGCGAGCTGCGCTGGTGCCAGGGCTTTTCCGAGCCGGGCGCGGGGTCCGATCTCGCCAGCCTGCAGACCAAGTGTGAGGACAAGGGCGACCACTATCTGGTCAATGGCTCCAAGATCTGGACCTCGGGCGCGCAATATGCCGACTGGTGCTTCTGCCTGGTGCGCACCGACACCACCAAGAAGCACGAAGGCATCAGCTTCATCCTGTTCGATATGCGCACCCCCGGCGTCGAAACCCGGCCGATCAAGCTGATCAGCGGCAATTCACCGTTCTGCGAGACCTTCCTGACTGACGTGAAGGTGCCCAAGGAGAATCTGGTCGGCGCCCTCGGGACCGGCTGGACCATCGGCAAGCGCCTGCTGCAGCACGAACGCAGCGGCCTGGCCGGAGGCGGCGGCAGCGCTGGCCGCAGCCTGTTCGGCGCGCCGGTGTCCGAACTGGCCAAGACCTATGTGGGCGTGGACGACAAGGGGCGCATCGATGACGGCGACCTGCGCACCCGCGTCACCGCGCACGAGATGGACGCGCGGGCGTTTCAGTTGACGGCCATGCGCACCATGCTGGAGGCCCGCTCCAACCAGGGTCCCAGCGCGGCGACCTCGATCATGAAGAACGCCGGCACCAAGGTCGGTCAGGACAAAGCCGAACTGACCCTGGAGATCATGGGCAGCCAGGGCCTGGGCTGGGAAGGCGAGGGCTTCGACGCCGCGGAACTGACCGCGGTCAGAACCTGGCTCGGCGGCAAGGCCACCACGATCTACGGCGGCTCGGCCGAGATCCAAAGCAACATCATCTCCAAGCGGATCTTGGGTCTGCCGGACAATCTTTCACACGGTTCGAACTGAGGAATTTGATCACATGGCCGTTCTGACTGAAGAACAGAGCATGCTGCGCGACGCCGCGCGCACCTGGACGCAAGACAAGTCCCCCGTCTCCGCCTTTCGCAAGCTGCGCGATTCCGGCTCCGATATCGGCTACGACCCGGCGGTGTTCGCCGAGATGGCCGAGATGGGCTGGACCGGGGTCATCATCCCTGAGGAATACGGCGGATCGGACTTTGGCTATCTGAGCCTGGGCCTGGTGCTGGAAGAGACCGGCAAGACCCTGACCGCCTCGCCGCTGCTGTCGAGCGCCCTGGCCGCGGCCAGCGCCATCGTCCTGGGCGGATCGGACGCGCAGAAGGCGGCCTGGCTGCCGCAGATCGCCTCCGGCGAGCTCGTGGCGGCCCTGGCCGTCGATGAAGGCGCTCACCACGCGCCGGAAAAGACCGCGCTGAAAGCGACCAAGAGCGGCGCGGGCTGGACCCTGTCGGGCGACAAGAGCTTCGTGCTCGAAGGCCCCAGCGCCGGCCTGTTCGTGGTCGCCGCCCGCACATCCGGCAAGCCGGGCGAGACCGCCGGGATCACCCTGTTCCTGGTTCCCGGCGACGCCAAGGGCCTGACCCGCCACGCGCGCAAGTTGGCTGACAGCCGAGGTTGCGCAGCCCTGACCTTCGCCAATGTGGAGGTCGGAGCCGACGCGGTGCTGGGCGAGGCGGACAAAGGCTGGGAGCTGCTCGAAAAGACCCTGGACCGCGCCCGCGCGGGCCTGTCGGCCGAGATGCTCGGCGCGGCGACCCAGGCTTTCGAAACCACGCTGGAATATCTCAAAACCCGGGTGCAATTTGGCCAGCTCATCGGCAGCTTCCAGGCCCTGCAGCACCGTGCGGCCAAGATGTTCACCGAGCTGGAGCTGACCCGCTCTTGTGTCGAAGCGGCCCTGGACGCCATCGACAACAACTCGCCGGACGTACCGGAGCTGGCGTCGCTGGCCAAGGCGCGGATGGGCGACACCCTGCATTTGGTGTCCAACGAGATGGTGCAGATGCACGGCGGCATCGGCATGACCGACGCCCATGACGCGGGCCTCTATCTCAAGCGCGCCCGCGCTTGCGAGGCGGCCTTTGGCGGCCAATCCTATCACCGCGACCGGTATGCACGTCTGAACGGTTACTGATCAGCTTGACTGGATTGATCGGCCCCCGGTCGGGGACTAAGGTCTCGGATAACGTTGCAATCCGACCTGGGGGCCGATCATGAAGACCATCGTCCGCGCAGTCATGGCCTTGGGGGCTATCGCCAGCCTGGCCGTCGCCAGCCCTGCCGCCGCCCAGTACGGCATGGACAAGAAACAGCCCAAGGACGCCACCACGCCGGAGCTGCCGCGCTGCGACCGCGCACTCGGCACGGCGGCGGTAAAAGAGCCGGAGAACCGCTGGTGGGTGGGCATGGGCCTGTCCAGCCCCGAAGCCCTGCTCAAGCTGTTCGCCGCCCGCTCGGGCTGCCTGCGCATCGTCGACCGCAACGGCGGCCTGGCCATGCATAATGAGGAGGAGGGCCTGGCCCAGTCGGGCGAACTGCGGCGCAGCTCCAATGTGGGGCGCGGCCAGGTGGCGGCCGCGGACTATTTCATCGTCCCCGACATCGCCAACTCCAACACCAATTCGGGCGGCAATGCTCTGGGCGCGGTGGCCGGCAGCTTCCTGCCGGGGGGCTTCGGCGCCCTGGCCGGATCGCTGCGCACCAAGAAGGCCGAGGCGCAGGTTCTGATCACCCTGGTCAACGCCCGCACCACCGAGCAGGTCTATGTGGCCGAGGGCGCGGCGCAGAAGACCGACATCTCGTTCGGGGCCGGCGGCGGGGGCGGCGGTTGGGGCGGCTTCGCGGCCGCGGCCGGCGGCGGCTATTCCAACACCGACCAGGGCAAGGTGATCACGGCGGCCTATTTCAACGCCTTCGTCGACCTTGTGCACTACATGCAGAGCAATGCGGCGCCCGAGCCGGGCTCAGCTTCGGCCACCTCAGGCATCCAGGCCTATACCGCCACCAAGCCCACCTCGCTGCGCACCCGGGCCTTAGGCACGGCCAAGGCCCTTCGCAGCTTCGCCCCCGGTGACCTAGTCTATCCCACAGGCCAGAAGAACGGCATCTGGTGGGAGGCCGATGACGAGAACGGCAACCGCGGCTGGGTGCTGTCCACGGCGATCAGCCCGCGGTAGAGCGGCGGCCTAGATGATCCATGACCTGGTGGGCGTCGAACACGGTGGCGCCTGAAGACTCGGCGGCCGCTCCCCGGCTCATCCGGATCAGCATGGTCTCGCCGGGCCTGGTGAAGGGCATGGTCAGGCCCACGGACGGAAAGCCACGCAGGCCGGGGGCTGCGTAGCCCGCGACGCCCTGGAGGGTTCGGCTGCGGTCACTGGCCGAGACCACCTCGAAATGGTCATAGCCCGCCGCCAGGGTCGCCTCGGCGGCTTTGCGCAGCGCATATTGCTCGATCTTGTCCGCATCGGTGACGGCGGATCCGCGCGCGGTCACCTGGGCGATGTCCGAGGTGATC
>DASXNV010000094.1:0-6709 GCA_036494815.1 Caulobacteraceae bacterium
CCGCAGATCTGGCTCTTCCAGATCGTGCTGACGGCGGTGGCCCCGCTGATCGACCTGGCGGTGGTCTGGAGCCTGATTTCGGCCAGCCTCGATCACTTCTTCCATCCAGTGGAATGGGGCTCGGACAACCTGGTCCGCTCGCTGCTCTATTGGGCGGTGTTCATCTTCGTCGACCTGTCCGCAGCCGCCCTGGGCATGGCTTTAGAAAGGCGCGCGCCGTGGGCCGACCTGCCCTGGCTGCCGGTGCAGCGCTTCGGTTATCGCCAGCTGATGTACTACGTGGTGCTCAAAGCGGTGGTCACCGCCGTGCGCGGCCCGATCGTCGGTTGGGGCAAGCTGGAGCGTCGCGCCACGGCGGCGGTGGGTGGCCAGTCCTGAAATCGACACCCATAGGCCCGTTTCCGCCACGTTCAGGCGTTGCCTCACCTGGGCGGGGCGCCTATAACGCCCCCCGATCCTCAGCCGGACCCAGCCGGCTCTGCGCCAGCGACCGGACCCCATGAACATCCACGAGCATCAAGCCAAGGCCGTCCTCAAGACGTTCGGCGTCCCCGTTCCGCGCGGCTACGCCGCCTTCACCGTCGACGAAGCGGTGGAAGCCGCCGAGAAGCTCGACGGCCCGGTGTGGGTGGTCAAGGCCCAGATCCACGCCGGCGGGCGCGGCAAGGGCGGCGGCGTCAAGGTGGTCAAGTCGCTGGGCGACGTGAGGGCCGAGGCCGAGCGCATGTTGGGTATGACCCTGGTCACCCACCAGACCGGCCCCAAGGGCCGCGTAGTGCGCCGCCTCTATATCGAAGAGGGCGCCCAAATCGCCCGCGAGCTTTACCTGTCCCTGCTGGTGGATCGCGAAACCAGCCGCGTGTCCGTGGTCGCCTCCACCGAGGGCGGCATGGACATCGAAGAGGTGGCGCATTCGACGCCGGAAAAGATCATCACCTTCTCGATCGATCCTGCCACCGGCGTGTTCCCGCATCACGGCCGCCACCTGGCCAAGGCCCTGAACCTCAGCGGCGGCCTGGCCAAGCAGGTCGGCGTCCTGTTGCCCCAGCTCTATAAGGCCTTTGTCGACAAGGACATGGCCATGCTGGAGATCAACCCGCTGATCGTCACTGGCGACGAGCAATTGCGGGTTCTGGACGCCAAGATCGGCTTCGACCCCAACGCCCTCTACCGTCACGAAGACATCCGCGCCCTGCGCGACGAGACGGAAGAGGACGAGAAGGAGATCGAGGCCTCCAAATACGACCTGTCCTATATCGCCCTGGACGGCGAGATCGGCTGCATGGTCAATGGCGCGGGCCTGGCCATGGCGACCATGGACATCATCAAGCTCTATGGCTCCTCGCCCGCCAACTTCCTCGATGTGGGCGGCGGCGCGTCCAAGGAAAAGGTCGAAGCGGCCTTTAAGATCATCACCGCCGACCCGAACGTCAAAGGCATCCTGGTCAACATCTTTGGCGGCATCATGCGTTGCGACATCATCGCCGAGGGCGTGGTCGCGGCGGTCAAGGAAATGGGGCTCAAGGTCCCTCTAGTCGTGCGGCTCGAAGGCACCAATGTCGAGCTGGGCAAGAAGATCATCAACGAAAGCGGTTTGAACGTGATCGCCGCCAACGACCTGTCGGACGGCGCCGAAAAGATCGTCGCGGCGGTAAAGGGAGCGGCTTAACGCCATGGCGATTCTGATCGATCGAAACACCAAGGTCATCTGCCAGGGCATGACGGGCGCCCAGGGCACCTTTCATACCGAACAGGCGATCGCCTACGGCACCAAGATGGTCGCCGGCACATCACCGGGTAAGGGCGGATCGACCCATATCGGCCTGCCGGTCTATGACACCGTCGCCGAAGCCGTCGGCGCCACGGGCGCCACGGCCAGCGTGATCTATGTGCCGCCGCCGGGCGCCGCCGACGCCATCCTCGAGGCCATCGACGCCGAGGTGCCGCTGATCGTGTGCATCACCGAGGGCATCCCGGTGGGCGACATGGTCAGGGTCAAACGCGCCCTGTCCGGTTCGTCCTCGCGGCTGATCGGGCCCAACTGCCCGGGGGTGCTGACCCCCAACCAGTGCAAGATCGGCATCATGCCTGGAAATATCTTCAAGGCCGGCTCGGTGGGCGTTGTCTCGCGCTCGGGCACGCTTACTTATGAAGCCGTGTTTCAGACCACCCAGGTGGGCCTCGGCCAAACCTCGGCGGTGGGCATCGGCGGCGACCCGGTCAAGGGCACCGAATTCATCGAGGTGCTGGAGATGTTCCTGGCCGACCCCGAAACAAAGTCGATCATCATGATCGGTGAAATCGGGGGCTCAGCCGAGGAAGATGCGGCGGAATTCATTAAGCAATCCAAGGTTAAGAAACCTATGGTTGGCTTCATAGCCGGTCGCACCGCCCCCCCGGGCCGCCGCATGGGTCATGCTGGCGCCATCATTTCAGGCGGTAAGGGCGGCGCCGAGGATAAGATTGCGGCGATGGAGGCCGCGGGTATCCGAGTGTCGCCTTCGCCGGCCAAACTCGGCGAGACTTTGATAGAGGTGCTGAAAGGCGCCTGACGCAACGGTAACTAGGGCGGCCGCGCTCAGCTCCTTTTGAGGCTCCGCGGCGGTCGCCGGGAAACGGAGACTATGGCGGACGACTCCAGCATCGCCCCGGGGCGACTGAACCAGGTCCTTAGCGCGACCTCGTTCCTCTACGGCGGCAACGGCGCCTTCGTGGAAGACCTCTATGCCCAGTGGGCGAGTGATCCGGGTTCTGTGGAACCCTCCTGGCGGGCCTTTTTCGCCTCGCTGCACGACCAAAGCGATGCGGTCAAAAAGGCGGTTGAAAAGCCGACCTGGGCCCCGCCAGTCATGGCCGGCGCCCGACCCGACTGGCTGTCGGCCATCGACGGCCTGTGGCCTGCAGTGGAAGCCAAGCTAGCGGTCAAGGTCGCCGAGCGGACCCCCGCCGCCAATTCCGATGCGGTGCGTGCGGCCACGCTGGATTCGCTGCGCGCGATCATGATGATCCGCGCCTATCGGATGCGCGGCCATCTGGCGGCCAATCTCGACCCCCTGGGCATCGCCGAGAAAGAAGACGCCAGCGAGCTGGACCCGGCCAGCTACGGCTTCTCCGAGAGCGATTTCGACCGGCCGATCTTCCTTGACTATGTGCTGGGCCTGGAGACCTCCACGGTCCGCGAGATCCTGGCCATCCTGCGCCGCACCTACTGCGGCGATGTGGGCGTGCAGTACATGCACATCTCCAGCCCCAACGAGAAAGCCTGGCTGCAGGAACGGATCGAAGGGCGCGACAAGGAGATTGTGTTCACGCCCGAGGGCAAGATCGCCATCCTGAAGAAGCTGATCGAGGCTGAAACCTTCGAACGCTTCCTGGCCAAGCGCTTCCCCGGCACTAAGCGGTTCGGCCTCGACGGCGCCGAGGCCACGGTCCCGGCCCTGGAGCAGATCATCAAGCGCGGCGGGGCCCTGGGCGTCGAAGACATCGTGGTCGGCATGCCTCACCGCGGGCGCCTGAACGTTCTGGCGGCGGTGATGGGCAAGCCCTATCACATCATCTTCCACGAGTTTCAGGGCGGCTCGTCCCTGCCCAGCGACATCGAGGGGTCGGGCGATGTCAAATATCACCTAGGCGCGTCGTCCGACCGCAGCTTTGACGGCAACACCGTCCACCTGTCGCTGACCGCCAATCCCTCGCACCTGGAGATCGTCAATCCGGTGGTGCTGGGCAAGGTGCGCGCCAAGCAGGCCTTCCAGCTGCGCGAGAACGCCTCGGCCGGCCGCGGCCACGTGCTGCCGCTGCTGCTGCACGGCGACGCCGCCTTCGCCGGCCAGGGCGTGATCGCCGAGTGCTTCGCGCTAATGGGCCTGAAGGGCTTCCGCATCGGCGGTACGGTCCACTTCATCGTCAACAACCAGATCGGCTTCACCACCAACCCGCGCTATTCGCGTTCGAGCCCCTATCCGTCGGATACGGCGCTGATGGTCGAGGCCCCGATCTTCCACGCCAATGGTGACGCGCCCGAAGCGGTGGTGTTCGCGGCCAAGGTGGCCACCGAATACCGTCAGAAGTTCGGCAAGGACGTGGTGATCGACATGTTCTGCTATCGCCGCTTCGGCCACAATGAGGGCGATGACCCGACGATGACCCAGCCGTTGATGTACGCGAAGATCAAGTCGCACCCATCGACGCGCGAACTTTACGGCCAGCGTCTGGTGTCCGAAGGGGTGATCACCCAGGGCGAAATCGACGCCCTGGTGGCGGAGTTCGAAGCCTTCCTCGACGCTGAGTTCGAGGCCGGCAAGACCTATCAGGCCGACAAGGCCGATTGGCTCGACGGCAAATGGGCGCACATGGCCCTGGCCGAGGGCGACGAGCGGCGCGGCGCCACCAGCGTTCCCATCCAGCGCCTGCGCGAAATTGGGGCGATGATCACCGCCATTCCCGAGCGGATCAACACCCACAAGACTGTCAAGCGGGTGATCGAGAACCGACACGAGGCCCTTGAGCGCGGAACCGGCATCGACTGGGGCACGGCCGAGCACCTGGCCTTTGCTGGCCTGCTCGACGAAGGCTTCCCGGTGCGCCTCAGCGGCCAGGACAGCGTGCGCGGCACCTTCGTACAGCGCCACTGCGATATCATCGACCAGACCACCGAAGAGCACTACACGCCGCTCAACAACATCCGTCCCGGCCAGGCCCATTTCGAGGTGATCGATTCGGCCCTGTCGGAAGAGGCTGTGCTGGGCTTCGAATACGGCTTCTCCTTGGCCGATCCCAACACCCTGACCCTTTGGGAGGCCCAGTTCGGCGATTTCGCCAATGGCGCCCAGGTGGTGATCGACCAGTTCATCTCGTCTGGCGAACGCAAGTGGCTGCGCATGTCCGGCCTGGTCATGCTGTTGCCCCACGGCTACGAGGGCCAGGGTCCAGAGCATTCCTCCGCCCGGCTCGAACGCTATCTTCAGCTGTGCGCCGAGGACAATCTGCAGGTGGCCAACTGCTCCACCCCGGCCAACTATTTCCACATCCTGCGCCGGCAGATGCACCGCCCGTTCCGCAAGCCCTTGGTGATCATGACCCCCAAGTCGCTGCTGCGGCACAAGAAGGCGGTCTCTCATCTGAGCGACTTCGCCGAGGGCTCGTCCTTCCATCGCGTGCTGTGGGACGACGCCGAACAGGATCGCGGCCTGACCACGATCAAGCTCAAGAGCGACGACAAGGTCCGCCGGGTGATCCTGTGCTCGGGCAAGGTCTATTACGACCTGCTGGACGCGCGCGAGGCCGAGGGCAAGGACGATGTCTACATCATGCGGCTGGAACAGTTCTATCCGTGGCCGATGAAGTCCCTGACCACCGAGCTCAGCCGGTTCGCCAATGCGGAGCTGATCTGGTGCCAGGAGGAGCCTAAGAACATGGGCGCCTGGACCTTTGTCGATCCGTGGCTGGAACTGACCCTGGCCAAGATGAAGATTGCGGCCAAGCGCGCCCGCTATGTGGGCCGTCCGGCTTCGGCCTCCACGGCGGCGGGTCTGATGAGCCGCCACACCCGCGAACTGAAGGCCTTCCTCACCGAGGCCTTCGCCTAGGCGCTGGCCCGCCCTACGTCTGATAGAAAGATGGGGGCCAAGGCCCCCGATCAAGGAGCACTACCCCGATGACCGACATCATGACCCCGGCGCTCGGTGAATCCGTAACCGAAGCGACGGTGGCCCGCTGGGCTAAGAAGGCCGGCGAGGCGGTCAGGAAAGACGAAGTGCTGGTCGAGCTTGAAACCGACAAGGTCTCGCTCGAAGTGGTTGCGCAGGAAGATGGCGTGTTGTCGGAGATCGCCGCCGAAGAAGGCGCCACCGTGGTTCCCGGCACGGTTCTGGGCCGCCTCAACGCTGGCGGCGCGGCGGCCCCGGCCAAGGCCGCGCCCGCACCGGCGCCCAAGGCGGAAAAGCCGCCTGAGCCCGCGCCGGCTCCGGCCGCCAAACCCGCGCCCGCCGCCATTCCGGCGGCTGTGGCCGAAGCTCTGCCCTTATCCCCTTCGGTTCAGCGCATCGTGACCGAAAACAAACTGGATCCAACAGCCATCACAGGCAGCGGCAAGGATGGCCGTCTCACCAAGGGCGACGCCCTGGGCGCCATCGAGGCCGCCGCGGCGATCCCGACACCGGTGCCCGCGCCAGCGCCCGTCGCCGCCGAACCGCGCGTCTTGGCGGCGCGCGAAGAACGCGTGCGCATGACCCGTCTGCGCCAGACCATCGGCCGCCGACTGAAGGAGGCGCAGAACACCGCCGCCATGCTCACCACCTTCAACGAGGTGGACATGACCAACGTCATGGCGTTGCGCGAGCGCATGAAGGACGAGTTCGAGAAGAAGCACGGCGCGCGGCTGGGCTTCATGTCGTTCTTCGTCAAGGCGTGCATCGCCGGCTTGAAGGAGCTGCCCGCGGTCAATGCCGAGATCGAAGGCGAGGAGCTGGTCTACAAGAACTACTACGACATCGGCGTCGCGGTCGGCACGCCCAACGGCCTCGTCGTGCCGGTGCTGCGAGATGCCGACGCGCTCGGCTTCGGCGGGATCGAGAAGGGCATCGCCGATCTCGGCCACAAGGCGCGCGACGGCAAGCTCACCATCGCCGACCTGACCGGCGGCACCTTCACCATCTCCAACGGCGGCGTCTACGGCTCGCTGATGTCGACGCCGATCCTCAACCCGCCG
>DASXNV010000095.1:0-4302 GCA_036494815.1 Caulobacteraceae bacterium
GGGTTCATCCGAAACTCGGTCAGGCCGTGGCGGGCGATGAACCTCTGCATCTCCAGTTGTTCGTACTGGGGCTTGTTCTTGATGTGGCCGAAGGCGGTCACCGGCGACTGGTTGCCGGTCAGCTTGAACAGGCCGCCCAACAGAACTGGCGTGTAGTCGAAGCGCGCGCCGGTGCGCCGCGCGATCCCCGGGATAACCTTGTGGCTGAGATAAGCGTTGGGGCTGCCAAAATCGAACAGGAATTCCACGGTCTGCATGGCGCTCACCAGGTTTCGGCGTAGGGGCGGATATCGAGTTCGTGGGTCCAGCCGTCGCGGGTCTGCTGGTGCAGGGCCCAATAGGCGTTGGCGATGGACACGGGCTCCATCAGGCGATCGGGGGGCAGGTTTTCCAGGGCCGCATCGCCCTGCGCGGCTCGGATGCGCTCACGCACGAAAGCCGTATCCACGCCCGCGTCGATGATCAGGTGGGCCACATGGATATTCTGAGGGCCCAGTTCGCGGGCCATGGCCTGGGCCACGGCGCGCAGGCCGAACTTGGCGCTGGCGAAGGCGGCGTAACCCTTGCCGCCACGCACGGAGGCCGTGGCGCCGGTGAAGAAGATCGAACCTGAGCCTCGCGGCAGCATCAGCCGCGCCGCTTCACGGCCCGCCAGGAAGCCGGAATAGCAGGCCATTTCCCAGACCTTGCGGAACACTCGTTCGGTGGTCTCCAGGATGGGAAAATTGACGTTGGCGCCGACGTTGAAGATGCAAACCTCCAGCGGCGCGGCCGCATCGGCCTCGGCGAGGAAGGCGGTGATCTCGTCTTCCTTGCGCGCGTCCAAGCCGCGGGTCTCGCAGCGGCCACCGCCGGCTTCGATATCGGCCTTGAGCTCGGCCAGCTTGTCGCTAGTGCGCCGCCCAGCGAACACCAGATAACCCTCGGCGGCGAAACGCTTGGCGATCGCCGAGCCGATGAAGTCGCCGGCGCCGATCACGGCGACGGATGCGTTCCTGGCCTGCATCGCGATGCCTCCCGCCTTAAGGCTCTGCTGTTGTTTTAAGTTCCAAAATAGAACTTACAGAGCTACAGTCGATTTGCAAGCGGGACTGAAGCCGTCGGAGGATGAATTGCGCTGGAGCGAGATCAAGGAAGAGCCCTGCTCTTTGGCCCGCACTGTCTCGGTGATTGGCGACCGCTGGACCCTGCTGATCCTGCGCGATTGCTTTTTGGGGGTGAGGCGGTTCGATGATTTCCAGGGCCGATTGGGCGTCACCCGCCACGTTCTAGCCGACCGGCTGACAAAACTGGTTGAGCACGGGGTTCTGGCGCGCTCACCTTATCTGGAGCATCCGCCCCGCTTCGAATACCGCCTGACCCAGAAGGGCCGCGACCTGCATCCGGTGATCATGGGCCTGGTCCATTGGGGCGATATGCACATGGCCGGCGAGGACGGCCGCCCGCTGCTGCACCGGCACAAAAGATGCGGCTGCGACTTCGACCCGGTGCTGGTCTGCTCGGCCTGCGCCGAGCCGGTCACCGCGCGGGATGTGGAGACACGGCCGGGGCCGGGAGCGCGCCTAGACTGGAGCTAGTGCAGCTTCAGCCGCCCAGACACCCGCTCTTGCAGCAGCCGCGCCACCGCCAGCACCGCCGTGCGGCTGAAGCCGAGGATGGCGCGGTGGTGGGCCAGGTGCAGGGAGATGTACATCCACTTGGCGATCATGCCCTCGACGAAGAAATTACGGCCGCCGAGATTGCCCATCAGCGAGCCCACGCCACGGTTCTCGCCCAACGACACCAGCGAGCCGAAGTCGCGATAGGCGTAGGGTTCAACCACCCTGCCCTCGCGCAGCCTGGCCAGCAGCACCCGGCGCAGATAGCTGGCCTGCTGGTGAGCCGCCTGGGCTCGGGCCGGCACCAGTTTGCCATCACGCCAGGGACAGGCGGCGCAGTCGCCCAGGGCGAAGATGTCCGGGGCCGAAGTGGCCAGATGATCGTCGACCTCGAACTGGTTGGATCGGGTGACCTTCAGTCCCAGGGACGCGTTGGAATCGGCCGCCTTGACCCCAGCCGCCCAGACGATCAGGTCGGCGGGAATGTCGCCAGCGCTGGTCTTCAGCCGATCGGCGGCTACGGCCTTGACCCTGGCGTCGGTGAGGACGCGCACGCCGCGCCGCTCCAGGGTGAGAGTCGCCTGCTCCGAGATCTTTTCGGGCAAGCCGCCGAGAATGCGATCGGCCGCCTCCACCAGGGTCAGGCCCAGTCGGAACCTTTGGGACGGCCCCAGGCTCTGCAGCAACTCACCGTGGGCCTCGAGCAGTTCCGCCGATAGCTCCACCCCCGTGGCGCCGCCGCCGACAATAGCGATATTGAGCGAGCCTGCCTCGGTGAATGAGGCACGGGTGAAGGCGGTCAGAAGGCGGGTATGGAAGCGCTCGGCGTCCTCGGTCTGCTCGAGGACGAACGCGTGCTCGGCCGCACCGGGAGTTCCGAAAAAATTCGAACCGCTGCCGATGGCCAGCACGGCCCAGGTGAAGCTGATGGCGCGCTCGGGCACCACCATGCGGCCGTCTTCGTCATCGATCTCTTTCAGGGTCAGCCGCTTGCCCATCGGATCCAGGGCCGACAACTCGCCCAGGGCGTAGCTGAAATGGTTGCTGCGGGCCAGGATGGCGTAGGAGAGGCCCTCCTGGTGGGTGTCCAAGGTGCCTGCCGCCACTTCGTGCAAGGTCGGCTTCCAGATATGGAACACGGCCCGATCGATCAGAAGGACCCGCTCGCGGCCTTTTTTTCGGCCGAGCTTGCGACCCAGTTGCGCGGCAAGCTCAAGACCGCCCGCGCCACCACCGACGATGACGATATCGTAGTGCATGTTCGATTGGCTCCCCTAACGTCAACTAGGCGGTGTTTTGACGTCGCAGGCAACAGCCGCCGCCCCCGTTTCAGAGGTCCAACACCTCGCAATGCAGCCTTTGGCGGATTTCTTCAGCGACGATGGCGCGGTGGCAACACCGGGCCTCAGCCTCATAGCAAAGCAGGGCGGCGGGACGGTCCCTGGCGATCTGGGCGGCCTCCTCCAGCGCTGTGACCGCGGCCGGCTCGACCAGATGGGCGTGGAAGATCTCGCGCATTTCCTCGATGCGGCCGGCGCGGGCGGCCTCCCGCCCGGCCTTGGGCGTACCCAGGGGCCGCAGATGCACATAGTCGATGCCCTCGGCGCGCAGGCCGTTTCCAAGCATGGTCTTGGAGAACCCTGGACGGCGCGAAGCGGCGACGGCCCGCACGTCGATCACCACCGCCACGCCAGCGGCGCGCAGACGGCCGATCAGACCGTCCAGGGTTTCGCGCTCATAGCCGACGGTGCAGAGCGGCTTGGGTTGCTCGTTCACAGCGCACTCCTAGCTGGGATCGACGGCGACAATCTCCACCTCGGCCCCGCCGACCATGACCGTATCGCCCACCGACTTGCCGAGCACCGCACAGGCCAGGGGCGAGATATAGGAAATGGCGCCCTGGGCGGGATCGGCCTCGTCTTCGCCGACGATGCGGAACACCTGGCGGCGGCCGTCGTCGCGATCGACACTGACCACACGGCCGAACAACACCCGATCAGCAGGTCCATCGGCCTCGGTCAGCTGCGCCGACGCCCGTCGCGCCCCGAAATAACGCAGGTCACGGGTGGCGCGAGCCATGGCGGTGCGGTCGGCATTGACCTCGCCGCCGGCCTGGGCCGCAGCATAGGCGGCGCGGGCCAGGACCAGGGCGGCTTCCAGTTCGGCCAACCCTTTGGCGGTCACCAGATTCGGATGGGGGGAAATCGGCCGGTCGGGAAGATTGGCGGCGGCAGCTTCGCTGTCCTCTTCCCGGGTGAAGGCGACACTCATTTTTGGTCCGTTCTCGGAAGGCCGCCGAGCATCGGCGCCATTTATCGCACATGGGGCGACCCAGGGCCCGGGTCAAACCCCGGCGTTAGAAAATCTAAGCCCCCGTTGACCCGATGTTCGAACGACCCCACTTTCAACCGGGGATCTCAAGTGGGCTGGAGTTAGGCGTGGCAGGAACGGCGAAGGTTTCGCCCGCGAACGGAGGGCCATCGGCTCCGCATTCCGGGATTTCCAAACTGCATGTGACCGCCGCTGTGGTCGGCAACGCCCTGGAATTCTACGACTTCACCACCTACGGCTTTTTCGCGGCCCAGATCGGCCGCGCCTTCTTTCCGTCTCACGATCCGCTGGTGGGCCTGATGGCCTCCCTGGCCACCTTCGGGGCGGGTTTCGCCACCCGTCCCCTGGGCGCGATCGTGATCGGCTCCATCGG
>DASXNV010000096.1:0-13312 GCA_036494815.1 Caulobacteraceae bacterium
GTTGACCAAGGACAAGTCACCCTTCACCGCCGCCGAGGCCCCGGCGATCAAAAGCTATAAGGGCGCTCTGGAAAACGGCACCCGCTTCATCCCTACCTGGGTCAAGGTCGCCGTGGCCGTGGCGCTGGGCCTGGGCACCATGGTCGGCTGGAAACGGATCGTGGTCACCGTGGGCGAGCGGATCGGCAAGACCCATCTGACCTATGCCCAGGGCGCTTCGGCCGAGATCGTCGCCGCCCTGACCATCACCGCCGCCGAGCTCTATGGCCTGCCTGTGTCCACCACTCACATCCTCTCCAGCGGAGTGGCGGGGACCATGGCCGCCAACGGGTCGGGCCTGCAGTGGAGCACGGTGCGCTCCATCGCCATGGCCTGGGTGCTGACCCTGCCGGCCGCCATCGCCCTGGCCGGCGGGATCTATTTCATCCTGCGCCACCTACTGGGCGTCTAATCCAACTCCTTGAGCACCTCGATCACCTGATCGAGGCGCTCGATGGAGATATGCGCCTGATCAACCTCCGGCCAGCCGGCTTGGAGCACGCCCCAGGGCCCGCGCCGCAGAAACACCGCGGTCATCCCGGCCGCTCGGGCCGGCAGGACGTCATTGTCGAGACGGTCGCCCACATAGGCGATCTGGCTGGCCGGACAGCCGGCGGTTTCCACCACCCGCTCGAAGAAAGCCGGCGACGGCTTTTCCACGCCCCAGCGCGCCGATGAAGCGATGAAGTCCGCCACAACCCCGGCCTCGGCCAATGCGGCCTCGGCCGCCTCCGGTTGATTGCCCACGAGGCCCACGCGATAGCCCCGCGCACGCAACTGGGCGAGGCATGTCAGGGCGTCGGGATAGAAGTCGCCCGAACGGAACGCGTAGCGCCATCCAGCCTCGCGACGCTGGGCTTCCGCCGCCGCCACGTCGAATCCGGGCCTCAAGATCTCGAACACCCAGCGATGATGCTCGCCCCGCGAGATCACCGCGCCCAGAACCGCGAAGAAGGTCAGGCGCGGCACGCCCATCCAGTCGGCCCACTCGCCCCAGTGGCGGGTTTCGTCCACCAGGGTCTCGCCGACATCGAACACGACCGTGGTGATGGGCATGGCGCGGTTAGAACCGTCCCTTGCGCTCGCTCAGATGCCCGTCTTCCAGGGCGAACACCCGGTCCATGTATCGCGCCAGCTCCATATTGTGGGTGGCGATCAGCAGGGCCACGCCCGAGGCGCGGGCCAGGTCGAACAGGGCCTGGAACACCGCGCCCGAGGTGTGGGGGTCGAGATTGCCGGTGGGCTCATCAGCCAGCACCATGCGCGGCTGATTGGCCAGGGCGCGGGCTATGGCCACCCGCTGTTGCTCGCCGCCGGACAACTGGCCTGGCTGGTGCTGCAAGCGCTCGCCCAGTCCCAGTTGGGCCAGCAAGGCCTCGGCTCGGCCCCGCGCCGTCGGCCGTGAGACGCCGGCGATCATCTGCGGCAGCGCCACGTTATCGACCGCGCTGAACTCGGCCAGCAGATGGTGGAACTGATAGACAAAGCCGATCAGCCCCAGGCGCAGGCGGGTGCGGGCCTTGTCCGACAGCTTGGAGCAGTCCTGGCCCTCGATGATGATCTGGCCGGTGGTCGGCCGCTCCAGCAGGCCTGCGGCGTGCAACAGGCTGGACTTGCCAGAGCCCGAAGGGCCGATCAGTCCGACCACCTCGCCGGCGAACAGATCCAGATCGACGCCGCGCAGAACCTCGAGCGTGCCTTCGCCGGTGCGATAGGTGCGGCCGACGCCGCGCAGGGACAGAATGGCGCTACTCATATCGCAGCGCCTCAACCGGATCGATCCGCGCCGCCTGGAAGGCCGGCGGCAAGGTGGCCAGGAACGACGCAAGCAGGGCCCAGAACAGCACCCCGATCACCTCGTTCCAATCCAGCTTGGCTGGGATGTGCGACAGGAAATAGACGTCGGCGTTGAACACATCCGCGCCGGTCACCCACTGCACAAAGGCCTGGATCTGCTGGATGTAGGTGCAGAACAGAACCCCGAGCGCAAAGCCCGCCAGGGCGCCCAGGACGCCGATCGAGGCGCCGGACAGGAAGAAGATACGCATGATCGCCCCCCGCCCCGCTCCCATGGTGCGCAGAATAGCGATGTCGCGGCCTTTGTTCTTCACCAGCATGACCAGGCCGGAAATGATGTTCATGGCCGCAATGGCCACGATCAGCATCAGGATCAGGCGCATGACGTTGCGCTCGACCTCCAGGGCGTTGAAGAAGGACTGGTTGTTGTCCCGCCAGTCGGTGACGATCCCGTCGCCGCCCGCCGCCGCCAGAACCAAGGGCCGGACCAGCGGCGTCTTGTCCGGATCATCCAGCTTGATCTCGATCTTGTCCACGGAACCTTCGCGACCGAAGAACAGCTGGGCCTGTTCCAGCGGCATATAGATAAAGCTCTGGTCGTATTCACTCATGCCGACGCTGAACACGCCGCCCACCGTATAGGCCTTGCTGATCGGGGCCGAGCCGAAGGCGGTGGCCGATGACGACGGCGAAGTCAGGGTCAAGGTGTCCCCGGGCTCAACCCCCATGGACGCCGCCAGCCGCTCACCCACAAGGATGATGTCGCCCCCGTACTCGCCCTTGCCGAAGCCATCCATCGAGCCGCGCTTGATATTGCCGGCGATGATCGGTGTCGCTCGGACGTCGGCGGCGCTCATGCCGCGCACAACGGCGCCCGAGGTCTGACCATGCCCCTGAACCAGGGCCTGCGCCTCGATCAAGGGAGCGGCCTGGACGACGCCAGGGATGGCGTGCAGGCGGCGCACGACCACATCACGCTGAGGTTCGTTCAGCACGGTTCCGGTCACGAACAGGTGGCCGTTGAAGCCGAGGATGCGGCTCATCAATTCGGCGCGAAAGCCGTTCATCACTGACATGACGATGATCAGCACCGCCACCGCCAGGGCGATGCCGATGAAGGAGATGGTCGAGATCAGGGCCACGCCGCCGTTCTTGCGCTTGGCGCGCAAATAGCGGACGGCGATCGACCGCTCCCACTGGCTGAACGGCGCGGCGGGCCGCACGTCAGCCGTCATGCGCCGACCGCTTTCAAGGCGTCGTCCAGGCTAAGGGTCTGCCGCTCGCCCGTGGCGCGGCGCTTCAGCTCCACCACCCCATCGGCCAGGCCCTTGGGCCCGATGATCAGCTGCCAGGGCAGTCCGATCAGGTCCATGGCGGCGAATTTGGCCCCGACCCGCCCGTCGGTGTCGTCCAGCAGCGGCTCCTTGCCCGCGGCGGTCAGGGCGGCATAGGCCTTGTTACAGGCTTCATCCACCGCCGCGTCACCGGGGCGCAAGTTGACGATCGCCGCGCCGAAGGGGGCTACGTTGTCAGGCCAGATGATGCCGTTGTCGTCGTGGCTGGCCTCGATGATCGCGCCCAGCAGCCGCGAGACGCCGACGCCGTAGGAGCCCATCTGAGCCGGCCGGTCGACGCCGTCGGGGCCGGTGACCACGGCCTTCATCGGCTTGGAATATTTGTCGCCAAAGAAGAACACCTGACCGACCTCGATGCCGCGCGCCTCCAGCCGGTCGGCCTCGGCGGTCTCGCTTTCGTAGCGAGCCGGATCGTGCACATCCTCGGTGGCGGCATAAAGGCTGGTCCATTCGCGCACCACGCCGCTCATATCGGCGTCGTAGTCCACGTCATCGCCCGGGATCGGCAGATCCAGCACACGCCGGTCGCAATAGACTGCGGATTCGCCGGTCTCGGCCAGGATGATGAATTCGTGCGACAGGTCTCCGCCGATGGGGCCGGTCTCGGCCCGCATGGGAATGGCCTTCAGGCCCATGCGGGAAAAGATGCGCAGATAGGCGGCGAACATCTGGTTGTAGGAGCGCCGACCAGCCTCTTCGTCGATGTCGAAGGAATAGGCGTCCTTCATCAGGAATTCGCGCCCGCGCATCACCCCGAACCGGGGCCGCTGCTCGTCCCGGAATTTCCATTGGATGTGATAGAGGTTCTTGGGCAGATCCTTGTAGCTCTTGACCGAGGCGCGGAAGATCTCGGTGATCATCTCCTCGTTGGTGGGGCCATAGAGCAGCTCGCGTTCATGGCGGTCCTTGATGCGCAGCATCTCGGCCCCATAGTCGTCATAGCGGCCGCTCTCGCGCCACAGGTCGGCCAGTTGCAGGGTCGGCATCAACAGCTCGACGGCGCCGGCGCGGTCCATCTCCTCACGCACGATCTGCTCGATCTTGCGCAGCACCCGCAGGCCTAGGGGCAGCCAGGCATAGATGCCGGCGGCCTCCTGGCGCAGCATGCCGGCGCGCAGCATCAGCCGGTGCGAGACGATCTGGGCCTCGGAGGGGGTTTCCTTGAGCACGGGCAGGAAATAGCGCGACAGGCGCATGCGTGACTGGTCCTTGACCTGGGGCCGGGCGACTTCACTCGGAAGCGGCGATCCGGCTCTACCGGTTTGATTTGAAGCAGGATCGCGGGTCGGGCCGTTCGGTCCAAGAACGACCCTGCTCTATGGCGCCCCACTTAGCCTTCGCCGCCCTGGCTTGGCAACGCGCGCGCACAGACGAAAAATAGGCCGCCCGAACGAACGAGCGGCCCAAGGGTCATGGGGAAGAAAGCTAGGAGCAACCAACGCCTCGCGGCGTCATGGCCAAACCAAACGCCCGTTCGGATTATCCCGGCCACGTCCAACTGGCATCACACAGCATTTTTTCGCGACTTCGCTCAATCGGCAGGCGATCTTGCCCTGACCCCATCAGATCGACGCTTAAAAAATGCGCGGATTAACCGCCTTGCAGATTTGGCAGCGGGATCAGGTGAAAATAGAGCACCAGCCAGATGACCGCGAACACGATCGCCGAGACCCAGGTGGTGGTGATGACCTTGCGCTTGATCTTGGGATCCACGGGGGCCGCGGGATCACCACCGGCTACAGGTTTGATCCCCGCTTCGGCGTAGCTGGTCACCCCCAATGGCAGAATGCTGAGAAACACCACCCACCAGACAGTCAGGTAGATCGCGATCGCCAGGGAGATTCCCATCAGTGCGCCTCCTTAGGCGTAGCCATCAGTTCGACCAGCACCCCACCCATATCCTTCGGGTGCACAAAAATCACCGGCACCCCATGGGCGCCTATGCGCGGCTCGCCCGTCCCTAGCACCGTCGCGCCCTTGGCCCGCATGTCATCGCGGGCGGCGTAGATGTCGGCCACTTCGAAACAGACATGGTGCTGACCGCCCTTGGGGTTCTTGGCCAGGAACCCGTGGATCGGCGAGGCTTCGCCATAGGGCTCAATCAGTTCGATCTGGGCGTTGGGCAGGTTGACGAAACACACCCACACCCCCTGCTCCGGCAAGGCGAACTTTTCGGTGATCGAGGTGGCGCCGAGGATGTCGCGATAGAGTTTCACCGACTCCTCGATCGAGGAGGTGGCGACGCCGACGTGGTTCAGTTTGCCGATCATGGGTGCAAGCTCGCGCGATAATTTCGCCAGGGTTTGGCGCCGTCCCGCGACCGATACAAGCAATCCGTAACGTGAAGCGTCGATGAGTCGCCTATGCGCCCACCGGCTCGGCCGCGCGCGCCAGCTTTGGCTGAGTGGCCGCCGCAGGCTTGGCGGGGCCTGAGAACCGCATCACCCCGTCGTCCACCTTGCCATAGCGGAAGGCCATCAGGTCGAGCGCATAGTTCTGATAGACTCGCCAGGGCGCCGTGACCCCTTGTTTGGGAAACCGCTTCATGCCCCGGGCCACATACCCGGAGCTGAAATCCAGCCAGGGCGCGGCCTGCAGCGCCGGATCATCGTTCACCGGCCGGCACTGGCTCAAGCCATGGCGATCCATGTGATTGAGAAGGCGGCAGACATATTCCGATGTCAGGTCGGCCTTCAGGGTCCAGGAGGCGTTGGTATAGCCAAAGGTCGAAGCGAGATTGGGCACTTCGCTATACATCATGCCCTTGTAGCTGAAGGTGTCGGTCAGATCGATCGGCGCGCCGTCAACCTGAACCTCCAAGCCGCTCATCAGCTGCATGTCGAGCCCGGTGGCGGTGATGATCACGTCGGCTTTCAACTCTTCACCGGACTTCAGGCGAATGCCGTCCGAGGTGAAGCTGTCTATGTGATCGGTGGCCACCGAGGCGGAGCCGCCCTTCAGCGCCTCGAACAGGTCCGCATCGGGCACCAGGCAAAGCCGCTGATCCCAGGGATTGTATCTGGGCGTGAAGTGGGTCGCGATATCGTAGTCCGCCCCCAACTGCTCGCGCACCATGGCGATGATCCGCTCTTTGGCGGCGGCCGGATGCTTGCGCGTGGCGTTGAAGAAATACATCTGGAACAACACGTTGCGCCACCGGACGATGTCGTAGGCGAGCTTGGCCGGCAGCCATTTTCGCAGCTTGTTGGCGAAGGCGTCCTCGGCAGGGCGCGAGACCACATAGGTGGGCGAGCGCTGCAGCATGGTCACGTGGGCGGCGGTCTTGGCCATTTCCGGCACCAGGGTCACTGCGGTGGCGCCCGAGCCGATCACCACCACCCGCTTGCCGGCATAGTCGAGGTCGGCCGGCCACTGCTGCGGATGCACGATCCGGCCCTGGAACGCGGCCTCGCCCGGAAATTCGGGGCGATAGCCGTGGGCGTAGTTGTAGTAGCCCGCGCACATGAAGAGGAAATTGCAGGTGACCTGGGCCAGCTCGGCGTCCGGTCCGCGCTCATACTCCACCGTCCAGTTCGCTTCGGCTGAGTTCCACGAGGCCCGCTTGACCTTGTGGCTGTAGCGGATGTGACGATCGATGCCGAAGGCCTTGGCCGTGTCTTTGAGGTATTTCAGGATCGACGGCCCGTCGGCGATGGCCTTGGCCTCCTTCCAGGGACGGAACGAGAAGCCCAGGGTGTACATGTCGGAGTCCGAACGGACGCCGGGATAGCGGAACAAATCCCAGGTGCCGCCCATGGCTTCGCGGCCCTCGAAGATCGCATAGGTCCGGCCTGGGCTGTGGGTCTGCAAATGATAGCCCGCGCCCACGCCCGAAATCCCGGCGCCGACGACCAGCACGTCGAAATGCTCCATCCAGATGACCCTTCCCCAGAACCGCTTTCGATCTCTCGCCGACGGCTTCGTCGTGACTGATCAATGATAACTTTGGATGCAGTGTGCTCAAACTCGGCTGAAATGGCAAGCGGGCCTGGGGTCCGCGATCGAGACGCTTCGTCACGCCCTGTTGGGAAAATCCTGCGATGCGCCCTGCGCAAAGAAGGATGGCGGTGACGCAGGGATTCGAACCCTGGGTACGGCTTTATACCGTACAACGGTTTAGCAAACCGCCGCCTTCAGCCACTCGGCCACGTCACCAGCATGTTTTTGTTCGGGTTTTCTCCCGACCGCCGCTGCGCATCCTGCGACGCCACTGGGGTTGGCCGCAAATCAGTTCAGCAGGTCGGCATTGAATAGCCGAACCCTTGGGCCGGGGCAACGCACGCCTTCACCATTCGCGAAACCTGCGCCCCAAAAGCTGTTCTGGGTATCGTCAAATCGAACTCTGCGAGGCCAAAACGCGCTGCACGTTAACCGGGAGCTCACCCAGACCTGACACTTTGCAACGCAGGAAACGTATCGCTTGAGTTCGCATGATCGTCACCGCCCTTCACGAACGCTCTCACATCGAACGCGAAGCTGAGCGGTCGGCTGGCGGAAGCCGGCCTGTCGACCGACGCGGTCCCATGCGCCCGGTCCGGCTGGTTCCCACGCGCCAGCGAATGCGCGGCGACGTCGTGTCCCTCGCCTTTCGCAGCCTGGACACGCTTCTTCTGGCCTGCCTGGCCTTGGCGGCGTTTGGCGGATCGGTCACGGGCCAGATCTGGTCGGCGCCCCTCGCCGCCTTGGCGCCTCACATAGGCGCCGCGCTGATTTCGGTCATCTGCCTTGCGTCCCTGGGCGCCTATGGCTTTCGCCGCCGCGAGTCGCTTCTGCGGCACCTGGCCAGGGTCACGGCCGCCGTGGTGATCGCCGGCCTTTCAGTGTTCGTCTGCCTGCGGGCCGCCGGCGCGCCGGCATCGATGATCCGGACCTTGCAGATGGAGTCGGTCCTGTCCCTGGCCCTCCTGTTGATCTCCCATGGAGTTTGGCTGGGGCTGGTGAGCCGCTGGCGGCGGCTCGGCTATCTGACCCCCAATGTGGTGCTGGTCGGCGCCAACGAGAACGCCCGCCTGCTCATCCAACAGGCCGTCAAGACCGGCGAAATCGCCGTGCTCGGTATTTTCGACGACCGGCACGAGCGCGCGCCCGGCGCCATCGAGGGCGTACCTGTGTTGGGCGACACGCGCGCCCTGTTGGGGCACAGGATCATGCCCTATGTGGATCGGGTGGTGATCACCGTCACGGCCTCGGCCAGGACGCGGGTGCGCAGTCTGGTCGATCGCCTTGGGGTCCTGCCCAACGATATTACGCTGCTTTTGGATCTGGGGTCGCCGCAAGCCACCGCTGACACCATGAGCCGTTTGGCCGACATGCCCTTGGCGCGCCTGTCGGGCCAGCGACCTGGGTATCGGCGCGTCATCGCCAAACGCCTTCAGGATCTGTTGTTCGGCGCCCTCGCCCTGATCCTGGCCACGCCGATGATGGTCCTGATCGCCCTGTTGGTGAAGCTCGACAGTCCAGGTCCGGTTTTCTTCCGCCAACGTCGGCAAGGCTTCAACAACGAAGAGATCGTGGTCTGGAAATTCCGCTCCATGCGCCACGAGCAGCAGGATACGCGGGCCATAAAGCAGGTGCGCTCCGACGATCCGCGCATCACTCGGATCGGTCGCATGATCCGACGCACCAGTCTCGACGAGCTACCGCAATTGTTCAATGTCCTGGCGGGTGAGATGTCCCTGGTGGGGCCGCGGCCCCATTCCCCGGCGATGAAGACCGGTGACGTGCAATCGGCCCTATTGGTCTCTCACTACGCCCACCGCCACCGGATCAAGCCAGGCATGACCGGCTGGGCGGCGGTGAACGGCTCGCGTGGGCCGGTCGACACACCCGAACTGGTGCGCCGAAGGGTCGAGCTCGACGTCGTCTATATCGAGCGCCAGTCCTTCCTGTTCGACCTCTATATCATGGTCATGACCCTGCCGTGCCTGTTGGGCGACGGCCAGATCGCCCGTTAGGCGCCGGAAACCACCCATGTTCTGGCGTGGCGTCATTGGCTACCTGCCTGTCAATATCATCCAGGGCGTGGTCGGCCTGTTGACCATCGTCGTCTTTACGCGGGTCCTGTCCCCCGCCGACTACGGCGCCTACGCTCTCGCCTTCTCCGTGATGAGCCTGGCCCACACGCTGGTGTTCACCTGGCTCGAGGCGGCCATGGCCCGCTTCTACGCCGCCGAGGCGCAAGGCCAACGCCTGCCCGGCCATTTCGCCACGATCTATGGAGTCTTTGGCCTGCTGGCCCTGGCCTTTCCCATGGTGGCGGGACCAATCCTCTGGTTCTGGCCGATGGCGGCGGTCCTGAAAATCGCCGTCGGCGCCGGCCTCGCCAGCATCCTGGTCCGTAGCCTGCTCAAACTGGCGCAAGAACGTCGGCGCGCCTCGGGCGACGTGGCCGGCGCGGCCTTGATCGATATCGTCCAGACCGCCGGCGGCTTTGCCTTAGGCGCCAGCCTGGCCGCGCTGGGCTGGGGAGGATCGGCGCCACTCATCGGCATGGGCGCCGCCGCGGCGGTGTGCCTGGTCTGGGCCTTGCCCGCCGAGTTGTCCCGAGGCCAGGATGGGCGGTTCGACGCCGACCGAGCCCGGCTCTACGCGGTCTATGGCGTACCGGTGTCCCTGTCCCTGATCCTGTCCCTGGTGCTGGCCACCACCGACCGCTTCGTGCTGGCCGGCTATCTGGGCGAGCAAAGCGTGGGCGTCTATCACGCGGGCTATAGCCTGGCGAACCGCACCTTGGACGTGATGTTCATCTGGCTGGGCATGGCTGGCGGACCGGCGTCCGTGGCGGCCCTGGAGCGCGGCGGCCGTCCAGCCCTGCACGCCACCGCCCACGACCAGGCCTCCCTGATGATCGCCCTGACCCTGCCGGCCGCGGTGGGCCTGGCCCTGGTCGCCCATCCCTTGGCCGAGGTGATGGTTGGTCCAGGCCTGCGCGAGGGCGCGGCGCAGGTGACGCCCTGGATCGCCGCCAGCGCCTTCCTGTCCGGGATGACGGTCTATTATTTCCACACCGCCTTCACCCTGGCCCGGCGCACCAAGTTGCTTATGGCCGCCATGGGCCTGCCGGCCGTGGTCAATCTGGCCCTGAACCTTGCCCTGGTTCCGCGTTTTGGCCTGCAAGGCGCGCTATGGGCGACCCTGGCCAGCTATGGGCTGGGCGCCTTGGCGTCCTACGGGCTGGGACGCAGGGTCCTGTCCTTGCCATTACCCTGGCAGACCCTGGTCAAATCAACCCTCGCTGCGGGGGGGATGGCGGTGGCCGTCCGTCTGGTTCCGGCCAGTGGCGGCGTCGCTGAACTGGCCGCCAAGGCCGGTATTGGCGGCCTGGCCTATGGCCTGCTGGCCGTGGCCCTCAACGTGGCGGATGTGCGCCGCTGGTCGCTGAAACTGGCCCGAACCGTGCAGGCGAAACTGGCATGACGGCAGTCGATGAAGTCGTCACCGACAACCTGCATTGGCTCGGCGCCGCCCCGACCCTGTCGGTGCTGATTCCGTTTCTGCATGACGACCCCGGCGGCCTGATCGCGGCTCTGGGCCGGCAGGTGCGCGCCCACCGCAACGCCATCGAGCTGGTGCTGTTCGACGACGGGTCCTGCGACGTGGTCCTGGCCCACCAGGTCGAGGCCGCCGTCAAACAATCGCCCCTGCCCGCCCGCTTCGTCCGGTCGGCGGACAACCTCGGTCGCGCCCGAGGCCGCAATCGCCTGGCCCAGGCCGCCCGAGGCGGCTGGCTGCTGTTTCTGGACAGCGACATGCTGCCCGACTCACATCTCTTCCTGCAGACCTATCTCGATCTGATCCACCAACTGGAGCCCGCCGTGGCGTTTGGCGGCTTTTCCCTGGATCAGGCGCCGCGGCGGCGCGAGCACGCCCTGCACCGCCGCATGGCTCTGGCCACCGACTGCGCGCCGGTCGCGGAGCGGAAAAGAGCGCCGGAGAAACACGTCTTCACCTCCAATCTCCTGGTCCGCCGCGACGTATTCGCCGGCGAGGTGTTCGACGAAAGCTTCGCCGGCTGGGGTTGGGAAGATGTGGAGTGGGCTATGCGGGTCGCTCGCCACTATCAGATTCTGCACTTCGCCAATACCGCCACCCATCTGGGTCTCGACGCCGCCCCGGCCATGGCGCGCAAATACGAACAGTCCGCCGCCAATTTCGCCCGCGTGGTGTCCGCACACCGCGAGATCGTCCAGCGCTATCCCAGTTATCGCGTGGCCTGCGCCCTCAAGCGCCTGCCGCTACGCAGGGCCTGGCGTCCGCTGCTCAAAGCCGTCGCCCTGGCCGACGCCGCGCCGCTGGCCGCTCGCGCCCTGGCCATGCGCCTCTATCGCGCCGCGCTCTACGCCGAGGCGGTCTGATGGACCACACGCCGGCCTACGCCGCCGACAGTTCACTCAAGGGCAAGCTGCGCCGGCGCTCCGTACGCCTCATGGACCGCCGCCCCGCCAGGCTGACGCTGCAACGCCCCATGGTCTCTTTCACCTTCGATGATCCGCCAGCCTCGGCGGCGGAAGCTGGGGTGAAGATCCTGGAAGCGCACGGTGTGCGCGGAACCTATTTCGTCTCAGCCGGCCTGACCGGCGAGCAGGGTCCGATGGGGCGCTACGCCAGCCGGCCAGAACTGATGGCCCTGGCCGCCGCGGGCCACGAATTGGGCTGCCATACCTTCTCTCACCTGGACTGCGGCCAAGCCCGAGCCGCCGAGATCGACGCGGATGCAAAGCGCAATCGGGCCGTCCTGAGCGCCTGGGGCGCGGCGCCGACGATGACTTTCGCCTATCCCTATGGCGACGTCTCACTGGACGCCAAGAGAGTGTTGGGCGGCCAATACCAAGTCCTGCGCGCGCTGCATCCCGGTCTGATCGAAACCGGAACCGACCTCAACCAGGCGCCGTCAGTGGGAATCGAAGGTCCGGACGGCCCAGCCCTCGCCGCACGCTGGCTGCGCCGGGCCGCCAAGCGAACGGCATGGCTCATTCTCTACAGCCACGATGTGATCGACCAACCGTCCCAATGGGGCTGCACGCCGGCGGCCCTTGCGGCCCTTGTCAGTCTCGCCGTTGACGCCGGCTTTGACGTGGTGACGGTGGCCGAGGGGGCTCGGCGCCTGGGTTAGGCGTTAGAACGATACGCAGGCGTGGCTCAGGACCTGCAGCACCGCTTCCTGGTGGAACCGCTGCTTATAGGCCTGGCGCACCGCCTCCAGCTTGGCGCGGTCGTCGGGGCTTCCCGGCAGGACGATCAGCACGATTTTGGATGGCTCGCGCACAAATTGGCCGTCGGCCGAACGCCAGCGCCCTTGCGCATCGGTCACAGTCAGGCCAAGCGGAAAACGCGAGCTGACGTCCTTGTCGAGAAAATCGGCGAAGTCCGTTTCGCTGACATCGGCGGCGCCTTTTACGGAACGCCCGAAAATAAGCTCCACCGTCCGTCGCCGATCGCCTCCCGCGCATGCGCCATGGTGAGGCGTGGCGCAGGCCGACAGGGTGAGCGCGACAGCCGCGAGGCAGCTGGCGAGCTTAGCGGGGGATGCGAGCTTAGCGGGGGATGCGAGCATCAACCTCGATCTCGACCTTCATGCGCGAATCCACAAGACCGCAGATCAGGGCGGTGGCCGCGGGCCGGATTTCCGAGAGCGACTCGCCAAATACCGGCGCCACCGTATCCCAGTCGGCGCCGTCGGCCAGATAGTAGCGCACCCGGGTGATGTGGCGCAGCTCGCCCCCGGCCTCGGCCAAAGCCGCGGCGATGTTGACGAAGCACTGGCGCGCTTGGTCGCGGACGTCGTCAGAGATGGTCATGGTGGCGTAGTCAAACCCGGTGCAGCCTGAGACGAAGGCTTCGGCATGGGTCCCGTAGTCCACCACCAAGGCCCGGGAATAGCCGGCGACCGTCTCGAACGACGAGCCTGACGATATGAGTTGCGTCTTCACATTACCCCCAGTGACGATTTGATAGTTGGCGAACGCGGCTATCCACCGACGAGTTCGCGCCCAATGAGGAACCGACGGATCTCGTTGGTGCCGGCGCCGATATCGTAGAGCTTGGCGTCGCGCAGGTAGCGCTCCACCGGATAGTCCTTGGTGTAGCCGGCGCCGCCCAGGGCCTGGATGGCCTCCAGGGCC
>DASXNV010000097.1:0-16907 GCA_036494815.1 Caulobacteraceae bacterium
GCCTGCGACGCAAAACCAACAAACCTCCAGCGCCAAAGCTCACCAGCATCAAGCGGCGACGCAAGATCGCCAGCTGGAACCCTGAATACCTCGCCGCCGTCCTACAGACCAATGCCCGTTAACCCGGATTCGAAGCCCTGCCTTGTCACGGGTCTTGGTGACAAACGATTCCAGCACCTCGCCCTCATGATCGACAGCGCGCCAGAGGTAGCGCATCTCGCCATTGAACTTCACGTAGCCTCGTGGAGATGCCAATACCAGTGGTTGAAATGGCGCATTTTCTGAACAAGCTTCCGGCGGATCTCGCCGGCGAACATCGGGCCGAACCTGTTCCACCAGAGCCTGATCGTCTCATGGCAGATGTCGATGCCGCGCTTGAATAGCAGGCCCTCGACGTTGCGCAGAGACAGGGGTAACGGACGTACATCATGACGACCAGCCGGATCACATCCGGCGAGGAGTCGAACCAACGAAATGGGTTAGGGGGCTTCTTTTTGCGGGCCTTCCCGCCAAGTCTAAACTGCATCGTATACGGATCGGTGAATTTGCGCTGACGATATCTTCGATCGCGTTAGCCGATCGGATGGCGATAGGGAGCGCCGGAGTCCTGGGCCACTGCGGTAATTTTTGGCGCGCAGCGATCGGTCACAGTATGGCTGGCGCGGAAGTCTCATTCAGCACATACGCAAGAATCTTGCCCAATCCGGCGAACATTTCTGATCGGGTCATACAAGCGGCGCATGATCGCGCTAAACGACCTTGCTCATTGGTTGGCCCCTCTGGGCATTAACTTGGCTGCTGGGGCGATCCCCGGCAGCCGCCTTTTAGGTTTGAGCTCAAGCGACCACGCAGCCGCAATGACGCTAAGCCCGACACCGCCCGCAACTTCGACTTAAAATTACTACAGGTCGTGGGAAAGGATCAGCTTCAAAGTGAAATGATCGGTGCTCGGCGTGAGGCCGAAACCCGCGCCGAACTCCACATTCACAGGCCTGCCGTTGAAGTCGACGACGCCGAAAAGCTCGTGGCTTTGGCGGTCCGGTCCGTAGAAGCTGCGCAGCGGTCCAAAATCATCATATTCTTCCGCGGCGATGGCCCAGAGATCCGATATATTGTAGGCCAGCCGTGTCTCCGGCGCGAAATCGAGACGCGACACGCCCTTGTATGAATTGTCCAGGATCGGGTTGACGATGAAATCGATCTTGCCGAAGCGCCAGCCAATGATCGGTCGGATTTCCGACGTGTAGGGACTGGCGTCCCAATGTTTTGAATTGAAGCTGAACTCGAAGTTGACGCCATAGAAGAAGCTTTGCTTGGCGGCGTCGGGTTCGACGAACAGCGCGCGCAGCTTGAAGCCGTCGAGCTGAAACTTGCCATTACTCGGCAGGCTGTAGAGAGGCAGATAAAGGCCCGCCTCCATCCAAGGGGTGACGCCATAGGCCCACTCCGGCACGCCGTTCAGAGCGCCGTTGGATGTGACGCCGCCCGGAAACGACGACGCCTTCTGGCCGTCCGGCGTATAGTTACTGTGCAGGGTCAGGTTGAAGGTCCCGGGCGCCGCGATCTCGGCGTTATAGACTTGGATTTCGTCCGTTTGAGCGATCGTGACGCCTGGCGTCGCAGCGAGAATCGCAAACCCCGACAACGCGCACATCGGCGCCATCAACCTCGACATCGCTGATCGTGGCATCAGTCTCTTCAATGCGGGAAGGGGAAGGCGGTTATCGCGATTGACCATAGGAGATCGCCGATCTTTGCCAGTCACAACAACACAAAGGCGCTCGATCGTCGGCGGAGCCGAAGTGATCAACGCGCTAACATCCGCCGCAAGACCGTGTCTTTGAGCGCGTAGTGGTGAAACAGGGCGGCGGCGGCGTGCAGACCCGCCAAGACCAGGATCGTGTTGGCCCCTAGGCCATGCAGGTCGCCGATCCGTTCCGCCAGGGCATGTCGCGCCGGCGCCGCCAAGTCGCCGGGAGTGGGCAACCGCAGCAGGCCAAAGAAGTTGTCGCCGCGCAGGAGTTCCGTCGTAACCCCGCCGACCAGCACCGCCACCACCACAAAATACAAAAGGCCGTGCAGCCCACGCGCGATCGCGTCCCATATCCCGGTATTGGCCGGGGGCAGGCGTCGACCCGGACCGAGACGCCACCAGAGGCGAAACGCCATGGCCGCGATCAGCAACGAACCGATCACCAAGTGGACCGAACGAGCGTCGATGCGCGGCGCTCCCTTGCCAAACCAGTCGATGGTCTGGCCGCTGATCCACTGGCAGGCAATCAGGACAGCCACGGCCCAGTGCAGGGCGATGGTCGTTGAATCGTAGCGCTCGGGAGGCTCCATGCCGAGACCCTAAGCGAGATTTCTGACAGCCACCTGATCGAATTTCGCATCCACGATTGAGCTCGCTCTGCGTGCATGATTGTTTTGATCTGGAAGTCTGGGGGAAGGGGGGCGGCGACGGTGGGTTCAGCGGCGCAATCGGTTTTGGGTTTCAACGCGCGCCGCAATGGGCGACAGGGCGAAGCTGATCGACCCGACCGTATCAGCCAGTGTCGAGAAGGGGATTGGAACGCCATGGAGGGTGAAGCGCTCGCTCAGCCAGTTCAGCGGCTGTTGGTCACCGGTGCTTCGTGCCGCCAAGACCGGACGTAGGGGGCAAGATCGCCATCGCCGTTACACCGCGAACGGATCAGGATCCGACCAAGTCGGATGAAGGTCCGTGACCCGAGCATGACTTAGCGCCTGGCGCATGGACGGCGGCCCGCTCCGCGACACGCCTCCTGCTCAGGAGCCTTGCGGCAGGGCGACGCGAACGCATAACCCCCGACCGCCTTGGCCGGGGCCGGCTTGAATTTCGGCCTTTAATGTCGCTGCAACGGCCTGGACAATCGCAAGACCCAGTCCGCTTCCCGGTCGCCCCGAGTCGCGTTTCAGTCGGTAGAACCGCAAGAAAACATTGCTGAGTTCCGAATTTGGTATCCCAGGACCGTCGTCTTCCACCTCAATGACGTTTTGTTTGTGCTTATTGATCAACCTAACAATCACTGACCCTCCAGTATTATTGTATATAATAGCATTGTCGATCAAGTTTTTGAGAATTTCAGCTACCAAGGTCATATTCAACTTCGCCAAACAGGGTGATGATGGGCCTTCAAAATGGATGTCGACATTGGCCTTTACAGCTTGATGTAGATGCTGAGCTACAATTTCCTTAATCACCTGTCGCAAGTCGATAATATCGCCACCGCTTGTTATCGGCTCTCCGCCATCCGCGCGCGCCAGAACGAGCAATTGCATCAGCAAATTCTGCAGTCTCTCGACGGCGTCTTCGATGTCTCGCAGGGACTCGAAGGCGTCGATGTCACGTGGGATGCGCTTTGAAAGAACCGCGATGTGCACGCGCAGTATCGACAATGGCGTGCGCATTTGATGCGAAGCGTTGGCGGTGAAATGGCTCATCGCCTGCTGCAGCCGCCGCGCCTCGCGCTCGCTCAACCGCAAGTTCTCCAGCGCGCTGGCCATGCTGTCGAGTTCGTCGGGGTTGCCTGTGGCCTCGACCGGGTCGTCCAGTTCGCGGCGGCTCAACCGGGCGATCGTCTCGGTCAGCGCCCTCACCGGACGAGTCAGTCGGCGACGAACATTGATAACTGAATGGACGCCAAAACCGATGACGAGCACAAGGCCTAGGCTCGCCAACAGCATGTTTCGCAGGGCTGCGGATCGCAGATCGTCGGCGTATCGGTAGGCTTCCGCCTGCGCTCGCTGGCCGATGGCGAGAATGGAACTGAAGGGACTGTCGCAGAGCGTCGTCCAGTCTCCGCCGGCGATTGCGGGCTTGTTCGTCCCGTTCAGGCCGGCGGCGACCGCATCGACATTGCCTTGGGCCTGTTCGGTTGCGCGGCGCGCCAGAGCAACGTCTCTGCCGAGCTCACTGGAAAGTCCGGGACGCACGAAGATTTCATTGAGCGCGCCCCAGTCGGCTGAATAGATGGCGCGATGACCGATCAGGGTTTCGCGCAATGGTGCGTCAGGCTGTACTCCGCTGTTTACGCTGGCGCGCAGCGCAGAACACTGAAAGCCGTAATTGTCCCGAATGGACCAGGAAATTCGGCGAATTTGAATCAATTCGGCCACTTTCGGGTCGTCGATCCGGACAGTGTTGTTGATGGCCACCGACGCGTTGTCGAGGGCGTCGATCGATTGATGGACAGCCGCCCGCCATCCATCGACGGCGGAAAGGTCCCGTTCGGCTCGTGGGCGCGCCGCCTGTCGCGCAAGGGCCGACCGCGCCCGGGATTCGTTGACGCGCGCCGTCCGGATCACCGCGGCATACCGGGCGCCGCCGGTCAGCTTCAGTTTTTCCAGCGCCGCCAGCGCTTCCGCCACTTCCCTGGAAGCTTTGGTGTCCGCCTGATCCATCGTGGCGAGCGGATTGTCTTCCGTGATGAGCGCTGTGGTGTCCTGCGGAATCTGGCGCCGAACGGCGACAATGGCGTCGATTAGCATACGATCGGTATTGGTGTAGCGGGCGATGGCTAGTGCTTGGGCGTGCACGTTCCATGCCTGGGCCGCCAGAATGGTTGTGGCAACGAACAGGCCGGCAAGAAGAATTCCGATAAGGAATGTCAGGTAGTTGGTGACCGAAGATCGAAAAATCACGTCGCCTCGATCATATAGCCAAGGCCGCGCAGGGTTTTGATCGACGGTCCATCAGGCTCCAGCTTCTTGCGCAGGCGGGCGATGTGCACCTCCAGTGCATTCGGCGCCACCTCGCCATCGAATCCATAGACCATCGATAACAGCCGCTCCTTTTGCAGGACCCCGCCCGCGCAGCCGATCAGGCCCTCGAGGACCGCCCACTCTTTGCGGCGCAGATCCAAAGGGCGCCCGCTGACCGCGGCGGTGGCCTTGGATCGATCGATTGTCAGGTTGCCGAAAACAAGCACCGGCGTTGGATCTCCATGTATTCGCCGCAATAATGCTCTTACGCGCGCCTCAAGTTCGATGGCGTCAAACGGTTTGAGCAGGTAATCGTCGGCGCCGAGATCAAGTCCCTTGACCTTGTCGAGAACGCTATCGCGCGCCGTCAACATCAGGATGGGGATCTTGCAGCTTCGGGCGCGCAGCGTCCTTAACACCTCGAATCCCGAAATGTCGGGCAAGCCGATATCGAGCACGATCAAGCCATAGGGCTCGTCCGCGATGTAGTTGAGGGCGGACTCGCCATCGCCGGTGCAATCGACCGCGTGCCCTCCCGCCTTCAGGAGCGCAGCCACCCCCCGGGACAAGGCCGCATCGTCTTCGACAAGCAAAATCCTCGACACGATCGCCCCCCAAAAGGCTCGCGGTCACTTTATAGGTCGACTCCGAAGTGGCCGATTGGCGCGCCGCAAGACCGCACCCAGCCAACGCCGATGCGCTAGCGCAGTCAATTGGCTGGTTGCTGTTTTAACGTGACCGACTGCGCCCACGGACACGGGCGAGTTGATCGGCGTCGGGGTGACGGGCCAAGTCCCGCAAGGATTTGGTGCGGATAGTTCTGGGCTTGCTGAGCGAAGAAGAAAGATTTTGGGCCAATTCGATCTGACAGGTTGGTGAAAGCTTGCTCCCCCAGAGTGCGATCGCGATCCTGGTGCGCAATTGTTCGCGCGGCTGTGATCGGCGAGTCGTTGAGTTACCGAGTGTTAATATCGCTGCGGCCGACTTGCAGAGGTGCAGGTAAAGTGCGACAATGCACGCAATCATATTGAGCATAAGCGAGTAAAGCGTCAGTGCTGAAGCCAAAATGGCGCGGTGCTTAAACTTTAAAATGAATATTTCTACACGCTTCAAAGGCGTGAGAAGCAATGGGGAGGCATCATGAAATCGTCCTTTCTTCTGAGCGGCGCGTCTGCGTTAGCTCTAGCCGCTAGCGCCACGGCGCATGCTCAGTCGGTCCCGCCCGAGAGCTCCGCTGCCTCGGCGCCGCAGGCGGTCGCCGAAATCGTCGTCACCGGCTCGCGCATCAGTCGGCCCGACCTCAAGGCTGACAGCCCGATTTCCACTTTGAGCAGCGCCACGATTGCAGCCTCCGGCCAACCGTCGCTTGACCGTGTCGTGGGCGAAATGCCCCAGTTCGAAGCCGCGCAAGGCGCGGCCGAGGTGGGCGATGTGCAGGGCAGTATTGGCTTCGGCGGAGGCGCGTCCTACAGCGACCTGCGCGGCATTGGGCGCAACCGTTCGCTGGTGCTGATGGATGGCCACCGGCTCATGCCGTCAACGCCGGACGGCTCTATCGACCTCAACACGATCCCGATGTCGATGATCGACAGCGTCGAGGTGATCACTGGCGGCGCGTCCACCGCCTATGGCTCAGACGCGGTCGCTGGCGTAGCAAACTTCAAGCTCCGCCAGAATTTCTCCGGGCTCCAGCTCAGTGCGCAATACGGCGCCTCGACACGCGGTGACGGCGCGACCAATGAATTCTCCGCTCTGGTCGGCGGCAAGTTCGATGACGGCAAGGGTCACGCCATGCTGGATTTCGAATATTCAGACCGCGACGCCGTGTCCGGCTCACAAAGGTCGTTCTTTACCCAGCCCTCGGTCCGCTTCCTCGGACGTCCGCCGGAGGGGATCATTTTCGCTGGCGGCTTTGGAACCGGCGCGACGGCCCCGACGATCGCGGCGGTGAATTCGGTCTTGGCCGGCTATTCCGGCACGACGCCGATACCCGGCTCAGGCCTCTACAACGGGGCCATCGGCGTCAATACGGATCAGTCCCTGTACACCAGCGCCAACCCCGGTTCATGCGCCCAGAATTACAAAGGTGTAGGCGTCAAATTGGGCGCGATCATCAATCCGAACTGTACGACGGCCGGGGTCGTGCTTGGCAATTATTTCGCCGTGCAGGTGCCGCTGACCAAGTACAACTTCTTCGCTAAGGCGGATTACGAATTCAACGCCCATGTCACGGGTTACGCCCAGTTCAGTTTCTCGGACTCGACCGCGCTTGACGAAACCAGCCCCGGCAGCTCCAAGACCAGCGCCGCCGCATCTCAGGTGCTGAAGATTCCGGTCAGCAATCCCTACGTCCAGTCCAACGCCGCGCTGATGTCGCTGCTTGATTCAGCCTATGGCGGCACGCCGCCGGCCGGGTCCTCCTTCTACTACTCAAAGCTCCTCTATGGCTGGGGTAACCGTGTCCAGGACTTCCACTACTCGGTTTGGCAGGCGTTGGCCGGCCTGAAGGGAGATATTCCCGGAACCCAGTTCACCTGGGACCTCTACGGCTCCTACGGCAGTAGCGACTATACCGGCCAGGCTCATAACGATATCAGCATCACCGGGATCAACACCATTCTCGCCAACGAGGGCGTGAGCGGCTGCAATTGGAACCCGTTCGGCAACCAGACCGTCAGTTCCGCCTGCCTCAACTATGCCGGGCGAACGGACAGCACCACAGACGCCTTGACCTCCAAGGACTTCGAGTTCTCGATCCAGGGGCCAGTGTTCAACCTTCCCGCCGGCCCGGTCAAGGTGGCGCTGGGCGCGGACTATCGCCAGTCGCAATACACCTATCAGCCGGACTCGCTGTTTGTTTCCGGAGACTCGCTGGCCTATGGCAGCGACACCCCTTCGCATGGAGAGCAAGACGCCAAGGAGCTCTTCGCCGAGATCCTGGCGCCGGTGCTGAGCGAACAGCCCTTCGCCAAAGACGTCTCGCTGGACCTGGCCTACCGCTACTCCAAATACAACTCGTTCTCTGGCCAAAGCACCTGGAAGGCTGACGGGAGCTGGACGGTGTTCAGCGGCCTGCGGTTCCGCGGCGGCTACTCGGTGGCCATTCGCGCACCCAGCCTCGCCGACCTCTATGTCGGCCAGTCGGTGAGCAATCAGAATGTCACCAGCGATCCATGCGACGTCCAGAGCAGCTATCGGACGGGCGCGAACGCGGCGAAGGTGCAGGCGCTGTGCGCGGCGCAAGCAAGCGCCGCAGGCTCACCGACGTACACCTATAATGGCGGGGTGGTCTCCATCCCGATCCAGTCGGGGGGCAACAGCCTGCTTCAGCCAGAAACCGCCGACACATGGTCGTTGGGCGCGGTGTTGCAGCCGGTGCGCGGGCTCAACATCTCTGTCGACTATTACAACATCAATATTTCGGGCGCGATCGCCAGCCTTTCACCGAATCAAATCCTTTCAGACTGCTACGGATCTGCTGCGAACCCGACCTTCTCCGCTGGCAATTCGTTCTGCGATCGGATCCAGCGCGATGCGAGCACCGGATCGATTTCGATGTTGACCTCTGGCACGTTCAATTTCAACACGATCAAGCTGGATGGGGTGGACACGCAGGTCGACTATACCTTCCAGTTGGACTCATTAGGCCTGCCAGAGAACTCCGGCCGGATTCAGGTCGGAACGGTCATCTCCTATCTGAACCATTACACCGTCACGCCGTCGGACGGCACGGCCGCTGTGGATTACGCCGGCAAGGTCACCGATGGGCTGGTGACGTCTGATGGCGAAAATCTCTATAGTCACCCGCGTTGGAAGGCGAACACCGCGCTCACCTACAACAACGGGCCGTTCACCGGTACGCTGCGGTGGCGCTACGTTGGCGGTATGGCCAATTTCGACTTGCCTGGCTCGGTGGTGCCGGCGATGAACTATTTCGACATTGACGCGCACTACCTCTTCGACAAGGGTTTGACGCTCAGCGCGGGGATCAACAACCTCGCCGACCAGAGCCCGCCCTTTATCAGCACGCTTGAACTGCGGACCGACGCCGCCACCTATGACGTCGTCGGTCGGACATTCTACGTAGCGGCTAAGGTGAAGTTCTAACCATCAGAGATCTGAGCGTTGGCGAGGCGCGTGGCGGGGATCGCCAGTCCGCGCGCCAAGCATCCGATTCGGTCCGCCTGCCTCCGAATTGTGAAGGAAATTTCCAATTATGATGATCTGATCCATGAGGGTGTGCGTTTCGTGGCCATGGGAAGGGTGAAGTGAATGCGCTGTTCAGAGAAATTTCCATAATGACGTACAGAAATCGACTAAAAGCGTACAATGCCCAAGCTGTTTTGCGCCCAGTGTTCTTGTAAATCTACCTTGAGAGAAATGATGATGCCAGTGCCGAGAGCTGGAAGAATCTATTCAGTTATCATGGTGACAAGTGGTAATTTTATAGAAATGTTCGATTTCTTTCTATTCGGACTCTACGCGTCGCATATCGCCGCAACGTTCTTTCCAGCCAGGAATGAGCTGGCGTCGTTGATGAACACGTTCGTGGCTTTTGGCGCCGGCTTTCTGATGCGTCCGCTGGGGGCGATCATCCTGGGCGCCTATGTCGATTCAGTGGGGCGCCGGAAAGGACTGGTGGTCACTTTGAGCATCATGGCTACGGGCACCATTCTGATCGCTTTCGTACCCGGCTATAGTCAGATTGGCCTGCTCGCCCCGGTGCTGGTCGTCCTTGGGCGGCTGCTCCAGGGATTTTCCGCCGGCGCGGAGCTCGGCGGTGTTTCGGTCTACCTGGCAGAAATCGCCGGCCCCCACGAAAAGGGGTTCATGGTGTCGTGGCAGTCGGCCAGCCAACAGGTGGCGATCATCGTCGCCGCGGCCATCGGCTTTGCGCTTAATGCGCTGATGTCCGAGCACGACCTCGCTGCCTGGGGCTGGCGAATCCCCTTCGCCCTCGGATGTGGGCTGGTTCCCTTCCTTCTCTATATTCGCCAATCGCTGGAAGAGACGCCGGAGTTCTTGGCGCGCGCGCGGCATCCGACTTTGCCTGAGGTGCTCCGATCGACCCTCGACAATTGGCGGCTTGTGCTCGGTGGGGCCATGCTCGTCTCGATGACCACGGTGTCGTTCTATTTGATTACGGTTTATACGCCCACTTATGGCAAGGCCGTCCTCAAACTCACCGAGTCTGATAGTCTTATCGTCACCTGTTGCGTGGGGCTGTCCAATTTTCTTTGGCTTCCAGTTGCTGGTGCGCTGAGCGACAGGATCGGGCGGCGGCCGATCCTGCTGTGCTTTACGATCATGGCCATACTCAGTGTGTATCCCACTCTATATTGGCTGGCTCTTGATCCAAGCTTCTCGAAGATGCTTGTGGTCGAGCTGTGGCTGTCCTTCGTCTATGCGGGCTATAACGGCGCCCTGGTGGTCGCCCTGACTGAAATCATGCCCAAAGATCTTAGAACGACGGGATTTTCTCTGGCCTACAGTTTAGCCACCGCCATATTCGGAGGATTCACAGCCGCGATTTCGACGTGGCTGATCCAGACCACTCATGACAAAGCCTCTCCTGGCCTGTGGATGTCTGCGGCCGCGGCCTGCGCCTTGATAGCGACCCTAATCATGCGCAAAAGGTTTGTTTTTGAGCCGCACAGTGTCCGTGGCTGAACGCCACCGCAGGCAGGGGGCCGCTCGCAGGGCCTCGAAATCGGTTCGACGCATGGCTGCGGTGGGTGCTGTCGGGCAAAATATACTTGTCTCCGGCAGATCGTAACTCACCCAAACCCAAACGGCTCCTAGGCCATGACGTCCAGACACTCGGAGAATGCCTCAGATCGTCTCTGCTTGTAAATTTCTCTACTGCTGAGATGATGTTCCTGATGGAGGAGGTTATGGACCGAGGCGTGAACCGAGCTGAATTTCTGCAGAGTCTTCATCTTTCGGAAGCGGTTCATGGCCCGCTCGCGCCTTCGAAAAGGAAGGTGACTATTTTCGACCCGGTTGTTCGACCAGCGGCCGACCTCCTGACGATCGTCGTTGCCGATCTCCTGCATGGCGGCCTTGTAGGAGTGCAGGCCGTTGGTGGTCACGAGCTTGGCGGACGGGGTGGGATTCGAACCCACGGTGGGCTTCCACCCACGGCGGTTTTCAAGACCGCTGCCTTAAACCACTCGGCCACCCGTCCGTTGGCCGGGTCATATCAGGCGATTGTGTCGCGCTCCAGGGGTGTGAGGTTAACCAGATCCTAATAGGGTGTAGCCACCCTGGCGGGCGCTGAGTCCGGCCATGGGGGCTGGAGGGCAGGGAGGCGCGCATGGCGGTCCGCAGGCTGGAGCAGGGTTCGGGCTCGGCGCGGGTGGCGCGGGCGAGTCTGGTGCTCGCCCTGGGCGGCCTGGGCCTGGCGGCCTGCGCCACGGCGCCGTCGCGTACGGGCCTGACCGCCGCCACGAGCGACGATCGTTCGGCGCCGCCTCGCGGGGGTGGCTATGGTTCGGGGCTGCATGGCACCGATAAGCCCTATGAAATCAATGGGAACTGGTATTATCCGCACGCCCAGCCCGACTATGACGTCACCGGCTACGCCTCCTGGTACGGTCAGGCCTTTCACAACAAGCGCACCGCCGATGGCGAGATTTTCGACCAGTTCGGACTGTCGGCGGCGCACAAGACCTTGCCCCTGCCCAGCATGGTGGATGTCACCAACCTGGACAATGGCAAGACCCTCAGGCTGCGCCTGAACGACCGTGGCCCCTTCGTGGGCGACCGGGTGCTGGATGTGTCCCGCGCCGCCGCCGAGCAGCTAGGTTTCGCGCGCCAGGGCCTGACCCGGGTGCGGGTGCGCTATGTGGGGCCGGCGCCCGCCTTCTCGACCCCGGTGACCTATGCCGCCGCCGATCCCGCGCCGAGCGTGGCCGCGCCCCGCTCCATGACCGATGCGCCCTCGCCATGGCGTCGCCCGCAAGGGGTGGTCCAGGCCCAGGCCCTGCCGCAGATCGCGCCTGTATCGCCGGCGCCAACGCCAGCGCCCGTCGTCGCGGCGCCCCAACTGGACGCGCCGACGCAATTGGCCGCCAGTGACACCAGCCGTTTCGCCGAGGCCTCGGTGGCCTGGTCTCCCACGCCCGCGAAGGCGGCCCCTTACCAGGCCCCAGCCGGGATGGCGCCCATACCCGATCCCGTCGACGCCGGCCCCATGGACACTCGCCCGGTCGCCCTGGCCCCGCCGCCACGGCCGGTGGAGATGGCGACCCTGGCCCCGCAGCCTGAGCCTGCGCTTCCTGCGCCAATGACCGCGCCCGCGTCCGCGGCGCCCGGCGATGGCTACAGCGTTCAGGCCGGCGCCTTTTCCAGCCGCGACAATGCCGAGCGGGCCGCGGCCCAGCTAGGCGATTCGGCCACGATCCGCCCGCTGGCGCGCGGCGACACGACCCTTTATCGCGTGGTGCTGGCCGGCTATCCCGACGCCGCCGCCGCCGAAGCCGCCAAGGCCCGCGCCGTCGCCGCCGGTTTCGCCGACGCCCGGGTGGTGTCGGCCTATTAGGCTTGCGTCCAGGGCCGAACCGGACAATCTGAGGCCCGTGACGCGCGGCCGGTTCATATCATTCGAAGGCGGGGAGGGGGCTGGCAAGTCCACTCAGCTGCGCCGCTTGGCCGATCGTCTGGCCGCCCTGGATGGCGAGGTGGTGGTGACGCGTGAACCCGGCGGCTCGCCCGGCGCCGAGGCCATCCGCGCCCTGCTGGTCACGGGCGCCGTGGAGCGCTGGTCGCCCCTGACCGAGACCCTGTTGATGTACGCCGCCCGGCGCGACCATATCGAGCGGGTGATCGACCCGGCCCTGGAGCGCGGGGCGACGGTGCTGTGCGACCGGTTTTTCGACTCCACCCGGGCCTATCAGGGCGCCGGCGGCGGGGCGCCCGCCGACCTGATCGCCGCCCTGGAGGCCGATGTGGTCGGTGACACTGTCCCCGACCTGACCCTGATCTTCGATCTGCCGGTGGCTGTGGGCCTGGCGCGGGCGGCGGCCCGGGGCGAGGGCGAGGCGCGGTTCGAGGCCAAGGGTCTGGATTTCCACGAGCGGCTGCGCGCCGCGTTCCTGAGGATCGCCGCCATAGAACCTGGGCGTTGCGTGCTGATCGATGCGGACGGGACCGTCGATGAGATCGAGCGGCATATCTGGCGCGTGGTCGCCCCGCGCCTGGCCATGGCCGCGTCATGAGTGAAGCCGGCGATATCGCCCACCCGCGCGACGTCTATGATTTCCACAATGGCGAGGTCGTGGAGGGCGCGTTTCTCGACGCCCTGGCGCGGGGGCGGCTGCATCACGCCTGGCTGCTGTGCGGGCCCGAAGGGGTGGGCAAGGCCACCTTCGCCTATCGCGCCGCCCGCCGGCTGATGGGCGCGCGGCCCGATCCCGCCCATGGGCCGCTGGGCTCGGTGTTCGAGGACATTGTCAGCCGGCAGATCGCCGCCCGCTCGCATCCGGACCTGATGGTGCTGGAGCGCGTAGGCGAGGACGGCAAGTTGCGCAAGGTGATCCCGGTGGATGACGCCCGCCGTCTGCCGGAATTCTTCTCCAAGGCCCCAGCGTCTTCGCCGTACCGGGTGGCGATCATCGATGCGGTGGATGACATGAACGCCAACGCCGCCAATGCGTTGTTGAAGACTCTTGAGGAGCCGCCTGAGCGTGGGGTGCTGTTTTTGGTCTCGCACGCCCCCGGCGGCCTTTTGCCCACCATCCGCTCGCGCTGCCGCCGCCTGCGCTTCGACGCCTGGAGCGAGGCCGACGCCGCCCAATTTCTGACCGACAAGACCGGCGCCTCGGACGAGGACGCCCTGCGCCTGGCCGCCATGGCCCGCGGCGCGCCGGGCCGGGCGCTGGAGTTGGCCGGCCGCGACGCCATCGCCCTGGACCGGGTGGCGCGGGAGATCCTGCACCAACTGCCCGAGGCCGATCCCGTGCCCCTGCTCAGCCTGACCGACAGTTTCCGCGGCGCCGAGGGCGCGCTGCGGTTCGAGCTGCTGTTCGAGCGGCTGGCGGAACAGGTGCACGAGCGCGCCTTGGCCGCGGCGGAGCAGGGCGGCGCGCCCTCCGATCGCTGGTTTTCGGTATGGGACCGGCTGGTGCGCCTGCCGCAACAGGTGGAGGCGGTGAACCTGGACCGCACCGACGCCTTCTGGGCCGCCATGGCCGACCTGCGCGCCGCCGCGCGTGCCGGGGCGTGACGGCCAAACCATGCTGATCGACAGCCACGTCAACCTGCATGCGCCGCAGTTCGCCGAGGATCAGGCCGAAGTGATCGCCCGCGCCCGCGCCGCCGGCGTGGCCCTGATGGTCACCATCTGCGACCGGGTCTCGTCGTTCCCGCAGGTGCTGGCCATAGCCGAGGCGCATCCGGACATCTGGTGCACCGTGGGAACCCATCCCCACGAAGCCAAGGACGATCCGGGGCTTGAGGCGCACAGCCTGATCCGCCTGGCCGATCATCCGCGGGTGGTCGGCATCGGCGAGACCGGGCTCGACTTCTATTACGACCTCAGCCCGCGCGAGGTGCAGGCCGCCGTGTTCCGCGCCCATATCGCCGCCGCCCGCGACACCGGCCTGCCCCTGGTGGTGCACAGCCGCGACGCCGACGCCGAAATGGCCGAGATCCTGGAAAGTGAACATGCCAAGGGCGCCTTCCGCATCCTCCTGCACTGCTACACCAGCGGGCCGGAACTGGCGCGGCGGGCCGCGGCCCTGGGCGCGTGGTTTTCGGTCTCGGGCATCATCACCTTCAAGGCGGCCGAGGACGTGCGGGCCGTGGTGCGTGACATGCCGGCCGAGCGGATCATCGTCGAGACCGACTGCCCCTATCTGGCGCCGGTTCCCATGCGAGGCCGCCGCAACGAACCGGCCTATGTTCCGCACGTTCTGGCCCGGTTGGCCGAAGTGCGCGGCTGGAGCCTGGATGACGCCGAAACCCGCACGGAGGACGCCTTTTTCAACCTGTTCGACCGGATCCCGCGCCCTTGACCCCTAATCTGGCATCAGATGTGGAATTCGTCATCCTGGGCTGCGGCTCGTCGGGCGGGGTGCCGCGCGCCGATGGCGATTGGGGCGCCTGCGATCCGCACGACCACCGCAACCGGCGCTCGCGCTGCTCGATGCTGGTGCGGCGGCCGTCGTCCCAAGGGCCGGAGCACGAAACCACGGTGCTGGTGGACACCTCGCCGGACCTGCGGCTGCAGACCGCCGCGGCCGGCGCGCGCCGCCTGGACGCCGTTCTGCTGACCCACGACCACGCCGACCAGACCCACGGCATCGACGACGTTCGCGCCTTCGCCATCCGCGCCATGCGCCGCATTCCGGTGCATATGGACCAGGCCACCCATGACAGCATGAGCCGCCGGTTCGGCTATATCTTCAGGGGCGGGGACGGCTATCCGGCCATCTGCCAGGATCATCTGATCCCGCCGCACGGCCTGGCCTGGGCCATCGATGGGCCATCGGGCGCGATCCCGGTCGTCACCTTCGACCAGGACCATGGCGGCATGCGCTCGGTGGGCTATCGCTTTGGGCCGCTGGCCTATTCCAGCGATGTGGTCGATCTGCCGGAATCGGCGTTCGAGGCCCTGGCCGGGGTCCAGGTGTGGATCGTCGACGCCTTGCGCTATCGCCCGCACCCGACCCACGCCCATCTGGAAAAGACCCTGGCCTGGATCGAGCGTGTGCGGCCTCAGAGAGCGATCCTGACCAACATGCATATTGATCTGGATTTCAAGGCATTATGTGAAATTCTCCCCAAGGGAGTTGAGCCGGCGTTCGACGGCATGACCCTGAGCCTGGACCTTGCCCAAGGCTGAAGCGCCATCACGCGGCATGCGCGCGCGCCGTGTCCAGGAAGCGCGAAAGGTCTTCGTTGCGATTGGATAGGCGCCAGACGGCGTGGAACGCCACGGGCGGCGACGGCGCGGCGATGGGCCGGTAGGTCACTCCGGGATGGAATGCGCCCAGGGCCGAACCCGTGGTCAACGCCAATCCGACACCGAGGCTGACCAGGTCGAACATGGTCGCCCGCTCGACCGGAACGGCGAGGATCGGAGGGCCGATCCCGCCAATGGCCTGCTGCAGCAACGCCCGCTGCAACTCGCACTCGGCTGGGTCGCCGGCCACCAGGAAGGTTTCCTTGCGCAGCGCCAGAGCGCTGACCTCGCTGTCGCCGGCCAACGGGTGGTGATCGGGCATGAGCACCATGAGCGGCTCGCGCCAGAGGTCCTCGTACTCCAGCCGCGCCCAGTTGTGCGCCCCATAGACGAAGCCGACATCGACCTGGCCGCGGCGGGCGGCCTGCAGGACCCCGTGGGGCGTGGCTTCCAGGAACGACAGCGTCGACGCGTCGGGCTCGGCGCGAACGCAGCGGATCAGGTCTCGCAGGAAGCCCCAGCTCAAGGACGAGCACAGGCCGATGCGCAGCGCCCGCCGCGCCACCGGCACACTCGCGAACGGATCGTCCGTGTGCCGATAGCCCAGCGCGGCGCCCACCGAGTCCAGGCCCGAAGCCGAGCGATCGGCCGGCCTGACTGGCCATGAAGGAAGGGGCATCTCTAAGTCGCCAGGATCTGAGTGGGTTGAACGCCGTAAGTGATCATCGAAGCGCCACACGAATGCGCTGACGCACCGACGCCCGAAAGGAGCGGCGGCCGTCGGCGGTTGCCCGCGAACATGGCGCAAATCAGCGTAAAGTCTCGATACGGATCGGCGGCCAAACCATAAGGGGAACCTAAAGGCTCAATCGGCGTCCGGGGTCGGCCTTGGGCTCCCGCATCAATAATTTCTGATAATCTATCTTAGACGCAATATGTATGTAGACCGATAGAGATGTCACCGGCCTCACCGATTGAGATGACACAGTCGTCCCTTTTGGCTTCGGCGTTGAGGGTGACGGCTGATGACGGTGATTACGATGAGCCGCACAGAGCTCAGCCGGCTGCGGGTTATGATCGATCTGGCGGACGGCCGGACCCGCGTTGAGGACGCCGCGGCGCTGATGGGTTTGCAGCGCCGCCAGGTCCACCGGCTGCTCGACGCCTTCCGCGCCCATGGCGCCGACGCCCTGATCTCCAAGCGCCGTGGCAAGCCCAGCAACCGGGCTCACGGCCAAGCCTTCCGTCAGACATGCCTGGCCATCGTGCGCGAGCGCTA
>DASXNV010000098.1:0-13886 GCA_036494815.1 Caulobacteraceae bacterium
CCAGGTCGCCGAAGGCGACCGTTCGGCGCGGCGATCGCCAAATCATTGGCGATCGCATAGCTCGCGCGACGAGCGCGAGCTCGCTTCTCACCCATCCCCCAATGGGGGAGGAATTGGCCGGCGTCGGCGGCGCGACCAAGGCTTATCGCGGGTCTGGGTGACGCCCTCTCCCCTCAAGCCTTCCTTCTGCCCTTGCGGGAGAAGGTGTCGGCGCGGATTTTTCAGCTTATTAACCCGTTGTGGGGTTGGCGCCCGAAGCTGTTGGCTCGGCGCTGACACCCCTCGTCCGACCCACTGCACGGGCCACCTTCTGCCGCAAGGGGAGAAGGGTGAGCTTGTGGGAATCCTGTGGCCCACGATAGGGATGCGGGCGGGGTTGTCGCGCGCCGGATCGGCGGTCGAGACGGCGCCGCAGCAACGGGCCTGTCCATTACTCATCAAGCTGGGCAATAGCGCTGATTTCCATCCGGACACGCAACATACAACTTGCCGTGATCGTTCTCCGTTTCCATTTTGCTCAAATGATTGTTGATGTAAGGCTGTATTCAACACCTGCGTTCTGACTGGGCCAGTATCTAAAGTTGACGACACGCAAAACGCGCGGCGTCGATACCCCCCCGCAGGAGGCCCCGCCCAGTCAGAACAGTCGCTCAGATAGCAAGGCGGTTACGCCTGCGGCGGCCTGCGGGCCGCGGTCGGGATGATCGATCTTTGCCGGGTCGGCCTGGTCGGCCCGCTTCGTCACGCCCACCGTGCGATAGGAGCTTTTGCAATGGCCACGAAAGAACTGAGCAGCGACCGGACCGCAGACGACGACACCAAGACCCGCGAGCGCCCGAAATACGCCAAGGGCGTGAGTCCGCGGGCCGCAAAGCGCAAGATGCCCCTGGGCGGCGGCCCGCGCCTGGCGTCCGGTCCCGGCGCGTTTCCCAATTTCACCTATCACGGCGGCCGCGTCATCAATGACCCGCAGGTCTATTGCGTATTCCTGGGCGATTGGACCAGCACGGCCAACCAGACCCGCGCCACCCGGCTTGGCCAATTCATCAGCGACCTGATGAACAGCGACTACATGAACATGCTGGCCCAGTACGGAGTCGGCTCCAGCGGAAACCTGGCCAACAGCGTCTTCATCTCCAGCAGCGACAACAATCTCAGCCGCGCCGACATCGAGTCGACCTTCCAGACCGCGATCAACAACAACACGCTGCCGGAGCCGTCCAACGCCTCCAACGTCTATGTCCTGTTCCTCGACGACTCCACGGGCGTCAACGGCACGTTCGGCACGGACGGCATCGTCCTGTGCGAAGCGACCAACGACAATGCGTTCGGCTTCCACTTCCATTTCAACACGACGGCGGGGAACGAGCTGTTCTATGCCGTGGTGCCGGGGCTGACCGACACCTGCCTGACCAGTTCCTGCTCCGACGACGGCTCCTGCTCGCTGCATCTGGCGCAGACGCGCGAGCAGCGCCAGACCCAGGTCCTGTCCCACGAATTTTCGGAAATGATCACCAATCCCGACGTGGAGGGCTCGGAGGGATGGAGCGCTTCATCGGGGCCGCACGAGAACGGCGACATCTGCAACGGCCTGAACGGCACGCTCACGGTGGGCGCCAACAGCTGGAACGTCCAGCAGATGTACAGCAAATATGACGACATGCAGAGCAACGGGGCCACCACCTGCGTGCTTGGCTCGTCGTTCCCGCTGCCTTCGCTGTTGCCCGCGTGCTCGGTGATCCTGGACCGCAGCACTTTTGGCCGGGACGAGGTCGACGCCTTTCTTCACGCGCCCGTCCCGCAGACCGCTCAGTTCGACGCAGCCCTCTATGTGGCGGTAGACGGCTTTACGGCGACCGAGCTCGGCATTTCGGCGGCCTCCTTCACCGGCGTCCCGAATGTGACGCCGGGCTTCTCCTTCGCGCCCGGCCTGTCGGCCCTCACCGTCACGGCCACCAGCCTGTCGGCCCCCGACCAGGGCTCCCTGGACATCATCCAGCGCTTCACCTGGGTGTGCCGCGTCAGTTTCACCAACGATCTGGACTTCCCCACCACGGCGGGGGGCGTGGTTCCGGTGACCCTGACCGCGACCCTGTCCAGCGTCTCCGGCAGCGCCGACATTCAACTGGTCGACGAGCCGAACCCCTACGAACTGGATGGGTCGACCTCCTGGCTCAGCACGGACCTGCGGGTGTTCCAGATCCGGGCGGGGGACTCGCGATTCGGCGAAACCATGGGCGGCACGCCGGCCGACGGGCCGGCGTTCGCCCAGAACATCATCGCGCGCCTCAATGCGGGCAATACGGCCGGGCAGTCCTTCGACGACATTTCCACCGATGAGACCGCCTCGGGGCTGGAACTGTCCGAACAGGTCAGCGGGGTGCGGGTGTTCAACTTCGCCGTGGCCAAGGTCAGGTATCGCTCGCTGGCGGCCGACGCCAACAATGTGCGGGTGTTCTTCCGGCTGTTCCCGGCCTCCACCACGTCCACGGCCTATGATCCGGCCACCACCTACCGGCGCGGCGGACAGGGCGGCGCGATCGTGCCCAAGCTGGGCCTGGTGGGCGGCGAGACCACCACCATCCCCTGTTTCGCCACGCCGCGGATCGACAGCTCGACCCAGGGCATGGACTCCCAGACCGACCCGCCCAACGACCGGACCATGACCCATGACGGCAGCGGGGCGGAGATCGTCGCCTATTACGGCTGCTGGCTCGACATCAACCAGCCGTCGCAGCCGCAATTCCCCATCGCCCCCCCGGCGCCGATCGACGGCCCCTACGCCTCGGGCCGCCAGACCATCCAGGACCTGATCCGCAACGCCCATCAATGCCTGACCGCCGAGGTTTCGCTGGACGGGGTCACGCTGCTGCATGGGGGAGACACGCCCGGGTCGTCGGACAAGCTGGCCCAGCGCAACCTGTCGATCGTGGCTTCCGACAATCCCGGGGGCCTGGCCTCGCACCGGGTCCCCAACACCTTTGAGATCAAGCCAAGCCTGCTCAACCGCAAACAGGGGAGCGACCTGGATGAGCTGCTGCTGGATTGGGGCAAAACACCGGTCGGCAGCGAAGCGACGCTCTACATGCCGGGGGTCAACGCCCGCCAGATCCTGGACACCGCCAACCGGCGGTATGTGAAGCACCGGCTGACAGCCCCGGACGATCACACCCTGAAGTGCCCGGCCGAGGGCGTCACCTATGTGCCGATACCGCAGGGGACCGGCGCGAACTATGCCGGACTGCTCACGGTCGACCTGCCGGCCACCGTCAGGAAGGGCGAGGTCTACAAGATCGTGGCCCGGCAGATCGGCGATGCGTTCGGCCCGCGGATCGAGGCGCCGCCGCCGATCGGATCCCCCGTCGCCGCCAATGCCGGCGAGGCCCAGCAGGAGCGGGAGGAGATCCGCTGGCGCAAGGTCAATGGCGCGTTCCAGCTCACCATCCCGGTTCGGACCAAGGATGTCATCCTCGAACCCGAGGAACGGTTGCTGGGGGTTTTGAAATGGATCGGCAAGTCCATCCCTGGCACCAACCGGTGGTCGCCGGTGTTCGATCGCTATGTGGACGTGGTCGCCGATCGCGTGCGGGCGCTGGGGGGCGATCCCGACAAGATCGCGCCATCGCCGAGCGGCGGCGGGCAGAAGAAGCCCGCGCACGACCCCGAGGAGCGGCTGTCCTATGTGGGGAAGGTGGACGCCATCGTCTATGATCGATTTGGCGACTTCGCCGGCTTCGCGCTCGATACGGAAGACGGCGTGCGGCGCTTCTCAAGCCGCGAACGCGATCTGGAAGGCCTGATCCGGCGGGTCTGGGAGGAGCGAACCCTGATCAAGGTGACCGTCGAGGAGGACGAGCGGCATCGGCCGATGTCGATCATCCTGCTGTCGCCTGCTCGCCATCGCGGTCATCACGACGCCTGAGCCGGCCTGAGCCGGAATGCGGACCTGGAGCCCTTCAACCGCCGCCGTCGTCATCGCCCTCCTGCCGGTCCCAATCGCCGTCGAATTTGGGCATCACGGCGATCAGGCCGAAGAAGCCGACGAGGACAAAGATCAGGCTCCAGGTCACATCGGTGATGGGCGGCGCCGGTTTGTCCGCCTGCCGGTCCAGGCGCTGGTCGGGCGGCAGGGACCAGCCCACGGGCATGGCGCCGGGGACGCCGCATTTGATGGTTCCGCCGTCCCGGTCCTGGCAGGTGGGCGCCGCAAGCGCCGCCGGGGCGGTGAGCAGCAGGGCGGCGGTGGTGAAGGCCAGGATCATGGGGCGCATGACGTTCCTCATCCAGGGGCGCCGGCTCGCACCAAGGTGTGACATATTCGGCACGAAACGCAATTATTGCTTGCCTCATCCCGCGCATCACCGGCATGGTCAAGCCGCGCCTGTGAGCGCCCCTTTGGTCCAACGGCCCAGCCTCGGATCAGCATCGTCAATCGCATTTTGGTCAGTACCCTGGGGGAACGATGCCGCAATTCGATCCGCGCCGCACATCAGTTCGCATGGCGCCGCGCCTGTTCGTGGCCATAGCCGGCCTCGCCGCCGTGGGCCTGGGCTGGCGCCTGAGCCAGGACGAGCCCACCAAACCCGCCGCGGCGGCCCGGCCGCTGGACTCCGAGGCCTTCGCCGCCCTGCAGGCCCAGGCCTTCGCCCAGTCTTCCGCCCAGCCGGGCTTCGCCCAGCCGGTGAATGTTCCGGTCAAGGTGCAGTCCGGCGAGACCCTGGAAGCCGCGGTGCGCCGGGCCGGCGTCGCCCCCGCCGATGCGCGCCAGGCCGTGGACGCCCTGGGCAAGGCGTTCGACACCGTCAATATCAAGGCCGGCCTGGCCTTCAACGCCGCCATCGCCCAGCCGCGCGACCGCCGGGGGCCCGTGCGCCTGATCGGTCTGTCCATGCGCACCGGCCCGGCCACGGCCATCACCCTGTCGCGCAGTTTCGACGGCGCCCTGCGCCTGCGCGAGCTGGAGGAAAAGGTCCGCGATGAGACCACGGTCGCGCAGGGCTCGCTGAAGGGCTCGCTGTATGAGTCGGCCGAGGCCGCCGGCGCCAGCCCGGTGATCACCGCCGAGGTGGCCAAGCTGTTCTCGCACAAGTTGGACTTCAGCCGCGACATCCAGCCGGGCGACAAGTTCCGCCTGGTATTCGACCGCAAGGTCACCGAAAGCGGCCGCACCACCCAGACCGGCGATTTGCTCTATGCCGAGATCGCCGCTAGGGGCCAGGTGACCCGCTTTTATCGCTATCAGGAGCCGGGCGCGTCGGCGCCGGAGTTCTTCGACGAGAGCGGCAAGAATATCAAAGGCTTCCTGCTGCGCACGCCAGTGGACGGGGCCCGCGTCACCTCGGGCTTCGGCATGCGTATGCATCCGATCCTGGGCTATACGCGCATGCACCAGGGCATCGATTTCGGGGTGCCGTCGGGGACGCCGGTGTTCGCCGCCGGGGATGGTGTGATCGAGGAGGCCCGCTGGGCCGGGGGCTATGGCCGCTGGATGAAGATCCGCCACACGGGCGGGTGGGAGACCGCCTATGGCCACCTGTCCGGCTGGGCCGCGCGCCCGGGCCAGCACGTGCGGCAGGGCCAGGTGATCGCCTATTCCGGCTCCACCGGGGAATCCACCGGGCCGCACCTGCACTATGAGGTGATGGACGCCGGCCGCAAGGTCGACCCCAAGAGCGCCAAGGTGCCGGCCGGGACCATCCTGGGCGGACGTGAGCTGACAGCCTTCAGGGCCGAGAAGAACCACGTGGACAACCTGCTGGCCAGCGCCGCTCCGGCGCCCCGCGGCTAGCCGATTTTGCGGCCCTGAAACCTGGCCCCCGGGAGGGGCGCAAGCCTGTCAGCCCCGTTCAGGTCGGGTTCATGGACGAACGAACATAATGACCTCCAACGTCGACCTTGAGGCGCTTTGAAGCGTTCAAGCCAGGCGCAAGACAATTGGAGGCTATCATGAAGAAGATCCTGACGGCCGCTCTGGCGGCTTTGACCCTAGGCGGCGCGGTGGCGGCCACCGCGACCCCGGCGGACGCCCGGCCCTATGGCTATCACGGCGGCGGCTATTACCGCGGCGGTGGCGGCTGGCGCGGCGGTGGCGGCTGGCGCGGCGGCTATGCCGGCCCGGCCCTGGTGGCCGGCCTGGCCGGCCTGGCGGTGGGCGCGGCCCTGACCAGCGGCCCGCGCTATGGCTACGCCTATGGCCCCGGACCGGGCTATTATTACGGCCCCGGCTATGCGCCCTATGGCGCCTGCTACGGACCGCACCGCGTCTGGGACCCCTATTATGGCCGGTGGATCATGCAGCCCGGTTACGGCTGCTGACCGCACCCTAGCCTAAGCCTCCCCTTGGGCCTGGCCGCTTCGATCGGAGCGGCCAGGCCCTCTTGGTTTTTTAGCGCCGCACCCCCTTGAACCCCCTTTTTCCGTCTCCACCTAAACACTCGAAGGCGCTGGATGTCCGGGCCTTTCGGATCCGCTCGAGGCCGTCAGGCTCGATCAAGGATCTGCTCAAATCGCAACACTGCTCGCTCCTAGGAGGATGCTTATGCGTACGATCGACTTCACCCCCCTCTATCGCTCCGCCGTCGGTTTCGACCGCCTGGCCGGCCTGCTCGACGCCGCCGCCAGCAGCGACAGCGCCTCGGGCTACCCGCCCTACAATATCGAGCGCACCGACGAGAACGCCTATCGCGTGGAGATCGCGGTGGCCGGCTTCAAGCCCGAGGAACTGAACATCGAAGTCAAGGAAAACCTCCTGACCGTTCAGGGCCACAAGGCCGCCAATGACGAGCCCCGCCGCTTCCTGCATCGCGGCTTGGCCGAGCGCAATTTCGAGCGCCGGTTCCAGTTGGCCGACTATGTGGTGGTGACCGACGCTCAGCTCACCGACGGCCTGCTGGCCATTTCGCTGAAGCGCGAACTGCCGGAACAGCTGAAAGCCCGCCGCATCGAGATCAAGGCCGCGCCGCAAGCCGACCTGATCGAAGCCGAAAAGGCGGCCTAAACCCTATTCGGGTCGCAATAGTGGGGGCGCTGCGGAAACGCGGCGCCCCTTTTCGTCGCGGGCCTAAGCGGCGGAAACCGCCAGTTCCAGGCCGCTCACCTGGTTGAGCTTGCAGTCCTTGAAACTGGCGTTCCAGACTTTGGCGTCGCCGAAATCGGCGCCGCGCATATCCGAGCCGTCGAAGATGGCGCAAGACAGGTCCGCCCGGTGAAACACCCCGTAGCGCAGTTTCGCGCCGGAGAGATTGGCCGAGGTCATGCGTCCCGCCACCAGCGGCAGGGGTCCCAGGATGGCGTCGCGCAGATCCGCCTTGGTGAGGTTGGCGCCCACCAGCCGCGCGCCGCGCGCATCGGCGTTGCGCAGGCAGACCCCGCGCAGATCCGCCCCTTCCAGATTGGCGCCCTGAAGCTGGGTGTCCGACAGGTCGAGCCCGACCATGCAGGCGCCCTTGGCGGACACCGCGCTCAGCCTGAGCCCCCGCAACAGATTGCCCAGGGGACGCAGATCGGCGCCGTCGAGCATGGCGGGGGCGCCGTGCCGGCCGCCGCTCTCGCACCATTCGTGATTGGCCCGGGCCTGTTTGAGCAGTTCGAACGCCTGATCGACCACGGTCTGGGTCGGTTCGTTCAAGACGCCGGAAAGATCTGCGCCGGTGCTGGAGCGCGCCTTGCGCACGTCGACCCCGGACATGACGGCGCCGTTCAGCTTGGCGTTGTCCAGGATGGCGCCGGTGATCTGGGCCCCGTCGAGAAGAGCGCCGGACAGATCGGCTTGCTTGAGATTGGCCCCCGACAGGATGGCGCCGCGCATGGAACAGTCGCTGAAGTCGGCGTTGCAGGCCGAGGTGTCGCTGATTTGGGAGCCGTCGAGGGTGGCGCCGGCGAAATTGGCCTCGTCCAGGCCCCGGCGCATCTCCAGGCCCCGGGCCGCATTGGCCATGCCGATCTGCCCGCCGCGAAAGTCCGCGCCGGTAAGATCAGCCTGGGACAGGTTTGCGCCGCGCAGGCTGACCCCGCGCAAATCCGCCCGCACCAGGCTGGCCCAGCGCAGGTCCGCCTTGCGCAGATCGCAGCCGAACAGGCTGGCCCGATCGAGCTTGGTCCGCACCATGTTGCATTCGTCGAGGCACGAACCGGCCAGGTCCGCCTCGATCAGGTTGCGCCCGGACAGGTCGAGTCCCGACAGGTCGACGAATTTCAAGGTGGCGCGCTTGCCCCCCGGTTTTCGGGCGACAAACCGTTCGTGGGAATCGACCATCAATTCGAACTCGCCTTGGCTGAGCCGCCGCCGCGTTTGACTTGGTTGCATATTCCGAAGACCGATGCCGATAGTTGTTAAGCTGCAACCACCCTACGGGATAACGGTGATCGGCGAGTTAACTCCGCCTGCTGGAAGGCAGGAATGACAAAGCAGAATATTACCCATTTTAGGTATCTGGCCGCCGCGCCCAAGCTTTGACTGACCCGCGACAAGTGACGGCCGCTAACCGGCCCATCGGGTCGCCGGCGCATCCCCACCTACAGCAATATTCGCAAAAGCGGTCGGCCAAAACTGGGCCGGAGCCAAGCTAGACCTGCTCCAGACCGCGCGCGCCAAGCCGATGGGCGCCCGTCAGATCCGTATGCCGAAGACCCGCCCCGGTAAAATCCGCGCGCGTCACGTCCGCCAGCACCATCACCGCCTGGCGCAGGTCGGCATTGGAGAAATCAGCGCCCTTGGCCACTACGCGGGTCATGTCGCAGGGCAGGACGCGGTCGGCGCTGATCAGCAGCGGCCCCATCAGCGCATCGCGCAGGTTCGCCCCCGACAGCTTGGCCCCCATCAGGCGCGCGCCGCGCAGGTCGGCCCGGCGCAGGTTGCTGGCCCGAAGGTCGGCGCCTTCCAGATGGGCGCCCTGCAACTGCACCCCCTCCATGTCCAGGCCGTAGAACACCGCCCCCTTGGCCGAGAGGGCCGTCAGGTCATAACCGCTGATGGATTTCAGCCCACGCAGGTCGGCGCCGTCGAACACAGACGGCGTGCCGCTGGCGCCGGCGGTCTCGCACCACAGGGCATGGGCCTTCAGCATCTCGCCATAGGGCAGCAGCGCCGCGCCCTCGATCTGCAGCTTGTCGGTCAGGGCCCCGTCCATGCAGGTGTCCTGGGTGTTGCAGCCATAGATGGTCGCACCCACCAACACCGTATCGCGCATGTCGGCGCCGCGCAGGTCGGCCCCCGACAGGTCGGCCCCGGCCAGGTTGGCGCCGGTCATGGTGCACTGGCGCAGATTGGCGCGGATCAGCTTAGCGTCCTTCATCACCGCGTCGGTGAAATCCGCGCGCACGGCGACCATGCCGGACATTCTCGAACGCTCGAGATTGGCCCCGATCAGGGTCGCGCCCTGGGCGTCGGCCGAGCGCTGGGTGTGTTCCAGAATGCGCAGGCCCTTCTGCCGGTCGGCGGCGGCGATGGTCCCCTCGCGCAGATCGGCCTCGAACAGGTCGGCGCCGGTGAGGTCCGCGCCCTTCAGGCAGGCGCCGCGCAGGTCGGCCCGCCGCATGGAGGCGCCAGTGAAATTGGCTTCTTGCATGTCGGAGCCGAAGAAGATGGCGTGGTCCAAGCGGCAGCCGGTGAAGTCACAGGCGGCCAGGATGGCGCCGCTGAAATCGGCGTCGTTCAGATTGCGCTTGGTGAAACTCAGCCCCGTCAGATCCATCCAGGAGAACACAGCCCGCGCGCCGCCAGGCCGCGCCGTATAGAGGCGGTCGTGCTTGGCGCAGATCATGTCTGCTTCCTGTTGCGTGATCCGGCGGTAGCTCCCCGCCGTTCCAAACGCGGCCATGGGCTGTGGTCCGTTGTCTATGTGGTGCAGGGACTATGAACCATTGCGGTTAACGCACTCTTTCCCTTGATTTTTTGCGCGACACAGGCCTTCGGACGCCGATCAGCCCAGCGCTTTCACCAGAAGGATCGTGGTCAGGCCGCTATTCCATTCCTCGTCAGGATAGCGGCCGGCCTCACTGTAGCCGCGGACGGCGTAGAAGGCCCGGCTGGCCGTGTTGAAGGTGTCTGTCTCCAGCCGAATGGCGGCGAAGCCCGCTCCGGTGATCTCGGCTTCGGCGCGCGCCAGCAACAGCGTTCCGACACCGGTGCGGGCATGGCTGGAGCGCACATGAAGCGCGTGCAGGAAATCGTCCCGCCAGTGGGCCAGGCCAATGACCTCGCCCCCTCGCTCGGCCACCCAGAAATCGAGCCCGTGCTGACCCACATAGGAGCCCGGGCGATCCTCGTTCAGAACGGCCTGGGCCGCGGCGGCCGTGATGTTGGGCCGCCAAGTGCTGTCGAAGGTGTCATAGAGGATCGCCTTCAGAGCGGCCGCATCGGCCGAGGTGGCGCGGCGCACCATCAGGTTGGCAAGCGGTTCCATGATCGTAATGCTAGCCTGTGGCCGAGCATCCGCAATGGTCCGTGGCGGCCGATCGACGGCGGCCTGAATGCTGCAGCCGAGCACCACCTGGGTTCCAATGACGACAGCCCCTCCAGGGCTCATGAGCATGGATTCCCATCGGCATCGGGTTTGCGCGAACAACGCCGCCGGCTATTGAAATGGGATGCGCCAGGCCCTTCTCGTGATCGATGTTCAACCCAGTTTCCTGCCGCCGGACTGGCTCGTTCGCGATCTTTGCGCCCTGGCGGCCACCCTGCTTTCAGTCGCCACCGTGGAGCGGCACGACGAGGCGGTGACGCCCTTTGAACGCCAACTGGGATGGAAGCCTGGCCCTGCGGACGACAGCCTGGTTCCCACGGACAAGGTCTTCGTCAAGCATGGCTATCTGCCGCCGCCGCAGCTTGTGTCTTACCTGCGCGCCCTGCAGGTCGAGCGGGTGCTGGTGTGCGGCCTGCAGGCCGATACCTGCGTGCTGGCGGCGGGTTTCGCCCTGTTCGACGCCGGCCTTGCCCCCACCCTCCTTCCCTGGCTGACCGTGGGGTCGTCCCTGGACCGGACAGGTGAACTGGGAGCCCGGCTGTGGCGACACCATTTCGGATCGATCCTCTCCGGACCTGATGAGATTTGACCAGGAGCCAGATTAAGGCCGCGCCCCATCGTGGGCGCCGCTGCGCAAACCGGAACGATCCGCCACGAGTCGCGTTGGTCTGGCGATCCAGATTTCTGGATGAGGCATTGACATGAAACGACTTTTCTTGATCGCGGCGAGCGCGCTGGCGCTGACCGCCACCGGCGCTCTGGCCCAGGACGAACACCGTGACGGCGATCACCACGACAGTGACCGGGGCGGCGCAGAACATCAGCAGGCGCAACAGCAGCACTATCAGCACATGGATCGCCACGGCCGATGGAACAAAGACGAACGCCTGCCGGATCAGTTCCACCGCTCGGACTATGTGGTGGGCGACTACTCACACTATGGCTGGGACCGTCCGCCTGAAGGCTATGCCTATTATCGGACCGACACCGGCGACTACGTCCTGGCGGCCATCGCCACTGGCGTGATCGCCTCGGTGATCGTCAACAGCCATTAGGTTCAGCCATCTCGACGCGCGGAACCGACGGGGCGGCCAACCGCCCCGTTTCTTTTGCAGCCTGCGCAAGCCGAGATGCGCGCCCTAACCGGCGCGGGCAAAATCACGGAATGGCGGGCAAGGCCTGGGCGCGGTCCGCATCCAGATAGCGCGCCGACCGCGGGGTCAGGGCGGCGTCCAGCTCAATCAGCAGCGGGTTGCCGGTGGGGATCTCCACATCGACGATGGCGTCGTCCGGCACGGCGAACAGGTGCTTGACGATGGCTCTGAGCGAATTGCCATGGGCGGCCACCAGCACCGTGCGGCCGGCCCCTAACACCGGAGCGATGTCGACGGTCCAGTAAGGCAGCACCCGGTCGAGGGTGGTCTTCAGGCTTTCGGTGTCGGGAATGGGCGCGCCGGCATAGCGGCGGTCGCTGTGGAAATCATAGTCACCGCCGTGAGCCAGCGGGGGCGGCGGCACATCGTAGGAGCGCCGCCATATCTTGACCTGGGCGTCGCCGTGACGCTCGGCGGTCTCCGCCTTGTTCAGGCCGGTGAGGCCGCCATAGTGCCGCTCGTTCAGGCGCCAATCCTTGACCATGGGGATCCACAGCTGGTCGGCGCTGGCCAGGGCTAGGTCGGCGGTGCGGATGGCGCGGGTCAGCACCGAGGTGAAGGCCTCATCGAACGCCACTCCCGCCGCCTTGATCAGCTCGCCCGAGCGTTTGGCCTGGGCTTCGCCCTCGGCGGTCAGGTCCACGTCGACCCAGCCGGTGAAGCGGTTTTCCAGGTTCCACTGGCTTTGACCATGGCGAACGAGAACGAGGGTGGGCATGGGGGCTCCTGAGCTATCGCCCGGTCGGGCTAGAGGCCAAGGCCCGCATCGTCAAGCCGTGACGCGGTTTGACGGAGTTGGGCGCGCTTTGGCCCTCGAACAGACGCTATGATCCGGCAAAATCGTCTGGGGGCTCCCTTTGGCCGCCGCCGCTGCTATATCCTGCTCCATGTCCGATCGCGTCCTCCTGACGATCCTCGCCCTAACCGCCGTCGTCATGGTCGCCCTTGCCGCGGTCTGGCCCCAGGGCTATGGCGCGCGCTCGCCCAGCCCCTTCGGCCACACCCCGCTGCAACAGACGCCGCAGATGCAGGCCGCCATGGCCCGTGACCTGGCCAGACAAAAAGCAAAACAGAATGGCGGCCATCCGACCGCCGCAATTGCAGGTCTTAGACCCACTCAATGAATTCCTTCGATGTGATCGCCGTCGGCCGCCGTGTCCTCACCGCCGAGGCCGACGCCCTCAACCGCATGGCCGATGAACTGGGCGAGGCCTTCACCCGCGCGGTGGAGATCCTGTTCGACGCCCGTGGCCGTATCGTCTGCACCGGGGTCGGCAAGTCCGGCCATGTTGGTCGCAAGATCGCCGCCACCCTGGCCTCCACCGGCGCGCCGGCCCTGTTCGTCCATGCCGGTGAAGCCAGCCACGGCGATCTGGGCATGATCGGCGCTGACGACGTGATCCTGGCTTTGTCCAAGACCGGCGAGACCAAGGAACTGGCCGACACCATCGCCTACGCCAAGCGGTTCTCGATCCCCCTGGTGGCGATCACCGCCGAGGCCGACAGCGCGCTCGGACGAGCCGCCGACGTGGCCCTGATCCTGCCGGACTCCAGCGAGGCGGCCGACGACCTCAACGCCCCCACCACCTCCACCACCCTGCAGATCGCCCTGGGCGACGCCCTGGCCGTGGCCCTGCTGGAGCGGCGCGGCTTTACGCCATCGCAGTTCAGCGTGCTGCACCCTGGCGGCAAGCTGGGGGCCATGCTGCGCACGGTGCGCGACCTGATGCATGGACCTCAGGAACTGCCGCTGGTGGCGCCGAACGCCAGCATGTCCGAAACCGTGCTGGTGATGAGCCAGAAGCGGTTCGGCTGTGTCGGGGTCTGCGACGCAGAGGGCCGGCTCAGTGGGATCATCACCGACGGCGACCTTCGCCGCCATATCGACGGATTGCTGGACCATGTGGCCGCAGAGGTGATGACCCGCACCCCCAAGACCATTCCGCCCGGCATGCTCGCCGCCGAGGCCCTGAAACTGATGAGCGAACGGGCGCCGGCGTCGACGGTCTTGTTCGTGGTCGAGCACGAGCGGCCGATCGGCATCCTGCACGTGCACGACCTGCTGCGCGCCGGGGTGATGTAGCCCCGCTGGCCGGGCCTGCCGCCTGAACCCACAACCGAGGTGACCCATGCGCGTTGCGATGATTGGTACGGGCTATGTGGGTCTGGTGTCCGGGGCATGTTTTGCGGACTTTGGGCATGACGTGGTGTGCATCGACAAGGACGCGGGCAAGATCGAGCGGCTGGAGGCGGGGATCATGCCGATCTT
>DASXNV010000099.1:0-55587 GCA_036494815.1 Caulobacteraceae bacterium
GCGCCGGCGTCCGGGCCGTGGTGTAGAACAGCAAGAAGCCCGCGGTCAGGGCGGCGGCCAGCGCAACCAGCCTGTTCATCGAACGCTCCCACCCTTGACTCAGCTACTCTACGGTGAAGCTTGATTCATTCGAGCGAAAAAGAAAGCCCAAACGAGCCTAGCTCGCCGAAAGGTTGTCGGCGAGCCCCTTTCCCGAGATTGATCGCGCGTCGGGTCGATCCAAGCCCGCCCGGCGACCGCGGAAATAGATCGCAGCGCCAGCAACCCCGACAAAACCCAGAACCGCCGTCGCATAAGCGCTCATGATGAAAAACTGCAGCCAGTTCAGGCTCACCTCGCCGAAATTGCGCCAGAGCAGAAGCGCCGCGCTGCCGAGATAGCCTGAGGCGTCGGCCACATAGATCAGAAAGCCGGCCGTCGCCACGCGACCACTGAAGGCGATCAGGCGATCGAACAGCACAGCGTTAAAGGGCGTGTAGGCCATGTAGAGACCGGCCCCCGCCGAGATCATCCAGGTCAGAGGCGAGATCAAGTGGGCCTGAAAGGCCAGGGTGGAGGCGCCCAGCAGTAGGAACCCGAACGCCACCAACCCGTGAACCACCATCAGCGCACGATAGTTGTCACGCACCATGATCACCGCGGCCATGGCTCCAAGGGCGATCATGGCGACCGGCAATTCGCTGGCGGTGAAAACGCCGGCCTCTCCACCATAGCCCAGGGCGGTCCAGATCTCGGCCGCGAAGTTATCGCGAAAGTCGCGAAAGGCGGTCAGCAGGATGTAGGCGATCACCAACAGGGCGAGTCCGGGGCCATAGGCCTTGAGGAAAGCCGCCCGTTCCGCCCCGCTCATCGGCGCGCGGCGAACCCGCTCCGCCTCGTCCTCAGGGCTCGGGGGCGGCAGTTGGCTGAGCACCCAGACGGACAGCAACAAAAGCGGCATGAACAGCAGGCCGGTCGCGGCGGGCATCCAGAAGCGGTCCACATGGATCGATTGGGTCAGCCAGGCGCCAACCGACTTCACCACCCCGGATGAGAGGATGAAGCTGGCGCAGAGAATGCCACCCAGCACCTCGGAGACCCGCCGCCCCTCCATATAGCCGAACACCAGCCCCCAGATCATGCCCAGGGGCAGGCCGTTGAAGAACAGGGTCACGACGTTCCAGGGCGCCGGAATCACGGCGAACGCGACCAGCGCCAACCACGAAAAGCCGATCAACCCCAGGATGGCCGCGCCGCGTCGAGCCGGGCCGATCTCCGAGATGACCTTTACCCCGATCACCTTGGACAGGGCGTAGCCGGCCACCTGGGCCAGGACTAGGGCGATCTTGTAGTCGAGCGCGAAATGCCAGCCCGGCGTGGCGTCGAAGCTGACCGCCGTGAACGGCTTGCGGAACGCGTACATGGAGAAGTAGGCGCAATAGCCGGCCAGCCCCGCCACGGCGGTGAAGACGACCGGATTGGCCTTGGTCAAAGCCCGCTGCAACCTGCCGCCCACGCACGCCCCCAAACCTCAACACCCGGGCCGGGGCCAGGGACACAATGGCTGTAGGCTAAAGCGGGATGAGGAAAAGTGTGAAGCGGTTTTCCGCCCGCATCCCCTTCTAAACTTTAGAATCGATCACGATTTATGATTTTGGATTGATTCAACCCAAAACCATCGTGATCAAGGCTTGTTTCACTTCGGTGACAGCCTCAATCGGCGTAGCGACCTACCCTCTCAACATAAGCGCCTGGGGCAAGGTCTCCAGCACCTGGCGCACTTCGGGCAGCGGATCCTTGACCACCTCACTCCTGGTGTTGAACACCATGACCGGACGCTCGCTTACGTTGAACGCCGGCCAGTGGGGAATACCCGGATGGTCGGGGACGCCGTGGCGGGCGAAGGCCACCCAGGCCCCGCCGATCTGGTCGGCCATATGCTTGGGCCCCGGCCCCGGCCCCACATAGGTCCGTACCTTATCGTAGCTGTAGAGCATGAAGGGGATCTCCATGGTGTGCGGGGTCTTGAACACCCCGCCCTCCACCGGCGTCTCCCAGGTGACCATGTAGACATAGGCGGGCGCCCCGCCCTTGGCCGCCTTGCGAGCCGCCAGGATCTCGCTGCCCAGCATCACCCGGGCGCTGATCATCTGCTCCCACAGATAGGTGGGCGAATAGCTGGGATAGGCCTTGCGATAGGCGGCCAACAGGCGCTGACCGGGCTCGCCGAACGGTTTGACCCGGGTCTGCAGGTCCTCTTCCGTCATATGGCCGAACCACGGCTCGCCGGCGGTGAAGATGGTCCACTCGTCCTTGCACCAGCCCACCAGGATCGGCACGTCGGCGGAGGCGTCCGGCGCGTCCGGGGTGAAGGGATCGCGGGTGATCACCACCTCGTCCAGCACCGGCCCGCCGCCGACCCCGCCGGGGGCGCCGTGGTTGAGCTTCAGGGCGGCGTCGAGGATAGTCTGGGCGGGGAGCGCCTGCAGGGCGGCGATGTCGCCCGGCTTGACGTTCAGCTCGTCGAGCAGCTTCTTGGCTGCTTCGGTGGCCGCCGGCTTGCGGCCGACGTTCAGGCCGGGGCCACTCTGGATCGCCGCCCTGTGGAACAGGCCCTTGGCGCTGGGCATGGCCAGCAAAGTCGAGACCTTGGCCCCGCCGCCCGACTGACCCATGATCATCACATTGCCAGGGTCGCCGCCAAAGGCCTCGATATTGTCCCTGACCCACTGCAAGGCCAGGACCAGGTCCTGCATGCCCACCGTGCCGGAGCTGGCGTAGTCGGGGCCCATCAGGTCGCCAAGATGCAGGTAGCCGAACACGTTCAGGCGGTGATTGACGCTGACCACCACCACATCGCCGGCCTTGGCCAAACCATCGCCCTGATAGATCGGCTGGCTGCCCGAGCCATAGGCGTAGCCGCCGCCGTGGACCCACACCATCACCGGCCGCTTCTTGGACTCCAGGCCGGGCGACCAGACGTTCAGATAAAGGCAGTCCTCGTTCATCACCTTCAGTTCGGAGGGGGTGGTGAACACCCGGTGCATCTGGAAGCCGAAGGCGTTGCTAGCGTCCACCGTCGCCCCGCCGGCGAGCTGCATGGCCGGCGCGCCGAAGTCCGAGGCGTCGTAGGGGCTGGTCCAGGGCTTGGGCGATTGCGGCGGTTTCCAGCGCAAGGGACCGATCGGCGCCGCGCCATAGCGCAGGCCCTTGAAGCTCTGCACTCCGTCGACGACCAGACCCTGCACCGGACCGGAATGGGTCTGCACCACCGCGGTGGGGATGGGCAGGCCGGGGCCGCTCTCCATCAGCCCCGTGGCTGGCGACGCCGCCGGGGTCTGAGCTGCAGCAGGGCTCTCCTGCGCCAGACCTACCGCAGCAGCCACGCCGAGGCTCAGCCCAAGCACCTGCCGGCGGCCCAGCGCCGCGCCGTCATCATCCTTGGCCATCTGCTGTCTCCCTGAGATCTTTTTTGTCGTTGTTCCTGGCCGCGCCGCCGGCGGCCGGGCTGGCGGCGAGCCGATCCAGAACCGACACCGCCGCCTCCAGCTTGAGGCGGTCATCAGGCGAAAGCCCGTTCAGACGCTGTTCGATCCAAACCCGGCGCCGGTCGGCGATGACCGCGAAAACCTTCAGGCCCGCGGGCGTGACGCGCAGTCCGACCCGCCGCTGGTCGGCGCCAGGCTGCGGCGGCGTGCGCTCGACAAGACCGGAGGCCTCAAGCCGCGAAACCCGTTCGCTCATCACCGAGCGGCCGACCTGCTCCGCCGCCGCCAGCTGCGAGACGCCGATCCCAGGCGCCCGCCGAAGCATGGCCAGCAGCGTGGCGTCAGCGGCCGACACGCCGGCCTGCATCGTCGCGATCCTGAGGTCGCGATTGAGACGGAACACCGCGCGCTGCAGCTCGTGCGCCAGATCCAAGGTCGGTCATCCAGTTTGTTCGGTCGACGAACATTTTGGACGCAAAGACTGAAAGCCGTCAACGTTCAGCGGCGAGAAAACATTGGCCTCTAAGCAGGGCTCCTGGCGCGAGCTGGCAAAAACTTCCCCCGCAGCACGCGCCGCACGGGGCCGTCGTATTGGCCGTCCAGCCATCCGGCGAGACCGGTCACCGCGGCCAGGAAAACCGCGCCGAAGACAAGGCCGCGCGCGTCGCCTGGGACATGGACGTGGTGCTGCAGGGCTAGCCGCGCCAGATTGCCCATGGGCTGGTGCAGGATATAGACGCCGTAGGATAGCAGCCCCACATAGGCGTACACACGGCCGGTCCTGGCGCTGGGCTCGAACCGCCCGGCGATCACCAACAAGGCTGGAAACCCCAAGAGGACCAGGCCAAGCTCGAAAAAGGGGGTGACAGTCTCGGAGGGGCTGAAAGCCAGGAGCGCTGCGAGCACCGCCACACAGGCCCAGGCCGCCCATTCGGAATCCTGCCTGCGGTCGCCGAAGAAGCGAAACAGCAGCACGCCGGCGAAGAACGAGAACCCCACCCGCGCCAGGGCCGCCCAGAAATCGGTGGCGTTATAGCCCACATCCAGGGTGCCGTAGTGGAACTCGGCGAACACCACCCCTGCGCCACAGACCAGAATGATGGCCACCAGCACGCCAAGGCTCATGAAGCGGATGGCCGCCGCATAGATCGCGTTGGCGATCAACTCCGGCAGCAGGGTCCAGGTCGGCCCGTCCAGCGACGAGCCGTTGGCGCCAAGGCCAGGAAACAGCGGGATCATCAGGGCGCCGGTGGCGATAGCCTCGGCCAGCCGCACCGGGTTCCACCATCCCGCCGGGTCGGCGATCACCGCGATGCTCGCCACCACGATGCCCAGCGCCAGACCAAAGGCGTAGAGCGGATAGAGGCGGATCACCCGGGTCTTCATGAAATCCACAAAAAAGCCACCAGCCAGAAGCCGCGCGCCATAGGCGTGGGCGACCACGAAACCGCTGACCAGGTAGAACAGGTCCACCGCCAGGAAGCTTTCCGGCACCCTGATCGGGCCGAAATAGGCCGGCACATGCCGCATCACCACCAGAAAGGCGCCGACACCTCGAAGACCGTCCAAGGTCTGAAACGCCCGACGCGGGTTTGCAGCTTCCATGAGCGCCCTCCGACCGAAGCGAAATCCGGCCCGGGCTTTGCTCAGCCCCTAAGGAATCGCTCCGGCTACAGCCAATAGAATTTAGCGGTAAAAGCCAGGCTTTAGATCAGGCCACCAAACCGACGGTGGCCGCCACGCCCGCGCTGTTGGGGAAGACCTGGCTTTCCAGGCTGCGACGGTCCAGGCCCATATGGTCGGCCAGCACACCCTTGAATACCTGGCGCACGTCCAGGGTGGGCGCGAGATCGCGGCTTTCGAACAAGGCTCCTTCGCGCAACGTCGGCCAGTCGCCGATGATCCCTCCGGACTTCAGGGCCCCGCCGGCCAGGATCAGGGTCGAGGCGGTGCCGTGGTCGGTGCCGCCAGTGCCGTTGATCCGGGCGGTACGACCGAATTCAGTGACGGCGACGACCACGGTCCGCGACCAGGCGGGTCCCAGGCCCTGGCGCAGGCCGTCGATCACATCGTCCAAGGTCTTCAGGTGGTTGGCCAACTGGCCATCCGCCGCCCCTTGATTGGCGTGGGTGTCGAAGCCGTTCAGCGACAGCACCGCCACAGACGGCCCGCCCTCGACGTTGAGGAATTTGGCGGCTGTGACGGCGAAGCCCTTCGCGTCGCGCGGCCCCGGCGATACGCCCGCGTCCAGGGCGTCGGCCGTAGCTTCGGTCTGCATACCCGAGGCCAGGGCAGGGCCGAGCAGAGGATCGTAGCGGTAGAGATCCTGCAGGATCGACGAAACACGGCTGATGTCGGAAGTCAGTTTGCCGCCCGGCGACCAGGATTGGGTCAAGATCGGCCCTTTGAGGATCAGCGGCGACTGGGCCCCGATGGACAGGGCCTGGATCGAACGGCCACGCCCAGCGCTGGCCAGCGCCCGGTTGAGCCAACCGGTGGCGGCTCCATAGAGCCGATCGCCGCCGGTCTCGAGCAAGTCCTGGGCCTCAAAATGGGAGCGGATGCGCTGGGGGATGGCTACGGCGGGGGCGATCCGCGCCTGACCCGTCATGGCCAACTCGTAAAGGGCGGCAAGCTTGGGATGCAGACCGAAATCGGCGTCCAGTTTCAGCACCTTGTCGGACGAGATGGCGATCGGACCGCGCAGGCGCACATAGTCAGCGTCGCCCAGGGGCGGGGCCACAGACAGGCCGTCCATGGCGCCGCGGCAGACGATCACCACCAGCTTGCGGCGCGCCACATCGGCCGCAAGGGTGGGCGCGGCCAGAAAGGTGACGCCGAGAGCGCCGGCGAATTTCAGCGCAGCGCGACGGGTGGGTTGTGCGTGGTCGGTCATCGGCGCTGGAACTCCGGCGACATCAACAGCAGGGTCATGGCTTCAGGCCGGGTCTCGGCCCGGCTGATGGCGGCGGCGACCGGGGAGGTCAGACGCGCGCCGAGGGTGGCCTGGGCCACCTGCATGGGCTCTGTAGTTTGCGGCGTATAGGCCTCGGCGAAGCGAGCAGCCCAGGTCAGCCGTTTGACCACCGCATCAGGCGCGGCCCAGTCGGAGGCCTGCTCGGACCAGCCATTGGGCTGGGCGGCGTTGAACGGGCGCTGGCCGAGCGCGGTCAGGGGCTGGATGACGTCGCGCGCCGCCTGGGTTGGCGCGGCGTCGACTGTCCGATAGCTGGAGACGAGGAATTCGTTCGGCGTCTTGAATTTGCGTTGACCAGAATCCCAGGCATCGGGCGCTGTGATCAGCGCGTCGGCCAGTTGCGCCAAATCGCCGTGGCTGGACAGATAAGCGCTGCGCAATCGGGCGACCAGGGCCGGCGGCGGATCGTTGGCGACGAAATGGATGGCCAGCTTGCGGGCGATGTGATCGGCGGTCGCCGGGTTGGCCGCCAGGTCGGCGAAGATGCGCCGCGCCTGGTCCTCGCCGCCCTCGGCATAGGTGCGCCCCATCACGGTGCGGGCGCCCGGTTCGTGCAGCGGCGCGCGGAACAGGAAACGGCCCTGCCGCGGCCCCGGCTCGCGCTCGGAGCCGATGCTATAGCCGGTCAGCGCCCGGGCGAACTCGGTGACGTCGGCCTGGGCGTAGCCAGAATCGGCGCCCACCGTGTGCAGCTCCAGAATTTCCCGGGCGAGATTCTCGTTCAGCCCCATCTTGCGAAGGCGGCCCGCCATGCTGTTGGATCCGGCGGAACGGGCCTGGTCAAGATAGATCAACATGCCTGGATGGGTGCTGGACGCGACCAGCAGGTCCTCGAACCGACCGAAGATGTGCGGACGGATCGCCTCACGTTCGAACGGCCCCACAAGCACCGCCGATTCCACCTTCACCGCCGAGACGGTGAAATGGTTAGCCCAGAACAGCGTCCAACGCTCGCGAAACGGCGCATCCGTGCGCGCGGCCAGGACTGTGCGGGCGAAGATCTCATCGCCCACCCCCTCCAGCAAGGGTCTCAGAGTGTCGCGGCGCTCGGCCTTCAGCAGCGTAGAGACGGCGCGTTTTCGCCCGGGCGCGTCAGCCATCATCCCGCCGCCGGGCGCGGTCTCGGTCATGGCTTTGGGTTGCGGCTTAGCGGCCGCGTCGGCCTTGAAGGTCTTCACCTCGTCGCGATAGGCGACCAGGGCCATCAGACGATCCCGGCTGTCGGGCAAGGCGCCAGCGGGTTGGTCGGCCCCCTCGCGGCGGATCTGAGCCTTCAGCCAGGTTTGCGGATCGAGCGTCGCGTCGGCCAACTCTCCTGGCCGGGCGCCTAGGCCAAAACGGGTGACCGCGATGGCCGCCCTCAGCGCGTTGGAAGCTTCCGCAGTCATGGAGGGCTGTCTCCCCAAATTGCAAAGGCAGTCTACAAGTTCAGCCCACTGAATTTATGTCCCGATTGGAACACCAGGGCCACGAACTGACCATGCGCCACGGCTCAGATCCTGACGAAATCCGCCCCGGAAAAATTCAGCCTTTGCGGCCGTCCGTCGAGATCGCCGTCGAAACGGATACGCTCCGGCCCCCAGGTCTCCAGCCCGATGCGAAAGGCGCCGTCAGCCAGCGGGACCAGTGGCGTGGTTCCGTCCAACCACAGGCCGCCCGCTCGCGCCACCACCTCCACCTGACCGGTCCAGGGATTGCTGCTGTCATAGACTCCGGCCAGGCGGGCCAAATCCGGCGGAGTTGGCGCCGCGGCCCCGCCCGGCGTGTAGAGGGTCTCGCCCCAGCCCACCGAAGATACGGAGCTGTTGGCGCTCTGAACCACCACACCCGAGGCCTCATCGTCCGGACCGACCGCGGTGAAGACCCCCTCCCCGGCCGGCTGCAAGCTCCGCGTGACGCCGGCCTGGATCAAGGCCAGGCCGTCGCCCGCCATCGCTAGTTCGAGCATGTCGCTCCCGGCGCGGTAGTGACCAGCCAAGGCCCGGGCGTTGTCGAGCCTGGTGGCCGAAGAGACAGCGGGCGCCGCCGGCAGGGATCGCCCTTCGCGCACCGCGCGCATCAGCCGGATGGCGTAGGCTGTGGCTTCGCGCGGGCGGTAGTCGTCCTCGGCCCGGGCGTTGACGCTGGCGAAGGCGCCGACGCCGGCCGCCGGATCCACAGTGATGGACGAGCTGAAACTGACCATGCCGCCGGTGTGGTGCAGGCAGGGGCGATCGTCCACCGGCACGATGGCCAGACCGAAGGCGTATTGCGCCTTGGGGCCGAACTCGACCGCTGGGATGGCCGGGCTGGTGAACAGGCGTCGCGACGCCTCGAACAGCAGCGGCGCACCCTTGCCCGATCCGGCGCCGATCAGCCAGCGCACATAGCGGGCCATCTGGCGCGACGTGGCGGCCATGCAACCGGAAGCCGCGGACATGTTGATCCACGGCGCCACGTCCAAGCGGCCGTAGCGCGCAAAGGGCCTGTCGCCATAATAGGGCGCATAGCTGACCGCATAACGCGACCGCTCGGCGTTGCGTATCCGTGGAAGGATTTCGCCCAGGCCAAGCGGCTGAAGCACATGCTGGGTCAGGGCCTCATGATAGGGCAGGCCGGTCAGGCGCTCGGTGAGCGCGCCCAAGATGGCGTAGCCGGTATTGCTGTAGGAGAACTGGCTGCCGGGCTCGAAGCCTCGCCACAGCTGCGCGGTCCCGCCACGAGGGAACAACGGCGCATCGGCGGGCAGGCCGGACGAGTGGGTCAAGAGATGGCGCACGGTGATGCGCTGGCTGTCGGGCAGCGCCAGGCCCGGCAACAGGATCCCGATCTGGTCGTCCAAGCTCAACTTGCCGGCATCCACCAGCCTCAGGATGCCCAGGCTGCAGAACGATTTGCTGATGGAGCCGATCTGGAAGACATGCGCGGGCGTCACTGGCGCGCGGCCCGCCACATCCGACCAGCCGGCGCTGATCACCGCCGAAAAACCCTCGGTATCGGTGACCGACAGGGTCATGCCGGGTACGCCATAGCCGGCCAGGTGGACGTCTACATACTGGCGCAGGGCTTCCAGGGCCGCACGATAGTCGTGGCCCGCGCCGTGGCTGTCGATGATCGCCGTGGCAGGCGGCGCGGCGCCATGCGGTAAGCTGGCCGCCGCCGTCTCCGCCTGAACCCCCGCGCCCAGGGTTCCAGCCGCCACGGCCGTTAATTTCAGCCACGCGCGCCTGCTGACGGTCATGTAGCTCGCCTCCTCAAAGGTCGATCAGTGGGCCAGGGCGTCGAACGGGACATCGCCGATCCCGTAGTTGCGCCAATCCTTGTAGTCGAAGTGCCACCACTCTTCGGGCAGGACCTCAAAACCCTCCCGCTCCATCGCCCGGCGCAGCAGATCGCGCGCCCAGCGCTGGCGGCCGGTTCCGCCCCCATAGTCGGAATAGGAGCGGCGGGACATTTCGTCATAGCGCCCGGTCATCTCCACCGGCTGGCCCGAGGCCAAGTCATAGAGGGTCAGGTCCACCGCGCAGCCGCGATTGTGCCGCGATCCGGCGGCCGGATCGGCCACAAACATGTGGCTATCCGGCGGGGTTGTATCCCAGAACATCTTGGAGACGAACCAGGGCCGATAGGCGTCGTGCACCAGGAGGCCATAGCCCCTGGCGCGCAGGGCGCGTTGCACCCGGCCCAGGGCCTCGGCGGCCGGCCGCTGCAGATAGGCCGCGGGACGCTCGTAGAGGGGAAAGCCCATGAAATTGTCGGCGGTGGCGTAGCGGATATCGAACCTGATGGTCGGATCGATGCTGGCGATGTCGACCAGATCCGACGAGCGTTTCGGCGGCGGCTCGTGCGGCGGCGAGGCGGCCAACGCCGCGGCCCTTACCTTGGCGGGATCGGCGTGGATGCCCGCCCGGATCGCCACGACGACATCGGCGCCCACATCCCGCCGCGCCAGGCGCTCGCCGGCCAGGATGACGGCGGGGGCCTGAGGTCCAGGCTCAAACGTCAGATCGATCGCGGGCCGATCCGGGGGCCGGGCGACGAAGCGCGTCGGTCCCGCTGGCTTGAGCAAGGCCGCATGCAGCCCCCGGCCATCGGCGAAGGCTTCACCGCCCGACTCATAGATCGTCAGCAACTCGGACGACGGGCCATAATCGCCGATCAGGCGCGCGATCCGCGGATCCGGCGCGGACGGCGGCGCCTCCGCGGCCATTACAGCCGACATAGGCGCGCTGATCGCCGAGGCTGGCGAGGCGAGCGCCGAGATCCACAAGGCCGCCGCGAGGCGACCGACGAGCCGCTGCATGGCGCCCAACCCCGCTATCCTTGGTCAGAAAGGCTGGCGACCACCGGATCGGTTGTCAACGCCGCCGCCCCTCACCTGATCCCGCTGTCAAGGCTTGGGGCAAGCCGAACGCTTCATGGAAGAAAGCGACGAGGGCCTGCCGCGCGGCGGCAGACGCCTCCGGACTGTGCTGGAACAGCACTGGGCCGCCGGCGCCCTTGTGGGCGCAGGGATCGTGGATGACCTTGTCCGGCAGGTTGCGATCGAAGGCGTGGGTGGCGCCAGAGTGGATGATCATGCGGATATGGGCGCGGGTGTGCGGATCCAGGGACTGCAGAAAGCCTTCACAGACCTGCTTGTCGTCATAGGCGTCCGCCGCCCCCGCCTGCACCAGGACCGGCGCGCCGGTCAGGTCGTGCAATTCGTGTCCGGGCGCTTTGTTGTAGGACCACAGAGCCGGATAAAAGGCGGCGTGGGCGGCGAAGGCCTGTCCCGGCTCGGCCAGGACCTCGGCGTAGCGACGGGTGGCGCTCAGCATGGTCACCACCCCGCCCCAGGAAAAGCCCATGATGGCGATCCTTGAGGGATCGATTTCCGGCTGCCGCGTTAGAAACGACAGGGCGGCGAACGCGTCGGGCAGGGTCTGAGGCACCGAGGCCGGTCGGGCGCCCGCGCCGCGCTGGGTTCCGCGGGCCGACCACATGTCGATTTCGAGCGTGGCTATGCCCGCGGCGGTCAGGGTGTCGGCATAGAAGCGGCCGCGTCCATCCACGCCGTCGGACCCGTGGCATATAACCACCGCTGGAACGCCAGCTCCGGCGCCCTCGGCCGTTTCGAATTCGGGAATGCTGAATTCGCCGGCGACGGTGAGCGGCGGGGTCGCCCGGCTCTGGAAGGCCACATAGGCGGTGCGGACGGTCATGGCGCTTCCTGGGCCTCAATCGCGGCAAGGTGACCCATGACTTGTAGAGGGCGTCTCATCCATTGGGAAATGGCCGCTGCATGGCCTGCCGGGGCGGCCAGCCCGCCCCTCCCAGCAATCTCGTTTGACAAGCCGATCCAGGGGCACTAGCGCCCATGATCAACGATAAGTCAGACGGAGGGCGGACCATGCACTATCAGGAGCTCAAACAGGCCTGGGCCGAGCTGACCGCCCCCGGCGCGCCGTTCGAGGTGCAGGAGATTGAGGTGCGCGGCGCGCGCCTGCGGAGTTTCAAGAACGCCCCGCCCAGCGTGCGTGAGTTCTGGCTCTCCACCGCGGCCTATGGAGAGCGCGACTACCTGGTCTATCAGGACGAGCGCGTGACCTATGCGCAGGCTCATATCCAGGTCGCCGCCATCGCCAACTGGCTGGCGCGCCAGGGAGTCAAGTCCGGCGACCGGGTGGCCATCGCCATGCGCAACTATCCCGAATGGCTGTTGATCTATTGGGCCTGCGTCTGCACCGGCATCGCCGCAGTGGGTGTCAACGCCTGGTGGGTGACCGACGAGCTGGAATATGCGCTCAAGGACTCGGCGCCCAAGGTGGTGTTCTGCGACCAGGAACGGCTGGCGCGGATCCTGGAGCGGCCGCAGATGGCAGAAGGCATGCAGCTGGTGGCCACGCGGATGGACCCCCTGCCCGCCGGCGTCACCCCGTGGGCTGAGGTGCTGGCGGAAGGCGGAACCTTGCCGGACGTCCAGGTCGACCCGGACGCCGACGCCTGCATTTTCTACACCTCGGGCACCACCGGTAATCCCAAGGGCGCCCAGCTGACCCATCGAGGCTGCGTCACCAACCTGTTTAACCTGGTCTTTTCGGGTCAGGCCCAGGCCCTGGCCACGGCGCGGGGGACCGGCGTTCCCATCGACCCTGCCGCCCCGGCGCCGATCCCAGTAGCGCTTTTGACCACGCCCCTGTTCCACGTCACCGCCAACAATTGCGGCGCCTATCTGGTCACCGCCGCCGGCGGCAAGATCGTTCTGATGTATCGCTGGGACGCCGGCGAGGCCCTGAAGCTGATCGAACAGGAAAAGGTCTCGGCCATGAGCGGGGTCCCGGTCATGTCGCGCGAACTGATCAGCCATCCTGATTTCGCCAGGACCGACACCTCCACCCTGCTGTCCCTGGGCGGCGGCGGCGCGGCGCTGCAGCCGGACCTGGTGGCCAAGATCGACGAACAGGTGGTCACCGCCCGGCCCAATACCGGCTACGGCATGACCGAGACCTGCGGCATCATCACCTCGGTGTCAGGCGACCTGTTCGTGGGCAAGCCCGCCAGCTGCGGCCCAGCCATGCCGACCTTCGAGGTCAAGTGCGTCGACGATGAAGGCGTCACCGTCCCCCCCGGCGAGGTGGGCGAGCTTTGGGTGCGCGGCGCGCCGGTGATCAAGGGCTATATCAATCGTCCCGAGGCCACCGCCGAGTCCATCACCGACGGTTGGCTGCATACCGGCGACGTGGCCCGCATCGACGAGGACGGCTTCATCTTCCTGGTCGACCGCAAGAAGGACATGGTCCTGCGCGGCGGCGAGAACGTCTATTGCGCCGAGGTCGAGGCCAGCGTGCATCACCATCCGGCGGTGGCTGAGTGCTGCGTGTTCGGCGTGCCTGACGCGAGACTGGGCGAAGAAGTCGCCGCCGCCATCGTCTTGCGGTCTGGCCACGTGCTGACAGCGCAAGACCTGCGCGAGCACTGCGCCAGCCGCCTCTCCAAGCACAAGATCCCGCGCTATCTGTGGCTGCTCACCGAATCGATCCCCCGCAACGCAAACGGCAAGTTCCTCAAGCGCCAGTTGCGCGAAGCGCTCAGCCTGGAGACGGCGCTGAGCGTCATGGACTGACAGCGCCACGAGGGCGCCGAGTCAATGGCTGAGATATGCCGTAGCCACCGCCTTCTGGAACAGGGCGGTCATTGCGGAGGAAATATCGCCGTCGGTGTTCACCTGGAAGTAAAGCCCCGCCGAAGCGCAACTTTGAGCGGCCGGCGCTATCTGACTTTGGATCGGCGCAACATAGCTGTTGTACCAGCCGTTCGATGTCATCGGATTGTAGGTTAGGTACAGGAAGGCGATTCTGATCCCACCGTTCTTGATCGCCGCGCAAGTCGCCGCGCTCACCGGCTTATAGGACCGTGACCCGCCGACCAAATTGTCGTTGAGCCCATCGCTGACGATAAACAGAACCTCCTGAGGCGTGTCACCTTTGTTGTTGGTGCCATTTCCCGGAGTCGGCATTATATTTGTCGTGGAATTGGCGGTATACATTTGAGCCATGAACGTGTCCAGGCTCGTATCCTCATCCTGATTATTGCTGCTCGATGTCAACCAGTTGTTTTTGTAAACTTGGAGAGGTTGAATATTTGCAGCGTTCGTTTGCGCCGAGGTAAGATTACTGGTCAGCGACTGAGTGGTATTAATGGCCTGATCGAATGTGTAGATCGCCACCTGGTAGACCGTCTTGTTCTGCGTCTGCGTCGTCTGAGCCACGCTCATCAGATTTTGGGTCGCCTGGTTCACCAGATCGATCCGCATGGTCACCCCAAGGCACCGCGCCAAGCCGTAATTATCCTCGCCCCCGGTCTGCACGCTGGTCAGGATGGAAGAGGACGTGCCGGACACGCAGGTGATCGGATTTGGATTGGTTTTACTGTTGTAGGTGGAGGACGGATTGCCCAGGCTGTCCGCCGAAGGATTGGACTGGTGACAACCAAAGGCGCAACCCGCTACTTTTGTGGTGGAATCCACCTGCTTCTGCGTATTGGCGATCAATGTATTCATGCCCGCCGTCGTGGCTGCGATCTCCATGGACGGCGAGGTGTCCAGCAACAGATAGAAATTGATGTTGGGCGCCAAGCTGGATGTCGCCGCGGAGGTTCCGGCGATGGGCAGGGTGCTGACCCCCAACAGGGCGGCGAACTGGTTGTTGGAGGTCGCGGTATAGTTCACGGTCACGGTGCGCTTGTTCACCGCCCCTGTAGTTGTGGAAGCGGTGACGGAAACATTGCCGGACGAATAGCCCACGTCCGGGACCGTGGCGATCTGTGCGAGGAACATGGAGCGTGCGGCGGCGATGGCGTTGGTGTCCGACTGCCCCATCATGCTTGGCGTGACCGCCGCGAGGGCCGCGGCGTCAGCGATGCCGTTGATCTGGTCTTGCCGACGTTTGGCCAGGGTATAGTCGACGCCCATACCGAAAGCGAAAACCAGCGGAACCATCATGAAACACGAGATGAGCGCAACGTTGCCGCGCCTGTCTGAAAACATTCGGGTCGCATTCTTGATGCGCCTGACCATATTGCTCAGATCATATTTGCTTGGCATCAATATCACCCTGTATATGGAATAGATGACGACTGCCTTGGAAGCATATAAATCTGATCAGACATGGGAATATTGCCGACAAAGGATGACCCCACTGTCGGCACATACAGATATGCGGTTTGGACCAGGATGTAGCTCATGCTTGGCGAGCCCATGCCTGTGGGCAACGTCACCTTAGAGCCCGCGACCAAAGCCGTTGCGCCGCTGGAAGGCCGGCTCCAGGTCACAGTCGCGTTGCCGCTGCTATCTGTGGTGATCTCCGACAGGACAATCGAAAGCTTGCCCGTGGGATAGGGGTACATGATCTGCGATGATGCGTTCATGACGCTGGTGACGTCGGTCGAGCTCATGGTTGTATATTGCGACGTGACATTGGCGAGTTCGACCGTGCTGTCCGCCAATTTCCGATAGGTGGCCACCGCCTCGGAGGTCTCGAACCCGCCGAGATAAAGCAGCATCAGGACTGGAATAACCAAGGCGAACTCCACGGCCGCGACGCCGCGCTCGTCGGCCCGCCAGCGCCTTCCCAAGCCGGGGATTCGGCGCCGGCTCAATTGTAGGGCTCGTTTTTGAACACCGACGTGGCCACCAACAGGCGGCTGCCGTTGGACTGGTTGGCCAGGCCCGGCACCAGGGGCCCGCCGATCACCGGCCAATTGTACATCAGGCGCATAATGACGATGTCGCCCGGATTGCCCGGGCTATAGCTCCAGGTATTGGTCGCCACGCCCGATGAATTGTAGTTGGGTGTGAGCGCCGCGGTATTGATCGCGGAGAAGGACGTGGCCGACTGCACATCGATCATGATGTTGCTGCAATTGAAAACCGCCGACGCATAGCCGCAGACAGCGGATTGAAACTGCGCCTGGGTGAGGTTGGAATTCTGCGCGGCGCCGGTCATCAATTGCCGCGCCGATTTTTCACCGACCGACTGCAGGGCCTGGTCGTAGGAGAAGATGATCGCGGTCTGTAGGGAAGCCAGAATGATGGCGATCAGGGGCGCCATCACCAGGGCGAACTCAACGGCCGCAGCGCCGTCCCGGCTCCTGGCCAACCGCTTTATCAGTCCGGGCTTGGTGACGAGCATGATATCTGAGCCTTGCCGCCGTCCGTTAAGCCAGATTGCCGCGCGGAGACTCGCGCAAGTCTTTATTCACAACAAAAATCAAAACAATGATGCGTCAAACTCGCGCGCCACCAAGCTCATTCCATCAAATCCGCCCCATGCAAGATTTAGCAAGTTCCGCACTCGTCAAACTTAATCGAAATTTACTGTACTTAGGACTCACCTTATACGGTCGCATGTTTGACTCTGCCGGTTAATAAACCCGAAAATCGGTGCCTTAATCGATGTTTAACTGTGAAATTCGGATGAAAAAATAACGCCGATATGCGTCCCTGAGGACAGACTCAACGGCCGATTGAGGGTCGGGAGCTTGAGCGGAATGGCGACCAAGGCCACGATCCGCGACCCGATTCCGGCAGGGCCTGGATCTCGAAAGACGCCAAGACGCGAAAGGAAACCTCCAATGACCCAGATCAAGTCAGGCCGCCCGCGCGCGCCCTCGCATCTCGCCCTCGCCGCCGTGGCCCTGGCTTTGAGTTGGAGCCCAGCGGACGCGGCGAGCATTCTCTTTGTCGGCAACAGCTTCACCTACGGCGCCCACGCCCCGGTGTGGAAATATCGCAGCAACTCCGTCACCGACCTGAACGGCGACGGAGTCGGCGGGGTCCCGGCGCTGTTCAAGCTGTTCACCCAGGAGATCGGGCTCGACTACGCTGTCAGCCTGGAGACCGTGGGCGGCAAGGATTTGCGCTTCCACCTTGAGAACAAGGCGGCGCTGATCGATCGCCCCTGGGATCACGTGATCCTGCAAAGCTACAGTACGCTGGACGCCGACAAACCGGGTGACGCCACCGGCCTGATCCGCGACTCCGCGGTCCTGGCCAAGATGTTCCACGACAAGAACCCGCAGGCGGATGTGCGCCTGATGGCCACATGGTCGCGGGCCGACCTGACCTATCCGGCCAGCGCCCACTGGCATGGCCAACCGATCGAGGCCATGGCCCAGGACGTGCGCGCTGGCTACGACCGCGCGGCGGCCAACTCACCGCTGATCAACAGCGTCATCCCCGTGGGTCAGGCCTGGAACAGGGCCTTCGCCAGCGGCTTCGCCGACCCCAACCCCTATGACGGGATTAGCGCCGGACAGGTCGATCTGTGGGCCTATGACAACTATCACGCCAGCACCTATGGCTATTACCTGGAGGCGTTGGTGGTGTTCGGCGCTGTGACCGGCCGCGACCCGCGTTCGCTGGGGCCTGGCGAGACCGCCGCCTCGGAGCTGGGCGTGTCGCCCGCCCAGGCGAGCGCGATGCAGCAAATCGCACAGGACGAACTTGAGGCTCGCCCCAAGCCTTAGCCAAGGTCTTGGAATCCCAAGAAAATGGCCCAACGGCTTGGCGGGGGGGCGCATCCGTTGGGCCAGGTCGCATTTCAGCGGCGACAGGTCGGGGAACTCTATAGCCGCCGCCTGAAACTGATACGCTCAGCAAGCCGGACTGGATCATGGCGCCGCAAAGAAAACTTCACCCTCCCGCGCCGTCCCGCTACCAAACCTCATGTCCAAAGCCACCCCCGCCACCCAGGCCCTGGCCAAGGCCGGGATCGCCTTCACCCTTCACAGCTACGTCTATGATCCAGGGGCGGAGCGGATCGGCCTGCAGGCGGCCGAGGCCCTGGGCGAGGCGCCGGCGCGGGTGCTCAAGACCCTGATGACCAAGGTCGATGGCAAGCCGGTCTGCGTGGTGATGCCATCTGACCGCGAGGTGGCGATGAAGGCCCTGGCCACCGCCCTTCACGGCAAGGCGGCGGAGATGATGGCGCCGGCCGAGGCCGAGCGCCTGACCGGCTACAAGGTCGGCGGCATCAGCCCCTTTGGCCAGAAGCGCAGGGCCCCGACCGTGATGGAGGCGGTGGCCCTGGCCCAACCCTATGTGTTCATCAATGGGGGCCAGCGTGGCCTGCTGCTGCGACTGGATCCCGCAGAAGCCCAACGGATGCTGCAAGCGGTCGCCGCGGCGGTGGCGGCCTGATCGGTCGCCCGCGCCTGGCATCGCCAAACGCTTCAGTAAATCGAGGCATAGTCTGCATATCTAAGTATCTGTTCAATTTGCCGCAGGCATAAACTGGATAATTAAAGCCGGTAATTCCGATTAACTTCATTTATATGGTTCGCATTAATCCAAAATCCCCAGGAACGGCGTCACGTAGTTTGCCAAATATAACAACGTGATCCGAACCCAAGGAAAAACTCATGCTGAACTTCGCTACCTTCGCCGCCGTCGCCACGGCTTCTGTTCTGATCGCCGGCTCGGCCGGTGCGGCGGATCTGCGGGTTTTCGCCCCGACCAATCCGGCGGTGCACGTATCCCTCGCCGGCAAGTCTTCCAACCAGGTCGACGCCGAAATCCGCACCGCGGCCAAGACGGTCTGCGGCACGGATGGCGCTTGCGCCAACGAAGCCATCGACGACGCCAACAGCCAACTGCGGGCCATCGCCCGCGCGGCTCGTACGGCCTCGGGTTCCGCCGCGGCGAACGTGGAAGTGGCGCGCGCCGATCCGGCGACCGTCCGCGTCTCGCTCAAAGGCAAGTCGCAAGCCGCCATCGAAGCCGAGATCAGCACTGCGGCCAACACCGTCTGCAAGGCGGCCAGCGCGGGCGGCGACTTCAATGTCTGCGTGTCCGAAGCCATCGCCGACGCCAAGGCCCAACTGCATTTCATCGCCGAAGCCAGCCAGTCCCAACGCCTTACCGCCAACTGAGTTGACTAAACCATAGTTGCATTCTGAGCGCCGCTCCGAGTCTGTCGGGGCGGCGCTTTGCTTTCAGCCCAGCTTTTCATCAAGCAGCTTGAACAATTCCCGCCAATGCCGCTCGGCCGCCGCCTCGTCATGGACCGGCATGTCCGGCGGGGCGTAGCCGTGTTTGGCCCCGGCATAGATCTCCACCGTGTTTTCGACTCCGGCGGCGATCAGGGCCTCGCGCAGGCGGTCGGCCTGTTCGGGGGGAAAGCCAGCGTCTTCGTCGGCGCCGCCCACATAGACCTTGGCCTTGATCCGGGGCGCCAGCAGGTGCGGGCTATCGGGCGCGTCGGTGGCCAGCCGTCCACCGTGGAAGGCCGCGGCGGCGACGATGCGATCTGGGAAATTCCCCGCCGCGCGCAGGGCCAGCCCGCCGCCCATGCAATAGCCGGTGCAGCCGACCTTATCGCCCTTGACCTGCGGCTGAGCCGATAGCCAGGTCAGGAAGGCGCCGGTGTCGCGGGTCGACTTTTCCGGGTCGGTGGAGCTCATGAACTTGCCGAAGATCTCGCGCCGCGCGGCCTCGTCCTTGAGCGCCTCAGCCAGGTTGATCGGACCGTAGGGTCCCACGCGCCAGAACATGTCCGGCAGCAACACGAAATAGCCGTGGGCGGCCAAACGCTCGCACATCTGGAACAGAGCCGGCCGGATCGCGGGGGCGTCCATGAAGAAGATCACAGCCGGCCAGGGACCATCGCCAGCCGGATGGAAGCTGTAGGCGCGGGCGTCACCGTCAGGGGTGGGAATTTTGACTTCGGTCTGGGTCATGATGGGCCAAGGCTACCGGACCCGAGCGAGGCCGATCAAGCGGCCCGGCGAAAATGGCGAGGAATTCGTTGCGCCGCAGCGATCAGGCCGCGGCGCGCAGACCCGGCGCCGGGCCACCGGGCGGCGCGACCGCCTGGAACCCGGCCCTGGCCCGCGCGTCGCCCAGAAGCTGCGAGATCAGCACCTGCCGGGCGGGATTGGTTTCCACCTGCAGCAGCCGCTCGAAACGGCGGATATGGAATGAACCTTGGGCGAGCGTCGCCATGACCACGTCTCCGGATACATCGCCAGGAGCAATTTCGGCGCTCACATCAGGCGACGGAACGCACGCCTGAACCAGCCGCCAATTCGCCGCTGCGGCGGGATGTCGCCCTCTATTTCGCTCCTCCAGCGCTAACGAAGGCCCCTGCCGCCCCCGGGAACTCCACGGGGCTCTCGAACCCGTCCGCCGAGACCGCCGACACCCCAAAGAACCAGTCGTCGATGATCACGTCTTTCAGCGTGATCATGGTCGCGTCCGTCACAGCCCGCTGGTAGCGCCATTGCGGCTCGGTGGTGCTCCTCCACCACACGCGATAGGCCGCAGCGCCCGGCGAAGCGGTCCAGTTCACGGCAGTGTCGTCCGACACCGCGCCCTCGATCTTGACCTCGGGGGGCGGCGCGGGAGCCGAGGCCATGGCCGCCAGGGTCACGGCGTTCAGGCGGGTGACCTTGGCCAGATAGTGGAAATCCACCCCGGCCAGCACGTCGCCATAGGCGATGCCGTTCTCGGTGCGCAGGTCCTGGTGCTGGCGGGTGTAGTTCTCACGCGCCTCGGTGACCCGCACGGCGGGAAAGCCGGCCTCCAGCAGGGGGACCTGGTCGCCGCCGCGGCCAAAGCGGTCGGTGCGATAGACCATGGTCACAGCCAGGCCGCTCACATAGCGCTGGGCCAAGCCATCCATGTAGCGGGCCAGGTTGCGCGAGGGTGAGTCGACCTCGCCGCCGTTATAGCGCCGCCGGTCGGCCTGTTGCGGGGTCTCCACCGCCTTGGTCCCTTCGGAAAAGATCCGCACGTGGCTGTCGTCGCGCACCCCGTTCAGGCCCTGGGTGTTGCCGACGATATCGTTGTTGAGGTCCGCCTCTACCCGCCAGCCCTGGGCCTTGGCGTAGTCGGCCAGCACCTTGCCGCCATAGAGGCCCTGCTCCTCGCCCGACAGCACGGCATAGACGATGGTGGCCTTGAACTTGTGATGCGACAGCACTCGCGCCGCTTCCATCACCGCCGCGGTCCCAGAGCCGTCGTCATTGGCGCCCGGCGCATCGCTGGTGGAATTCATGATGTCGGTGACCCGGGAATCCAGATGCCCGGCGATGATCACCACCCGGTCCGGATCCTCCGTTCCGCGCTGGATCGCCAGGACGTCCATGACCTCGGTCGGGGTGGGCGCGCGAGCGCCGGTAAAGGTCTGGGCCGGGGTGGCGATCTGCAGGCAGCCGCCACAGTCGGCGGACATGGCCTCGAAGCGGCCCTTCACCCAGCGTCGGGCGGCGCCGATGCCGCGGGTGTCGGATTTGGTGTCCGACAGGGTGTGGCGGGTGCCGAACCCCACCAGCCTGGTGATGGTCGCTTGCAGTTGGTCGGCGCTGACCTGGCCGGCGATGTCATGCAGCAACGGATGATCGTCAGAGTCGGCGGCCAGGGCGGACATGGGAGGGACGGCTAGGGCGAAGGCGGCTAGGAGGGGGGCGATCAGTCGCGTCACGTTGTTACTCAAGGTTGGAACAGGGATGGGTCGACTGTGTCCTGGGCCACGCGCCCGCGCAACCGCCGCCTCGCCGGTCACCATCTCTCGGATTAGACCCTGAACTTGTAGTCCTTGCCCGGCTCCCGCTCGATGTCGGGCGGGAAGTTGGCGCGCTTTTCGGCGAAATAAAGGGCGCGATGGTCGCCGTCCGCCTGGGCGTTGTAGGTGAGGTAGAGGATGCGGCGCGCGCTGTCCGTGCGGTTGGGCTTGGAGGCGTGGGGCGCATAGCTGTCGAAGAACAGCACGTCGCCGGGCTCAGCGGGAATGGAGACCAGTTCGAAACTGGCCATTTCCTCCGGCGTCAGCGGCGTCCACTCGGCGCCGATCAAGCCGGCGAAGCGAGGGGCGTCAGCCATTTCAAGACAGCCGTTCTCCAAGGTGGCCGGATCGATGCAGACTAGGGCGGTGATGAAGAGCGGGGCGTAGCGCGACCAGCCAGCCTGCTGGTCCTGGTGCGGCTCGAAACCGGCGCCGCCAGCCATCTTGAAGTTGATCTTGTCCTTGAACATCACCGCCGGCGCGCCCAGCAGCGCCTCGACCGCAGTCTTCAGCGATCCGTGGACCAGGCGATCGAAAGCGAGGTGGAACGGGCAGAAGTTTTCGATGCGCTGGACCAGTCGGCGATCGGGATCCGACAGGCTGGCCTCGTGATAGACCATGTGTGCGCCGGGCGTTTCGGGGCGCGCCAAAAGCTCGGTGGTCCAGGCGGAGATCTGCGCCGCTTCGCCGGGGGAGAAGAAGCCCGGCGCGGCGACCCAGCCTTGGCGACCGAATTGCGCGACCTGTTCGGCTGTCAGGCCATGACACTGAGGCGGCGTGGGCGTGACGGTCAGGTCAGCGACAGACGGCATGGAACTATCAATCCAAAAGCTGCGGCACGATGATATCGCGGGCGCGCACCACGTCCTCTGCGAAATCGATTTCCGTCCAGGGCAGGTCGCCCACGTCGGCCGCCGAGAACAGGGTCGGGTCGTCCAGGATCAGATCGCGGATCGCCTCTTCATATTCCAGCCTGCCGCCTTCGCCCTCGGCGCGGACAGCGCACTGGGCCACGAGGCGGCCCGCCATGTGGGGCGAGAAACGGAAAAAGCCCACTGATTCGCCATGACGGTCATGAGCGAATTCCGGGATCTTGCGAAAATCGACGATGGTGTCGCCGCGGAAACAAACCTTGACCGGTTCGTCGCCTGGCTCAAGCTCCGGATCCACCAGCAGCACCACCTCGCCCGGCGCCGATAGCAGGCGGTCGATCATCCGCTGGTCGTGCAAAACGTCGCCGTCCATGACCAGGACCGGACCGCCGGCCTGCAATACCTCGTCCTGGGCCAGAAGGGACAGCAGGCTGCCCTCGCGGTAGCGCGGGTTCTCGACGAAGCGGACCTGGAGCGGAGCGGCGATCCGCCTCACCGCGTCCTTCACCCGATCGCCTTCATAGCCGATGGTGATCGATACCGAGGTGACGCCGCACGCGCCCAGGGCGGTGAGCCGCCGTTCTAGAAGCGAACGCCCTTCGAATTCCAGCAAAACCTTGGGGCCATCGTGCATGTCGCCGAGGCGGCGGCCATATCCGGCCGCGAGGATGATCGCCGTGACGGCGCTACGGTCGTATGACAAAATTGTGGCTGACTCGTTTCAAGTTGGCGACAGAGATCTATATAGCGCAAGGGCGCCCGACGCCAACAGCCACAGGGAATACGAGGTGCAGCGAGATCATGCGTAACGCCACTCCCAGATTGAACTCTGCCTCCGCCCCCGCCGTGCTACGGGCGGTCGAACGCTCCACCACGGCGCTGCGTGAACTGATCCTTTCGCCGGATCTATCCTTCCTTATGGAAGCTCACAGCGGCCTGTCGGCCATGCTGGCTGAAGAGGCCGGCTTCCGGGGCATCTGGGCGTCCGGCCTGTCGATTTCCGCCAGCCTGGGCCTGCGCGACTCCAACGAGGCCTCTTGGACCCAGGTGCTGGACGTCCTTGAATACATGGTCGACGCCACAAGCCTGCCGATCTTGGTGGACGGCGACACCGGCCATGGCAATTTCAACAATGTTCGCCGGTTCGTGCGCAAGCTCGGCGAGCGGGGGGTCGGCGGCGTCTGCATCGAAGACAAGCTGTTCCCCAAAGCCAACTCCTTTGTGGGAGAGGCCCAGCCCCTGGCGGACATCGAGGAGTTCTGTGGGCGGCTGAAGGCCGGCAAGGACAGCCAGGTCGACGGCGATTTCGTCATTGTCGCCCGTGTCGAGGCGCTGATTTCCGGATGGCCCATGGACGAGGCGCTGCGCCGGGCCGAGGCCTATTGCGACGCCGGCGCCGACGCCATCCTGATCCATTCCAAAAAGGCTCACGCGGACGAGATCTTCGAATTTCGCCGCCTGTGGGGCGACAGGGCGCCGGTGGTGATCGTGCCCACCATGTATCATTCGACCCCCACCGACCTGTTCCGTCAGGCGGGGATATCGACGGTGATCTGGGCCAATCATCTGCTGCGAGCCTCGATGACCGCCATGCGCGAAACCGCCATGCGCATCCACAAGGACGAGTCCCTGCAGGATGTGGAAGGCCGCGTGGCCAGCGTGAAGGACGTGTTCCGCCTTGTAGGCAATGATGAGCTGGAGGCGGCCGAAGCCCGCTATTTGCCCGCAGCCCAGCGCCAGCGCGCCATCGTGCTCGCCGCTTCCCGCGGCGATCTGGGCGAACTGACCCGCGACAAGCCCAAATGCATGATCGATGTCCGCGGCCGGCCCCTGCTACAGCGCCTGGTCTCCACCCTGTCCGAAAGCGGCGTGCGCGAGGCCCTGGTGGTGCGCGGCTACCACAAGGAGGCGGTCAGCGCCTGGGGCGCCAAATTTGTCGACAACGACCGTTTCGCCGACACCGGCGAGGTCTATTCCCTCGGCATGGCCGGCGCGGCCCTGGAGGGCGAACTGGTGCTGGCCTATGGCGACGTGCTGTTCCGCCGCTATATTCTCGACAGCCTGCTGACCAGCAGCGCCGACATCGTCCTGGCCGTGGACGCCCGCGCCCAGGCCGCCTGTCCGGCCGGCCTGTCGCGCGACCTGGTGATGGCCGACCACGGGTTTTCCGGCGACTATCTCGACGACGTCCCCTCGCACCTGGTGTCCATGAAGTCCGGCGCCGCGCCCGACGCCGACACGGCGGGCGAATGGATGGGCCTGGCCCGGCTCAGCCCCAGGGGCACGCAATGGCTGGTGGAGGAGATCGAGGCGCTGCAGGCCGAAGGCCTCTACGAGACCGCCGACATGCCCCTGCTGTTCAGCCGCATCGCCGCGCGGCATCCAGTGCGCATCAAGTATTTCACCGGTCACTGGATGGACGTGAACACCCTCGCCGACCTCGCCGACGCGCGAAACTTCACCTAAAGGGCCGCATGATCACCGCCGGCGCTTTCATCGCCGCCGCCAATGCGCGCGGCTTCGACTTCTTCACGGGCGTGCCCTGCAGTTACCTGACCCCATTGATCAACGGGGTCCTGTCCGACCGCTCGCTGCGCTATGTGGGCGCCGCCAGCGAGGGCGAGGCGGTGGCCATCGCCGCCGGCGCCTGGCTGGCGGGCCGGCGCACGGTGGTCATGTGCCAGAACTCCGGGCTGGGCAACGCGGTCAATCCCCTGACCTCGCTGAACGCCCCGTTCCGCATTCCGACCCTGTTGATCACCACCTGGCGCGGCCGCCCGGGCGAGCCCGACGAGCCGCAGCACGAGGTGATGGGCCAGATCACCCATAACCTCATCCGCCTGATGGGCCTGGGGCTGGAAGACGCGCCCAATAGGCCTGAAGCCCTGGACGCCGCCTTCGACCGCGCGGCCTCGGCCATGAACGATACCGGCCTGCCTTTCGCCTGGGTGCTGAGGAAAGGCGACATCGCCGACGGCCCGCTCGACCAGCCGCCGCCCACCTTGCGCCCCGCCGGCGTACACCACCGCCTGGCCACCGGCGGCCAAAGACCCCGGCGCGAAGACGCCCTGGCCACGGTTATGGACCTGGTCGACCAGCGCACGGCCATCATAGCCACCACCGGCAAGTGCGGCCGCGAGCTGTTCACCCTCGCCGACCGGCCTCAGCATCTCTATCAGGTCGGCTCCATGGGCGGGGCCTCGGCCATGGGCCTGGGCGTAGCCCTCAATGTCGAGCGGCCCGTGGTGGTGCTGGACGGCGACGGCGCCGCCCTGATGAAGCTGGGCGCCCTGGCCACCATCGGCGCCTATGCCCCGAAAAACCTCATCCATGTGCTGCTGGACAACGGTGTCCACGATTCCACGGGTGGACAGCAGACCGTCTCCGCCTCAGTGGACTTCGCCGCCGTGGCGCTCAGCTGTGGCTATGCCTATGCCGCCTCCTGCGATGATCTGGCGGGCTTCAGGCAAGCCTGGGGCCAGGCGTCCAGCCAGGGCCCGGCCCTGATTCATCTGCGCATCGCTCCCGGCTCCATGGACAAGCTCGGCCGCCCCACCGTGTCGCCGGCGGAGGTCGCCCAGCGCTTCAAAGCCTTCCTGGCCTCCTGAATGTCCCAGCCCCCGCCCCTGCTGCTCACCCCCGGCCCCCTGACCACCGACCCCAGGGTGCGCCAGGCCATGCTGTCCGACTGGGGCTCGCGCGACGAGGCCTTCATCGCCCTCACCGCCGAGCTGCGCGCCCGTCTGCTGGCCGTCGCCAACGGCGCCGCAAGCCATGTGGCCGTGCCAATCCAGGGCAGCGGCACTTTTGTGGTCGAGGCCGCCGTCGCCAGTCTGATCGCCCCCACCGACAAGCTCCTGGTCCTGATCAACGGCGCCTATGGCCGCCGCATGGTCGAGATCGCCCGCCGCTTGGGCCGCCCCGCCCTTGCGCTGGAAGTCGCCGAGGACCAAGCTATCGACCCGGCCCAGGTCGCCGCCCGCCTGACCGCCGACCCCGCCATCACCCATGTGGCCCTGGTCCACTGCGAGACCACCACCGGCCTGCTCAATCCCCTGGCTCCCATCGCCGCCGCGGTCAGCCAGACCGGCCGCCGTTTGATCCTGGACGCCATGTCCAGCTTCGGCGCCCTGCCCATCGACCTGGCCACAACCCCGATCACCGCCGTCCTCGCCTCCAGCAACAAGTGCCTCGAAGGCGTCCCCGGCCTTGGCTTCGCCCTGGTGGAGTCCTCCGCCCTCGCCGCCGCCCGCGGCGTCTCCCCCTCGCTTAGCCTGGACCTGCACGACCAGTGGCGCGGCTTCGAGGACAATGGCCAATGGCGCTTCACCCCGCCGGTCCAGGTGGTGGCGGCCTTGGTGGAAGCCCTACGCCTGTTGGAGCAGGAAGGCGGCCCGTCGGCGCGCCTGGACCGCTACCAGACCAACTTGGCGATCCTCACCGCCGGCTTCACCGCCCTCGGCTACCCCCTCTATCTAGAGCCGGCTCTGCAGGCGCCGATCATCGCCACGTTCCGCCCGCCCCGGGATCGCCCATTCGATTTCGAGCGCTTCTACGACGCCCTGGCCGTCCGCGGCTTCATCATCTACCCGGGCAAGCTGACCCAGGCGCCCAGCTTCCGCATCGGCTGCATCGGTCATGTGGCGCCGGCCGATATTGAGCGCCTGGTGGCGGCGGCTGCGGAGATTGAGACTTGATGCCGGTATAGTTGCATTATTGGGTAGTGTCTCAGTTTGAATTTCGGCGATATTGGCGCATCATCGTGCGGCCGTCACAAGCGACGGTGGAAGGAGGATCGCTATGAAGCAGTTGACTTGGCTTCTCACGACCTGCCTGGAAAATCCCATGCTTCCTTTGGATTTTAGGGGATAACCACACACCCCCGGCTTTCCGCCAGACAGGACGTGGATGGGGCGAAATGATGTGGAAGATTTTGACTTTGGATAGATAGCGTCCGGGCGCCTGTCAGCACCGGACGACGTTCTTGTAAGGGCCGCGCTTCGCAGGCCTCGCCGTCCGGGCTTCAATCCTCTCCGCAATGTCTTCCATCGTCCAGAGCGTGGCGCTGACGCCAGCGGCCATCGCGGGCGAGACCTTCAGCGTCTTGGGGATGCGGCAGAAGTTGTAGAAGGCGAAGTAGAGCGCCAGTGCGTGAACGTGGTTGTCGATCTTCTTTGAGACGCTGTTTGTCAGGCGTGTAAACCGACGCATCGACATACGCTTGGTGAGGTTAGACCGCTCAAGCTAGGAGGTTGAGATCAACCCTTTGTCGGGGCTTCCGGTCACAACGTCCTTGCGGGCGCCGATGCAGGCCGCCGGGCGTGGGGCCGTAAAGCTTCACGAGCTGCGCATAGTCCACATCATCGCCGAAAGCGCCTTCCACGGCCCGGATACGCGACGCGCGTTGTTTGCTGGAACACCGAAGACGGCGGTTCAGGGACGTTCATCAGTCACGTTGAACACAACGCAAAGCTGGAACTGCCCCCAAAGGAAAGCTTGAACTGACTCTAGAGAGCCCGCCTCTGTTGCAAACGAAACAGGGCGCAGCAGGGGCGAGGCCGGCGGGCGCCTCGACGATCAGGGGCTGCCGCCGTCACGCCCGCGCGGCGGCCTCCCGCGCCCGCCGCGCCACCAGCCGCCGGTAGCGCACCGCGATCACCACCGCCATCACCAAGGTGGCCACGGCCGCCCCCGCCACGACGATCCCCATCAACCCCAGCCAGATCAGGGGCGCGATCAGGTACAGCCCGTCGTCCACGTCGAAGCCCCAGTGGCCGGCATAGGCCTTCTGGCCCGAGCCCTCCAGCTTCTGGTACCACTCGCCCACCACCCAGCTGACCAACATCGACACCGTGGCCAACAGGCCAAGCGGCGCGGCCCAGACGCCCAGCCAGCCATGCCGCGCACCAATGCCCGCCGCCAGGAACACCAGCGAGTTCACCAGCACGTCGGCGAAATAGTCATAGGCATGCCCCTTGGCGCTCATCATGTCGCCGATACGCGCCAACTCGCCATCGGCCCGGTCGAGAAAGGCTGAGATAAGCCAAAGCCAGCCGCCCCAAAACGCCCCCGCCGGCGTCCCCAGCGCCACCGCAGCGCAGGCGCCCACCCCGGTGACAAGCCTGAGCGTGGTCAGGTGGTTGGGCGTCACGCCCGTCCCGATCAGCGGTCTGACGGCCATCCGCGCCAGCCTATGGGTCCAGGTGGTGGCCAAGGCCCCTCATCATCACAAAGGCGCGTCGACGATGCGGCGTCGCGATTCAAGCAGGTTTCAGATGTAGAGCGACCCTGGGGGCTCTACAAGATTTGCGGCCGAAACCTCCACAGGGCGACGACTCGGCCCTGCCTCGAGACGACCGGCCACGAGTCAGCAGAACGGCCCGGAGCTTACACTCCGGGCCGCCCGCTCGTGCGCCTCGTTCGGTGAGGTGAGCCTTAGCCGAACTGGTTCATGGTGTTGTGTGCGCCGCCGGCTTTCAGGGCCGCCTCGCCGGCGAAATATTCCTTGTGGTCGTCGCCGATGTCCGAGCCGGACATGTTTTGGTGCTTTACGCAGGCGATGCCCTGGCGGATCTCCTGGCGCTGCACGTTCAGCACATAGCCGAGCATTCCCTGGGTTCCGAAATACTCCTTGGCCAGGTTGTCGGTGGACAGGGCCGCGGTGTGATAGGTCGGCAGAGTGATCAGGTGGTGGAAGATGCCCGACCGCTTGGCCGCGTCCGACTGGAAGGTGCGAATGCGCTCGTCGGCCTCGGCCGCCAGTTCGGTGGCGTCATAGTCCACGCTCATCAGGCCAGCGCGGTCATAGGCCGAGACGTCCTTGCCGGCCGTCTTCCACGCGTCGAACACCTGCTGGCGGAAGTTCAGGGTCCAGTTGAAGGACGGCGAGTTGTTGTAGACCAGCTTGGCGTTGGGCACGACTTCGCGGATACGGTCCACCATGCCGGCGATCTGCTCCACGTGAGGTTTTTCGGTTTCGATCCACAGCAGGTCGGCGCCGTTCTGCAGCGAGGTGATACAGTCCAGCACGCAGCGATCTTCGCCGGTGCCGGCGCGGAACTGGTACAGATTGCTGGCCAGGCGCTTGGGGCGCAGCAGCTTGCCGTCACGATTGATGATCACATCGCCATTGGCGCCGTTGGCCGCGGTGATCTCTTCGCAGTCGAGGAAGCTGTTATATTGGTCGCCCAGGTCGCCCGGCGCATGGCTGACGGCGATCTGCTGGGTCAGGCCGGCGCCCAGGCTATCGGTGCGGGTGACGATGATCCCGTCTTCCACGCCCAGTTCCAGGAAGGCGTAGCGGCAGGCGCGCACCTTGGCCAGGAACACTTCATGCGGGACCGTGACCTTGCCGTCCTGGTGGCCGCACTGCTTTTCGTCCGACACCTGGTTTTCGATCTGCAGGGCGCAGGCGCCCGCCTGGATCATCTTCTTAGCCAGCAGATAGGTCGCCTCGGCGTTGCCGAAGCCGGCGTCGATGTCGGCGATGATCGGCACCACGTGGGTCTGATAGTTGTCGGCGCGCTCCAGCAGCGCCTTTTCCCTGACGCTGTCGCCAGCGGCGCGGGCGGCGTCGATCTCACGGAACAGGCCGCCCAGCTCACGGGCGTCGGCCTGGCGCAGGAAGGTGTAGAGCTCTTCGATCAGGGCCGGCACCGAGGTCTTCTCGTGCATGGACTGGTCGGGCAGCGGGCCGAATTCCGAGCGGAGCGCGGCGACCATCCAGCCGGACAGGTAGAGGTAGCGGCGGTCGGTGGTGCCGAAGTGCTTCTTGATCGAGATCATCTTCTGCTGGCCGATGAAACCGTGCCAGCAGCCCAGGGACTGGGTGTAAAGACCGGCGTCGGCGTCGTAGGCCGCCATGTCCTTGCGCATGATCGCCGCCGTATAGCGGGCGATGTCCAGGCCGGTCTGGAAGCGGTTCTGCAGGCGCATGCGCGCCACGGACTCGGCGCTGATCCCGTCCCACGTGCCGGTCTTGCTGTCGATCAGCGATTGCACCTGGGCGATATGACCCTGATAGCCGAGGCGCTGGTCCGCAGAGGTGATGGGGCCTTGATAGGTCATGGGCCAGGATCCTTAGTCGCATGGGAGAAGATTGAAGCGATCCCTACATCGTCCCGCGCCCGGCGCGCAGGGGCTGCGTAGCTAAGCTGTCAGACTTTACAAAAAACTATTGTAATGCTGTAAGGATTTGACAAGCCCCTGGAGATTTTCCGCCCATGTCCAATCTACGCCCCGTTTTTATGGGGCCGCGACTGAGGCGTCTGCGCCGCGATCTGGGCCTGACCCAGGCCGACATGGCCGGCGACCTGGAAATCTCGGCCTCCTATGTGGCCCTGCTGGAGCGCAACCAGCGCCCCCTGACGGCGGACATGCTGCTGCGCCTGGCCCGCACCTACAAGATGGACATGGCCGAGCTGGCCGGGGACGGCGGCGCCGAGCAGACCGCCCGCCTGCATGCGGTGCTGAAAGACCCCATGTTCGCTGACATCGACCTGCCGCCGCTGGAGACCGCCGACGTGGCCACCAGCTATCCCGGCGTCACCGAGGTGCTGCTGCGCCTTTACACCGCTTATAAGGAAGAGCAGCTGGCCCTGGCGGACAAGGGTGCGGACGATGACGCTGGGGGCCGTATCGGCGACCGGGCCGCCGACGCCCCCGACCCGGTGGCCGAGGCCCGCCGCTTCCTGGCCGCCCGCCGCAACAGCTTTCCCAGCCTGGACGACGCCGCCGAGCGCCTGGCCCAGACCGTCAGCGGCCAGAGCGGCATCGTCGAATACCTGAAAGCCCGCCACCACCTGCGCGTCCGCCGCCTGCCTGCCGACGTCATGGTCGGCTCCACCCGCCGCCTGGACCGCCACCACGAGGAAGTCTTGCTGGACGATTCCCTGGATAACGCCAGCCAGACATTTCAGCTGGCCCTGCAACTGGCCTATCTGGAGATGGGCAAGGATATCGACGCGGTCATCAAGGAAGGCAGTTTCGCCTCCGAGAACGGCGAGCGCCTGACCCGCCGGGCCCTGGCCAGCTATGCCGCCGCCGCCCTGATCATGCCCTATTCCGCCTTCGCCCGAGCGGTGGAGGCGCGCCGCTATGACGTGGAAGCCCTGGCCCGCCAGTTCGGGGCCAGTTTCGAGCAGACCGCCCACCGCCTCACCACCCTGCAAAAGCCGGGACAGGAGCGGGTGCCGTTCTTTTTCATCCGCGTGGACCCCGCCGGCAATGTGTCCAAACGGCTGGACGGCGCCGGCTTTCCCTTCGCCCGCCACGGCGGCGCCTGCCCGTTGTGGTCGGTGCACCAAGTGTTCCGCACCCCGCGCCAGATCGTCACCCAGTGGCTGGAGCTGCCCGACGGCCAGCGCTTCTTCTCCATCGCCCGTACAGTCACCGCCGGCGGCGGCGCCTTTGGCGCCCAGCGGGTGGAGCGGGCCATCGCCCTGGGCTGCGCCGCCGAACACGCCGGCCGGCTGATCTATACGCAAGGCCATCCCGAGGTCAGCGCCGAGGCAGCCACCCCCATCGGCGTCACCTGCCGCCTGTGCCACCGCACCCAATGCACCGCCCGCTCGGCCCCGCCCATAGGTCGCCAGGTCCTGCCCGACGACTTCCGCCGCGCCAGCGCGCCGTTCGGGTTTTCGGATAGCTGAAGGGGCGGCGAGCCAAATTCTTGCCAACCCCTAGGGGGTCTGGAACTGTGAGCGCCAAGAACAACTGCCCACCGGCGACGTGGCGAAGTCTCAAGAGCGGAGCTCCAATGTTCCATCAGCCTTTGACGCCGGTTCAGGGCAGTCTCTCCCTATCCTTCCTGATGGCCTGCATCCCCATCGCGGTCGTACTGCTGACCCTGGGCCTGTTGCGCCGGCCCGCGTGGCAGGCCGCTTTGGCGGGGCTGGTCGCCGGCCTGATCGTGGCCGTGGGCGCCTGGGGGATGCCGGCGCGCCTGGCCCTGGACTCGGCGGCCAACGGCGCCGTCTTCGCCCTGTGGCCGGTGATGTGGATCGTGGTCAATGGGCTGCTGGTCTACAATATCGCCGTGCGGTCGGGCCGGTTCGCCGCCTTCCGAACCTGGGTGGTCACCCACGTGCCCAACGACCGGCGCATCGTCCTGGTGGTGATCGCCTTCTGTTTCGGGGCCTTGCTGGAAGGGGTCGCCGGTTTCGGCACCCCGGTGGCCATCACCAGCTCGCTGCTGATCCTGATCGGTTTTCCGCCGATCGAGGCCGTGGCCCTGGTGCTGATCTTCGACACCGCGCCGGTGGCGTTTGGCGCCCTGGGCGCCCCGGTGACCGTGCTGGGCGCCGTCACCGGCCTACCGGCTGCGACCCTGGCGGCGATGATCGGGCGACAGCTTCCGCTGATGGCCTTGATCCTGCCCTTCTATGTGGTGGCGGTGTACGGGGGCTGGCGATCGATCAAGGCCCTGTGGCCCATGCTGCTGACAGCTGGAGGCAGCTTCGCCGTGGGCCAGTTCCTGGCCTCCAACTATCTGGACTACACGCTCACCGACGTCCTGTCCTCGCTGGCCTCCCTCGTCGTCACCCTGACCTTCCTGCAGGTCTGGCGGCCCAAGCCCGACCCGGAATTCGCCATCACCGACCCGATCCCCGCGGAAAGCCCCGCAGCCACAGCCGGGGCCGCGCCGCCCCCGCCAGCATGGCAAGGCTGGCTGCCCTGGGTGATCATTTCCGCCACTGTGGTCGCCTGGACCCTGTTCAAGGTCTCGGCCATCGGCCAGCAGAACATCCATTGGCCCGGCCTGGACAAGGCCATCGCCATCACCCTCTACGGCGGCAAACCCTATGCGGCGGTGTGGAACTTCCAGCCCCTGGCCACCGGAACCGCCATCCTGGTGGCGGCGGTGATCACCGCTGTGACGGTGCGCCTGCCGGCCGCCGCCTTCTTCGCCTGCGCGGCCCAGACCCTGCGCCAGACCTGGACGGCGATCCTCACCGTGATGCTGATCGTCGGACTGGCCTACCTGATGAACTATTCCGGCATGGCCTACACCCTGGGCAAGGGGGTCGCCTCCACCGGGCGATGGTTCGTCCTGCTCTCGCCGTTCCTGGGCTGGATCGCCGTCATGCTGTCGGGCAGCGACACCTCGGGCAACGCCCTGTTCGGCAATCTGCAGGTGGTGGCCGCCCGCCAACTGCATCTCAATCCGGTGCTGTTCGCCGCCACCAATTCCTCCGGCGGCGTCATGGGCAAGATGATCTCGCCCCAGAACATCGCCACCGGGGTTTCGGTGAACAACCTCGTCGGTCAGGAAGGCGCCATCTTCGCCCGCACTTTCCTGCACAGCATCATCCTGACCGTCCTGCTGGGCGCCTTGGTTGCGGCGCAGCAGTTTCTGATCCCGTGGATTATTCCGGGGTGATCGGGGCTTTATGAACTGCGTCCGAAAAAGCTAGGCGGCCCCGCCCACCTGTATCCACTTTCGCAGCCTAACATCGGCCAGGTTCAAGACCCATGACAGCAGGGCCAACCCGGCGAGGACCGCCAGGCCGACCCAGACAGGGATCGCCGCGGCGGTGGTCTGCAGCCGTTTTTGAACAATCCAGGCGATCGGCATCATCAAGGGAACGTGCAGCACATAGATGGCGTAGGACATTGCGCCCGCCACTGAAAACGCCGTCAGGCTCATGCCCCGCGGTTCGGTCCTTGCGCCCATCCAGACGATCGTCGGCAGGACCAGGACCACGGCAAGCACATCAACCACACCACGCGGAACCGGGCCGGCGCTAACCGCCAGCACCAGGCCGACGGCGATCAGCTGAACCCAGGCGCTGAGGGTCGAGGACTGCGGTCTGGCGCGCCAAAGCAGAATTCCGAGGAAGAATGAGAAGGCGACCCGAGCCAACCCGATCGGCGCGGTCGCCAGGCTGAAGCCCCCATCAAGTGAGCCGAACGCAAACGCGGCGCCGACAATGGCGATCGCTCCGCCGCCCACGATAGCGGCAAGGGCGAAATTGTTCAGCCAGCGCCAAGCCAATTCCATCAAGGCGTTGGCGACCAACTCAAAGAGCAGGGACCATGCCGGGATATTGAGCGGATAAAGTGCGCCTCCGGGACCAGGCCAGGGAATGTAGAACAATCCGGCCACCAAGGGCCCCAGCGCCGATGCGCCTCGCCGATGATGCAGGACGCCCAGAACGACCGGGACCGCCGCGACAAACATCCCCAGGGCGTAGAGGGGCCAGAGCCGCAACAAGCGCTTGCGCATGAAATCGACGAACGACATGCCCGCGTCGAGCCGGTTCGAATAGGCGTGGGCGAGCACGAACCCGCTCAGGCAAAAGAACAGGTCCACCGCCAGGTAAGCGCCTGGGGGACGCCATATGGCGGGAAATGCGCTGTGCAGGTGGACAGGACCACGGCCACGGCGGCGAGGTCGCGCATGCCATCCAGGGCGTGAAACGTCCGCTTGGTCGGGACTGCGCCCACTCGGATCAGACCCCCATAGAGAATACGGTCAAGCTTAGCGTCACAAGCTGCGCAGTGGCAACTGGCTTTGCCGTATCCGCAGGTCCGGCGTAGGCGCTATTGGGGTGCGGTTTCGGGGGCAGGACATAGCAAACAAAGAGTCGCTCGTCGGTCAACCCGCGCGGGAGACAATGGACAGGATCAGCGAAGCGGCGCCACAGATCGCCAGCATCCGCATTGGGGATATCGATCGCCCAATACAATCACTGCGGCTCTGCATGAACATTTTTGACCTGCGCCTGTGTTTTCGCTCACCTGGGTTGAGCTTGGGCGGTGGCCGTGCTCTGCTGCTATCCAGGGTCTCAGTTCTGGAAACAGACCACCGGAAACAGCCGAATGCCGGACGCCGGCCATCGCTACTGGGCTTTTCTGAGCTATAGCCACGATGATCGCCGCTGGGCCGCCTGGCTGCACCGCGCGCTCGAGGGCCTGAAGACGCCGCCCAGCCTGGTGGGCCAACCGACTCCCGCCGGGCCGGCGCCGAAACGGATGCGCCCGATCTTCCGCGACCGTGACGAACTGGGCGCGGCCACCGATCTGGGCGAGCGCCTGCACGCCGCCCTGCAGGGCTCGGCCTATCAGATCGTGATCTGCTCTCCCGCCGCCGCGCGCTCCCGCTGGGTCGGCGAAGAGGTTCGCCAATTCAAGGCCTTGCACGGAGAGGACCGTGTGCTGGCGGTGATCGTCGCCGGCGAGCCGTTCGCCGGCGATGCTCCGGGTCCAGGCCCCGCCGAATGCTTCCCCACCGCCCTGCGCTTCCATGTAGAGGCGGACGGAACCGTCGGCGAGCGGCCAGCCGAACCAGTCGCCGCGGACCTGCGGCCCGGCAAGGACGGGCGTCGCCTGGCCCTGCTGAAGCTGCAGGCGGGCATGCTGCAGGCCGATCTGGACCTGCTGGTGCATCGCGACGCGCGGCGGCGAAACCGTCAGATGCTGGCGGTGACCTCGGCCTCGCTGGCGGGTAGCGCCGTCCTGGCCGGGCTGACCGTGATGGCGCTCAAGGAGCGCAACGAGGCGATCGCCGAGCGGACCCAGGCCGAGGGCCTGATCGAGTTCATGGTCGGTGATCTGCGCAAACGGCTGGAGCCGGCCGGCCACCTGGACGCGCTGGATGCGGTCGGCGCCCGCGCCATGACCTATTACGCCGCGCAGACGGGGCACGGGCAGGATGCGGATTCCCTGGGCCGGCGGGCCCGGGTGCTGCAGCTTTTGGGCGACATTCGTGACCGGCGCGGCGACCTTGGCGCGGCGCTGAAGCTGTTCCAGGAATCCGCCAACAGCACCGGCGAGCTCCTGGCCCGCAATCCCCGCGATCCGCAACGCATCTTCGATCACGCCCAGAGCGTCTATTGGGTCGGCTATATCGCCTGGCGGCGGGGACAGGACGAGATCGCCAAGAACGCGTTCCTGGATTACCGGCGGCTGGCGGACCAGTTGGTGGCGATCGACGCCAAAAACCAGGATTGGCAGGCCGAGGTCGGCATGGCCAATTCCAACCTGGGCACGGTGCTGCTGGACGATGGGCGGGCGGACGAGGCGGCGGCTGCCTTCAGCCGGGCCCTGGACATCAGCCAGACCCTAGCCCGCGACGCGCCGGCCAACCGGGAACGCCAGTGGTTTCTGGGCCAATGCTATGCCTGGCTGGCCGATGCGCAGGCCCTTCGCGGCCGCTTCGACGAAGCCGCCGCCAGCCGGTTGGCCGAGCGGGCGATCTATCAGCGGCGGCTGGCGCAGTCCGCCGACGACAACGCCATCACCCTGGCCCTGGCGGTCAACGCCACGGCCATGGCCCGCATTCTTCTGGCCACGGGCCACCGAAGCCAGGCCCTGGAAGATCTCAGGGCCGCCACCGCAGATTTCGAACGGCTCATCGTCGCTGTGCCGGACAATAGTTCCTACAAGTCCAAGGCGACGCCAGCCTTTGTGCTTCTGGGGCAGAGCCTGCTGCAGGACGGCGATGTGGACGCGGCCGAGCCCGCCGCGCGCCGGGCGCTGGACCTGGCCGAAGCGCTGCAGCGAAAGGATTCTACGGTGGTCGAATGGCGCGGCCCTCGCCTCGGCGCGGCCCGTTTGCTCAAGATCAGGATCGACGCCATGCGCGCCGGATCCGCTCCAGCCCTGAAGGCCGTCCTGGAGCCGTCGGTGGCCGAAGCGGCGCAAATGGCGGTCCTGTCGGATGCGCGCCCTCGCCACATCGAACTGGCGCGGACGGCGGCCGAGGCGTCGCTGCTGGCGGGAGACTATGCCAGCCTGAACGCCGCCGACGCCGAGGCCAGGGCCCATTGGACGAGAGCCGCCGCCATGCTGGACCGGGCCGGCGCGGTGGCCCTCCCCGCCAGCGACCGCAGCCACGCCCTGCTGCGCCAATTAGGTTTTCGCCTGGACTTCGCCCACCCCCCGATCGGTCGTTTGCCGGGAACCACAGCCAGATTCAAAGTTGATTTCAGGACCGGCGCCCAATCGCACATCGACTACGCGTGGTGATTTCATCAACCCGGTGCGACCGCACCTCAGCACGAGGCTATGACAAGCAATGATCTGCCAAGCAAACGATCCGCCGGCCATACAGATTCACCTTGACCTGGTGACGGACGCAGCAACGCCGATACCGGGATACTATTTTCGGCCCGATCCCGATTATGAGCCATCGGCTCTCGTCAATAAGAACGGGGACATGGATTTCAGCCAGTATAACCAGGCGATCGAAATCGTCATCAATCTGGTCGACGGCAGCACGCTGCACCGCAAATTCTGGAGCGGGGACGGCGACGACGGCGTGAAATATCGAGTATTCGCCTACAACGATGAAAGCAACGGCGGCAGCCCCCTGGCGCCGATCGGCTCCAACCATCACCAATTTCGTCAGATCACCGTCAGCAACCAGGGCCTGACGGTTTCATTCTGCTACCACAACGACGACCGGGGCGCGAAAATCGAAACACCCGGATCCCACACACAGTCCTGGTACGGTATCTATTTAGGCGATGACAACCACGTCAGGGCCCCGTTTCTGATTCACCCGGTCATATCCAATGGCGGAAACCACACATAGGCCGAAATGCGATGATGGAGAACTCCATTGGTGCGGTCCAATTCTGCGAATCCGCCCTCCCCGCTCGCAATTGTCCGCCAATAGACAGTCGGCGGGCGTCCTGTCATCGTGATTTCAAGTCCAACACAATAATCTGACGCGAAAATGCGAGAGCGGCGACGAGCCCCCAGAATGCACCTCAAGCGACATACTCTGCTCTCGGCCCTGGCCGCCCTCCCCGCCGCCGCGGGCGCCCAGGCGGCGACGCCGGACGACCTGAGGTCGAAGCTTCTGGGGGCATGGCGCCTGTTGGACGCGGTCACGGTCAAGGGCGATGGTCAGCTCACGCCCTGGGAAGGGCGGCCCGGTCCCTATGCCGGCGCGATCCTGTATGCGCCCTCAGGGCTGATGTCCGCCCAGATCGCCAGCCGGCGCGGGACAGCGGCCCCGGGCTCGGACCTGGCGGCCGCGCCGGCCCAGGACAGGCTGGGCTTTCTGGACAGCTACTATGCCTATTTCGGCCGTTTCGAGGTGGATGAGGCCAACTCCGAGATCCACCACCACATCACCGCGTCGCTGGATCCTGATGAGACCGGGCTGGTTTATCGCCGCAAGGTGTCGCTGGCGGGGGACCGGCTGACCCTGACCACCATGAACGACCCGAACAGCCACGGCGCCAGCTTCAACCGGCTGACCTGGGAGCGGGCGTGACACAGGGCAGGACTGACGAAAGCCATCCCATGCCCAAAGCCCCCGGCTCCAGCCGCGCTCTAAAATTAGTGCTGGGCGCCCTCGCGGCCTGCGGCGTCGCCCTGGCCCTCGCCGCCGGCTTCGCCCCCTATGTCTATGCCGAGTTGATGCGCTGGATCGCGCCCCACGCCATCATCGATCCGACGCCTGCCAAGATCGCCAAGGGCCGTATGGTCGATGATTATTTCGCGGTGCAGGAGATTGGTCCGGGCGCCTGGGCCATCGGCGAGCCGCGCTATTACCAGCAGAACTACGCCTATCTGATCGTCGGCACGAGGCGGGCGGTGTTGTTCGACTCCGGCTCGGGAACGCGCAACATCGCTCCGGTGGTGGCCTCGCTGACCAAGCTGCCGGTGACGGTGATGGTCTCGCACCTGCATTTCGATCACCTGGGCGGGATCGGCGCCTTTGGCCGCATGGCCGTGATTGACCTGCCGCAGGCCCGGGCGGACCTGGCGGGGGGGCTCCTCACCCCCACCCGCTATCAATATCTGGGCTTCGAGGACGGCCTCGCCCCACCCTCGCCTCAGGTGAGCCAGTGGCTGGCCCCGGGCGCCGCCATCGACCTGGGCGGGCGGGTCCTGACCGTGCTGTCCACCCCCGGCCATACCCCCACCTCCATGGCCCTGTACGATCCGGCGGGGCGGCGGCTGTTCATTGGCGACTATATCTATCCCACCACCCTCTACGCCTTCCTGCCGGGGGCCAGCCTTTCGGCCTATCAGCAGACCTCCCAGCGGCTGTTGGCGAGCCTGCCCGCCGACACCGTCCTGTGGACCGCCCATTGCTGCCGCAACCGCGAGGGCGTCTCGGCCCCCTGGCTGAGCATGGCCGACCTGAAGGCCTTGGATGCGGCCCTGACGCGGGTGCGGGCCGGCCAGGCCTCCTCCACCGGTTTCTATCCGCGCCGGTTTGTCGTGAACGACCAGATGACCCTGGCCACGGGGTTTGGCTGGAACAATCGATGAGGGGAAAAATCTCCGGGTCTTGATCCAGGTCATCGCAGCGCCGTCGGTCCGGGGCCACCTTGCCCGCATTCGGCGATCGCGCCGCATGGGTGAACGGAGACAGGACCATGTCGTACAAGACTATTCTCGTTCATGCCGAAGCCGGCGATTTCTCCGACGAACGCATCAAGCTGGCGGCGCAGGTCGCGGCCATGTTCGACGCCAAGGTCACGGGCCTGGGCGTGGAGGGCTTCTTTCCGATCATGACCTCGGGCTATGCGGCCACGGACGGCATGGTGATCGAGGCGGTGCGCGAGCGCATCGCCGCCGACCTGCCGCTGGCCGAACAGCGCTTCAAATCCCTGGCCAGCTCGGTGGCCGCCGGGGTGAGCTGGGTGATCGGCTATGACTATCCCGCCACCGAAATCGCCCGCCACGCCCGCGGCGCGGACCTGATCGTGGCCAGCCGTCCGGCGCGGGGCAGCGGCCCCGCCTTCTGCGCCCCGGCGGCCGACATTGTACTGGAGGCTGGCGCGCCTGTCCTGTTCACCCGCGGCGACGATGGGACGCTGAAGGCGGACCATGTGCTGGTCGCCTGGAAGAACACCCGGGAATCCCGGCGCGCCCTGGCCGACGCCCTGCCCTTTCTGATGCGGGCGTCCAAGGTCACGGTGGCGGTGATCAGCGGCGAAAACGAGGACGCCGAACAGGTGGGCCTGCAAGAGGTGTCACAGCGGCTGGCGCGCCACGGCGTCCAGGTGGACACCATGGCCGCGGCCAAGGGCGCGGGCACTGTCGCCGAAGCCATCGAGCGGGTGGCCGGCCAGGTCGCGGCCGACCTGATCGTGGTGGGGGCCTATGGCCACTCACGCTTTCAGGAATGGGTGCTGGGGGGCGTCACCGAAGACCTGCTGGCGGCCTCTTCGCGGTTCGTGCTGTTCAGCCACTGATCCGGCCTGAAAGTTTGGGGCGGAGTGCGGGCGGAAAACCGCTTCGCTTTCCTCCTCCCGCTCTGATCTTCAGCCCGTTTTGGTCCTCAGCCCGTTTTGGTCCTCATCCCGTTCTGGCTTTCGCCAGTCGCCTGTCGTCGGACATGACGCTCCACGGCGGCGGGAAGCCTATGGTCTGCAACTGGCTCAACAGCAGCCTGATATTGGTCTGGGTCCTGAGGGTGGGACCTACCATGTTCGGCTGACGCAGCACCGCCTCGGGCACGATCAAACCCTTCTTCACCACCTGACAGACGCCCAGATTCTCCAGGGCGCGCACGTGCCGGCGGACCGATTCACGGGGCAGGCCAAGTTCGGCGGCGAGAGCTATGGCGGTGATCGGCCGGCGGGCTGAGTCCGGCACGTGGTCGTCGATGTCGGCATAGGGCAGATCGTCAAGCGCGTTCAGATAGGACGTATTGGCGTTGATGACACCCACATAGGTCAGACCCGTCAGCAGATCGCCCGGGAACAGTTTGCAGATTTCGTCCATGGCCCGTAGCCAGAACCGGGCGGTGACGCGCGATATGGCCATGTTGGGCAGGTCGGCGATATCCAGGTCGCCGTCGATCGGCGGCGGCGCGTTATCCACGCCGGCGCGGGCCAGACCCTTATAGAGGCGAACCACCAGAGCGCTGTTGGCCAGGATCGAACTGCGCATGTCGTCCCGGGCGAACACCCGCGCTGGTGCGATCATGCCGAGGGGCGCCGCCTCCAGGAAGCCATCGGCGACCAGGGCCACCACCTTGCGGCGCACCCTTTCCCGCGGCAGGCCCAGGGACTGGGCAAGGGGATAGGGCCGTATGGGCCGGCGCAGTGCGTCCGGGCGAATGTCCGTCAAATCGCCATAGAGCCGCGACAGGGCCGCATCATGCTCGATGTGACCGACATTGGCGTGGGTTATGGCCAGAAAGACGAGGCCCTTGACGAAATCGCCCTGGAACAGGTTCGAGAGTATTCCGGCGTAGTCGAGCAGATACTGGTTGGAGAGCCTGACCATCAGACGTCTGCGCATGGCGGCCGCCTCAGATCGCCGGCGCGTGGCGCGCAGCCACGGGCTGTAGATAACGGTCGAAGACGGCGCAGACTGCGCGAATGAACGGCCGGCCCTGTTCGGTGGCCGCCACCCGATCCCCGTCGATCGTGATCAGGCCGTCGTCCCGCATGGGTTCGAGCTGGGCGCGCTCGCCGTTCAGGCTCTCCAGCGCCCGGTCGTGGCGGCGACAGATCTGCGCCAGGTCGACAGCCAGGTCGCACATGAGCCGCTCGATGATCTCGCCGCGAAAACGGTCCTCGCCAGTGAGCACGCAGCCTCGGGCGATGGGCGCTTGACCCGCAATCAGGGCCCCGCGCCATTGCAGTTCGGTGGGCAGGTTCTGAGCAAAGCCGGACGGCGTCTGCGATATGGCCGAGGCGCCCAACCCGATCAGGGTCTCGCTGGCCGTAGGGACATAGCCCTGGAAATTTCTGCGCAGACGCCCGGCCCTGGCCGAACGAGCCAGATCATCGTCCGGCAAGGCGTAGTGATCCAGCCCGACTCGGACATAGCCCGCCTGCTCCAGCCGCACCGCCGCCGTCTGACTCTGCTCGAGCCGCGCCGCGGAGCCGGGCAGGTCGGCGGCGTCGATCAGGTTCTGGTGCGGCTTCATCCAGGGCACGTGGGCGTAGCCAAACAGTGCGATCCGGTCGGGGGCCAGGCCCAGCACCTTGTCCAGGCTCGAGACCACATCGTCGACGCTCTGGCGGGGCAGGCCGTACATCAGGTCCAGGTTGATCGACCGGATGCCCGCCGCTCTCAGCCAACCGACGCCGCGGTCGATGGTGTCGAAATCTTCCCGCCGGTTGACCGCGGCCTGGACCAGGGGCGAGAGGTCCTGGACCCCGAGACTGGCGCGGCTCAATCCGTGATGAGCGGCCGCGCGCACCCAATCCTGCGTCAGCGAGGTCGGGTCGATCTCGGCCGAGATCTCGGCGCCAGGCGCCAGTTTGAACACGTGGCGCAGGATTCCGAACAGATCGACCAGATCGTCCCGCGACAACAGATTGGGCGTGCCGCCGCCCAGGTGCAGGTCATTGGCCCATACGCCTTTGGGCAGGACCCGCTCGATCAGGGTCGCCTCCGTCCTCAGCCAGCGGACATAGTCGGAGATTGGCTGAGCGCGGCGCATCACCCGCGTATGGCAGCCGCAAAACCAGCACAGCCGAGCGCAGAACGGCACATGCACGTAGACGGACACGGGCTGGGCCACAGGAATCGCCGCCAGCCATTCGAGATAGGCGTCGGGCGTGACGGCGGGAGTGAACTGAACCGCCGTGGGATAGCTGGTATAGCGCGGCACGCGGCCATCATACTTGGCGATCAGCCGCCGCTGGTCGGCGACGCGGCCAGCCTCTACGCTTTCCTTCACCAACGAATGCACAGTCATGCGCTGCTTCCCTGGACGGCGCCGCAGAGCGCCACATCACCGTTCAGGGTGCCAAAGGGCGACCTGGGCCGCCTTGACTTGCATCAAGTCCGGCGCGACCGGACACGGGGCGCCCCCCTCATCACGGCCATTGCCAACGCACAGGCCGATTGTAAGCTCGCGGCATGATCAGACCCATCGATCGGCGCGGCCTGTTGGCCGCCGGCCTTGTCCTGGCCGCCGGACCGGCCCTGGCGCAGAGCCAGACGCCAGCCCCGGCCTCCGCGCCGCCTGCGCCCCTGGCCCCGCCCGAGGCCGGAATCGTGCGGGTGGCGCTGAGGACCGGCAAGGGCCTGATCGTCCTGGATCTCAACCAGGGCAAGGCGCCGATCACCGCCGGCAATTTCCTGCGCTATGTGGATCTGCGACGCTTTGACGGGGCCAGCTTTTACCGCGCCTCGCGCATCCAGGGGGCTCCCGAGACCGGCGTGGTCCAGGGCGGCCTGCGCAACGATCCCGCAAAGGTGCTCAAGCCCATCGCCCACGAGAGCACGCTCAAGACCGGGCTATCGCACAAGGATGGGGCCATCTCCATGGGCCGCCGGGCGCCCGGCACCGCCACGTCCGACTTTTTCATCTGTGTGGGCGACCAGACCTATTTCGACGCCGATCCTGCCGCCAAGGGCGACAATCTGGGCTTCGCCGCCTTTGGCTACGTGGTCCAGGGCATGGATGTGGTCCGCACTATCTTGGCCTTGCCCACCTCAGCCACCGGCGGTGTGGGCGTGATGCGCGGCGAGATGCTCAAGCCTCCGGTGCCGATCCTCACCGCCCGCCGCGAGATCCAGAAGCGGGCCTGACCGTCCCACAAAGCCCAGCCCACCATGCTGGCGATGTGCTATCCTGCGCCCATGACCACCGACAATCGCGACCACACCCCGACCAAGACCGCCACCGAAACGCTCGCCGAACTGGTGGCGCGCCGCAAGGAGAAGGCCGGCCAGAACTCCTGGGGCGGCGCCTCGGGCGGCCTGCGGGGCCAGGAGCGCGCGGCGGCGGCCCGCTCGGCGTCCAAGTCGAAGCCCGCGCTCCGGAAATAGACGGCGCCGGCCGCCTATTGCGCGGCCACCTCGCTCACGCCCAAAGCCTTCAGCTTGACGTTGAACGCCCCCATGTCCTTGGCCTGCAGGGCGCTCCATTTGGCGAGCGCGTCGTCCAGTTGGGCGTGCAGCGACTGGTACATGGCCTTGTGCTGAGCCGTGGGCGCCGTGTCCGCGTCTTCCAGCGCCAGGGCGAAGGAGGCCAGTTGCTCGTTCAACATGCCGGGGAAGGCGAGGTTCGCCTCGGAACCCTTCATATTGACCTGCATCAGGGTCTCCTCGATCGGCCCCAGGCGGGTCTGCAGCTTGTCGGCTTCCGCCACCAACGGCTTGGCTGACCCCCGGCTGGCGAGATCCTGCTTGACCCGATCGAGCTCGGCCCTGGTCTTGCGCACGGCGTTGACCGCGCGATGCAGCCGGTCGATGTCCGCCTCGGTGGCGATGGCAAGCTCGGTCTTGGCGCGGATCGCCGCGGCGGCGTCCTGCGCCCGGGGATCGGCCAGGACCACCAGCGGGGCCTGGCGGGTCTGCCCGCCGACCGTCAGTTTCACCTGGTATTGACCGGGGGCCACGAGCGGCCCCCGCGGCGTCGGGCCCGAATAGAAGGCGCCTGGGATCTGCACAGGGTCGCTCATCCGCAGGTCCCAGACCAGGCGGTTCATACCCGCCTTGGCCGGAATCCGATCGTCGGGCACGATCTGGTCGGGCCACTCCGGCGGCTGGACTTCCTTGGTGCTTTTGGCGCTCGACAGATGGCGCACGACGGCTCCGCCGGAGTCGAGAATGTCGACGGTCAACTCACCCTGGGGCTCGGACTTCAGCACATAATCGATGAGCGCTCCGGCGGGCGGATTGTCGCCGACCGGACGACGGGTATCGACCTGATCGGGATAGTGCAGGCGAAGCGCGGCCTGGGGAGCGTAGAGAACCACATCCTCGCCCGCTGTGGTCGGTCCGATCTGGCGAAGCGGCGTCAGGTCGTCGAGAATCCAGAAGGAGCGGCCATGGGTGGCGGCGATCAGGTCGTCGCCCTTGACGGCGAGGTCGTGGATTGGCGTGGCGGGGAGATTGAGCTGCACGCTCCGCCAAAGCCCCCCGTCATCGAAGGAGACGAAGACGCCCTTTTCGGTGCCGGCGAACAGCAGGCCCCGGCGCAGCGGATCCTCGCGCACCACGTGGACCACGGCGTCCTGCGGCAGGCCGGCGACAATCGATGTCCAGCTCTTGCCGCCGTCGGCGGTCTTGTAGGCAAGGGGCCTGTTGTCGTCGAGCTTATGCCGGTCCACAGCCAGATAGGCGACCTGGGCGTCGTGCGGCGACGGCTCGACCATGCTGATCGTGCTCCACGCCGGCATGTCCTTGGGCGTAACGTCGCTCCAGTGGACGCCGTCATCGCTGGTGACGTGGACCAGACCGTCGTCGGAGCCCGCCCATAACATGCCCGCTTTCAGAGGCGATTCCGCCAGGGCGAAGATGGTGTCGTAATATTCGACGCTGGTGATGTCCTTGGTCAGCGGGCCGCCTGAGGCGATCTGCTTGGACTTGTCATTCCGCGTCAGGTCACCGCTGATGATGGTCCAGCTCGCGCCTTGATTGATGGACTTCCACACCACTTCCGAGGCCGCATAGAGCACCCCCGGATCGTGCGGCGACAGCATGAGCGGCGAGGTCCAGTTGAACCGGTGTTGGAGCTCCGAGGCCGGGTGGCCGGAGTTATCGACCGGCCAGGGGCTGATGTCCTGATCCTGCTCCTTGGATTTGTCGTAGCGGGCGAACTGATTTTCCGCGTCGCTGTAGATGATCTTGGGGTCGCGCGGATCGGGAACCACGAAACCGCTCTCGCCGCCGCCCGCCGCAAACCAGTCGCGCGGGCCGATCACGCCCTCGTCGTCATAGCTCGCCACCGCTACGTTGGAATTGTCCTGCTGGGCCCCATAGACCCAATAGGGAAAGCCCTGACTGACCGCCACGTGGTAGTATTGCCCCGTGGGCTGGTTGTCCTGGGTCGACCAGGACTTGCCGCCATCCAGTGATACGCTGACGCCGCCGTCATTGGCGTTGATCAGCCGGCGCGGATCAGCCGGGTCGATCCAGAGCCCGTGGTGATCGCCGTGCGTCGCTGAGACCAGGGCGAAGCTCTTGCCGCCATCGGTCGATTTCAGCATTCCGGTATTCAGGGCATAGACCGTATCGACCGCCTTTGGGTCGGCGTAGATTTTTGAGAAATACCAGGCGCGCTGTCGAATGCGACCGTCCTGGTTGACCCGTCGCCAGTCGGCTCCGCCGTCATCGGACCGGTAGAGCCCGCCCTCCTTGGCCTCGACCATCGCATAGACGCGGCTCGAATCCGCCGCCGACACCGACACGTCGATCCGGCCAAGGAGCCCATCCGGCAGGCCGTGCCCCTTCAATTCCGACCAGGTCGCGCCGCCATCCGTGGACCGGTAGAGGCCGCTGCCGGGGCCGCCGCTCGAAAAGGTCCAGGGCTGGCGCTGCGCCTGCCACAGGGCGGCGTAGACGATCTTGGGATTGGTGGGGTCAAAGGTGACGTCGATCGCGCCGGTGTGTTCGTCCTTGTAGAGCGTCCTGCTCCAGGTCTTGCCGCCATCGGTGGTACGGAAGACGCCGCGCTCGCTGTTGGGGCCGAAGGCATGTCCGATGGCGGCGACGAGCACGATGTCGGGATTGGTCGGATCGACGATCAGCGCGCCGATCTGGCGGCTGTCCTTCAGGCCGATATTGCGCCAGGTCTTACCGCCGTCCGACGACTTGTAGACCCCATCGCCATAGGTGATGTCGCCTCGCAGGGCGCCCTCGCCCGTGCCTACATAGATGACGTCATGGTTGGACGCCGCAACGGCGACCGCGCCGATCGATGACATGGGCTGGCTGTCGAAGATGGGCTTCCAGCTGCCGCCGGCGTCGATCGATTTCCAAACGCCACCCGCGACCGCGCCAAAATAGAAGGTGTCGGGCTCCCCAGCCACCCCCGTCACAGCCAGCGCCCGGCCGCCGCGATAAGGCCCGATGCCGCGCCATTGCAGCGCTCCGTAGAGGGTCGCATCGACCGGCGCGCCACGCATCGCGCCGGGATCGGCGGGGGAAGGGGCGGCCAGCGCGGCGCCAAGGGCCATGGCCGGGACAATGCTGAGCATGGCCAGGCCGTGCGCCGCACGTCGAGAGACCCGGTACAGGACGTGATCTGTCATAGCAGTTCCTCCAGGCGGCTTGGCCGGTTGGGCCATCACGGGCTGACCAGCCCCGGTGTCGGCCCGGCGCTCTCATGCGGAAAGCCGCTATTTGGCTTGACCATAGTCACTTCCAGGCAGCCGTCGACCCCCGCAATCGCGACGAGCCTAGGAGAATGTGGCCCATGACCTGGCGATGAAGCCACTGGACGGGTGGCGATCACAGCCTCGGCCTTGACCCACGTCAGGTTGCAGCAGCCGCCGCCTGTTTCAACGCCTGCAGGCGGGCCAGGGTCGCGTCGAGAGCCTGGCCGGCCTGTCCAAAGCCGGTAAGGTCGTCAGGCGTCGGGGCTCCGTCGGCCCCATCCACGGCAACAGCCAGCTTGTCCAGCTTTTGCGCAATGTCGTTGAGGCCGTTGACAGACGGTGCGGGCAGGCCGGCGGCCTTGCGCTGATCGTCGGCCGGGAGATCGGCGATGGCGTCCAGCCGCGCCGCCAGGGCTTCGAATTCGGCCCTGCTCGCGGGGGCCGCTGCCTGGATCCGCGCCTTGAGGGCCAACTGCAGCTTCGCCGCTTCGGCGAGGGCGGATTTGGCGCGCACCCGGGCCTGCTCGATCTGGCGGGCGAGGGTGAATTCCGCCTGCAAGGCCTCAGGCGTCGCCTTCACCCGGGGATCGGGCAGGACCTCGAGCGGCTGGCGAAAGCTTCGCCCGTCCACGGTCAGCTCCACCGTGTATCGCCCGGGTGGCGCCCAGACGCCCTCGGCGCCGTCGTCCGCGAGGCCGTCAGGCTTGGCGTAGTGCAGGTTCCAGACGAAGCGGTGCTGACCCGCGCTCGCCGAGGGTCGGGCCGGTTTGCCGATCCATTCCGGCGCCGCGTCGATCTTGGCGAGGTCCGGACCGGGGGCCGGGTCAGTGCTGGCGAAGCGATTCACTGGCTGGCCCTGGGCGTCGAGGATGGCGATGGTCACGGTCGCCGGCGCGGCGCCGGCCCCGACCACATAATCCACGTAGGCGCCGTCCGGCGGGTTCGACGCCATGGGTTCGTCCTTGGGCATGGGCGTGCCGACGAAGCTGGGCTCGTGCAGGCGGATCGCCGGCGCTGGCGCGAACAGGCGGGCTCCGGCGGTCGCATCCACGGTCAGGGCCCGCAGGGGCGCGATGTCGTCCATGACGTAGAAGCCGCGGCCATGGGTGGCGATCACCAGATCGTCGCCATGAACGGTGATGTCGCGCACCGAGGTTCGCGGCAGGTCCCGCTGCAGAGGGCGCCATGTCGCGCCATCGTCGAAGGAGACGAAAGCGCCGCGTTCGGTTCCGGCGTAGAGCAGGCCCGGCTGGACCGGGTCCTGCCTCACAACATTGACCGTGTTCAACACGCCGCCGTCGGCCAGGCCCGCGACGATAGGGGACCATGACCGGCCGCCATCGCGGGTGCGGTAGATATAGGGGGCGAAGTCGTCGAGCCTGTGCCGGTCGACGGCGATATAGGCGACCTCGCGGTCGAAGTGCGAGGGCTCCACCACGCCGACCTTGGACCAGGCCCCCAGGGCCTTGGGCGTGACATTGTCCCAATGGCCGCCGTCGTCGTGGGTGAGCCAGACCAGGCCGTCGTCCGTGCCGGCCCAGATCAGCGAATCCTTCAGGGGCGAAGGGCCGATGTCATAGACCACGCCCCGCCGCGGCCCGCGCTCAGAGGTGTCGGCGATGGTCGGCGCGTCCAGCGTCGCCGGGACGGCGGGGTCGGGGCGGGTCAGGTCGGGGCTGACGGGCGTCCAGCGCTGGCCGCCATCTGTGGTCGCGAAGATGCGCTGGTTGCCGAAATAGAGGGTGTGGCTGTGCTTGGCGAACACCAGGGGCAGCGTCCATGTGCCTCGATAATTGTCGGGAAAGGCGAGGGTCGGGTCGACGCTGCGGGTCTGGCCGGATCGCAGGTCGAGCTTGTCCACACGGCCGCCATAGACCGTATCGGCGTCGTCGGGATCGGGCGCGATCTCGTCGCTCTCGCCGCCGGCGGTGATCTCGTGGAAGGCGGTCATGTTGACGCCGTCGACCTGGCTGTCCGTGCGGCTGGGAACGCCCGCGGCGCCGGAATCCTGCTGGGCGCCGTAGACCCGGTAGGGGAAGCGGTTGTCGGTGGCGACGTGGTAGAACTGGCCCGTCGGCTGGTTGAACCAGGAGCTCCATGTGGCGCCGCCGTTCAGGGTCACCAGAGCGCCCTGGTCAACGCCCAAGATCCGGCGATCCGGATTGGCCGGATCGATCCACAGGGCGTGATAATCGTCGCCCGTGGGATCTCCCTTGATCGGCAGGAAGTGGGCGCCGCCGTCATCGGAGCGGAGCATGATGGTGTCGCAGACCCAGACGGTGTCGGCGTTCCTCGGGTCCGCCGTGACGCCGCCGAAATACCAGCCGCGCTGCCAGATCCGCTTGTCGCCGCTGACCTTGGCCCAGTTCGCGCCGGCGTCGTCGGAGCGGTAGAGGCCGCCCTCTTCGGCGTCGATCAGGGCGAATACGCGATCGGGCTTGGCCGGCGTGACGGCGATCCCGATGCGCCCGGGCAGGGCCGGCAGGCCGTGGCCGCTGATCGCCGCCCAGGTCCGCCCGCCGTCGGTGGATTTATAGAGGCCGCCTCCGGGACCGCTGGAGGGCGGGTAGACATTCCAAGGCGGGCGGCGGGTCTGCCACAGGGCGGCGTAGACCACGTCCGGATTTCCAGGCTGGAAGGCCATGTCGATGGCGCCGGTGTCGGCGTTCTTGAACAGGGTTTTGGTCCAGGTGACGCCGCCGTCGGTGGAGCGGAACACGCCCCGCTCGGCATTGGGGCCGTAGGGATGGCCGAGCGCCGCCACGAGCAGCACCTTGGGGTCGCGCGGGTCCACCAGAATCTTGCTGATCGACTGCGTGTCAGCCAGGCCGCTCTGGACCCAGCTCGCCCCGCCGTCGGTGGTCCTGAACAGGCCCACGCCCTGGGCGATGTCGGAGCGCATGTCCGCCTCGCCCGTGCCCACATAGATGACACCCGGCGCCGAGGGCGCCACCGCGATGGCGCCGATCGAGCCGACGGGTTGGGAATCGAAGATCGGCCGCCAGGTGCGGCCCGCATCGTCCGTGCGCCAGACCCCGCCATTCACCGCCCCGAAATAGAAGCGGCGGCTGTCCTCCGGGGCGCCGGCCACGGCCAACACCCGGCCGCCGCGGAAAGGCCCAATGGAGCGCCAGTGCAGATCCTGGAACAGGGCCGGTTCGACGGCGGCGCTGGCTGCGCCGAACCAGATCATCGCCGTGGTGGATAGAGCGGCTGCGACCAAGATCTGGACTGGGCGTTTGGACATGGATGCTCCCGGAATCTTCAGAACGAGCTGGGCCTTCCAAAACCGATCATGTCAATCAAACGGCGCTTTTGAAAATACCGGGAACCTCGATTTTCGGCCGGACCGTGGCGCCAAGCTCGGCGCCATTGCTGGGAAGATCGGGCCGAAGGCTAAAGTCGTGCTATCCTATACCGGCTACCGGCCAGATCGCCCGTGGCCGTCTTGACCACTTCGACGTCCGCGCCGGCTTGGCCAAGTCAGCGGAGACGATCGACGAACTTGCTCTTGAACCGGCTTTCCAGGACGATCTGCGCATCGTAGCCAAGTAGGCGCAGCCTGGTTCAGTCGGCCAACGTCGGACCTCGAACAGGGGGAAGCCGTGCTTGTCATCTACCACATCGAAGGTCGCCGCTCCGAGCGCGTGGTCTGGCTCTGCGAGGAGATCGGCCTTGCATACGATCTGAAGTTCGAACCCGGCAATCTGCACGTCTCGCTCAACGCCGGGCGTGAGGTCAACCCCCTGATGCCCGTGTTCCCGACCGTGATCCATGACGGCGAGGTGCTGGTCGAGTCCGCGGCGATCCTCCAGCTGCTGCACGAGCGTCATGGGGAGGGCCACCTCGCTCCGGCGCCGGCCTCCGCCGACTACCCCAAATATTTGCAATGGCTGCATTTCGCCGAGGGGTCGGCCGCGCCGCGGTTCATCACCGAGTTCCTGCTTCTGAAGGCGCTGCAAGGGGATTCGCCCCAGCCCCCGCTCTTGAAGGGGCATATGGGACGCTCGACGCTGGTCCTGAAATATCTGGACGATCATCTGTCGCGCCGGCCCTATTTCGGGGGCGGCGCCTTTTCCCTTGCCGACATCATGATGCACTTCCCGGTCAGCTTCGTATCGACGGTCGCTCGCGAGAACCTGTCCACATATCCGTTCCTGGCGTCGTGGTTTACAACCATCGAAGACCGCCCCGCCTTCAAGCGGATGCGCAAGGCCGCCTTACCCAACGACTTCGTCGAGGCTCCATCCTAGTCGCACGCCAGAGCGCGGTATTCGTCAAAGCTGCTCCATCTGCACTTACTGGCTGGCGGCGCGTCCGCAGCCGTTACGACCGGTTCGCCCACACCTTCATGTCGGCCAGCTGCATCGCCGCGACCGTCATCTTCTGACTCCGATCAATGAGATCTGAGCCTAGAGGGGCGGGTGGGCCGAACTAGAATGATCCCGTCGCAGCGAGCCTGTTGCGGCATTTCAGGATCGTCACAAAGTCTCGGGCGTTATCTCGCTGGCGGCCAAAGCACGCAGTGAGGAGACCTGTTATGAAATACAAAACTGCAACCCTTTTAGGAGCTGCGTCGGCTCTGGCGGCCGGTGGTGCTGCGTTGGCGGCGCCCACCACCGCGCCGACCGTCCCCGTCGCGGCGTCCTATGCCGAGCTCTTGACACCAATTCCCAATGCCGTGGAGCGCCTGAAGGCGGCGGATGCCGAAACCAAGGCGCGGCCCGCCCGTCTGATACAGGCCCAATATACGCCTCCCCACCATCACCACCACCACCATCATCATCACAGTCGCAAGTGGTATAAGAGCAACGGCTATGTTTGGTTGAACGGAGCCTGGGTGCTACAGCCGCGGCCTCACCACCACCACCACCACCATCACCACCATCATCACAGTCAATATTAGCGTTCGCGGGCAGCGGAGTGCATCGCCGCCCGCTGCACCCCTCAGGCTTGGCCGTTGTGGCCGCGCTCCTTCACGGCGCGGAACAGATGACGGTAGGTGCCATCGAATATCGTATTTGTGCGCGATAGCCATCGGCTGCCCTCGGCCAGGGCGTCACGGCTTGCAGCGAGGCGGCGCGCGCACATTTCCCGCTCGGCCGCTTCTTCTTCCGTCATCGGCCGCAGATCTAGCGCGGGCTCGGCTGGCAGAATTATCAGGCTGAGGAATGGCTCGTTCTTCCGGAAGATGTGGGTCGCGCCCTTGGGGGGCGCCTTGAAGATGCAAAAGAACATCATCGGCCACCATTCGCTTCGGATCAAAGCCGGCACGGCGAGGGGCGTGGTGTTGGTCGCATCAGTGTAATAGCGCGGGTGGGGTTCAGTGCGAACCGCCCATCCGACAGGCGCCTCAAGATCGAGCGAGATCTGGTAGGAATAATAGTCTTCACCGAAAGTACGAAAGGGGGGCCACATCATGTCCTCGTCCAGGGGTTCTCGCCAATCCGCGTCCAGGCGAACCCGCCCACGCCATTTGCTGACCCTGAGTTCTTCGTCAAAGGGATAGAGCATTTCCAGGCCATAACGGGCGCTCTCGGAAAACGGCGTACAGTGCCAGGGCTGCTCATGGCTGCCGTCGATGCGGGGCTCCGGCTGCCCGCTCCAGCCCGGAATGGCGAGCTGGACAGGCTGTGGAGGCGGCCGACCGCCATGTAGCCGGTACTTGATCGTCGGCATGGTCTTGTCCTCCCAAGTTCCGCGCGCTCTCCTCTACGCAAGCGCGTCCTTAACGCCGCTAGACTGCTTAGGTTCATGGGTCAGGTTGATCAGCTTCGGCCTTACAGGCTGTGCCGCTCGCCCGCTGTCTGGTCCGGCCTGCCGTCAGACCATGTCGGCGCCGGCGCTATGCATATGGTATAGGGGCCAACGTCCACCTCGATGCTCCGATCGCCGGTCACGTCGGCAACGTCGGAGGCAAAGCCGCTTTTTATGAAATAGACGTAGTCGATCGGCTTGTGACGGATCTCAAGAAACTCATCTCAGTTCAGCGGCGTATCCGACCGACTGGGCCGACCGCTTTCGAACATTGGCCCTCGTCATCTACCGGAGCCTTGGATAGGCTACATAAGTCATTCATTGCCCAGGATCGCCTTGGGCGACTTTCGCGCCTTGCGTGCTGGGACCGCCCTTGAGGATGTATTCGAAGACCACGCCAATCAAGGCGCCAGCGACGGGTCCGATTAGATAGACCCAGGTGGAATGCAAGTCGCCGCGTAGCAGGTCGGGGGCGAGCGACCGGGCGGGGTTCATGGAGGCGCCACTGACCGGTCCGGCCCAGAGGCCAGCCAGGGCGATGTAGCCGCCAACGGCGAGGGCGGCGTTGGGTCCAACGTTGCCGGCGCCCGACGCGGTGGCCAGGATAGTGTTGACCAGTCCTGCAGTGAGCAGGACTTCAATAGCGAACGCCTCGGCGTAGCCCACACCGGCGCCTGGCGTGGTCGCGCCAAACTTGCCCGCCAGGCCGACGATCACCAATAGAAACGACGACGCAGTGATTGCCCCGACGATCTGCGCGAGCACGTAACCCGGGACGCGCTTCCACGGAAAATTCCGACGCAGCGCGAAAGCCAAAGTCACAGCGGGATTGAAGTGCGCGCCGGAGACTTCGCCCAGCATATAGGTTCCAACCATGACCATCAGGCCAGGAACAACTACCGCTGCGCTGTAGGCGACTTTGTCAGGGCCTAGGTCCGCCGCGATCGATGCGCCCGCCGCGGCGGCCACCAACAGGAAAGTCCCCCAAATTTCGGCGAACACTCACCGCCATTCGGTCTTGGAGTCAGTGAAGTCGGGTGCGTCGCAGCGCTCGGTCATCCGCCTTTTCGTTTCGTCGTTGGAGCGAGCCTGGGCCATGACCCTAAAACGCCAGAACACATTCAATGGCTCCGTTGTGGCGCACCCACGCGAGGCGCATGCATCTCTTCATCACCTAAATGCGTTGTTGTGCCTTCTCTGGATTGGTGAGGCGTGAATGCCACGGCTCAACGCGAGGTCATCTTGAAGGCGGTCGCCATAGACGAGCTGCGACCGACACAGATCACGATCGGTTTGCGCGAGGTGGCCGAGAAGAGGCGCCAGTGGGCCAAGCACCTTGGTGATGATCCGGCGGACTTCTTCAGCCGACACGTCGTTCCAACCGTGCTGGGTCCGAAGAAGCGCCACTACCTGATCGATCATCATCACCTTGTCCGCGCCATGCAGAAGGAGAAGATCGAGAAGGTTATGGTGAGCGTCGTTGCCGACCTCAGCTGTCTCAGCGAATATTCGTTCTGAGTCTTCCTCGACGATCGCAGTTGGCGCCAGTCGTACGATACTGAGGGCAGACGCCAAGACTTCGATGCAATCCCCAAATCCGTCGCAAAGATGAAGGACGATCCCTATCGGAGCCTGGCGGGCGAGCTGCGGCGCGCCGGCGGCTTCGCCAAAGAGGTCACGCCATTCAGCGAGTTTCTCTGGGCTGATTTCCTGAGAAACCGGGTCAAGCCCAATGTCCTCGCCCGCGACTTCGCCAACGCCCTGATCGAAGCGATGGCGCTGGCTAAGAGCAGTGACGCGAACTATCTGCCGGGCTGGTGTGGGGCCGACCCAATCGAGTAGGGGCGCTCCTGGCTCCCTATCGCGCGGCCTGGAGAAGCGAAAGGTCCCGGCGAACCCTGCGAAGGGCTGTCCGCAAGCGCTGGTCTGGCTCAAACACCTATTTGCCAACAGCCCCTTTGGTAGCGAAGCTTGTTCCCCACCTTCCCGAACCTCAAGTGCTCGCCCGGACTGCTGGCCGATTGACTGGTTTGGAGCTTGGGATGCAGGCGATGTGCCTTCGGCGCGCCAAGTCGAGGTGTTCACGGGATCCGGCCCTTGGCGCAACTGGTACGCTGAAACCAAGGCCCAAATCGTGGTATGTTCGGCATCGCCATCCGGTTTACCAAAGGCGTATCCAGCCTGCCCACATTATGGCGTGGTCTCACCGGCGAAGGGCGCAACAAGCCTAAGCGCAAGCTACCCAACTCAAGTCAAAAATTGGGACGGTAATTCTAGGGCCCGTCGTCATTTGAGCCAGATAACGGCTGCTGCCAGATAGACGGCGGCGAGGAAGTTTCGAGGTGTTTTGTCGTAGCGGGTGGCGAGAGCTCGGTACTGCTTGAGATCGGCGAAAAAATTCTCGATCAGATGCCGCGCCTTATACAGGTCTCGGTCATAGCCTCGGTCGATCTTTCGGTTCGCCTTTGAGGGGATGACGGCGGTTTTGCCCGCCGAGTGGAGGACGTC
>DASXNV010000100.1:0-143542 GCA_036494815.1 Caulobacteraceae bacterium
TTCGGGGCCCTGGTTTCGGTGGCCTATAGCGAGAACGATTCCAACGAGTTCGGCTATCGCGACTTCAACTGGGGCCAGATCCACGTCAATCCGGCCAATATCGGCGCCGGCGTCAGCGCCGCCGACGCAGCCAGGCTGGAGGCCACCGGCGCCAACGAGGTGTTCGCGCCTCAGGCCGACACCTATTCGACCTGGTACGACCACCGCTCGCGGCTCGGAACCACGGTGTCGCTGCAATATGAGCCCGGCAGCCGACTGAAGCTGGGCTTCGACGGCCTGTTCAGCCAACTGAAGGACCATCGCAACGACTATGCCCTGGCCGCCTCCGGAACCAACAGCCTGACCGGCAATATCACCGGCACGCAGGTGGTCCAGTCCGATGTGATCCAGGGAAACAGCCTGGTGGCGGCCAGCTTCACCGGTGTCGACCTTCGCAGCGAAAACAATGTGGAGCAGGACACCACCAATTTTTATCAGGCGGTCCTGCGGGGGAAATACGCTGTCAATGCCCGGTTTTCGATAAGGGGCGTGGTTGGTTATTCAGAGTCCGACTATGCGCTGCCGGTGTTCGACAAGGTGTTCCTGGAGTCGAAGAACAACGCCTTCAGCTTCGATTACCGGCCCAGCATGCCGGTGAACACCTATGGTTTTGACACCGCCAATCCCAGCCTGTGGAACCTGATGCGGATGGACACGCAGGAGAACTATATCTCCAGCCGCTACGCCAACGCCAAATTCGACGCCGAATACCAGTTCGATAGCAGCTCAAAGCTGCAGACCGGCGGCGCCTATAAGAAGTTCGTCAATGTCGGCGGCCAATTCAACGACAAGGAATTCCATGATCTTCCCTCCGACACGATCGTTCCGAACAGTCTCAAATCGACCGTGCCGTTCGACACGCTGGGGAACTACACGGTCGGGGATATAGACCAGATCTACGCCCTGATCGGCCAGACCCGGAACATCGACAGCCCTAGATACGCCGCGCCGGGCTCGGCCTATACGGTGATCGAAGAAACGACGGCGGCCTATCTGCAATACGATCTCGACACCCATCTGCTCGAGCACCGGGTCCGGGCCAATGCCGGCCTGCGCTACTACACCACCAACCTGTCCTCGGCCGGCTCGCTCAATACCGGAACCAGCCTGCAGCCGGTGGATATCAAACATACCTATGGCGATGTGCTGCCCACCTTCAACCTGGCGGTGGATCTGGCCTCAAGCTTCGTGGCTCGTTTCAGCGCAAGCCGCGATATCAGTCGGCCAGCTCTGTCGGATCTGGCCGCGGCGGGATCGCTGACCACCGCACCCTTCGGCGGCTCCATCAGCACCGGTAACCCCAATCTGAGACCGTTCCTGGCGGATTCGTTGGAGGGCTCCTTGGAATATTACCAGAGCCACGTCGGGTTCCTGTCCCTGGGGCTGTTTTACAAGAACATGGAGTCCTTCATCACCACCCAGACGAGAGTGGAACCCTATTCCGCCACGGGTTTTCCGCTCTCGTTCCTGCTGCCCGGTCAGGATGGCTCTACGCCTTACAATGTCAGCCGCCCGGTGAATGGTCCGGGGGCGAGCATCAAGGGTGTGGAGATCGCCTTTCGGCGCGATTTCGGCTTTCTGCCCGCGCCGTTCAATCAACTGGGCGTCATCGCCAACGGCGCCTATGCGGACGGGGCGAGCGCAGTGATCTTTGGTGGCGCGCCCATCAGCCTGCCCTTGCCTAATCTCTCCAAATACACCGCCAACGCGACGCTCTATTATGAAACCTCCCGGTGGGGCGTCCGTGTCTCCGAGGCTTTTCGATCCAGATATCTCGATGGGGCGGGGGGCAATGGCAATATCGGTGACTTCATCGCCGCCACCCATAATGTGGATTTCGATGCGCACTACAATGTCACCAGCCGCCTGAAGCTGAGGTTCGAAGGCGTCAACCTGACGAACCAGCATATCATCCAGTACACGGATGTTACGGCCCGCCGGATCGAGGTCAATACCAGCGCCGGCCAGACCTTTGTGGTGGGCGCCACCTATGACTTTTGAAGTGGATCGCGCCGGGGCCTGTCCCCGTTTGGGCGTGGCGCGCCTCTTCCAGAGATGGAAGGCCGAACCAAGGCTCTGCATCGCCCGCCTCGCCAGAGGTTCGTCAGCGTCTTGCCCGCTTCTGGACGAGTGATGAACAGCGCGATTTCACAGGTGATGGAACATGAGGGGCGGCTCCTGACCTATATTTTGCGTCGTGTTCGCGACAAATCGCGGGCCAAGGACATCTTGCAGGAGGCGATGTTGCGCCTGGTGGAGCAGTCCCAAAAGCAGGCGCTGTCCAATCCGCTGGCCTATGCGTTTCGGGTGGTCGATTCGGTGATCTATGCCGATGCGAGGCGAGCGCCGGCGAATGCGGAACAGCTGGATTTGGACCTGAAATGCGACCTGCCCCTGGCCGATGAGATCCTGGAGCAGAAGCAGCGGGTTCAGGTATTCCAGGAGGCGCTCGCGAAGCTTTCAGCGGTGCGGCGAGACATCTTCCTCAAGCGGCATTTCGAGGGAAAATCGCGGCAGGAAATCGCGGAAGACATGAAGCTGAATGTTGAAACGGTGAAAAAGCACCTGGTCCGTTCGATGGTGGAGCTGGCGGGCGCCTTGACCGATGCGGAGGATGTCATGCGCCTGGGCGACTCCTCGAGGGAAGGCGGGACTTTGCGATGAGCGACGTGTCCGAAATGGATGATATGCCAGGCCCGATGGAAATCGCCGCCGATTGGGTGGACGAGCTGGATAGATTGACGCCCGAACGCCGTCTGGCCCTGGAGGCCTGGCTTGAGGCCTCAGAGCAGAATGCGATCGCCTTCACCCGAATGCGCAAATTGATGTCGGATGTCTCGCTGCTGGAGGCGGTCGAGACCCTTCAGAGCCGCGTTCCGCCGCGTGAGGCCTTATCGCTCGGCCGTTCTGGGCGCAGTCGAAGGTTGATCCCAAGGACGGCATGGTCCGCATCGGGGCGCCGCGCGCGCGTGGCCGCGGTGGGACTAGCGGCTGCGGGCGTCGCCCTGGCCGTCGTCGCCATGGCGGTTCTTTCGCCCCGGCCTGCCTCAAGGGCGCCCCTGAAGGAGCAGGCCTACGCCACGAGCGTCGGCGGCCGCTCGAACGTCGCTCTAAGCGACCGGTCCATCGTCCATCTCAACGCCGACTCGCGCGTGGCCGTGCATTTTTCGCCTCGAGCCCGCGATATCCGGCTGGATCGGGGCGAGGCCCGGTTCGATGTGACCCACAACCCCGATCAGCCCTTCACGGTCACTGCGGGCGATGTTTCGGTGGTCGCTGTGGGCACGGTGTTCGACGTCGAGCGGGTCTCCGACGCCGTCGAGGTGCGCGTGTTCCAGGGGGCGGTCCATGTCACCCAGGGCCGCCAGCCTGGGCGTCTTTTGCACAAGGGCGAGTGGCTGACGCTCGATCCCAGCCAGGGTCCGACCGGCGGCGTGTTCGAGCCGGCCAGCTATCAGGATTGGCGCAGCGATTGGCTCCAGGCCGAAAACATGCCGCTGAAATTCGCCATCGTCAGGCTGAACCGCTATAGCGCCGAGCCCATCTGGCTGGACGATGCGTCAAAGGCCAATGTCGAACTCACAGGCCGGTTCGACCTTCGCAACACCAGCGCCACCCTGACAATGATCTCGGCGCTGCTGAAGCTGAAATCCGTTCACGACGGTACGGGTTATCATCTCGAATCCGGCGCATCGCGATAGGCGCCACGCAGAAAGCCGGCGCCTCTAATCGCGACGGGGGCGGCGCAGCGTAAAGGTCTCAAACGGGGCTATGCGACCGTCCGTCCCCACGACGTCGTAGTAGGTGACCTGGATCGTGGTGAAGTCGCCGGGGTGTGATCCTGGATCGACCTTGAAGGCCGCGAAGCCATAGGCGTGTTCGGCGTTTCTCACGGCCGACCAAGGCGCGGGCTCGTGAACATAGACCGGTGGGCGCCGGCCCGTCACCGCGTCCGGCGGACCCACGGCGGTGATCACGCGGCACTGGGGCGGGACGAAGAGCCGCCCGTTGGTCGGGGCGGATGTTCCGCCGCCACCAATGACCATGTGGACCGTTCCCTTGCTCGTGTCGATCACGTCAGTGGCGGTCGCGGTGGGGACGGGCGTCAGGGTGGCGTTGGTTTCCTGGCCGCGGATCGGGTGTGAGCGCTCATAATGGTGCTCGTGCCCGCACACGACCAGGTCGACGCCATACTTGTCGAACAGCGGAACCCATTCCTCGCGGATCCCCAGGTCCGCGCCATTGGCCATGTCGGCCGTCGATATGGCGACCTGGTGCATGCACACCACGATCCAGTCGATCGCCGGATCACGTCGCGAAGCGGACAGTTCGCTTTCGAGCCAGACCTTCTGTGCGCCGGACGAATAGCCTCGGACATAGGAATTGCCGCCGTCCTGATAGGCGACATCGTCATTGGCGATACTGATCACCCGCACCGAACCGGCGGTGAAGGCGTACCAAAGCCCCCGGGTCACATCCGTCTGGCCGGCGGCTTGCGGGACAGAGAAATAGGTCTGATAGGCCTGATAGCCGATCGGGCCATTGCCCAGCTCGTTTTCGTGATTGCCGGGGGAGGGCATCCAGGGGCGTTTGCGGGCGCTTCGGCTGTTGTTCTCCCAGAAATCCCACCAGGCGCGCACCCGGTCATTGGCCAGGTTGGCGTAGCAGAGATCGCCGTTGAAGAGGTGGAACAGGGGCTGAAGGCGCTCCACGCCGAGAGTGGTGTCGGCGGCGGCCGGCGAGCCGAGATTGTCGTTCACAAAGGGCGGATTGGCGATCGTCACCCCCGCAGGAGGAGCATATTTCCGGCCCAAGGTCGGCGTGCCCTGATCGCCGAAGCTGGTGAAGGTGAAACTCGCGCGGCCCCGTGGAGCGGTGCGGAACGTGCCGAACTCCGCCTCGGCGCCGTCGTGCTGCGCGCCGTAGAGATAGGCTGTGTCGGGCCGCAGTTGGCCGATCTTCGCATGATAGGCATAGACGACCTGCCCGGACTTTGCGTCAGTATAGCTGACCGGCCGGGCCTCGACGATTTGCTCGAGCTTGCCATCCATATGCCCGAGCAGAACCCGGGGGTGAGCAACGGGTTGCAGGGTGTGCCAGGAGACCACTGTTTGCGACGACGCATCCGCGCCGAACTGCAAATGAAGTCCAGCCACCGGAGGCGTCGTGACGGGATCCGCCGATGCGCGTTCGGCCTCGGCGGCGGAGGGCCTGATAAGGGAAACCGCTGCAACAACGCCACCCGCGGCGGCGAGCAGTCTGCGTCGGCTGAGGTCGAGATCGTATCCGTTGTCTTGCGTGGTCATGGGGGCGAGTTTGTCCGACCGTGACGAGGAATCTATATCAATTCAGTGACGGTTGGACGAATTCACCGACGCGGCGTATCTCAAAGTTGTGCGGGCGCGCGGCGAGGGGAGGCGGTTGCTCGCCATAGGCGGTCGTGCCTCGCGCCGTCAGCCGATCTCCTACGTCTGTGGGGCGATTTCGCCGCCCTGTGGAACGGCGCGCAATTTGCCCCTCGCGATCGCCCGAAGATTCTTCGGTGAACTCCCGGACGCGCATATCGACGACTTTGTCGGCAGGTCCATGTCGTTGTTTCAGCGCTCACGGCTCGGCATCGCCGAGCCTTGGCGTTCCCGCTGGCCCAGGGGCCCCGACGCTCCTGGGGGAAGGAGCGTCGGGGCGCCCCCCCGGCGCTCATTGGGGGGACGGGCGCCGGGGCGACCAGTTCGCGTTCACAGTTGGGGCGGATGAACGGCGAACTGGGTTGTTGATGACGGTCGTGTGGAGACGCAAGCGGCGAGTGGCTGAGGCGCGGCGGGCTGGACGGGCCTTCGAGGCCGATTGGGCGGTTGTGCTCCATTGGGCTCATCGCTTTTTCCCTTCGCCAGCGTGGGCGTTGCCGGCCACTGCGAGACCGGCGTCCCACCAGCCGCCGCCCATGGCCACCAGCAGTTGCGTCGTATCCTGGTAGCGCTGGGCTTTAGCGCGCACATAGCCAAGCAGCGCCTGTTGTTGCTGCCGCTGTGCGTCGAGCAACCCGAGCAGGCCGGTCCCGCCGCCGACATAGTTGATCCGCTGCAGGCGCACGGATTTCGCCGCCATGTCCAGCGCGCGCTCTTGAGCGGCTAGGAGGTCGGCGTCGTGTGCGAGGGCCTCAAGGATATCGGCGACCTGGCCGAACGATTGGAGGACGGTCTGCTGATAGTCCGCCGCGGTCGCCTTGAAGGCCGCCAGGGCCGCCCGCCTTTCAGCTCGACGTGATCCGCCGTCGAAGATCGGTTGAACAAGCCCTGCGGCGGTGCTCCACACAAGCCCTGACGGACTGAAAAGGTTACCGGAATTCAGTGCGGAGGCGCTGATCCCGGCCGACAATGTGATGGTCGGGTAGAGTTGCGCCGTAGCGATGCCGATCTGTGCGCTCGCGACATGAAGCTGATCTTCAGATGCCTGTATGTCGGGCCGCTGATGGATGAGTTCGGACGGGAGGCTGACGGGCAGGCGGCTTGGCAGTGTCAGCGCGGCCAAATCAAAATCTGGCGGCGACCAATCGCCGGGAGCACGGCCAATCAGCACCGACAGGGCGTGCTTGGCGGTGCTCAGCTGCTGGTTCAGGCCCGGCTCCAGGGTCTGGTCCGCGGCCAACTGGCTTTCTGCAACAACCACGTCGCTGTCCGCAACCGCGCCCGCCTGGCGCTCTTTGCGAACCAGATCCAGATTTTCGCGATCGATTTCGAGAATGTCGTGAACCGCTTTCAATTGCGCGCGGATCGCGGCGACTTGAATCGCCTGGGTGACGGCGTTTCCGGTCAGGGTCAGATAGGCGGCGTCAAGCTGATCGCGCTGAAAGTCCGCCAAGGCCGATTGTTGCTCGATCCGGCGGCGTGTCCCACCGAATAAGTCGAGGTTGTAGCTTGCGGTGGGGCCCACCTGAAAAAAGTTGAAATTCGGCGGGAGAGGCGCCCGGGCCGCCGACAATCCGAAAGCGCCGGCGCTTTGCTTTTCTCTTGCCAATTGGCCGCTGAAGCCGACCTGGGGGTAAAGGGCGCCGGTGGCCGCCTGAACCTCCTCGCGGGCCGCCAAAAGCCGGGCTTTCGCGGCGTCGAGCGTGGGGCTGCCTGCGATGGCCTGTTTCACCAGCCCGTCGAGGTCCGAAGACTGGAACAGCGTCCACCAGTCTGCGGTCACTTTCTCGCCCAGCGCGACTGTCTGCCTCGGAGCCGACAGTCCGGCGTCGGGCGCGGCCGTCTCGCCGGGCGACGTGTAGCGGCCGACGGTGGGTGGCGCCGGCGATTTGAAATTCGGACCGACGGTGGAGCAGCCGGCCGCCGACAGGGCGAGCATGGCCGCCATAAACGGGGCGCCGCAGCTGAACCCGGCCGCACGCGTGGATACGGCTCGACGGGGTCTGTCTCGCATCATCATTCCATCACCGTCGCATGGTCAGAGACGCCATCGCCGGACGGCTTCTTGAAGACGAGGATCAGCGGAGCCACGCAGAGCGTCGCGATCATCAGCAGCTTGTAGTCGTCGATATAGGCGATGATCTGAGCCTGCCGGGTGATCACGGCGTCGAGCGCGGCGCGTCCGGTGGTGGTGACCGGGTTCAAAAACCTTGTGATCATCGGATCTTCGAACACCCGGTTGATGGCCGTGACGGATTTGGCGATGGCGGCGTGATTGACCTGGGTGTTCCGGGTCAACAGGGCGTTCACCACGGAGATGCCGACGCTCGAGCCGATGTTTCGAACCAGGGTGGCGAACCCGGCGCCCTCGGCCCGCGACTCGGGCGCCAACGTCGCCAGGGTCACCACACTCAGCGGCAGGAAGATGAAGCCGAGGCCGATTCCCTGGACGACCCCGACAACGATGACGGTTGTTCGCGAAACGTCCGGCGTCCAGCCGGTCATGACGTAGAAGGCCCCCGCCGTGAGCCCGAGACCAACGGCGAGCAGAAGGCGCGTATCGACCCGCCCCACCAGCTTTCCGACGACCATAAAGGCGGCCATGGTGCCCAGGCCTCGCGGCCCCAGCACGATGCCCGCGCTGAGGATCGGATAGTTCATGAGCGATTGAAGATAAGGGGGTTGCAGCGCCAGGGACGCATAATAGGTCAGCCCGACGATCACGCCGAAGATTGCGCCGGCGGTGAAGTTGCGGTCGCGAAACAGCGACGGCCTGACGAAGGGCTCTCTCGTGGTGAAGGTATGGGCCAGAAACAGGTAGAGCGCAGAGCCAGCAATAATGGCTTCGCTGACGATCTCGCCAGAGCCGAACCAGTCGAGTTCTTCGCCCCGGTCGAGCAGGATTTGCATGGCGCCGATCGCGATGCTCAGAGCGGCGAATCCGAACCAGTCCAGCTTCGTGCGCGCATTTCCTGAGGTGGTCGGCAGGAAGGCGCTCATACCGAGGAAGGCGCCGATGCCGATTGGCAGGTTGATATAAAAGACATAGCGCCAGCTATAGGCCGAGGTCAGCCAACCGCCGATCACAGGCCCCAGAACCGGACCGGCCATGACCGCCATGCTCCATAGCGCCAGTGCGGGGCCTTGCCGCTCTTTCGGATAAATGTTCATCAGCACGGTCTGCGAGAGCGGGATAAGCGCGGCGCCGAACGCGCCCTGCAGGAGCCGAAAGAGCACAATTTCAACGAGAGATTGCGACAGGCCGCAGAGCATCGAAGCTATAGTGAAACCGGCGACGGAGACGAGGAAGACGCGCTTCAGCCCGAAACGCCCGGCCAGGAATCCGGTGGTCGGCGTCATGATCGCCGCCGCCACGAGGTAGGAGGTCAGCACCCAGCCGATCTGGTCCTGGGTCGCCGAGACGCTGCCCTGCATGTAAGGCAGCGCGACATTGGCGATGGTCGTATCGAGCGCCTGCATGAGGGCGGCGAGGATCACGCAGACGGTGATCGCCGTGCGATTGGCGCCATCTGGCTCGCGGACTTCGGACATCATCCCCTCCGCCCGGCGTGCGCGAACATGGCGGTCAGGACGTGCGGCAAGCCCCGCGCATGGCCGGTGTCGACTTCGACCTCGACGCTCATCCCGGCGCGCAGCGGCGGAAGGTTCTTGTCGCTGGTGTCGACGCGCACGCGCATGGGGATGCGTTGCACGACCTTGACCCAGTTGCCGCTGCTGTTCTGAGCCGGAAGAAGCGAGAATTCCTGGGCCGCCGCCGGACTGATGCTCTCGACCACGCCGCTCCAGCGGGTATCCGGATAGGTGTCGACCTTCACCGTGGCCCTTTGCCCGGAGCGCACATAGGTCAGTTCTGTCTCCTTGGGGTTCGCATCCACCCAGGCGTGATTGGCTTTGACCAGATAGAAGGCGGTGGTCGACGCCGGGAGATATTTGCCGGGAGCGATCGAAGGCACGTTGGTGGCGATGCCGGCGAACGGCGCCTTGACGACGGTGTGCGCAAGTTGGCGCGCCGCCTCGTCTCGCTGCGCAATGGCGTCGAGGTATCGCGGTTGCCGCTCGACCGGAATGTTGGGGTCGCCGCTGAGGCTCGCCGCGATGCCGGCGAGCTGGTCCTTGACCGAGGCTAACTTCTGCTGGGCGTTCTGCAGACCGCGTTGCGCGGTGTCGAAGGTTGTCTGGGACGCCACATGCGCACTCAGCAGATCCTGCTGGCGGTGGAGTTCCGTTGCATAGTAGCCGACGTCATACTGCGCCTGTTTGATCTGGGCCTGCATGTCCAGGTCGTTGGCCTTGAGCACATTCAGGTCGTTTCGAACCGTGCCGATCTGCGCCTCGGCCCGCGCCAGCGCGAGCCGGAAGGGCAGATCGTCGAGGCGGTAAAGGACCTGACCCGGTTCGACGTGCTGGTTCTCCGCGACGTCGATTTCCTGGACGACGCCGGAGACGTCGGCGGAGACGCCGACCTTGTCGGATTCGACATAGGCGTCGTCCACGGACATCACCTTGCCGCCAGTGACGTACCAATAGCCTGCGGCGATCAGCGCAATCGGCAACACTGCAAAGAGCATCGGGCGCGCCCGGAGCCGAATTGCGGACCGTGCCATTTCAGGCGCGCAGGGCCGCTCGGCCGGGGCGTCCAACAGACCTTTGGAGGCCTCGGGTTTTGTCGCCGGAGCCAAAACCGTATCGGAACTCAAAGCGCGTCTCCCGCTGCCGGACACGCAAGCGCGGCTTGCGCCTGAATGCATTGGCCGGAAAGCTATTGACGCCACCCGAAAATGAAAACCCTATATATATTGCATTCAATGGTGAGATATTTTCAGTAATGCAGCGTGACAGCCTCGCCGATCTGACCGTGTTTGCGGCTATCGCCCAGCACCGTAGTTTCAAGGTGGCGGCGGCCCAGCTCGGCGTCACGCCATCGGCGCTGAGTCACTCGATGCGGCAGCTTGAGGAGCGCCTTGGAATTCGGTTGCTGCATCGCACGACGCGTAGCGTATCGCTGACCGACGCGGGCCAGCGCCTTCTGGATCGCCTGCGACCGGCGATGGATCAGATCGCAGACGCGCTGGAGGACTTGAACCAGGAACGAAGCCGGCCGTTTGGACGGCTGCGGATCCACGCGATCCACCTGGCGGCCGTGGCGGTGATGACGCCGATCTGGCATCGCTTCCTGGCGGCCTATCCGGATGTCCAACTTGAGCTGAGTGTCAGCGAGGCCCCGGTCGACATTGTGGCGAAAGGATTCGACGCGGGAATAGCTCCCCTGGACCGGGCGGCGACCGACATGATCGCCATCCGTGTGACGGGGCCGCTGAAAATAGCGCTGGTCGGCGCGCCATCCTACTTCGCCAAGCGGCGTCCGCCCCGCACGCCTGACGATCTCACCAGTCACGCTTGTGTCCAATATCGCCGGCAAGGTGATGGCCCCCTCTTGGAGTGGTCGTTCGAGCGCGCGGGAAAGTCGCGAAAGGTCCCGGTGGATGGCCGGGTCACCGTCAACGACATCGGCCTGGCCGCGCGCGCCGCCGTCGACGGGCTGGGGATCGCCTACCTGCTCGAGGCCCAGGCCGAACCTTACCTGCGTTCAGGACAGCTGATCCGCATATTGGAGGACTGGTCGCCATCCTTCGAAGGTCTGGTTGTGTACTACCCTGGTCATCGGCAGGTGCCGGCGGCTCTGCGCGCGCTCATCGACATGCTTCGGGCGGCCAGCGCCCCAAGCCCAACTGGACAGGGCATCGAGAACCCCTTTACCGTCGACTGAGCCTATTACCGCCCAAGGGGGGTGGCGGACACAGTCTCGGCGTTGGGCTCAACATCGCCACCCTGGTGACGCCGGACGAATGCTGGAATGACCTCAGGGTCGTCGGCTATCCGTCCGATTTAGCCCGATGTGGGGGGGGAAGCCGGCGGTCAGCTGATGTCGAAGTTCGCCGCGCCCAACGACACCACGCGGGCCGCCACCAATCGGGGCGCCCAGGACAAGTATTTCCTCGTTCCGCCGGCAAGATTCCGCGCAACCTATGCGACGGATATTTCGGCGCCCGAAGCCCAGTTCCTTGCGGACTGGCAGCAGCTCGCCGAGAAAGCCATGGGTGAGCCTGCTTTTGCGGCCGCCTGGCGCACCAATCCCAGTTACGCCATCGTGGCTACCCATGATCACATGGCGAACCCCGAGCTTCAGCGCTGGATGTACAAGCGTTCGGGCGCCAAAGTCACCGAACTGCGCGAGAGCCACACTGTCTTCAACTCTCAACCCGCGGCGGTCGCTCGAGTGATCGAGGCCCCTGCAAAATAGACAATCGGCTGGCGACCATACTGGAGAGGGTTCATGGCGGCGACCGCGCGGAAATGACGGTGAAAGGACGAGACGCTCATTGCTACGCGCTTTCGCATATCTTGAAATCGCGCGGTTTCGCGGGGGGAGTCAGCAAGATAATCGCATAGGGGATTGCGGGGTCCGCCACGCCGAAGCCAAACATGCTGCTCTCAGCGGGGCGGTTTTGAACAAGGGTGGTCACGTTCGTGACAGCATCCAAGACAGCGCGCGGCGATAATGACTGCGGGATCAACCTGGAGACTCGCAATGCGTCGTTCTGTTCTTCAATTAGGTGTGTATGCTGCGGTTGCGGCGCTTTTTTCGGGCTTCGCAGCGCCTCAGGCCGCTCTCGCCCATGACGCGTCGGACAGCGCCCCGGCCGCTGCGGAGGCCAGCCCTGACGCCACGTTGAGCCTGTCGGGCACGGCTGTGGCCGCGGGCGTCGGCTTCGTCTGGGGCTCGGGCGAGCTGGACTACAACGGCGCCCCGCACGCGGTCGACATTTCCGGCCTCACCATCGTCGATGTGGGCGTCGCCAAGATCTCCGCCAGCGGTGCGGTCTATCACCTGACCCGCATCGAGGATTTCGACGGCACCTACACCGCCTTCGCCGCGGGCGCGACCATCGCCGGCGGCGGCGGCGTCGCCTATCTGCGCAACCAGAACGGCGTCGTGATCCGCATCGACAGCACCACCGCGGGCCTGCGGTTCAATTTCTCGCCCAGCGGCGTCACGCTCAAGCTCAAGTCCTAGCTGCGGCTGTCGGCCGTCGGCGGCGAGGCGAAGGTGACAGCCCTTCGGGCCATGCCCGCGCACTCGGAGGCGCCCGTGTTCGTCGCCTGTCCGGGGTGCGGCGCGGTTCAGTCGATCGCTCGACCTTCAGGGGCCGTTCTGGCAGGGGCCGTTCTGGCAGGGGTCGATCTGGCCTGCGGCGTCTGCCGCACCGAGCTGGAGCGGCCCGCCGGGCGCAGCCTTGACGCGGCCCTGGCCTGCTCAGCGGCGACCTTCCTGCTGCTGCTGCCCGCCAACCTTCTGACCTTTCTCAGCACCTCGGCGCTGGGCGCTTCCAGGCGCAGCCTGTTGGCGTCCAGCGCAGTCGAGCTCTGGCGCGAGGGCAGTCCGCCCCTGGCCGTGGTCGTCGCGGTGTGCGTGATCGTCTTGCCGCTTGCGCGCTATGGTCTGCTATCCCTGGTGCTGGCCAGCCTCAAGACGGCTTGGCGACCGCGATGGCTCGGCCCCGCCTTTCGGCTCGCCCAGGCCCTGCAGCCCTGGGCTCTGGCGGACGTCGCGCTGCTTGCCTTCTGGATCGCCTATACGCGCCTGCACGCTACTGTGCCGACCGTCGTCGGCGCGGGCGGCTTCTGCTTCATCGGCGCCGGGCTCATGGCCTTGTTCGCCCGGGCGACGCTGGACGGGTCCGATATCTGGCGTCGGATCGCCATCCAGCCCAAGATCGACCCGACCGCCCCGCTGATCGCCTGCGAAAGCTGCGCGCTTCTGTCGCCGGCGCATCAGGAGGGCCAACCATGCCGCCGGTGTGGCGCCAGGGTGCACGGCCGCAAGCCTGACGCCGTCATCCGCGCATCGGCCCTGACCATCGCTGGGGTCCTGCTCTACATCCCGGCCAATCTTTTGCCGATGGCGACGGTGCCCATTGGGCTGGAGCCGACCAGCTACACCGTGCTCGAGGGGGTCAAGGACCTGTTCGAAGCCAGGCTGTACGCCCTCGGGCTGCTGGTCTTCATCGCCAGCTTCGCCATCCCGCTCCTGAAACTCGTAGCGATGATGTGGTTCCTTGCCTCCATCGCCGAGCGCTCGGCGCGCCGCCTGGTGTCCAAGACCCGGCTGTACCGGGTGGTGGAGGAGATCGGCCGCTGGTCGATGGTGGATCCCCTGGTCATCGCTTGTTTCGTGCCGGTGATGCAGTTCAACGCGAAGCTCTACGGCCGCGCCGGACCCGCGGCGCCCGCGTTCGCCGCCGTGGTCATCCTGACTATGGTCGGCGCCCAGGCCTTCGATCCCCGTCGAATGTGGGACGTGGCGCGGAGGGCCGCATGAGCGAAGCTGGGCCAGCTGAACCGCCGAGAACGGCCGCCGGCGCCCTGCACGGCCGGTGGCCGGGACTGGTCTGGGCCATTCCGCTCGCCGCCCTCATCGTCGTCCTCTATCTGGCCCTCAATGCGATGAGCGACCGTGGCATCGACGTGGTGGTCACCTTCAACACCTCCGGCGGCGCCCGCGCCGGCGACACGCCGGTAGTCTACAAGGGCGTTCGGATCGGCCGCGTGGTGAAGATTCAGGTGTCCCAGGACGTCCGTCACGTCGACATGACCTTGCGGCTCGAGCCGCGCACCAAGCAAGCTTTGAGAGACGGGGCGAAGTTCTGGCTGATCGGAGCCCAGCCGAGCCTGACGGACCTGTCTTCGTTGAGCGCCGTGGTCTCGGGCGTCTCCATCGGGTGCTCGCCGGGCTCTGGAGCCCCGCAACGCCACTTCGTCGGGCTGGATGCGCCGCCTCCGGTGCCGCCGGGCGAAGCGGGCACGCTCTATGTGCTCGTCGGCCAGGAGATCGGCGGCGTCCGGGTCGGCGCGGGCGTCTATTATCACGGGCTGGAGGTCGGCCGGATCACGCGCTCGGATCTGGCCGATTCCCAGACCTTCCGCCTGAACGCCTTTGTTAGTGCGCCCTACGATCGGCTGGTCAAGGCCCGCAGCGTCTTCGTCAGCGTCAAGGCGTTGGAGATCAAGCTCGGCGCGGCCAGCATGGGTGCAAGGCTCGGCCCCGGCAATTCCCCGTTAGTCGGGGGTGTCGAGTTCGATACGCCGATCGCCAACGCCGCCGATCCGCAGAGCCGGGCCGGCGCAGCCTTCGCCGTCTTCGCCGACGAACGCCAGGCGGCGGCCGCGCCGCAAGGGCCGCAGGTGCTTTATCAGGCCGCGTTCGCCGACGGCGGGGGCGAGCTGGAGGTCGACGCGCCGGTCGAGCTTGACGGTTTCGTGGTCGGCCGCGTGCTGGACCGGCGCCTCACCGTCGGGGCCGACGGCGCCGCGACGGCCACCGTCGAACTGGGCGTCGACCTGGCGAAACTAGGCTTGCCGGCCGGGACCAAAGATCCGCGCGTGGCGGCCGCCGCGGCGCTGGACGGGCTGGTGCGCCGCGGCTATCGGCTCGAGATCCAACAACAGCCGCCGATCATCGGCGGCGCGGGCCTGGTGCTGGTCCAGGTCGCCGGAAACCGCAAGGCCGGTTGCAAGGACGGCCGGCTGCCATGCCTGCCGACCGCCACGGCCGCCAGTCTCAGGGGTGTCGCGGAAAAAGCCGACCTGGCGCTGGATCAGCTCGATCAGGCCCCGATCGCCGCCATCGGCCAGAACGTGCGCCACATCACCGCGCGACTCGACCAGCTGGTGTCCTCGCCCGAGCTGTCCGACAGCCTCGTGCGCCTCGATCACACCTTGACCAGCCTGGATCAGATGGCCAGCCAGGTCCGGCCGGAGGTCAAGCCGCTGGTCGCCAAGCTGGAAGCCGCGGCCGACCAGATCCAGGCCGCCGCCGCCTCAGCCAACAGGCTCGCCAGCGGCGCTGGCGCGCCGCAGGACGCCAATCTTCCGGACGCCATTCGCCAGCTGACGGACGCCGCCCGTTCGGTGCGCTCCCTGGCCGACACCTTGGACCGGAATCCGGAAGCGGTGCTCAAGGGCAGGAGGATTGAGCCGTGACCTCAGGGCGATATCGTCGGGCCGCCAGGCTGACGCTGCTGCTGGGCGGCGCGGCCCTGGCCGCGTGTGGCCATAGCCCTCCCACGCGGTTCCTGGCTCTGCAGCCGCTGCCGCCAACCGCGTCGCGGGGCGCGCCTCCGACCAGCGATCAGATCCGCATCGCCGCAGTCCGCTTTCCGCGCCAGTTCGACCGCCTGGAGGTGGTCACCGAGCCCGCCTCGGCTGAGATCGCGGTGGACAGCGTCCATCGTTGGAGCGCGCCGATCGGCGACCTCGCCCGAGCGACCTTGACCGAGGACCTGATCCAGCGCGCGCCGGGCCTTACAATTTTGCCCGACGGCGCCGCCGAAACGCCCGGAGCGCGCTATGTGGTCGTCAATGTGCTGTCGCTACGCCATGTCGACGGGGGCTTCGCCATGACGGCGACCGTCTATGTCTCGCCCGCCGACCTGAAAGCAGCGGCGATGGTCCGCACGGTCTCGTTCAGCACACCATCACCAGGCTCCGACGCTGGCGCCGAGGCTGCGGCGCTCAGCCGGCTCTTGGCCGATGTCGCCACAGAACTCGCTTCGGACCTGGCCCTCAAGGGCTGAGGCCCGCTGATCTTGGGCGGGGTCGGGCGATATCGCCAGATTTGCTGAGAAAAGGGGTGAGAGGCCGCCGTCCAGCTGGGGGGAGGGGCGGGCAGGTGGTGGCGACCTCTCAGGTCGAGCCTGGGGGAGGCGCTCGACCACGTGATGATCATTACACGAGGTCTGGGTCTTAGATTGTGTAATCACGTCCACCTTTGTCAATTCCTTGCACTACATTCAGGGGAAATTACCCTTCAATCTGCAGGATATTTGTAATAAAAATGGCAACATCGTTGCGGCGATGTGCCATTATTTCTTCTATTGGTTGATGGAAGGTGCAGTTTCTTGCTGTATTATACTGCGAATCCGCGATGATCCTCCGGGTATCCGTTGCGGGTGCTGACGTAACCAGGCGCCGGGACTGAGGCCCATGGTGCGTAGGTCATCCGGATCGCCGCGCGCCGAGGGGCGGATCTGCGATCGCTTGGTCCAACGCCTCGATGATCTGCTCCGGGTCGCACGGCTTGGCGATGAATTGCGAGTTGCGGACGCCTTCCAGTCGGTGCCTCTTGGCGGCCGATCCGGAAATATAGATCACGGCCAGGCCGGGATTGGCGGCGCGGGCGAGGCGCGCGACCTCGAAGCCGTCGGCCCCGTCGCCCAGGTCGACATCCGTGACCAGGGCGAAGAACTGGTGCTGCTCGATAGCGGCGCAGGCGTCGGGCGCGTTGCTTGCTTCGAGCACGGCAAAGCCGTTGTGACGCAGCACATCGCAGTTCAGCAGGTGTGAGGTGAAATCGTCGTCGACAAACAGAACCGGATCGCTACGCATTTTGCGGCCTCTCGGTATTCCATGGCCCCCGAGATGAGTATTCGACCCCCATTCGTTGATCGTAGTGTCGTTCAAATCGTCGGATGGGGATTGTGCGAATTTGCCACCATTTGCTTCAGATGGGCGCCATGTTTGCATCTTCCGCGGGCTTCTGCCGTTAAGCTTGGTTCAACCGCAAGCTTTACGATGCGGGCGCAGAGCCCAACATGCCGCTCGCTAGGGCGAGTGTCGCGGCGGCCGCAAGGGAGGCGCTGTAGGCGTCGCTCTCGGCGTTTTGCGCCTGAAGCAATTGGGTCTCGGCCACGGAAACCTCCGTGATCGATCCGACACCGTTGCGATAGGCCCCCAGCGCCCCGTCGAATGTGGTTTTCGCTGCGCTCGCCAGGGCCTGCGAGGCGCTGTAGGCCGCGAGGCTGGTGCGCAGCGTGTTGTCGGCATGCACGATCTGCACTACCGCATCCTGCCGCGCCTTGGTGAGCCGCGCATCGGCGCTGTCCGCCTCGGCTCGAGCCTGGGCGAGCACGGCGGCCCGGGTCCCCCCATCATAGAGCGGCATAGTCACGCCGGCGAAGATGCTGCCGCCGAAGCGGTCGCCATTGACGTTGACGGTGGGCCCCTGCTGACCGAGCCCCGGCAGGGCGGGGACGTCGAGCCGCCCGGAATTGTAGGCGCCGGTGGCCGACAGAAAGACCTTCGGTTTGAATTCCGCCCGTGCGGCCTGGATATTGGCCTGGCTGGCCTTCGCTGCGGCGTAGGCGCTGAGCACGTCCGGACGGCGCGACAGCGCCTGCGAGACGACGGTCTCGACGGGCGTGGCCATGGCCGGCGACAGGGCCCGGCCCGAGACGTCGGCGACCTTGATCTTGGTCAGGGGCGATATGCCCATGGCGTCGATCAAGGCGAGATAGGCGTCCTGGGCCCCGCCATCGGCCTGGACCAGGGCGAGCCTCGCCTGGGCAGCGCCCTGGCGAGCCTGCGCCACTTCGACCACCGTGCCGATCCCGTGTTTGAAGCGTTCCTCTGCGGCCGCCCGCACGGCCTCGGCGTCAACTAGGGACTGGGTGGCCGTCTTGACCCGCGCCTGAGCCGCGGCATTGGCGTAGAAGGCCTGAGCGACGGCATAGATCAGCTGCTGGTGTGCGGCCGTGAAGGCTATGTTTGAGATCACCGACGCCTGCTTGGCGGCATCGATGACGGCGGTCCGCTCGCCGAAATCGAACAGCAGCCATTGCAGCGAGACGGCCGAGATCGCGCCTTCGCCAGACCGGTCGCTATTGAAACTAGAGCCAAGCGCAGAGGTGCGGCCACTGCTGGAGTCATAGGCGCCGACTGCGGTGGCCGTGATCTTCGGCAAGTAGGCGCTTTCCGCCATTCCCGCGGCCAGCGCCGCCTTGCGGGCGTCATTCCAGGCGATGCGGGTTGTGGGATTGCTGGACTCGGCGAGGTCGATCAGATCGGCGAGGCTGTAGTCCTTCGCCGTGTCCACCGCCGGCGGCGCCGGCGCGCCCGCCGCGGCCGAGTTGGCGGGTAGGATATAATCGTGCGTCGGCGCCGCACCGCTTTTTGCGCCGGCGACGATCTCGCCTCCGGTTGTGGTGACCGGGCTCCAGGGGCGATCGGGCCGTTCTGGGGCCATATCCAGGGCCGAGGTGGCGCACCCGCCAAGCCAGGCGGACATGAACCCTGCGGCCAGGGTGCGACTAGGCCAAGGCATGGTCGATCGCCTCCTGTACTTCGGCGTCCTGCAATGGACTGCGCTCCAAACTCTCAAGGCGGGCCTCGATCAGCGCCGTCAGGGCGGCGGGACCCGATTGGACTGGCGAAGGCAGGCCTAGCCGCCTTGGCGATTGGCTGCTGAAGGCTTCGGCTAGTCCCTCCAACCGCGTCGCATAGCTGGCGGTCTGCTTGGGAAAGTGGTCGGCGCTCAGCAACAGGGGGCCTGTCAGGGCGGCGATGTCCTGCGCCGTCTTGCGGCGGCTCTTGAGCCAGTCCGCGGACGGGCGGATCTTCTTGGGCTCGTAGGTGAGGAAATCGAGATCGCGCTCAAGCGCGCCGACACCGACAAGAGAGCTTGCGGCCAAGGCGCGACGGGTCTGCGCATTGCTCGCCAGGACCATGACGCCGAGGCCGCGGATGAGTTCGCGCACCGCAGGGTCGATGCGGCGGGCGAGGCTTACGGGCCAGACCAGCGCGAACATCAGGTAGCAGACAAGGTTTCCGATCAGGATGCCGATCACCCGGTCGCGCGCCGTGACCATGTCGAAGGCTGGCCCCGATCCCTGCAGGACGCATAGGAAGAAAGCGAACGCGATCTGAAATCCGGAATAGGCGATCTTGGGATCGCCGGCCGCGACCCAGGCTGAGGCCAGGGCTCCGGCGAAGACCAGCGCCATCAAGGCGCCGATCGAGGCCAAGTGCGGCACCACATAGACGATCGCGGCGATACCGGCGGTCGCGCCGATCAGGCAACCAATGACCCTCAGGGTCAGCTTCTGGACTGTCTCGGCGGTGGTGGTGAGGCCGACAATGTAGCAGGTGATGAAGCAGGTGTGGATCTTGGGCCAGTCCAGCTGCGTGTAGAGCGCATAGCAGAACATGGCCGCCGCGGTGGTCTTCAGCGCGAACTGCACATGTTCGGGATTGGTGAAGGCGTCGGGCAGCAGGAAACCGCCGCCGGACTTCGCCGCCGGCGCGGCCGCAGGCTCGCTCGGCGTCGGTTCCGCAAAACCGGCCAGGGCCTGTCGCATGTCCGCCAGGAGGGTGCGGCTGAGTTCGGGCAGGGCGTTCTCGCCGTCCAGCGGGGGCAAGGCGATCTCCAGCGGATAGCCGCCGCGGCGAAGGATCTCGGCCATTTCGTCGAGCACTGCGGCGATCGCCTCGCAGGCTGACGGCGGCAGCGCGGCCTGCGGCTCGCCCACAGCGAGGTCGGTCAGGGCGAGATCGACCAGGAGTTCGACCGCCATCGTCGAGGCCGTCGCCTGGCGGAGAGCGGCGAGATCGTCCGTCCGGGCTGTCTTCTCCACCCCGGCGAGCTTCAGCCAGGCCGGGATCTCGCCGGCCCCTTCGCGCAGAAATTCGTCGAAGTCTTCGCGCTCCCTCCTGTCGGGCGCCCGCAGCATCGCTGCGCACTGGGCCAGCCGATGCGCCAGCGCCCGTTCCGCCATGCGCCTGGGCGGTGGCGCTAAGAGCAGATTGACGGCGATGGAGATGCAGACGGGCGTGGCGACGAACAGCCAGGCGTAGAGCAGGCCACGGGTGGCGATCTCACCGCCCGGCACCAGTCCGAGCTCGTCGAGGCCATAGCCGACGATCAGGGCGATGATCGAACCGATCGGCCTGAGCTTGCTGGCGGAGGTCAGAAACAAAAAGGCGAACGAGAGCGTGGCGATCGCGACCACGCGCCACATGGGCAGATCGGTCACCGCCATGCCCACCAGCATGACCAGGCCAATGATCAGGGTGATGAGGATCAGCAGGATCAGGTTGGTGACAAGGCTGGTGGCGCGGTCCGGCTTGTTGAGGAAGAACACCACATACACCGTCAGCGCCGGATCCGGCGTCCGGTAGAGTTCGGTCGCCAGGGTGGTCAGGGCGCAGATCAGGGCCAGGCGCGTTGCAAATTCCAGCCTGCCGGGGGCCGGCCCCAGAAGGCGCAGCAAGCTGCGGCCCCAGTGGTTGAGGCTAGCGGCGACAGGCGGCGCCATGCTTGATCTCCACGACGGCGCTGGCGCCCAGACGCATCAAGCCCTGCGGCGGTGAGATCAGCTTCAACCGCACCGGAAAACGCTGGGCGACGCGCACCCAGTTCAGCTGCCGCTCGACATAGGGGACCGATTTCGGAAGGCTGACCCGATCGGTGTCGAGCACGCCGGAGCCGATGCCCTGAACGATCGCCTTGATCGGCCGGCGCCGGTCGATCATCGAATAGACCGTCGCACAGTCGCCGACGGCGATGGCCGCAATGTCGTATTCCCGGAAATTGGCGACCGCGAACCACTCGTCGCTATTGACGAGGGTGAACAGCGACTGCGATGGCGCCACGACCTCGCCGGTCGACACCGTAAGGCCCACGACGCGCCCGTCATGGGTGGCGCGCACCGTCGTGTCGTCGAGGGCCCTCCTCGCGATCGCCAGGGCGACCCTTCGGGCCTCGACTGTCGCCTCGGCGCCGGCTTCGGTGTCGATGGCGCGCACCGCCGCCTTCTGTTGCTCCTGGGCCTGCAACAGCGATGTCGTCGCATCGCGCTGGGTGGTCTCGGCCTGGTCCAATTGCTGGGTCGGGACATAGCCCTCGGCCGCCAGCGGCCGGAGCCGCTCGACCGTGCGACTGGCGAGCTCCACATTGGCCTTGGCGCTCCGGATCTGATCGCTGGCCACTACCGCCGTGGATCTTTGTGTGGACAATATCCGACGCTGAGTGCCAAGGGCCGCTTGCGCGAGGTCGAGGTCCGCCTGGGTCTGGTCGACCGTCAACCGGTAGGGCATGGGGTCGATCTGGAACAGCAGCGCCCCCTTGGCGACCTGCACGTTCTCGGCAACGGGAATGTCGATGATCTTGCCGCCTACTGGCGAAGCGACGTGGACGACATCTGCGTCGATGGTGGCGTCGTCGGTCGAGGGGCGAAGCTGGCGCCGGTGGTTCGCATAGAGCCCTACGCCCAAGGCGGCGACGATGATCAGCAGCGAGGCGATCTTGCCGACGTGGTTCGGGCGGGCGGTTCCTCCGGCTCTCATGCTCACTGTCCGAACCAGAACAGCCAGGCCGCGATCGCAACCAGCAGCCCGAAGGCTGTGCAGACGAGCAGCTGCAGCGGCAGGGCTTCCGACAGGCCGGACGTCACCATGGCGATCCGGACCAGGATCGCCGCCCCGATTCCCGCCACGCCGCAGGCGATCCAGCTGGGGAAATAGGCGCCGAACAGGATCAGGGACGGCGCGCCTGACGTGGCGCAGCCGTTCAGCGCCAGGAGGGCTCCCAGCGGAGCTGTCCATGTGAGAGGCTGTTTCAGTCTGGCCATGGTTCGTTTCTGAAACCGCTCGTTCCCGCCTACGCCGCAGCGAGGTTATGGAAGGCGCCCGTCAGAGGCTTGCTCCTTTTTGCGCTGTTTTGGCTTCCCGCGCTCCTTCAATGGGCGCGTTCCGGCCGTGCGTTTGAACAGAACGGCTCTCCCTGGCTGCAAGAGCCCATTTGGACGCGGCGTTCTCCGCGTCTCACGGGGTGCGAAAGAAGTTGCGGATCCTCTGCAGCAACAGGCCAGTGGCGCCGATATCCTCGGAGGCCCTCGATGCGACCTCACGGTGGAGAATTGCAAGGCCGCGACGCGCGGACCGGTCGAAGGCCGCCGCGAGGTCCGCATGTTCGGCCAACAGCGGCGCAATAGCGTCGTGCGGCAAACGATAGATCTGGCAGTGGGCGCGCGCCGTCGCTGTCGCGGCATGCGGGGCCCCCGTCAGAAGGCCCAACTCACCGACATATTCGCCGGCGCCGATACAGCCGATCTTTTCGACCTGATCGTCCCGAACCTTGCGCGTGAATTCCAGGACACCGGCGGTCATCAGGTAAAGCGTCGCGTCGGCCGCGCCTTGGGTGAACAGCACCTCGCCCGGTTCGGCGAGCACAATTTCGAGATGATCGGCAAGTTGATCCAACTGCTGCGCGGACAGGCTTTCGAAAAGAACCAGCTCGCCGAGGAGCTGGCGCCCGGGATGGCCGCTTGGCGGTGCTCCGACGGGCGATGACGCGCCGAACAGCATGTCGGCATAGTAAAGCTGACGCCGGCAGTGCTTCAGCAACGAGCTTTTCGCTGTTGCGACCTGTTTGGAGTCGCCCACGAAAAAGGAAATGACATAGCTGTTTCGCTTGGAGCCCAACCACGTCAGGGCGGCCGACGGCGGTGGGGACTGAAGGATGGCCGGCGCTAGAAGGGTGGATTGCAGCAAGGCGTCGATGACCTGCTCTGGCGCGGCGCCGTTGGGGCAGGACAGATTGACCGATGCGGCGCGGCGGGTGCTTGGAATGCAGCGATTGACGATTTCCGCCTTGGCGATAAGGCTATTGGGGATAATCGCGACATCCTCGTCATCGGTCTGCACTCGGATGGATCGCCAATTGGCCTGGATGACGTCGCCCTCGATGCTGCCGCCGATCGAGATGCGGTCACCGACCCTGAACGGCTGATCGAGCCCGACGGCTATGCCGGAGAAGACGTCGGCCAAGGTGTTCTGTAGCGCCAGGCCGACGAACACGGCCACAACGCTTGAGGTCGCCAGCAGGCCCGTTATGGGCAGGGCGAGCACGAAGTTCAGCACGATCATGCCCGCAGCGATGTAGATCGCGGCGGCCATCAGGTCCGAGAACAGGCGCGCCTGCCGGCTGCGCCGGTCGTGATGCAGGGTGTAGCGCATCGCCGCTACGGAGAGGCGGGCGCCCAGCAGCCACCAGCCGCCGCCGATCGCGCGCAACCACAGACCGCTGGCGGCGTCGCTGACTCCGGCAGCCGGAAACACAGGAAACATTCCCCACTTGAGGAAGAATCCGCTGATCGCCAGGAAGCAGATGAGATCGAAGCCGAATCGTACGCGATAGGGCAGCGGCCTGAGGCCGACGATGCCTGCCGCGGCGACGGCGACTATTGCCGCTGCGGGGATGAGGGTCGGGGTCATCTATGGCGCTGCGGCATCGGGCGGTCGCCTCAAGATGTTGACCTGCGGGGATATCTTTCCAGCAAGCGATCCTTTTGGCTTGCCTGTTCTTGCGGCCCTTGGTTTGAAAAGGCCCGCAAACGACCCCCCTGTCCGGGTTGAACGAGCGCCGGCGACAAACGGGTCATCGCCGGCCTGGTGGCTGCTCTCTGCGCCAAGTTCGAGGGGGCGGCGCCTAGATGATTTTCTATTCTGTAAAGTTTGCGGGTTGATCGCCATTAAGCCCCTGCAGCGTCCGCTGCGGCCGTGAGAGGATTGGCGAGCTGATCGTGTTTAGTGGGGCGCGCCACTACTGTTTGAATTCATTAGCGGGTGCACGGTGTCTTCGGCCATCACTCGTCTCCTGTCTGAAGTGAGCGTGACCCACTCAGGCCCATCTTCAGACAGGAGGCTCCCGTTACTCATCCACTTAAAGCTGAGCACTACTGCGCTAGCGGTTTAGCCCATTGAATCATTGGCGATGTTCAGTGAGTCCGCTTTCAGGAAGTGAACCAGCTTAGCTGCACCGCGGCCATTCCTCACGTAGGTTCATGCACGATCGAAGTTGGACGGGATAAGCCGCTCAGCGTTCGGCCACCCGGTTGATCGCGATCACCTCCGGATGCGCGTGCCCCTCAAATGAGGTCGGCAAAATTTCACGCCTTGGAGCCCGCAAGTTGGGGCCGCTCGTGCGGGCCACCGCCCGTGGCTCCAGCCATGCGGGCCGACCGATGGTCGCCGTTTGGTGATGAAGGATGGTGTTTCCAATGGGCTAGGTCGATCAGCTTCGCTGCGCGCCCATCAGAAACGGTCCGCTTAGTCGCGACTCCGTTGGCGCCCTGGAGCTTCTGCCCCGCCTATGGCTATTTGGTTCCCCGGCGCGGACCGGGTCGAATTCTTGCGCTGAACCCGGCTTGAGCGCGACCCGCACGCACTTTGTCGCCAGAGCGCGACCTTGTGGGGGTGCGATTCCCAGCCTAAATCGGTGTCATCACCAGCCTTCCTGGGGCCGTGCCCGAGCGTCTGAGCCAAAAAAAGCATTCAGACACTACGTTGGGCGCGGGCGGCGAATATCGGGCCAAGAGCGCCGGGGCCTTTGGCGGCGGGCCGTATTTCAAAATGGCGGGCTACGGGCTGCTGGATCTGAGGGCGGGCGTGCAGCCGAAGACCGGGCGCGGGAGCGTGTCGGTCTGGGGCCGGAACGTGACAGTCCAATTCTATGTGCAAACGTCTCGCAAGTGGTCGACGCCGTGGCGCGAACGACCGGGATGCCGGCCACATTCGGCGTCACGCTCGGCTACCGCTACTGATCGCTGGGCCGGCTTCGACCATGGCATCGATCCGCCACGGCGGATCGATGCGGGAGGCGGAAGGGCGCCGTGGCCGGACCTGCATTCCCCAACACTTGGCGGGCGTCCGCAGCCGCGACGGGCGCCCGTTTTGCGATGTCATCGCCCGATCCCGGTCCCGGATCAGAAGGGATATTGCCGCTGTCCGCTGATGGTGTTGATCCAGATGACATCCGTAAAGTCGGCGATGCTACCGGGCCCGGTGCGGCCCCAGCCGCTGTCGCGGACGCCGCCCATCGGCGCATGGATCTCATCGTTCACGGTCGGCGAGTTGACGTTGACGATGCCGGCCTGGATGCGCGGGGCGATCTCGAAGCCACGATAGGGATTGCCGGTGAGGATCGAGGAGGTCAGTCCATAGGTGACCCGATTGGCCACCGTGATGGCCTCCTCCACCGTGTCGACGGGCTCGACGATCACGACCGGGCCGAAGGTCTCCTCATTGGATGCGGTGGCGTCGTAGGAAACATTGGTGAGGATCGTCGGCTGATAGACTTGGCCTTCGAACGTCCCTCCGGTGTGGACCACAGCGCCCTTGCTCACCGCGTCCTGGACCCGCTCGTGGACCGTGGCCACCGCCTGGGCCGTGACCAGCGGACCGATGATCGTCGTCGGATCCTGTGGGTCGCCCGAGGACAGGGTCTTGGTCCGGGCGATGAATTTCTCGAGGAATTCCTCGTAGACGCCCCGCTGGATAATGATCTTGCGGGTGTTCAGACAGATCTGGCCCTGATGGAAGAAGGACCCGAAGGTGGCGGTGCGCACCGCGTAATCGATGTCGACGTCATCGAGAATGATCATGGGGTTGTAGCCGCCTAGCTCGAAGACGGTCCGCTTCAGCGCCCGGCCAGCGCGTTCGCCAACCAGCTTGGCGGTCTTGACCCCGCCGATCAGATTGATGCACCGCACCTCGGGATTTTCGAAGATCTCGTCGGCGATCGGTGCGGCGGCCCCCGGCGCGTGGGTCACCACATTGATGACCCCTGGCGGGAAGCCCACTTCATCTGCGATCTCGGCCACGATCAGGCCTGCCGAGATCGGCGCAAACTCGGACGGCTTGACGACCACGGTGTTGCCAGCCGCGATCGGCGAGAGCACGGCGCGCCAGGCGAGAATATTGGCTCCGTTCCAGGGCGTGAAACTGGCGACCACGCCGAGCGGGCGGCGCACGCCGATGGAATGCATCCCGGGAATGTTGGACTGCAGCACCTCGCCCTTGGGCAGGTAGACCCAGCTTGCGGCCTGCTCCAGGGTCTGGATGACCAGATCCTGCTGGAAGGTGGCGAACGAAATCGTGCTGCCGGTCTCCCTAGCCAGGATTGCGGCGATTTCCGAACGTCGGCGCCGGACCACCTCGGCGGCCTTGAAGAACAGCCTAGCCTTTTCCGCCGGCGGCAGTTCGGCCCAGGCCGGAAAAGCTTTCGCCGCGGCCTCCACCGCTATTCGCGCCTCCTCACGGCCGCAGGCCGGCGCGCGGGCGAAGAGCTTGTTGTCGTAGGGCTCATAGTCCTCGAACAGCCGCCCGCCGGCGGCTTCGAGCCACTGGCCCCCGGCGTAGTATCGGTAAGTTGGCGCATCGGTCATGGGTCAGGCTCCTCTGTGTTCGGAAAAAGGGACGAAGGGGCCGGGCGAGCGTGACGCCGCCGGCGCTGCATCGCTCAGCGGCTTTCCAGGATCAGCGACGCCGCCTTGGCGCCGATCATCTGGGAGGCGGCGTTGGTCGGTCCGGTGATGATTCTGGGCATGATCGAGGAATCGCAGACCCGCAGGCCCTCGACCCCCCGGACGCGCAATTTCGGATCGACGACGGCCGTGGCGTCGGTTCCCATCCGGCAGGAGCCCACCTGATGGCCGAAGCTGATCGTCGCCTTGCGGGCGAAATCCTTCAGATCCCTGACGGTCGGGCCGGCGCCGGGGATGAGCTCCTCGGTCCGGATGCCGTCGTAGGCCTGCTGATGACCGAGTTCGCGGCACATTTCGATACACCGCACCGTGGCCTTCAGGTCCTCGTCGGTGGACAGAAAGCCGGTTTCGAGGAGGGCGTCGTCGCGCCAGTCGGCGCTCGCCAGCCTCACCGAGCCCCGCCCTTCGGGCCGCACCAGCGCCGGCGCGATGGTGAAGCAATCGGCGGGGGGCGAGCCATATTCGGCCCTGATCTCGTCGGTCACGATCGGTAGCTGCATCAGCACCATCTTGATGTCGGGCCCCGCCTTGGCGCGGTCGCTGCGCACATAGGCGGCGGCCTCCACCGCATTGCTCTGCATCGACCGCGGCGGCATCGCGCCCCTGTATTTGAACACGGCCCCGAACAGCAACGGATGGTCCTGAAAATTCTGGCCAACCCCCGGCAGATCGACCACGGGGGAGACACCGAGCGGCACCAGCGCATCCGCTCGGCCGACGCCTGACAACATCAGGAGCTTGGCGCTGTTGACTCCTCCGGCCGCGACGATGACTTCGCTCGCCGCGATCTCCTTGGGCCCTTGTGCGGTCATGACGCGAACCCCGGAGCAGCGCGTCCTGTCGAACAGCAGCGACGTCACCGGAGCGTTCAGCAGCAGCGTCAGGCTTGGCCGAGCCAGGGCGGGGCGAAGGAAGGCTCGCGCTGCGCTGTCGCGAGAGCCGTCCCTGGCGATGCTCATATTCACATAGCCGGCGCCCTCGCGCATGGGACCGTTCATGTCGTCCAGGATCGCAACGCCCATCTGGCGCGACGCCTCGACGAAGGCGGACGCGGTCGGGTGGGGATCGGCCGCGGTGCGAATGTGGACCGGACCGCCGGCGCCGCGCCATTCGTTGGCGCCGCCCTGCCAGTCCTCGAGCCCCCTGAAGACGGGCAGAACGTCCTTGAAGGCCCAGCCCTCGCAGCCACCGGCTGCCCAATCGTCATAGTCCTGGGCCAGACCGCGGACCCACAGCATGGCGTTGATGCTGGTCCCGCCGCCAAGGACGTGACCCATGGCCACCGGCACGCGACGGTTGTCCACATACGCCGAGGGCGACGCCTTCAGCTTCCAGTCGAGCGGCCCGCCGATGTTGGTGAACCAGACGCCAGGCGTGCGGACTTGCGGGAGATCGTCGCCGCCTCCGGCTTCGAGGAGTAGGACTTCGGCCCCCGCCTCGGCCAGGCGCGCGGCGATGACACAGCCCGAAGCGCCAGAACCGACCACCACGTAGTCGTAGCGTCCCTTGATGGACTTGCGATTTTTGGATTGGATCTCGCCGGCGGCGGACGCCGAGGCGACCAGCCCCGCATCAAGCGCGCCGGCCAGGCCCAGGCCCGCGGCCATGGCCAGGAAGGATCGGCGATCGAGAATGCCGAGCGCCAGGCTATCGATCAATCCCTGGGCTTGCTCGCTTCGCTGTCTAAACATTGCGATTCGTCGCCATGCCGACCCCCATCGTGGTCACCTCCCGTACTCCAGCCGGCGCCAACTTTTTCGGCATCGCCCGCCCGATCGCCCTTTTGAACAAAGGCTCGGCGCAGGGTTCGCAGCTTGCCCCGCGCCCAGCTAGGATTATACTTTACGATCGGACAGTCAAGGCCAACTTCCGAGTGGCGGCGATTGGGCGGCGCCAGTCGGCCGCCCCGAGACCAAAATACCATCGATAAGGCGGCAGTTATTGCCAACTTCCCGCCGCAGACAGGTTCGAAGGCCGCTGCCGCACGATTATTTGTAGCTTTACGTTCGTAAAGGTATTCGCTAGGGTACGAAGCCGGCCAATTCCGGATCTGAGAAATTGGCGCGTTGATTGGGAAGGAGCGAGGCCGTGTCTTTGGGCAAGATCGATACCCACAACCATTTTCTGCCGAAATTCTATGTCGATGCGGTGGGTTCAGATCTGCTGAACGCCGCCATGCCGAACGGCAAGGCGCCGGCCTGGTCGCTCGATGCGGCCCTGAATGTGATGGACGAAAATGGAATCGACGAGGCGATCCTGTCGATTTCGGCAGGCCCGCCGATCCCGGACGCGCCAGTCCTCCTGCGGCGCTGCAACGAACACGCCGCGGAGCTGCGCGCGCAAAACAAGGGGCGCTTCGGCTCGTTTGCGAGCCTGCCTTTGCCAAACGTCGACGCGTCCCTGGTGGAGGTCGGGCATGCGCTTGATGTCCTGGGGGCGGATGGGTTCATCCTCTTCACCAGCTATGAGGGGCGCTATCTCGGTGACGAATTGTTCCACCCGCTCTATGAGGAGCTGGACTGGCGCAAGGCTGTGGTGCTCGTCCACCCCAATCAACCGCCCTATGCGATCCCCGCCGTGGCGCCCGCTTCGGTGCTGGAGTTTCCCTTCGAGACCACCCGCACGGCGACGAGCCTGATCATCGCCGGTGTCATGAACCGCTACAAGAACATCAAGTTCATACTGTCTCATGCAGGCGGAACCTTGCCGTTCCTCGCGCCGCGCATCTCCCTGTCGATCAGCATGATGCCTTCCGCCGTCGTGGAGCGGGTGGGCGACACCCTGGCTGCTTTTCGCGCCTTCTACTACGACACGGCGCTTTCCGGCGGCGCAGCGCCGATGGCCGCGCTGCTGCAGGTCGTCGATCCGGACCACATTCTCTTCGGCACGGACTTTCCCTTTGCTCCAGTGACCGCGATCCCGCGTTTCACCGAGGCGCTCGAACGGACGGAGCTCCCAGGCTTCGACACGGCGGCCGTCTTCCGGACCAATGCAGCGCGTCTGTTCGCGCGGAGCTGAACCTTCCCAGGTCTGCGCTGAGGCAGACCTGGGAAGGCCGGCCTCAGCGTGATCGATTCCAAAAAGTAAGAGCGGGATGCGGGCGGAAAACCGCTTCGCGCTTTTCCTCATCCCGCCTGGATCACGACGATTTGGTGTGCAATCGCCGGCGTCAGGCCATGAGGCCGCCGCAGACCGCGATTTCAGCGCCAGTCACATACGAGGCTTCATCAGAAGCCAGGAACAGCGCGGCCATGGCGACCTCCTGCGCCGTGCCCAGCCGTTTGGCCGGCGGCAGCGAGGTGATATAGTCGAAATACTCCTTGCTGTTCTCCGCCAGCATCGGTGTGTCGATCAGGCCCGGCAGAATGGTGTTGATCCGGATCTTGCTCTCGGCCAGGTCGACAGCCGCGCACTTGCTGAGTCCCCTCAGCATCCATTTGGAACCGGCATAGGCGAACATGCCCGGATAGCCCCGCGCGCCGGCGCCCGAAGCAATATTGACGATCGCGCCGCCGCCGGCGTTCAGCATGATTGGATAGACCGCCTCCATGCCCAGGAATGGGCCCACAACGTTCACCCGATAGTGGAGGTCGAGCAGATCGCGATCGGTCTCCTGGAAGGACTTGGGTTTGTAGGCCCCGGCGTTGTTGACCAGGATATGCAGTCCGCCGAAGCGTTCCACGGCGAGGTTGACGACCTCGCCCCAGGCGCTGGCGTCGCTCACGTCATGGCGCACGAAAATTGCGGCGTCCCCGATCTCGGCGGCGGTTTCGCGTCCCTGGGCTTCATTCAGGTCCGTCAGGACCACCCAAGCGCCTTCCGCTGCGAATAGCCTGGCTTCAGCGGCGCCCTGGCCACGGGCGGCGCCCGTGATGACAGCGACCTTGTTCTGCAGTCTGTTCATGATCTTCCCTCAAGATTTGGGTCCTGGCCGGCTGTTGAGTCCCCCAGCCCGCTATCAGCTACTCGCGCAGCAACACCTGCACTGTGGGTGGCGCGGGCTACCAGCGCCGGCCTTCGCGGCCCCAGAGGAAGCCTTCCTCGTGCGCGCCGGCGTAATCGGGATCCAGGTAGACGTGCAGCCGCTTGATCAGGCCGTCACGGATTTCGAAAACATTGCAAAAGCGGCCCGCCGGGGTCTCGCCGGCGGCCCAGCGCTGACCGCTTTTCAGCACGCCCTTGGTCGTGCCCTCCACCACCACCCGTTCGCCGGAACTGATGAACAGGTAGCTGCCGACATCATGTTCGACACTGGCTTGGACCTCGCCGAGCTGGGCGGCGATTTCACCGAGCGCCGCCTTTCCGACCCCGCGGCCGTACTTAGGAAAGTAGAATTCCGCGTCCTCGGCGAAGAGATCGAACAGCCGGGCGTCTCCGGCGTCAAGCAGTCGGAAATATTGGATCGCGACCTCGACATTATCAGATCTGATGCTCAAACCGTTCATTGCATTACTCCTGGAAAGCTTTTCCTCAACTCGCTTTTGGCGGCAAGCGCGCCCGCGCCGCCATGGCGGCCCATCACAACTTGCCGAGAATTCGGCTCATGGCCTCGCCCAGCCGGTCGGTCGGATCATCGGCCATGGCCGCACTGCGCCAGGCGACGATCAGGTCCGGCCGAACCAGGATGCAGCCGCTCTCCTCGATCCCGCTGAGGTCGCACCAGCGGCCATAGAGGTCCTCCAGATCGAGGAAGGGGCCAACGGTCGTGACGGCGATCTCGACTCCGGTCGCTGCGCTCACGGCGGCGGCGGCTTCGCGCCACGTCTCTCCGCCCGAACCGGTGAAGAGCATGAAACGGCCCTTGCCGGCGACGTCGAGCGTCGAGACCGGCGCACTGTTGGAGCGACGGCCCAGCCAAGCATGCGGCAGATAGCTGCCGGGGTAGGTCTGCGGCTGATAGTAGAGTTCGCTGTCGCGTTCATAGTCCGGCGCCGGAGCGCCATCGGTGATGACCGCCCCCGAAACATAGCGGCGGTTCAGTTCCACGCCATGGGCATGGTATTCATACTTCATCCGGTCGATTTCTTCGCGAAGGGTGCGCCGACCTTCGGCGGTGTCGAAGACGTCGGCGTGCTGGCCTTCCGGCATTTCCGTGATGGTCCCGGCGCCGAGCAGGTCCCAGATGCGATTGTTCTGCAGCATGCTCTTATTGGCGCGCGCCACGATCTGCCGGCCCACGGGTTGGCGCTCGGCGTTGTAGCTGTCGAGAAGCAGCGGATCGGCCTTCCCCTTGACGACGAGCGCCAGTTTCCAGGCCAGATTGAAGGCGTCCTGAATGCAGCTGTTGGAGCCCAGGCCGTTGGTCGGCGGGTGGCGATGGACGGCGTCGCCCATGCAGAAGACGCGGCCCTTCGAATAGTATTCGGCGACGATGTCGTTGATCGTCCACATCGAGGTGGAGAGGATCTTGATGGGCAGGTCCGGAACGCCGATCTGCGCGCGCACCCGTTCCTCGAAATCGGCTAGGGTGGGCTCCGGCTTGCCGGCCGCCATGGGGACGATGAGCCCGACCAGCCATTGATCCCAGGGGCGCACCATCCGGAATACGCCGACCGGAGCCCAATAGGAGGAGCCGGGCTGGATCACGCTGTACAGCGATCCGTGCCTGTGGCTGACATAGGGCTCGAGGTCCGCCTCACACAAAACGTTGAAGACGCTGCCCAAGCCCTCCATGCCCACCAGAGGCAGACCCAGTTGTTCGGCGACCAGGCTGCGCGCGCCATCGGCGCCGATCATGTAGCGCGCACGGATCGAAGTCAGATCACCGGTCAGGCAGTCACTGACCTCGGCGACAACGCCATCCCCATTCTGCTCGAACGACACCAGTTCCGTGCTGAAGCGCACGCGCGAGCCGAGGCGGGTGGCTTCGGTGACCAGGATCGGCTCAAGCTTGCTCTGCGGAAGGTCGCACATCTTGCAGGGGCTGCCGGCTTGGTAGTCGCCCATGCGTGAAGGGTCATTGCCCCAGGCGTGGGTCCGGGCGATCTCCTCGCCCGCCATGCTCTTCAGCCAGAAGGTATGGGCGATGTGGTCGCCCGGCGATGCCACCTGCACGCAGGCGCGCTCGAGACCGGCGTCCCGCAACGCCTCCATGGCGCGCTGGTTGGTGATGTGGGCGCGCGGTGTGTCCGCCGTCCCGCGGTGGCGCGATATGACGATATTGGGGACGCCATAGCCGCCGAGGAAAACCGCGGACGCCGCCCCTGCAGGGCCTGCGCCGACAATCAGGACATCTGTCTCGATCGTATTCATGATTTACCTGTGTTCCTATCTGTGCCGCGGGTTCCCCAGGTCGCCCTCCCGGCGCTCCGGGTTGCGCGGATCAAACGCCCGCAAGGCCGACCGCCTAGCCGGCGTCATCCACCACATTGGCCTGAGCCCCGAGGCTGTGGCCGGTGCGTTCATCGAGCAGCCTGGCCGTGACGAGATCGCCCTTGCGCAGGAATGGCCGCCCCTTGGTCATTTCCGCCCGCAGTTGCGTGCGCCGGACCTCGTCGGACATCAGGTGGGTCTTGATGATCTCGATCATCCGCGGCGTCGCGGGCGCCGTGACCCCGCCAGGCGTCCCTGTGAGAAGCAGGTCACCCGGTTTCATGTCCATCGACGAGGCCACATAGGCCAAGGTCTCCGCCGGCTTCCAGATGAGCTGCTTGGAGCGCGCCTGTTGCCGAAGCTCGCCATTGACCCACAGGCTGATCTCAAGGTTTTCGAGCGCATCCTGGACCTCGTCGCGGCGTAGCAGCCATAGGGTCGGGCCAGCCGGGCAGAAGGTGCGGAAGCTCTTGCCGCGGAACCATTGCAGAAAGGTCTCGCCGAACTGCACGTCCCGCGCCGTGACGTCATTGCAAAGCACGACGCCCGCCACCCAGTCGCCAACATTGTCGTCGGTGACACGGCTGACGGCGGTGAGCGCAGATCTGAGGACAAGGGCGAACTCGACCTCGTAGTCGAGCAGTTGGACCTCGGGCGGGCGGACGATCGGCGCGAACGGGCCGGTAAGGGAGGAACTCGCCTTGGCGAACAGCAGGTTCGATTTCCGCTCGCCTTGCTGTGACTCCTGAGCATGGGTCTGATAGTTGAGGCCCTGGCAGAACAGCGCCGCTTCGTCCGTGATCGGCGACAAAAGGTCGGAAGCCGCCAGATCGATCGACGCTCCGGCCTCGAGCTCTCCGGCCTCGAAGGCTGCGATCAGATCGCCAGTGCTTTGCGCCTCGGTCGCCAGGGGCGCGACGGTGACACGGTCGGAGCCGGCGCCAGGCGCGTCGCCCTGCAATTGGCCCCAACGCACGGATTCACCCTGCCGGTATCGCACGATGAGCCTGGCCATTCGGTCCTCCCTGAATCTCGTTCGTTTCGTCTCAAATGGATGCCACGGGCGAAGCCTTCTGTCTACTTAAACTTTACGAACGTCAAATTTTATGGAGCCGTCAGGCTCGCTGTTCAACCGAACGCTGTCTGTGGCGCGGCGACCGTGTTGTCGGGGCGAGGGGATGTGGGGTTGAGAACCTGCTTTCCGGCGATGAGATCGGCCAGCATCATCCGGGCGCGGATCGCGCCCTGGTCCAGGGCCATGATCACCGGACGCATCTCCTTGAACGAGCGGCCCGCCATGTTCCTCTGCACATCTTCGATCATTGGCTTGTCTTCGAGCGCGAAGGCCTTTTCCACCGCCGACCGGATCATCTCGTCGATCTCGCCGTCCTCGAGCGCGAAGTCGCGCGCCGAAGCCCAAAGATACAAGGTCTCGGTTTGCGAGACCGGCGTCAGGATATTGGCGCCCCACTGGGAGATTCCGCCTCTTCGAGCCGCCCCCACGGGGGCGACGCCGACATCAAGCAGCATGCTGGCGGGGGCGTCCCAACGCATGTCGAGCCAGTGATCGACATTGTCGGGATAGTCAAAAAACAGCGCCTTCCAGACCGGCGCCGGAGGGCCGTCGGGGCACCAGAGGTCGGAATAGATCGTCGTGCCTTCATAAAGGACGCTGAGCTCTCCGTTCAGCAGGCCTGCGCCACCGAGGCCGCCATCATGGACAATGCCCACATGGGTCAGATCCATCAGATTGTCGGTGATCAGTTCGAAATTGGCGTTTGTGCCGATGCTCCCGCGGATGGTGTGGAAGCCCGGGTCCTCCAGGACCGCGAAATCCGGGATTAGCCGTTCGTCCGCCTGCTCTCCGGCGCCGCGCCACACCCAGATGAGGCTGTGACGCTCCACGACCTTGTAGGTCTTGAGGGCGATAGAACGCGGCGCCTGGCCGAAGGGGCTACCGAGGCACTGTCCTTCCGCGTCGAAGACGAGCCCGTGATAGGGGCACTGGATCTGATCGCCTTCAAGCCGCTTGCCCCGGCTCAAGGAAGCGAAGCGGTGCGGGCAGATGCCGGAAAGGGCCGCCAATGCGCCATCGGCGCGCCGGAAGATCAGGACACGCTCGCCGCAGATGGTCTGGTCCATCAGGCCCTGGTCAAGATTTTCGCTCCATCCGGCAGCATACCAGCAGTTGTTCAGATACATCGTGCGCCTCTCCGTCAAATGTTTGCTGTTATCCGGTGATCGCTCGACCAAATATCGAGCGTGCGATGATCCACTTCTGGATCTCGTTGGCGCCTTCGTAGATTTCGCCGACCTTCGTATCGCGATAGATCGACTCGAAGGGCCAGTGCTCGCCCGCGCCGACCAAGGTCTTCACGAAGCCATAGCCTCCGCAGCACTGGACGGCGTCACGAGCGACGTCGACAGCGAGCGCGCTGCCCTTGACCTTCGCCATGGCCGGCAAGACGTCTGGCTGGCCTCCGCGGTCGGTGAGGAGGGCCGCCTTCTGGCACAGCAGGCGTGCGGCTTCGATCTCCAGCGCATGCTCGGCGAAGCGAAACTGCCAGTGCTGGTTGGTGGCGATGGGGCGCCCATAGACATGGCGCTTTTGGGTGTAGGCGACGGCCAGGTCCAAAGCGCGCTGGGCCATGGCCACGCCGACTGCGCCGATGCCCATGCGGCCAAGCGCGAGTGCGCCGAGCGCGCCGCGCAAGCCCGCGCCCACGTCACCAATCACATGATTGTCCGGGACGAAGACGTCGCGAAAGGTGATGTCGGCGGTCAACTGGGCGTGATTGCCCATCTTGAGATCGGGATCGGCCACCTCGACGCCGTCATGGCGCATATCGGCGAAAAGCAGGCTCAGAGACTGTCCGGTTCGGCAAAGCAGGACCACATGTTCGCCCACCGGCGCATTGGTGATCCAGCGCTTGCGGCCGTTGATGTTCCAGCCGCCTGGCGCAGGTTCGGCCACGGTCTCGATCGACTCCACCGACAGATCCGTGCTGGCCCCGGGTTCGCTGGTCGCAAAGCAGCCGACGAACGCTCCGCGGATGAGACGCGGCAGATAGACCTTGCGCAGATAGCCGCCAGCCGTATCGAGCACAGTGCCCACCAGCAGGATATGAGCGTCGTACATGGCCGAGGCGACGCCAGGCGAGAAATAGGCGATCTCTTCTAAAACCGTCAGGGCGGCGAGCGTGGGATATTGCAGGCCTCTGCCTCCGACGTCCTTCGCGAAGGGGACCGCGAAGAGGTCGGCCTCCGCCATGGCCCTGAAGACATCGTGACGGAAGCCGTCCGGGCTTTCAGGCGTGCAGTTCAGCTCATGGGCGATTGGCGCCAACACGCTCTCAGCGAACGCCCGCGCCTCGGCGCGCAGGGCGACCGTCTCCTCGGGCAAGGTCACGTCGTCCCGCAGGATGTTCGACTGGCGCCGGACGTTCCACTGGTCCTGGACCGGCTTTGCGTTCAGCCCGGGAGTGTCTTTTTCGCGGGCTTCGACGCGAGCCGGACCTTGATGGGTTTGATGGTCCATGGCGGCCTCCTCAGCGCATCCATGGCCGGGGCTGGATCAGCAGCGCCTTCATCAGCGCATCGACGCGGTCGAGCGGCATGGCGCCGAACCCGCCCGCGGCATGAATGGCCGCGATGTTCTCGAGCGCGATGTCGGGTCGCAGATCGTCCGGAAGGTCATCGCCCCACGCCCACAGCGTGCCGCGATGAAAGGCGTGGTAGCCCGTGGGCTGGCTGGCGTCCATGACATCGCCATCCGCATAGTGCTCCCATTCGGCCCCCGCCGGATCCTTCCAATAGTCGAACACCTGGCTGCCGAGGGCGTGGCGTCCGATGCCCCAGAAGGGGGTCCAGCCTCGGGCGCGAAGGAACTGGTGTCCCTGGCCGACAGCCTCAATGTCGAAGGTCTCAAAGGATACGTGCAGCAGGCCCGACGCAGGTCCGCCGAGGATCGCGATGCTGTGGTGATCGGCGGGTTCGGGCCCGCGGTCGAGCCGGAAGAAGCCCATGGCCGGCGTCCCGTCGGGAAGCACCTGCACGTCGGATGCGATGATGCCGAGATGCTCCATATACCAGCGCGCCGCCCGGTCGAAATCGGGCCGTTGCAGAACCACGTGCCCGAGCCTGAAGATGGGCGACGGCTCCAGCGGTGTGCGCACACCTGCGTTGATCCGGGCTTTGACGCCCGGAGTGTTGACCGGCACGGTTTCTGTTCGCGTCGGCAGGGGGGCAGCTTCCGCGGCGCCGTGCGTCACGTCGATCACAAGGCCGTCCGGATCGGTCAGCCTGACGCGCTCGCCGCCGCCAGGCCCGTCCGCCGCTTCAATAGGCAGGCCGGTGGCCTTGGTGATCTGGATGAGGTCGTCGCGTTCGGCAACGCTGACGCCAAAGCCCACGAAGCCATCCTCTGACGCCGGCTCGATGGCCACCAAATAGGCCGCCGATCCGTGGCCGCGGTAGTATCGCGTCTGTCCTGTGGACTGGCAGGGGACCAGGCCGAAGTCGCGCAGGAACCTGTCCATTTCAGCGACGTCGCGCCGCCGAAAGACGACGTGGGACATCACATCAGCCCGGATGATCGGCTGGGGGCGCTCGATTTCGCGAACGGCGGCTGGGACGGCGGGGGTGGGTGAGGAATTTTCCATGGGTCTCTGTCCATCGCGGCCTGGAGCGCGCCGAAGCAGGTCGCTTCAGGCGCGGCCCGGGTCAGAACGCGACGTTGTCGCCTCCCTTCAGCGCCAGGATCTCGCGAGCCTCGGCGGGTGTTGCGATTTCAAGTGATAGCTGTTCGAGGATGGAGCGCAGGGTCTTGACCTGCTCGGCGTTGGAGGTAGCCAGGCGCCCGCGCCCGACATAGAGGGAATCCTCAAGGCCGACCCGGACATTGGCCCCGTTCAGGGCGGCCATGGTGGTGAAGGGCAGCTGGAAGCGACCGGTGGCCATGACCGACCAGCGATAGTCGTCGCCGAACAGCTTGTCGGCGATGCGCTTGGCGTGGAGCAGGTTCTCCGTGTCGGGGCCCTGACCGCCCAACACCCCGAAGATCGATTGCACGAACAGGGGCGGGGTGACGAGCTTTCGATCGAGGAAATGGGCCAGCGTATAGAGGTGGCTGACATCATAGCATTCGAATTCGAAGCGCGTGCCGTGGCCCTTGCCGAGGCGTTCGAGAATATTTTCTATGTCCGAAAAGGTGTTCCGGAAGATCCAGTCGCGGGATGCCTCCAGATAGGTTGGCTCCCAGCTATGTTGGAAATCCTTGTAGCGGGTGAGCGCTGGGAATAGTCCAAAATTCATCGAACCCATGTTGAGCGAAGCGAGTTCGGGCGAGGCGACGAGCGCGGCCGCAAGCCTGTCATCGAGCGACATGCCTTGCCCGCCGCCGGTGGTGATGTTGATCACCGCATCGGTCCGTTGCTTGATGCGCGGCAAGAATTGCATGAACACGGCAGGATCCGGCGTCGGCCGGCCATCGATCGGGTCGCGAGCGTGAAGGTGCAAGATCGACGCACCCGCTTCGACCGCTGCTATGGACTGTTCAGCAATCTCGTCGGGGGTAATCGGTAGGTGTGGGCTCATCGAGGGCGTATGAATGGAGCCGGTTACTGCACAACTTATGACGACTTTAGACAACGACTCGATCCTTTCTGGTCTATCTCTTGAAAATGGCGTCCATCTTGTGGCTAAAGCTTGATAACAAGCTTGCCATTGTTCTCGCCACTGTAGAGTTTCTCGATCGAGCCTGGCGCGCTCTCGATGCCCTCCATCAGCTCCTCCCGGTAATGGAGCCGTCCCTCGCGGATCCATTGGACGAGGTCGCTGATGGCTTCTTCGTAGCGGGCCGCAAAATCGGTGGTGAGGAAGCCCTGCATGGTGGCGCGCTTGACGAGCAGATGGCGCTCCGGCCGTGGCCCCTCATTCCAGGGGTCCCAGCTGGCGAAAGAGGCCGTGCCGCAAATGGCGATGCGCGCGTGCAGATTGATCTGCCGCAACACCGCATCGTGGATCGGTCCGGAGGTGTTGTCGAAATAGGCGTCGACGCCGGCCGGACAGGCCGCTGCCAAGGCCGCATCAAGGTCTTTGACGGCCTTGTAGTCGATCGCCTCGTCATAGCCGAACTCATCTAGGCACTGGCGGACCTTTTCGGCGCCGCCGGCCACCCCGACGACCCGGCACCCCTTGATCTTGGCGATCTGGCCCACCGCCGAGCCGACGGCGCCCGCCGCTGTCGACACCACCACCGTCTCGCCCGGCTGGGGGCGGCAGACGGACAGAAGGCCGAAATAGGCGGTCAGGCCGTTGAGCCCGAGAACGCCAAGCGAAAGCGACAGCGGCAGGTCGTGCTCGACGACCTTGCGCATGATCTGGGCTTCGCCGACGGCGGAGTAGTCCTGCCACCCGAAGATCCCCATGACCTGATCGCCAACGGCATAGCCGGGTCGCCTGGACTCCACCACCTCGCCGGCGGAGAAGGCCCGCATCGTGTCTCCAACCTCGATGCGCGGCCAGTAGGTGCTCTTGTCTGTGATCCAGCCGCGCATGGCCGGATCGACGGACAGGTAGGTGTTGCGCACCAGCAGCTGACCATCATCGATGCTAGGAATATCGGCCTCACGCAGGCCGAAGTTCTCCGCCCGCGGAATCCCGTTGGGCCGGGAGGTGAGCCAGACCTGACGATTTGCTGTGCTTGAAACCAAAGCTGACCTCCCAGAGCCGTTTTCGGCCACGCTCGCGCCCCGGACTCAGGTCCGATGAACGCCAGGGCCCAATATCCTTAGGTTGGATTACATTTTACGTCCGGAAAGGATAAGAATCAAGACCCGTCCGCCTAAGGCCATCTTTTCCTAAAAGCGGCTGCCCCAGCGCTTCAAAGCCGGGCTAGGGGCGCCCTCCTGCGAGCCTCGCGGCGTCAGACGGCGACGGCCCCAACCTTATCCTGGGCGCCTATATTGAATTTTCATCAGATAGCAGCGACAAATGCGGCGCAACCCTGATTGGCCAGCCGTGTGTGCGCCGGCCTCGTTTATGGAAGCCGTGATAGCCAATGAAACAGGAAAAGGCGGCCCAAGCTTCCGCCAAGCCGCCAAAGACGCCTGCGGCGACAAAGAGCGCCGCGCCCATCCGGCGGCGCGAACAGCAGCGCGCCGTCGACACCAAGCTGACGATTCTAAAGGCGTCGCTGGCCGAATTCGCGGAGAAAGGCTTCGAGGCGGCGAGCATCCGCAGCATCGCCAGTCGCACCGGCCTGCAGCACCCCCTGATCACCTATCACTATCGCAGCAAGGAGATTCTATGGAGGGCGGTCGCGGAACACGCCTTCGGAGAGATTGGCAGACTCTGGGACACCCAAGTTGAAGCGGATACAACATTGACGCCTATTCAGCGCGTCGAGCGTGAGTATCGGGCCTTCCTGCGCTTCACGCTTGAATATCCCGACTTCCACCAATTCATGCTGCGCGAAAGCCGGCCAGGCAATCCGAGGCTTCCCTGGCTCACCCACGTGGTGATAGAGCCGCTGCTGCAGCGCGTCCTGCCGCAGATCCGGGCCTCGCAGGCTGCAGGGCAATTGCCGCAAGGCGATCCCGTGCTCATTCACTACATGCTGATCGGCGCCACGTCGGTTCTCTCGTCCTTGGGCGCCGAGATACTGGAGGCGACGGGGCTCATCCCAGACTCCCCGGCGATCGTCGAGAGCTATTGGTCGATCATCGCGCAGGCGATCTTCCGGGCCAAGCCCATACGGCCGCTGTCCTTGCCCGAGTGAATCGGGCGGCGCCCCTTTCGGCCCTGCGTCGTCCGACCTTGACCCTCAGGGCCGGACGACAGGTTTGAGCGGCGCTCACCGCTTATGGGATTGCCAGCCGGGCCGCGGCATAATACTTTTCGATCGTAAAGTTTAAAAAGGCCGCTAGGTCGCCTCAAAGCGACTTTCGTGGCGATGGGAGGAGCGATGTCGCAACAGGTCATCGTGGCCGGCGCGGGAATCGGCGGCCTGGCCGCGGCGCTGGCGCTGGCGAGACAGGGTGTTGGGGTGCGCATCATTGAGCGCGCGGCCGAGATCCGAGAGGTCGGCGCAGGGGTGCAGATTGGACCCAATGCGTTTCGCGCGTTCGCGCGACTGGGCGTCGGCGATCAGATGGACGCCATCGGCTTTCGGCCCAGCGCCATAAGGCTGCTCGACAGCCTGACCGGCCAGGAGCTATCGCGCCAGACGCTCGGCGACGCTTTCGAGGCGCGCTTCCAGCATCCTTACAGGGTGGCCTTCCGCGCTGACGTTCAGGAGGTTCTGCTGCGGGAGGTGCAGGCGCTTCCGCACATGATCGAGATCACCCTGGGCGATGGAATCGCAGCCTTCGCGCAGATGGGGGAGGCGATCACAGCAGTCCTCGAAAGCGGCGCGACGGTGAAGGGAGCCGGCCTGATCGGGGCCGACGGAATACGCTCGCGCGTGAGGGGACAGCTTTTGGGCGAGGTCGACCCCCGCGCGTCAGGCTATGTCGCCTATCGCGCTCTTTTGCCAGTCGCCGAGATGCCGGAGCACTTGCAGACGGACGAGATGCAGGTCTGGGTCGGACCGCTCCACCACCTGGTTTGCTATAAGGTGCGGCGCGGCGAACTCTTCAATCTGGTCGCCATTTTTCGATCGGACCGGACCGATACCGGATGGGACGCCACGGGCGCCCAATCGGAACTCATGGCGGGCTTCGCCGGCGTCACCTCCAGCGTTCGCGATCTGCTCATGCAAATTCGGGACTGGAAGGTCTGGGTCCTCTACGATCGGGATCCTGAAGCGGGCTGGAGCCACGGGTCAGTAACCCTGCTTGGGGACGCCGCGCATCCGATGCTGCCCTATCTGGCCCAGGGCGCCTGCATGGCGATTGAGGACGCCGTGGTGCTCGCGGACAAGGTCGTGATGGGGCCCACGCTTAGTGAAGCTTTTTCGGCCTATGAGCAGGCGCGCTATCCTCGCACCAGCGCTGTGCAGATGGCGGCGCGTCGCGCGGGCGTGATCAACCATGCGGCCGGCGCGGAGCGGGAAGCCCGCAATGCAGCGCTGGCGCGCCAGAGGAGCGACGACTACGAAGCGGTCGCATGGCTGTTCGATGGCGCCGGTTCGCCTGCCGGCCAGCCAGAAGGCGGATATGGTGTTTTCAGCACTATGCGCGGGTCCGGCAGCGGCTGACCGTACGGGCCAGTGGCGTGCAACCTTGATCACGATGATTTTGGATCGAATCGATCCAAAAACATAAACGTGATCGATTCTAAAAAGCTTAGAGCGGGTTGCGGGCGGAAAACCGCTTCGCACTTTTCCTCAACCTGCTCTAGCGCTCGGGTGACGCGGCGGCCTCGCCCATATAGGATTTCAATCGAGCGATCAGCCAACGCCCGGCGGGGCCTGGCGGAGCTGCGGTCAGATAGACCGCCGACATGGGCAAGATCAGTCCGCCTGGCGGCACGTCCTCGATCGCAAGGACGGCCAATCGCCCGCTTGCTATGTCGGCCTGGACGCTGTGCAACGGCATGCCTCCCCAGCCGAGGCCATGCAGCAGAAAGGCCTGTTTGGCGAAGAGGTCGGCCAGGCGCCAAGTCGACGGCGACATGACCCCGAATTCCCGGCCCGTCGAGAGTTGCGACCGGTCTGTGAGCACCAGCTGGACATGCCGCGCGAGTTCCGCCCGCGAGATCGTGCCGGACATCGAGGCGAGCGGGTGGTCCTTGGCCGCGACCATGACAAACGCGACCCCGGTCAGGCGCTCGCTGGTCATGGTCGCGGGCAGGATCGGCAATGAGCCCACCACGCCCAGACTGGCCCGACCGTCGAGAACTGGTTGATAGGCCCCGCCCAAGGCTTCGACATAGAGCCGAAGGGGCACGCCCGGAAACTGTTCGCGAAACTCCTTTGCGGCTTCTGTGATCGCCTCGATTGGGAAGAACACATCGATGACGACGGAGAGTTCGGGTTCCAGGCCCGACGCCATGCCCTTGGCGCGGGCCTTCATGAAATCGACCCCTGAAACCACCCCGCGCGCGTCGGCGAGCAAGACCACGCCTTCTGGCGTGAGCTTGGGATAACGCCCGGACCGATCGAACAACTTTACGCCGATCTGATCTTCCAGGGCGCTCACCAGTTCGCTGACCACTGATTGCGCCCGGCGAAGCTTGCGCGAAGCCGCGGAGAAACTGCCTTCGTCGACGGCGGCGATGAAGCTTCGCAATTGATCGAGGGAAACGCCGTCCAACATCCTTTGCTCCGCCTTCCGCGCCGGTGTCGATCAGGGGGCGAATTCTAGCCCAGAGCCACGCCCCGGCCAAGTTTATCTATCGGTTATGCCGATAGATAGCGTCGGAATATAGCGGCTTTTCCGCGATGCGGGGGCCGTGAGACAAGACGCGTCATGTTCACTCACATCAAACAGCTGCTCGCGCGCCAAGCGCCTGCAAAGCAAACCCGCAAACCAGAGGTCAATCCCGTGAAGATCCTGCATATCGATTCCAGTATTCTCGGCCCCTATTCGGTTAGCCGCGTCCTGTCGGCCGACATCGTCAAACGCCAGGTCGCCGCTCATCCGAATGCGACCGTCATCTACCGCGACCTCGCCAGCGAGCCGACCCTGCACCTGTCGCCGGCGCACATGGCGGTCTTCCAGGGCGGCGCTCCGGCCGACGAGACGCTCGGCGCCGACCTCGCCACGGGCGGCTCGCTGATCGATGAACTGATCGCCGCCGACATCGTCGTCATCGGCGCGCCCATGTACAATTTCTCGGTCCCCTCGCAGCTCAAGGCCTGGATCGACCGGGTCTGCGTCGCCGGGCGCACCTTCCAATATGGCGCGAACGGGCCGGAAGGCCTGCTGCCCGCCAGCAAGAAGGTGTTCATCGCCTCCTCGCGTGGCGGCGTCTACACCGGCGACAGCCCCGCGGCCGCGCTGGAGCACCATGAATCCTATCTGCGCAGCGTCCTGACCCTCATCGGCCTGACCGACGTCACCGTCATCCGCGCGGAAGGGGTCAACCTCAGTGAAGAGGCCAAGGCCGCCGCCGTGGCCAAGGCCAAAGCCGAGATCGCCGCACTCTAAGGCCTACCCCGGCGGGCGCACGGGCGCTGCGGCGGGAACTCCCACCCCCCAATCCAAAAGGACAGCCATTCCATGAAAATGCTCTCGCTCGCCGGCGCCGTGTCGGCCCTCCTGATCGCCGCCGCCGGGGCGCCGCAGTCGACCGCACAGGTCTCCTCCACCGATCCCGCAGCGGTGAAGGCCGGCGCGTACAAGGTCGAATCCTACCACACGCAGGTCGGTTTCTCGGTCTCGCACTTCGGCTTCACCGACTATGCTGGCTTGTTCTCCGGCGCCACGGGAACGCTGCAACTCGACACCGCCAACCCTGGCGCTTCGAAGCTCGCAGTCACCATCCCCGTGCAGTCCATCCTAACGACCGTGCCCCAGCTGACCGATATCCTTAAGGGCGATCAGTGGTTCGACGCGGCGAAATATCCGACCGCGACCTTCACCTCGACGCAGGTCGTCAGGACCAGCGCGGACACAGCGACCATCGTCGGCGATCTGACGCTGCACGGGGTCACCAAGCCGGTGACGCTGAAGGCCCACCTGGTCGGTTCCGGCGTCAATCCGCTTGACAAGGCCTTCACCGCCGGCTTCTCGGCCACCGGCACGATCAAGCGCAGCGATTTCGGCGTCAGCCAGTTTCTGCCGTTGCTCGGCGACGACGTCCAGCTGACCATCGCTGGCGCGTTCGTTCTGCGGCCCTAAGGCGATGCGGTCGGCAATGGCCATGCAGCGTTACACCGCGGTGGCCACCCTGCCGGGCAAGGACTGGTTCGATGTGGCCCAGTATCCGCAAGCCAGGTTTGAGGGGACCGCGATCCGGCAAAAGGCCGGCGACGCCTATGAGGCGGCTGGCGTCCTGACCCTGCGTGGCGTCACGCGGCCGGTGACCCTGCCGTTCACCCTCGACATCAATGGCGCCGCCGCCCAGGCCAAGGGCCATCTTGACCTGATCCGAAGCGCCTTTGGCGTCGGGCAGGGGGCAGGGGGCAGGGGCGACGGGCCAATGGGTTGCTCTCGCGGTCGAGGTCGATCTCGACATCGTCGCGATTCACGCGAGCTGATCGGAGCGCGACGACCATGATCGAACATCGAACATCCGCAGCGATCGGTCAGGCCGACCTTGGCTGGCTGAAGGCGAAGCACCACTTCGCGATAGGCCCGCATGGCAATCCCACGCACCGGCCCGTCGGCGGCCTCTATGTCTGGAATGACGATGAGATCGCGCCGAAGGCGGGCTTTGCGCCCCATCATCACGCCGACGTGGAAATCATCACCTATGTGCGCGAGGGGGCGGTCACCCATACGGATAGCCTGGGCAACGCCGGGCGAACCCAGGCGGGCGACGTCCAGGTAATGAGCGCCGGCACGGGCATCCACCATTCGGAGCGCAACGAAGAGGCCGGCCCGGCGCGGATCTTCCAGATCTGGATCAGGCCCAATCGGGCAGGGCAGCCGCCACAGTGGGGAACCCGGCCCTTTCCCAAGGCTGACCGGGCGGGCCGCTTCGTGCCGCTGGCCAGCGGCTACGGAACCTCCGGCGCACTGCCGATCCGCGCCGACGCGGAAGTCTACGGCGCCGTGGTGCCCGCCACGAAGAGCCTCACATTCGAGCTTCGCCCTGGTCAGGACGCCTACCTGGTTCCAGCGAAGGGTTCGATTCTCGCCAATGGCGTGCGGGTCGAGACCTGCGAAGGGCTCGCCCTGCGCGATGAACAGTCGATCGAGATCAGCGCGCTAAGCGACAGCGAACTGGTGCTCGTGGTGTCGGCAGGCGAGGCGCGATGAGAGCCCCGACCCGCGCCGCTTCCGGCCCCCTTCAATTGTGGTGACGAATATTATGGAAATCGGCATCGACAGCTTTGCGGCCATTCTGCCGGACCCCGCGACCGGCAAGTCGCCTTCGCCCACGGATCGGATGGCGAACCTTCTGGAAGAAGTGGAGGCCGCCGACAGGGTCGGCCTCGATCTGTTCGGCATTGGCGAGCATCATCGGGTCGAGTTCCTGGATTCCGCGCCGGCGATCATTCTCGCCGCCGCCGCCGCGCGGACCTCCAAGATCCGCCTGACCAGCGCAGTGACCGTCCTGAGCGCCGCCGATCCGGTGCGGGTCTTTCAAGAATTCGCGACGCTCGACCTGATCGCCAAGGGGCGCGCCGAGATGGTCGTCGGCCGCGGTTCGTTCGGCGAAGCCTACCCGTTGTTCGGCTTCATGAGCGGGGACTATGACGCCCTGTTCGCCGAGAAACTGGATCTGCTGCTCAAACTGCGCGAGTCGACCCACGTCACCTGGAAAGGTCGATACCGGCCGGCGCTCGCGGACCAAGGGATCTATCCGCGCCCTCACCAGGTAAAACTGCCGATCTGGGTCGGCGTCGGGGGCACGCCGCAATCCTTCGTCCGCGCCGGCGCGCTCGGCCTGCCGCTGATGGTGGCGATCATCGGCGGCGATTTCCGGCGCTTTCGCCCGCTGGTGGATCTCTATCGCGAAGCCGGCCGCCAGGCCGGCCACCCGGCGTCCAAACTGAAGGTCGGGGTCCACGCCATCGGCTTTGTGGGCGAGACCTCTGAAGAGGCCAAGGACGCATTCTTTCCGGGCTGGTCCTACATGTTCACCGAGATCGGCCGCGAGCGCGGCTGGTCGCCCGCCACGCGGGACCAATTCGAAGTCATGTGCAGCCCTGGCGGCGCATTTCTGATCGGCGATCCCGCGGTGGTCGCCGGCAAAATGCTCTTCGCCAGCAACGCGCTCGGCGGGGTCGATCGTATCACCTTCCAGATGAGCTCGGCGTCGCTCGAAACCAGCGCCATGATCCGTTCGATCGAACTGCTCGGCGAGGACGTCGCGCCCCGCGTTCGCAAGACGCTTCAAGCTCAGCCGGAGGCCGCTCATGGGTGAGCTGGTTGGAGGATTGTGGCGTCGCAGTGGGATAGACACCGTCCTGTCAGACGGCGTGCTGAAGAGGCCGCCGTCTCTGTTTCGGGACTGGGTGACGCCTGACGGGCTGACCCCAGATGGCGGTCGCAGCTTCGCCGCGGAGCCGGATCGCTATCATCTCTACGTGTCGTGGGCCTGCCCCTGGGCCCATCGCACGCTGATCATGCGCAACCTCAAAGGCCTTAGTGACTTGATCGGCGTTTCGGTCGTCCACTGGCTGATGGGCGAGGATGGCTGGACCTTCGCTGAAGCTCCCGGGGTCGTACCTGACGCGGTCAATGGTATGGAGCGCCTTCGCGATCTCTATACCCTGGCCGAGCCGGAATGCACCTCGCGCGTCACAGTGCCGGTGCTGTGGGACAAGACTCTCAAGACTATTGTCTCGAACGAATCCGCCGACATCGTGCGTATGTTCAACAGCGCCTTCGATGGGCTCGGAGCGAGGACCGCCGACTACTATCCGCAGCCCCTTCGCGCCGAGATCGATGCGGTCAACGCCCGTATCTACGACACCCTCAACAATGGCGTCTACAAGGCCGGCTTCGCCGCCAGCCAGTGCGCTTACGAGGAGAGCGTCGCCGCCGTTTTCGACACCCTCGACTGGCTCGAGGCGCGCCTGAAAAACCGACGATATCTGCTTTGCGATGTCCTGACGGAAGCGGACGTGCGGCTGTTTCCAACGCTTGTGCGTTTCGATCCGGTCTATTTCGGCCACTTCAAGTGCAATCTGCGGGCGCTCGCCGACTATCCCGCGCTCTGGGACTACACGCGCGCCCTCTACCAGCACCCCGATGTGCGCCCAACTGTGAATCTGGCCCATATAAAAGGCCACTATTACGGTAGCCATCCTTGGCTGAACCCCAGCGGCGTCGTCCCGGTCGGGCCCGACCTTGATTTCGACGCCCCCTTAAGTCCCCTTCGTTCTTCCACCGGCGGAAGCACGTGATGCAAGTCGTCAAGATCCAGGACGCCCAGATTCCCGCGCTTGGTTTCGGCTCCTACGGCATGGGCCGCGCGGACATGATGCGGATGATCCCGGCCGCGCTGCGGGGCGGATTTCGTCACATCGACACCGCCCAGATCTACCGTAATGAACAGGAGGTCGGCGAATGCGTGGCGAGCGCAGCCATTCCCCGGCGCGAGATTTTCATTACGACGAAGGTCTGGGTCAGCAATTACCCGGAGAAGCTGTTCGTCATGTCCGTCGACGAGAGCCTGAAGAAACTGCAGACCAACTATATCGATCTGCTGTTGTTACATTGGCCTAGCGATATGGTTCCCCTGGCCGAGCAGATCGGCGCGCTCAACAGCGTGGTTCGATCCGGCAAGGCGCGCTACATCGGGGTAAGCAATTTCAACAAGGCGCTGATGGCCCAGGCCGTCAGCCTGTCTGAGACTCCGCTGGTCACCAATCAGGTCGAATACCACCCCTTCCTCAATCAGAACATCATTCTCGAAGCCACCCGAAGTGCGGGCCTTTCGCTCACCGCCTATTGCGGCATGGCGATCGGCCAGGTGCTGGCCGAACCCGCCCTCGCCGCGATCGCTGGGCGCCATGGCCGAAGCATCGCCCAGGTCGTGCTGCGCTGGCTCATTCAGCAGTCCGGGGTCATCGCCCTTTCGCGAACCACCAACCCGTCGCGGATCGCTGAGAACCTCGCGGTGTTCGACTTCGAACTCGAGCCGGAAGAGATGGCCGCTATCCACAAACTGGCTCGCCCTGAAAGCCGCATCGTCAGCCCGCCCGGACTTGCGCCCCAGTGGGACCCCACATCGTAAAGCATTCGCCGCGACCGCATCTGGGTTCGGACGGCCCTCTCGAGCGGTCAGGTGATATTTTACGACCGTCAAGTGTATATTGACGGGCCGCTGAGACCCGGCCGGCGGGCGGATTGCGCGGATGGGTCGCCGAGTGGAAAAATAATCTTATAATAACAATAAATTGTGGATTGATCGCAAATCTCTCCGGGGCGCCGCCTGTCGCGGGCAGATCGTCCCGCAAAATATTTAAACTAACATATCGTAAAGTTTATTCTTGACGCGACGCACGCGCCTGGCGCAAGGTCGCCGACAGCGGAAGAGGGCGGGGCGCAAGATCCCGCTGGGCCCGGGGAGGAACCGATGCGACATGTTGGAATGCGTTTGGCGGTATGGATGGCCTCGGCGGCCATACCCGCTGGGGTCGCTCAAGCTCAGACCGCGGCCCCGAACGCCGGTGGGCCCGTTGCGACCACAGACGAGATTATCGTCACCGCGCAAAAGCGGAGTGAGCGGCTGCAGGACGTCCCGCTCTCGATCACCGCCGTGACCGGCGCGCAACTCGCAAAACAGGGCATAACCAGCGCAGCGGACCTCGAAAAGATCGCGCCGGGCTTCACCTATCGCCTCAGTCAGAATGGCACTCCGGTGTTCGCCATCCGCGGCATAGGCTTCTACAGCGAACAGGTGGCCAACGCGCCGACCGTCACCATCTACACCGACCAAATTCCCTTACCTTACGCCCGTATGGCCGAGGGAGCGGCGCTCGACGTGGAGCGCGTCGAAGTGCTCAAGGGGCCGCAAGGAACCCTGTTCGGCCAGAACTCGACCGGCGGCGCCGTGAACTACGTTGCAGCCAAGCCGACCAATATCTTCCACGCTGGCGGCCAGGTCACCTTTGGACGTTTCGATCAGGCCGACGAAAGCGGCTACATCAGCGGACCGCTCATGGATGGGCTCAGCGCCCGCCTCGCCGCGAGTCACGAAAGCCGTGGCGACTGGCAGGAAAGCTCAACCCGCAGCGCGAGCAGCGGACAGCACGAATTTACGGCTGGGCGACTCTTGGTCGACTGGACCGGTATCAGCAAACTCAAGGTCGAGCTCAATATCAACGGCTGGCGCGACGGCTCGGACACCCAGCAATCGCAGGCGCGGGGGTATCTGCCCGTAGCCGGCGGGCCGCCGCTCACGCCGCAAACCATCGCCACGGCGAACGCCCTGACCCACTATCCCTACGTGACGAGCAATAATGACCGCTTGGCCGACTGGGACGCCGGCGGCAGCTATCGCCGCAACGACAAGTTCTACCAGATCGCCGCCAATGTTCAGTATGAGCTGACCGACCACGTTCGACTGATCTCCATTTCCGCCTATTCGGACCTGAGCGCGTTCGCGCCGATCGACGCGGATGGAACCAATTATCCGGCGCTCTTCATCACCCAAAAGGGCGAGATCAGAACCATCACCGAAGAACTTCGGCTGGAAGGCGATTCCGGTCCGCTCAAATGGGTGGTCGGCGGCAACTACGAGCACGACGTCGCCAACGAAGAGCAGGTGACGATTATCCGCGGCTCCAACTCCCAATTGCCACTGCCCCCGCCGGCGCCGGCGCTCTCCTTCAACGGCATCAATCTCTTCAACGACCAGAAGGTGGAGGCCAAGGCCGGCTTTGGCAGCGTCGACTTCCGCATCACCCCGCAGTGGAGCATCCAGGGCGGTGTCCGCTATACGGCCGAGGATCGCAGCTTCGCCGGATGCCTAGCCGACAACGGAACCCCGACCGGGTTCGGCAAGGTGCTCGGCCTACCCCTGACGGCGCCCGACCTCTGTGTCACCTTCTTGCCTTCCGGCGCCCCAGGCCAATACAAGACCGCCCTTAACCAGGACAACGTCTCCTGGCGCGGAGGGGTGAACTGGAAGCCCCACACCGATACCCTGGTCTACTTCAACGTGACCAAGGGCTACAAATCCGGCGATTTCGGAACTCTGCCCGCGGTCAGCTACCTGCAGTTCCAGCCAGTCCAGCAGGAATCGGTCGTCGCCTACGAGGGTGGCTTCAAGACGTCGCTTTTGCACAGGACCGCCGACATTTCCGGCGCGATTTTCTACGACGACTACCGCAACAAACAGACTCAAGGGTCGGTGTTCGTCGCGCCCTTCGGCAACCTGCCCTATCTGGTCAATGTGCCCAAATCACGGATACTTGGCGCCGAACTTGACCTGTCGGTCCGGCCCATAGAGGGCTTGAAGATCAGCGCCGGCGTCACCTATCTGGACACCGAGATCCAGGACACCGCGATCGTCGAGAGCCCGTTCGGCCAGTCGATCAACGCCCACGGCGAAGCCTTGCCGAACGCGCCGAAATGGCAGGCCGAGGGCGACGCCGAGTACGATTTCCCCGTTGCGCAGGACATGTCGGGCTTTGTGGGCGCGTCGGTCAGCTGGAGGACCGACTCCTACGCCGCGCTTGGGGCCACGACAGGCCCGGCCGGCACGCAGGACAACTTCAAGATCGACGGCTACGGTCTCCTCGACCTGCGCGGCGGCCTGGAGATCGGCAAGAAATACCGTATCCAGGTGTGGGCCAAGAACGTCACCAATCGCGGTTACTGGAACAATGTCGTGCACATCTACGACACCTACGCCCGCATCACCGGCTTGCCGGCGACCTATGGGGTAACCATCGCCGCGCGCTTCTAGCGCTCCAGCCGACGCCTGCACGCGCGGCGCCGGGAGCGGCAGGGGCGAAGCTGGTGAGAGGGGCCGAGGCTCTGCGAAAATTCATGCCAGGCAAGGTCGAGAGGATCAGTTATGGGCCGACTGAACGGAAAGTCCGCCGTGGTGACCGGAGGGGCGCGAGGCATTGGCCGCGCAACCGCCGAGCTCTTTGCGCAGGAAGGAGCCCAGGTCCGGGTTTGCGACGTCGCTGAACCGACCGAACTTTTAACAGCCCCGGGGATCACCTTTTCGCTGTTGGATGTGGCGGATGAGGCGGGCTGGGCTGGTTTGGTTGAGGATGTTGTCGGCCGGTGGGGCCGGATCGATATCCTGGTCAATGCTGCGGCGATCGCGGGCTCTGCGTCCGATGTGGCCAACGAAACCCGGGAGGCCTGGGACCGCGCCCTGGCGGTCAATCTCACCGGCGTGATGCTGGGCATGCGTGCTGTGCTGCCTGGCATGCGCGCGAGCCGGTCGGGCTCGATCGTGAACTTCGCGTCCATCTGGGGTAATGCGGCCGTGGCGGGACTTGCGGCCTATCACGCCACCAAGGGCGCCGTCCGCACCCTGACCAAGAACGCAGCAGTGACCTATGCGCCAGACAATGTGCGGGTGAACTCGATCCACCCCGGTATCACGGCCACAACGCCTGTCTTGGTGGATCAATCGGCTGAAGCCACCGCGGCGATCGTCAAGGCCACGCCGCTCGGCCGCATGGCCCAACCTCGTGAAATCGCAAGCGGGGTGCTCTTTCTGGCGTCGGATGAATCGAGCTTCGTCACCGGCAGCGAATTGATCGTCGATGGCGGCTATCTGGCTCAGTAGCGACGCTCGCACCACGCCTTGCGCCCGTCGCGCCGAGCTTGAAAGGAGCCGTCGATGCAGTATCGCCAACTCGGCGCGACCGGCCCCCGAGTTTCGGCGATCGGCCTTGGTTGCCTGGGCTTGTCGGATGGCTATGGCCCGCCCCGGCCAGATGATCGCGAAGAGAGCATCGCCACGATCCAGGCGGCGATCGACGCCGGGATCAATCTGTTGGATACGGGCGATTTCTACGGTTCGGGCCACAACGAAATGCTGGTCGGCGAGGCGCTCAAGGGGCGGCGGCGAGACCAGGCGATCCTCAGCGTCAAGTTCGGCGTCCTGCGCGATCCGGACGGTGGCCTGAATGGCTTGGACAATCGCCCCGCCGCGATCCGCAACTTCCTCGCCTATTCGCTCAAGCGTCTCGGCGTGGACTACATCGACATCTATCGGCCGGCGCGGCTGGATCCAGCAGTTCCGATCGAAGACACGATCGGCGCCATCGCAGAGCTCGTAGGGGCGGGCTATATCCGCCACATCGCCCTCTCCGAAGTCGGCCCCGAAACCATCCGGCGCGCAGTGGCCGTCCATCCGATCGTTGACCTGCAGATCGAATATTCGCTCATCGAGCGGCGCCTCGAGGGCGAGCTCCTGAGCCTGTGCCGCGATCTCGGCGTCGCGATAACGGCCTACGGCGTCCTCGCCCGCGGGCTCCTCGGCGGCCATCTCGACGCGACCGGATCTGTCCGTGACCACAGGCGGTTCAGTCCGCGATTTCAGGGCGACAGTCTTCGAGCCAATCTCGAGCTCGCCGCGCGACTGCGCGGCGCGGGGCGTGCCTTGGGCGCGACGCCGGCCCAAGCGGCGATCGCCTGGGTCGCCGCCCAGGGCGGAGACATCGTCCCCCTCATCGGCGCGCGCAGTACAACGCGCCTGGCGGAAGCCATCGGCGCAGTAGATCTTCAGTTGAACCCTGGCGAGGTCGACGAGCTCGCCAGCCTTGCGCCTGCGGGCGCCATGACCGGCGCGGCCTTTCCAGCCGATCAGAGGCGGCCCGACGATGCCGGTTGAGAGCGAAACAAGACCATCGTGGCCCAAAGCCGGTTCAACTCCGCCGTTCCGGGATGGAGCCTTCGATCGGCAAGCGGTCGGTAACGCCGTTGTTCGGAAATGCTGCTTTTTCGCATGGCCCAGCAAATTGACGGGCGGCAGCGTTGAGGCGCCGCCGGAAGGCTGACTATGCTACGGTCGGGTCCGCTGCACCCGGGCCTGTGTCAGCGTGGAATGTCCTTCCAAGGGCGGCGCATCGCGTCCGCCGAGGAGCATCCTAAAATGCCGATCTCGGTCAGAACTTCGCCCGTCATCCGTCGCCCCGACGCGGGTCTGAGGCGGCGGCCCGCCATACAGGCGCACGGAGCCGACGACAGGATCTATCCCCCCCAGAAGATCGCGGTTCTGCTGGAGGCATTGGCCTGCGAAGGGGTTCCAACGGACGGGGTCCTCGCAGGGGTTGGGCTGTCGGAACACGAGGTCGCCGATCCGGCGACGCGGGTGAGCCTGACCCAGGTCATAGCCTGCTGCCGGAACGCCATCCGCCTTTCGCCTGACCCGATGTTCGCCTACCGCACCGGGCTGCGGTTCCACATGCCGGCCTACGGCATGTACGGCTTCGCCATGCTCAGCAGCATGGACTTCCGCCAGACGATGCGGTTCGCCGAGAAATACCACCAGCTCGGCGCGCCGCTCATCGACCACGCGTTCGCTGAAGAGGAAGGCGCCGGCGTCTGGACGATCACCCCGAAGCAGCATCCCCAGATCGACCCGATCCTCTATCGTCATGTCGTGGAGCTGTATTTCGGGATCCATACTTCCCTCCATCGGGACGTGATGGGACCTGAATTTGCGCCGCGTGAGTTGCGGGTGACCTTCCAGCCTCCGCCCGATCCGGACGGCTACGCTCAGGCCCTCGGGACGTCGGTCCGGTTCGGTCAACCGAGGAACCAACTGGTGTTCGACGCCGACTGGCTCGACCGTCGCCCGGGACTCGGCAACGCTGTGACCTATTCGCAGGTCCGAGAGATCTGCGACCGACTCCTCGATGAACTGCAGCGATTCGCCGGCATTGTCGGCGGCGTCCGCCAGCTGCTCCTGAGCCGCCTCATGCGGGACATGAGCCTCAAGGACATCGCGGGCGAACTCGGGGTGAGCGTTCGCACGTTGCGCCGGCGGCTCGCCGACAGGGGTACCTCCTACCGCCAGATCATCGACGACCTGCGCCGGGAGGTGGCGATCAAGTATCTGCGCGACACCCACATGACGGTCGAAGACGTCGCGTTCGCCCTCGGCTTCAACGACGCTGCGAATTTCCGCCGCGCCTTCCGGCGGTGGACGTCTGCAACGCCTCAGCACTTCCGACAGGCTGGCGGCCCCGAGGCCGCCGCCCCGGCGGCAGGATCGCCAGGGTCCGGATCCGACCTGGAAATGGCGCGGCCAGACCCGGGCATTGGACCTATCGGGCTGCGCCGCCGCCGCCGCAGAACGCCCTGACGGGCTCTCCCACCGGACTGGCCCGCCGGCGGGTCAGGTCCAGACGCGATCTGCGTGGCGCTTTTGGCCGGTTCGAACCAGCCTTACGGCCGTTCCTGACCTTGGCCGCCCACGCGCAAGATGGAGACTGTCGCCCTCCCGACCGATGAGGTGCTGCATGCAAACGCGAACACGCGCCGGCCGAGTCGCCGATCCAGTCAAATGTGGGCGCGACAGCCGTGGCGGGCAGGGGAGATGACGTCGTCCGCCGCCAGCCGCCACGTTGATGACGCCTACGGGCGACGGCTGGGTGAGAAGTTCGGAGTCGAAGATCTCCCTTGTATCGTCACTCGTTCGCTGCAGAGCGCTGAGATCGCCGTCACGGATTTGCGTACCGACAAGCCGCTCGGCCGGCTTTCGGACCCCATCGCTCGCGAAGACGCCTACGCGTTGTCGCTCGTCCTGCGCGACCTGCCCGACACATCGTATTGGGAGGACGGCCGTCAGGCGGCCATGAACTCGATACGAGCCGGCGAGTGCCTGATCCACGACCTGCGACGAAGCCCGCAGGTGCTGGTCGACAAGCCCCTGCACTCTCTCCTGCTCTATCTGCCGCAGACCGCGCTGGACGCCCTGGCCGATGACGCCAATGTGCCGCGCGTCGGGGAACTCCGATACGAGCCGGGCATCGGCGTGCTGGATGAGACTGTCAAGAACCTCGGCCTGTCGATGCTTCCCGCGCTGGCGGCGCCCGAGCAGGTGAGCCGGCTGTTCATGGACCATCTGACCTTGGCTATGGCGGCCCACGTCGCCCAGACCTACGGCGGCATGCAGCCCAATTCCAGGCCTGTCCAGGGCGGTCTTGCCCCCTGGCAGGAGAAGCGTTCCAAGGAGATGCTCGCCGGCGATCTCACAGGCGCCACACCGCTCAACGAGATCGCCCGCATCTGCGGATTATCAGTCAGCCACTTCTCGCGGGCGTTCCGCAGATCGACCGGGTTTTCGCCCCACGCCTGGCTGCTGGATATGCGTATCGAAGCGGCCAAGGCGATGCTGCGACGGCGTGAAGCGCCGCTCGCAATGATCGCCCTGGGCTGTGGCTTCGCCGACCAGAGCCATTTCACCCGCGTCTTCACCCGACGCGTGGGTCTGAGCCCCGGCGCATGGCGCAAATACATTTCCGACTAAATGTCAAACAAGATCCCGCCACTCGGGAGATGGGAGGAATTTGGGTCTCCCTCAAACTGTGAGCATTCCCTAGCACCCCGAGCGAAGCTGTAGATCATGGCGACGCGTGAGACGGCGAGCGTCATTCAACTCGTCCAGAAGGTGTTTCGCCGCGATCAGATCGGCGGTGTCAAACCCCTCCGTGAAGCGCTCATAGATCGGCCGCAGGCCGGCGACGGCCTCGCCCTGACGGCCTTGATCGCGCAGCAGGCGGGCGAGGCTCGCCGCGGCGCGCAGTTCCAATGAAAGGGCCCCGTGCTGACGTGCAACATTCAGGGCCTGCCTGAAGAAGTCCTCCGACAGTTTCGTGTCGGCGGGGGTGGTCTGCAATAGCAAGAGTTCGCCGCGTACGCGCAAGAACTCTGATGTAAAGGCGCCGAGCTCGGGCGACTGAGCCTCGAAATCATCGAGCACGGCGAGCCCTTCGGCGCTTCTCCCCGCCTTCGCCAAGGCTTCCGCAAGCTCCGTACAGCTGCTGAGGTTGCCCACATAAGCGTCAGGGGGGGCGATTCCCTCGAAGCCGCCGACATTGCCGCCCTTGAGTGCGATTACTCTTCGGTACCTGGCGCCATACGCAGCCCAATGCGAGAGGCCATTTCTGGCCGAAAGATCAGCCAGCTCTCTTGTGTAGTCGGCGGCGGCGCTGAGATCGCCTGTCCAAAATGCTAGCTGAGCTGTCCCCAGAGCCAATGCGAGACACTGAGACGTTACGTGGCCGATGGCTTCGGCCGCCGCCAGACTCCTTTCGGCCATCCGAAGGGCCTGATGCGAAAACCCCTGGAGCCACAACACACCCGATAGGAAGAGGCAGGTCTCGACCTGTCCGTCATGGTGGAAGCGAACGACATCGTCGAAACTAACCGCGGCCTGCCCAAGATCGGTGGTCGCGTAGTGGGCGAGCAGTTGCTCCAGATGACGCCGCGCCCCAACCAGGTCGCCCAGAATATACGTGACCGCGCTGAGCATGCGCTCGCCAACCAGTAGATCGCTCTGATTCGCCCTGCTCGTGGCGAGGTTTTGAAACCTCTGAGCAAGCGCCAGGGCGGCGCGGAACTGGTTTGTGGTGACGTTGTGAAAGTACAGGCCCCGCAGGGCACGCAATTGGTACTCGGGGTCCTCAAGGGCCTCGGCAATCTCGAGCACCCTCGTAAAGGCGGCGGCCATGTCAGGCGGGTCGGGTAGCGATGCTCCCAGCGCCGTACGAAGGACCATTTCCTCGCGCGAGTCCGGCGCACCTAGAGTCGCCAAAGCCCGAAGCGCCTGCCTTGCGCGACTCCCGCACTCTTCAAGCAGCGACAGTCGCAGCCACAAAGGGACCGCGGCGGCGGTCAGGGAGACCCCAAGCGATCCCTCGCCAGTTGGGGAAAACGCCCAGTCGAGCGCCGAACGGACATTGTCAATTTCGACCGCATAGTCGGAGAGCCATTCGGCCGTCGACCGCAACGGCGCGTCAGCGCCAGCGTGCTTTAGGTGGTTGAGGTAATACGCGGCATGGCGGCGCGCCATCCACGCGCGCTCGCCGCAGGACCCCAGCTTTTCGATCGCATGGGCCCGGGTGGTGTCGAGCAGCCGGAACCGCGGTTGGGGGCCGCTGACGTCCGCAACAACCAACGATTTCGCCACCAGATCGGCCAGACGGTCTATCGTATCGCAGGGGTCTGCTCCGTTCATGGCCACGAATGCGGCTGCCTCGACGGAGATGACGCCCTGAAAAATCCCAAGAGCCCGGAAGAACGCCTGCTCGTCGGCGCTCAGCAGACCATAGCTCCAATCGATCACGGCTCGCATTGTCCGTTGCCGCGGCGCGGTCGTACGGCGTCGCGCGCCCAACAGCTGGAGGCTGTCATCCAGGCGGGCCGCGAGGCCTTCGACGCCCAGCACCTCCACGCGCGGCGCGGCGAACTCGATGGCCAGCGGCAAACCGTCGAGCCTGCGACAGATCTCGGCGACCGCCGGGGCGTTGGCATCGGTCAGCGCGAAGTCTTCGACGATCGCGTTTACACGTTCGACGAACAGCTGAACGGCCGGGAAGGGCGCCGCCTCCGCGGCGGTTAGCCTGGGCGACGCTTTGGGAACGCCGAGCGGCGCAAGGCGGTACTCGCCTTCACCCGCCACGGCGAGCGGTTCTCGGCTCGTCGCCAGGATGCTCACGCCCCGCGCTCCGCCGAGAATGGCCTCAGCCAAACCAGCCGCCGCATCAATGACGTGTTCGCAGTTATCGAGCAGCAGCAACATCCGCCTGTCCCTGACGGCGGCAGCCAAGCCGTGAAGTGGATTTGTTGTGCGGATTTCCAGGCCAAGCACTGTCGCCACCGCGCTGGGAACCAGGCGCGGGTCTGCGAGCCGCGCCAAATCAACCAGCCAGACGCCGTGTTCATAGCTGGCCATCATGCTCTCGGCGACAGCGAGGGCGACCGTGGTCTTGCCGATCCCGCCGGCTCCGACGATCGTCACCAGACGCTCGCGCGATAGCCGCGCAACCAGCGCCGCCACCGGGTCGTCGCGGCCGATCGTGCGCGTTACCGCGAACGGCAGGTTGTGCGGCGTCGTAGAAGGAGCCGGCGGCGCCGAAGCGTCGCGCAACGTCTCATCGCGTCTTACCGGGGCTACGAAATTGTAGCCGCGCCCCGGAACCGTGACGATGTAGCGATGGCCGACTTGGCCGTCGCCAAGGGCGCGGCGCAACGCGCTCATCTGGATTTTGAGGTTCGAGTCCTCGACGAAGGTCTGCGGCCAGGCCCGGGCGATCAGCTGGTCTTTGTCGACCACCTCACCGGCGCGTTCCACCAGGGCGGCCAAAATATCGAAGGCGCGGCTGCCGAGCCGCACGGGGCTGTCGCCTTCGAGCAGCAGGCGCTGCTCTGTATGGAGCCTGAACGGCCCGAATAAGATCGCCCGTCCATCCATGGTTACGGCGCCGAGATCATCCGCACTTTTTACCCGTTTTAACCTGACGAGGAAACCGCGCGGCCCTAGACCCAAGACCGGCGTCCACCGACCAGCCGCCTTTTTTCTGATCGCCGGTGTCTAACGTTGGCGTCGCAGAGTGAGCAAGACGGAGACTGTTGTCCTCCAAATCGACGAGGTGCTGCATGCAAACGCGAACACGCGCCGGCCGAGTCGCCGATCCAGTCGAATGCAGGCTGAAGAGATGACCGCGTCCCCTGCTACTGGCCGCGCCGACGTTGCTTACGGGCGACGCCTAGGTGCAAAGTTCGGCATCGACGATGCCCCTTGCATCGTCACCCGTTCGCTGCAGAGCGCTGAGATTGCGGTCACCGAAATCCGTGTGGACCGGCCCCACGGACGGCTATCCGACCCGATTCCGCGTGAAGACGCATATATGATCTGCCTCATGCTCCGGGACATCCCCAACAGCGCCTATTGGGAGGACGGCCATGAGATTTCGGCCTTTTCCCGCCGGGCGGGCGAAGTGACGCTACACGACCTGAGGCGCGAACCGCTCGTACTTATCGACAATCCTATCCACTTCCTTTTCTGGTACCTGCCGCGGGCAGCGTTCCACGCCCTGGCGGACCAGGCTAATGTTCCGCGCATCGAGGAGCTTCGCTACGATCCAGGCGTGGCCGTCCGCGATGACACCATCAAGCATCTCGGCCTGTCGATGCTGCCGGCGCTGCGGACGCCTGATGCAGTCAGCCGCCTGTTCGCTGACCACCTGACCTTGGCGCTCGCCGCCCACACCGCCCAGACCTACGGTGGCATGCAGCCCTATTGCAGGCCGATCCAGGGCGGTCTCGCGCCCTGGCAGGAGAAGCGTTCCAAGGACATGCTCGCCGGCGATCTCACGGGCGCCACACCGCTCAACGAGATCGCCCGCACCTGCGGATTGTCGGTCAGCCATTTCTCGCGGGCGTTCCGCAGATCGACCGGGCTTTCGCCCCACGCCTGGCTGCTGGATATGCGTATCGAAGCGGCCAAGGCGATGCTGCGGCGGCGTGAGGCGCCGCTCGCAATGATCGCCCTGGGCTGCGGCTTCGCCGATCAGAGCCACTTCACCCGCGTCTTCACGCAACGCGTGGGTCTAAGTCCCGGCGCATGGCGCAAGTACATGTCCAACTAAGCTCCTATGCGCCCGATGGCCTGGGCCCCTTGATCGCGGAGAGAAGCCTGAGGAACTCGTCGACCGTCGCTGTTCGGCCGCAGTCGCGCTGAAGCTCGCAGATCAGCTGCACGCAGCTGGTCTGGTTTGCGCCCGCTTCCGACATCCGACTGAGCGCAGCGGCGTGCGTCAGGTCGGACGTGCCGCCGATGGCGTCGATGACCGTATAGGCTTCGTAGCCGTCCTGGATGGCGGAAAGGACGGCGAAGCTTAGGACCACCTCACTCCACAGGGCCGCGAAGGCCAGCTTGCGGCGGCCCGTGGCGACCACGGCATCAAGGAAGCGATCATCCTCCCACGGATTGAGGGTCGTACGGACGATCTGAGGCGCATCCGGCACGATCTCTGTGACCTGGGGGACGGTGGGCGGACCAGCGTCGTCGCTCAGTTTCAGCGTCGAGAGGATCACCGGCAGTCGGAACAATCTGGCCGCGCGGCACAGCATGGCGGCGTTCTCGACGAGTCGCTCCTGATCGATCGTCATCACGGAGCGGATTTGCACGGGCTGAAAGTCCAAGATCAGGAGCGCGGTGTTCTCCGCCGTGAGAAGACGGTCGATCAGCGGATCGGGATAGGACAAGCGGACCTCCCACAACGGTTTGCGGCGTCTTTAGTCGAGCGTCCTTGGATCGGCGGGTATCCGCAGGACCGCGCTTGTCCCGGTGGGTTCGAAGCGCCACTGGATCGCGCCGCCGAGCGTCTGGACGAGACACTCGACGATGTTTCGGCCGAGACCTGGCGAGGGGTCGGCGCAGGCGGGCCGGCCATCGTCGCTCACCCGGCAGCAGATGAACGGGCCGTCAACGCCGACTTCGACGAGCACCCATCCGCCGTCGCTGCAGAACGCGTGTCGCACGGCGTTATTCACGAGTTCGGCGACAATCAACGCCACGCGCCAGCAAAGGTCCGCCGCGAGCGATACATCTCCCGGAATCAACGTCAGGCGCACGCCGCGATCCCGAAGGGTCGCGCACGACAAGGCGCTGCAGACCTCGGCAAGGTAGGTTCCAAGGTCGTAGTGCTGGCTGGTGGGCGGCGGCCGGAGCGCGCGGTGCACGGCGGCGTGGGCGAGAAGGCGACGCTCCGCCGCCGCCAGCGCGCTACGGGCTGTGAGATCGGTGGTTTCGGCCCGGGCGATCGCGAGCGTCGCGATCGCGTGGGCGTACTCGTTCAGCACGCGATGTGAGATCTCGCCCACGAGCAGCAGGGGCGCCGCCCCGAAGGACGCGTCCCGCGCGGATATCGCCTCAACCTTCATGATTGAACTCCTGGACGGCTTGGCCGGGCACAGCGCCACAATGGCTCGATCACGCGCGCCGATCTTGTCGGTTAAGGGCCGCCTTGGTACGTTTGGACGCTGCCACACGCTCCGATCGCTGGAGCGGCCGCGACGTCCGCGCCCGAACGATTGGCCACCTGAGCAACCGGAACGGACCCCAGCCGGATCGGATTGCGCCGGCTTCGATCAAGTTTCGGTCATTCCGTGAAAGAACAAGCCGCCCGCCGAGCCACGAACTTGCGCCTGCGCAAGGGGCGAAAAGCTCTGTCCCGACAGACGCTAGCGCGCCCGCCCGCCACCTGCATCACCCAAAGGAGCTAGTCACATGAGTCAGAAAGTCGCCCGAGTCATAGTGGACACCCTTCAAGCGGCCGGGGTCCGCAACTGCTACGGAATCGTCGGCGACACCCTGAACGTCATCGCCGAGTGCATCCACCACAGCAACATCGACTGGGTGCACATGCGGCACGAAGAAGCCGGCGCGTTCGCCGCCCAGGCGGAGGCCCTGCTGATGGAGCGCCTGACAGCCATGGCCGGGACCTGTGGGCCAGGGTCCCTGCACTTCATCAACGGCCTCTACGAGGCCTATCGGAACCGCGCGCCGGTCATTCTGCTGGCGACCCAGGTGGTCACGGCCGAGCTGGGCTTCCATTTCATCCAGGAGGTCGACTTCAAGTCGGTCTTCCAGGACTGCTCCGTATTCTGCGACATGATCTACACGCCGGAGCAGGCGCTGCGGAAAACAGTCCTCGCCTGCCAGACTGCGATCGCCAAGCGTGGCCCGGCTGTCCTGATCATCCCGGTCGATATCGCCAAGGCGCAGATGCACGATCTGACCCCATTCAAGGTGCAGGCCTCGCGCCCAGTGATCCGCCCGAACGACGCCGAGCTCGACCAGATGGCGGCCTTGTTGAACCAGGGCGACAGGATCGCGATCTACGGCGGGGCCGGGTGCCAGTACGCGCGCGATCAGATCCTTGCCGTCGCTGACCGCCTGCAAGCCCCGATCGCTCACACCTCCCGCGCCAAGGACTTTCTGGAGTACGACAACCCCCACAATATCGGCATGACCGGGCTGTTGGGGAACGAAGCCGCCTACCACGCGCTGCGCGACTGCGACACGCTGCTGATGGCGGGGGCCGATTTCGCGTGGCGGCAATTCTACCCCGAGAAGGCGACCATCGTTCAAATAGATCACGAGCCGACGCACCTGGGCCAGCGCCACCCGGTTTCCCTTGGCGTGACAGGGGATATCGCACCCACGCTCGAAGCGCTTTTGCCGCGTCTCACGCCAAGGCTGAGCGGAAAGTTCTACGAGCACGCGCTTCAACGCCATCGGACAGTGATCACGGCTAGCGAAGCGAAGGCCGCCGAGCCGGGGGCCGGCGGCGCCATTCCCGGCAAGCTCGTGGCCTCGGTCGTGAATCGGATCGCCGCGGACGACGCGCTGTTCGTGGCTGACGATGGGACACCAGCGGTCTGGATGCTTCGGCACATCACTTCCACGGAAAAGCGCCGAACATTCGCCAGCTTGCTCCACGGGACCATGGCGTCGGGCATGGCCTCCGCCTTGGGCCTTCAGAAGGCGCAGCCGGGTCGGCAGGTGATCGCGCTTTGCGGGGACGGCGGCTTCAGCATGCTGCTCGGCGACCTGCTCACCGCCGTCCAGGAGGAGCTGCCGATCAAGATCGCGGTGTTTGACAACGGCAAGCTCGGCTTTGTGGAGATTGAGCAGAAGGCCGAGGGCATGGTGAACCTCTACACCGATCTGAAGAACCCGGACTTCGGCGCCGTCGCCAGGGCCATGGGCCTTTGGGGCGCGATAGTCGAAAACGCGGGCGAACTCGAGGCCGGGGTCCGCGCCTGGCTGGCTGAGCCAGGTCCGGCGCTGTTGCACATCAAGGTGGAGCCGATGGAGCTGGTGACGCCTCCCGCGGTGGAAGCCGGCCCCGCCATAGGCATGGCGCTTTACGCGGCTCGCGCCGTGCTTCAGGGCAAGGGCGGCGATGTGCTCGAGATGATCAAGGAAAACACGTAGCGCCAATTGCCGCCGACGATCACGGCGCCGCGCCGCGGGACCCCCGCGGCGCGGCTTGCGTTTCGGCTGCGTCAGCCCCCGGGGCGGTTCAGCAGGTCGTGCAATCTCCAGACAAAGAAAAGCGCCTTCGGCCAAGAGGCCCGCCGCCGGGCCGCGCATAGTCCCTCGAGATGAGCCGACACAGCGTCGCGGAGGCAACAGGTCGTGCGCCACTTCCCGAAAGGCCTTCGCGCCGTCCGATGCGCCACCATAATTCTGTCGGTCTCCGCCGGCCTCGGCGGCTGCCGCGAGGGTGTCCTGGCGCCTGCCGGTCCTGTCGGTGGGGCCGAGGACCAGATCCTCTGGGAAACCTTTGGGGCGATGATGCTGGTGGTCGTCCCCGTCATCCTGATGACCCTGGGCTTTGCATGGTGGTTCCGCGCGTCCAACCGGCGGGCGACCTATCGGCCGGACTGGAGTTACTCTGGAAAGGTCGAGTTCAGCGTCTGGATCGTGCCGCTGCTGCTGATCTTGTTCCTCGCCACCCTGGCCTGGAGCGGGGCGCACGATCTCGATCCCTACCGCCCCCTGCAGTCCCCGAAGAAACCCCTGCGTGTCGAGGTCGTCTCGCTCGATTGGAAATGGCTGTTCGTCTACCCGGACTACGGGGTGGCCAGCATCAACGAACTGGCGGTCCCGGTGGGGGCGCCGGTCGACTTTGAGCTGACCTCGGGCACGGTGATGAACTCGTTCTTCGTGCCGCAGCTCGGCAGCCAAATCTACACCATGGCTGGCATGCGGACGCGCCTGTCGTTGCAGGCGGACCGTCCGGGCGCCTACCGGGGTCTGTCGGCACAGTTCAGCGGCGATGGCTTTTCGGACATGCGGTTCACCGTCCGCGCCACCGACGCGGCGGGGTTCGCCAACTGGATCGCTGCGGCCAAAGCCTCGCCCGGCCGCCTCGACAACGCGGCCTATGACCGCCTGGCCGCCACCCACGCGACCGCGGCCGCGACGCGCTTCGGCGCCGTCGAACCGTGCCTCTTCGATCACGCCGTGGCCGTGGCCACTTCGTCCGCACGTCGCCCCATGTCGGCGATGAACGGTGTCATGTGCGCCGTTCGGCGCGTCCAGGGGACCTCCTGATGTTCGGCAAGCTCACTCTGCACGATATCCCCTTCGACCAGCCGATCATCATGGGGACCTGCCTTGGAATCCTTATGGTGGGCGCGGCCGTACTGGGCCTCATCACCTACCTGCATCGGTGGCGGTGGCTCTGGGTGGAGTGGATCACCTCCGTCGATCACAAGCGCATCGGCGTCATGTACATCCTGCTTGCGCTGGTGATGCTGCTCCGCGGTTTCTCCGACGCATTGATGATGCGCACCCAGTTGGCGCTCGCCGGCGGCGGTCACGCCGGGTACCTGCCGCCCGAACACTACGACCAGGTATTCTCCGCTCACGGCACGATCATGATCTTCTTCGTGGCCATGCCCTTCGTGGTCGGCCTGATGAATATCGTCGTGCCGTTGCAGATCGGGGCGCGGGATGTGGCCTTCCCGGTGCTCAACTCGATCAGCTTCTGGCTGACCGCGGCCGGCGCGCTCTTGCCGAACATTGCGCTCGGCGTTGGCGAGTTCGCGCGCACGGGATGGCTGGCCTATCCGCCACTCTCCGAACTGCCGTTCAGTCCCGGCGTCGGCGTGGACTACTATCTGGTCGCCTTGCAGATCTCCGGGATCGGGACGCTGCTTTCAGGCGTCAACCTGATCACCACCATCCTGAAGATGCGCGCGCCCGGCATGGAGCTGGGGATGATGCCGGTCTTCACCTGGACAGCGCTCGGCTCGAACCTGCTGATCGTCGCCGCCTTCCCGATCCTGACGGTGACCTTCGCGTTGCTGATGCTCGATCGCTACGCGGGTTTCCACTTTTTCACCAACGACGCCGGCGGCAACCCGATGCTGTTCATCAACCTCATCTGGGGATGGGGCCATCCGGAAGTTTACATCCTGATCTTGCCGGCGTTCGGCGTGTTCTCCGAGGTCATCGCGACCTTCTCGGGCAAGCCCTTGTTCGGGTACCGCTCGATGGTGGCGGCCACCATGGTCATCACGGTCCTGGCCTTCGTCGTCTGGCTGCATCACTTCTTCACCATGGGCGCCGGCGCCAACGTGAACGCCTTCTTCGGCATCGCCACCATGATCATCGCCGTGCCCACGGGGGTGAAGGTCTTCAACTGGCTCTTCACCATGTATGGCGGCCGCATCCGCTTCGAGCCGCCGGTGCTCTGGACCATCGGCTTCATGATCACCTTCGTTATCGGCGGGATGACCGGCGTGCTGATGGCGGTTCCGTCGAACGACTTCCTGCTGCACAACTCACTGTTTCTGATCGCTCACTTCCACAACGTGATCATCGGCGGCGTGCTGTTCGGCTGCTTCGCCGGCATGACTTACTGGTTCCCCAAGGTGTTCGGGTTCACGCTCGAGCCGCGCCTGGGCAAGGCGGCGTTCTGGTGCTGGTTCGTCGGCTTCTATCTCGCGTTCATGCCGCTGTATGTGCTGGGCTTTCTCGGTATGACGCGCCGGATAAACCACTACGACAATCCGGCCTGGGACCCTTACATCCTGATCGCCTGCGCCGGGGCGTTCCTGATCCTCGGCGGCATCGGCTTGCAGATCCTGCAGCTCGTGGTGAGCATCCGCACTTGGCGGGAGCGACGCGACCTCACCGGCGATCCCTGGGACGGCCGCACGCTGGAATGGTCGCTGTCTTCGCCGCCGCCGGCCTTCAACTTCCCACTGCTGCCGGCGGTGGAGGGCCTCGACGCCTACTGGACGAGCAAGTCGGCAGGACTTTCGCCTGGGCGATCGGCCTACGAGGACATCTGGCTGCCCAAAAACTCCCCGGTCGGCTTTGTCCTGGCGGCGTGCGCCTCGGTCGGCGGCTTCGCGCTGGTCTGGCACATCTGGTGGCTCGCGGTCCTGGGCCTGGTCGGTGGCATCGGCGCGCTGATCGCCTCGTCGTGGCGTGAACACGGGGAGGTCTGCATCCCCGCAGCCGAGGTCGCCCGGCTCGACCATCTCGCCACCGTCTTCCGCGTTAGAAACTAGAGGCGCCGCCCATGACCGACGTTTCGATCACCCCCGCGAGCGAGCGCGCCCCCGAGCGATACCACCCCGCCACGAAGCTGGGGGTCACCGGCTTTGGCTTCTATGTCTACCTCCTCAGCGATGCGATCCTGTTCTCGGCGCTGTTCGCCACCTTCGCCGTCCTGAAGACAGCGACGGCAGGCGGTCCCACGGCGCGCGACCTGTTCGAGCTGAAGACCGTCGGGCTGGAGACGGCGTGCCTGCTCACCAGCAGCTTCGTCTGCGGCCTGGCGATGCAGGCCGCCGAGGCGCGCCGGCCGCGCGAGCTCGCCGCCCTGCTCTGCGTCGTCTTCGCTCTGGGCGCGGGCTTCCTCGGCCTGGAGATCCGCGAGTTCGCCGGGATGATGGCGGCCGGCGCGGGTCCCGATCGCAGCGCGTTCCTGTCGGCCTTCTTCGCCCTGGTGGGCGCTCACGGTCTTCATATCACCGTGGGGCTCATCTGGATCGGCGTGCTCCTGATCCATGTGACCACCATGGGGCTCTCCGAGAGCTATTTCCGTCGGCTCTTCTGCTTCTCGCTCTTCTGGCACGTCCTCGACGTCGTCTGGATCGCCATCTTCACCTTCGTCTACCTCCTGGGAATCCAACCGTGACCGAGACCGTCATTTCGACCCCAACACATCTGCGCACTCCGGGCACGGACACCCGCGGCTCGACCGGGCGCTGGCCGACCTATGCCGTGGGGTTTGCGATCGCCGCGGGACTGACCGCCGCCTCGTTCGTCCTGGCGGCCAACCATTGGCTCACGCCGGCGAGCCTCGTCGCGGCCCTGGTGGTGCTGGCGATCGCCCAAATGATCGTGCACCTCATCTTCTTCCTGCACATCACGACCGCGCCGGCGCAGAAGACCAACATCCTCGCGCTGCTCCTGACGCTCCTGATCATCAGCCTAGTGGTGATCGGCTCGCTCTGGATCATGGCGCAACTCAACGCGCACATGGTTCCGATGGACCAGCTGATGCAGATGCAGCGATGACGAAATGGCCGCGAAAGGCCGGACCTGTCGCGGGCTAACCTACCATGTTCGATGCGCTGACACGCTGCGCCACCCTCGTTAGGCCGCTACGCCGCGTCGCCATGCGCCCGGGCTGACGCCCGCCCGCCGGGTGAACACCCGGGTGAAGTGGCTCTGGTCGGCAAAGCCGCAGCGCAGGGCGATCTGCGACAGCGAGGACTTTCGGTCCCGCATCAGATCCTTTGCGAGCTCCACCCGCCGGTTCATCAGCCAGCGATGCGGCGCGACGCCCATGGATTGGCGGAACGCGCGTGAGAAGTGGCCGATGGAAAGCTGGCATTCCCGCGCGATCTCGGCCAGCGCGATCGCGCCATCCAGATTGGCGGCCAGGAGGTCCTTCGCACGGCGCTCTTGCCACGCCGCCAGGCCGCCACGGCGGCCCATGGAGTTCGGCCGCATTCCGCCATAGGCCTGGGCGATGTGAGCGCAGACGGCGAAGCTGACGTGCTCGAGGAAGATGCGGCTCACCTCGTGGGGGCGGTCAAACCCGCTGACGAGGCTGAGGCCAAGGTTGCGGATGGTGGGGTCAGCCATGCCCTGGCCGTGCGGACACCGCAGCTCTCCGATCCGATAGGCGCTCGCGTCGTCGGCGATCTCATCGAAGGCTGAACGCGGGAGATAGAACGCGATCGACCCAAGGGGGGCGTTCTTGAGAAAGCGCGGGTTGCGCCGAAGGTCGAAGAACACCGTGTCGCCGGCCTTGTGGAAGGTCGCAGGGGCGTCTCGGCCGTCTTCCCGGAAGCGAAAGTCGGTGTTGTCACGGGGGGTTAGGCCGACGCAATAGGCGTCGTCCTCTGGCACCGGGTTGGTCATCTCATATTGCGGATCGTCCTCACGGATCTTCGCAATCATGATACCGGCCTTTCCGAGCGCGCCGGTCAACTGGGCCGGTCGCCGCTGCAGGCCCAGGAGCGACACGAGCCGCTCGCTCAAGGCTCCAACCTCAGACATGTTGGATCTCCATCTGCTCAGGCCAGATATTAGGCCTTTGGCGGCGATGTCGGAACCCGCTTGGCGTTTTCGCGCATCCCTTAATGCGCGAAACGTACAAGACGCGCCGCCGACGTCACAAAACCCGCCTGCGAGGGCGCCGCGAGACGCCAGCCCGACCGGATTGGTCAACCGCCGATCCGTTCAAGCAAGAACTCGGGGACGCTCTCGAACGATCTTCTGCGGGCCGATCGGGCTGTGCCGACGCCCTGCAGAGGACCCAACCATGAACGACCTTTCGCAACCGCCCAAGACCGACGCCGTCCCAGTAAGCGATTTCTATGAGATCACCGAAACGCTGGCGCCCGACGAGCTCGCCACGCTGAAGGCCGTCCGGACGTTCATGGAGACCAAGGTCGCGCCGATCATCAACAAGTACTGGGCGGACGATGCGTTCCCCTTCGAGCTGCTGCCGGCCTTCCGTGAGTTGAGCATCGGCGGGCTGGGCCTCGAAGGCTATGGCTGCCGCGGCGGCAGCCAGCAGCTGTTCGGCTTCATCGCTATGGAGATGGCGCGCACGGACAGCTCGATTGGCACATTCTTCGGGGTGCATGATGGCCTGGCCATGGGCTCGATCTACCTCGACGGCTCGGAGGCGCAGAAGCAGACGTGGTTGCCGCCGATGGCGCGGATGGAGAAAATCGGCTGCTTCGGCCTGACCGAACCACTGGTGGGCTCCGGCTCCGGCGGCGGGCTGCTGACGACCGCCAGGCGCGATGGCGACACCTGGGTCCTCAACGGTCAGAAGAAGTGGATCGGCAACGCCCCGTGGTGCGACGTTTCCATCATCTGGGCGCGCGACGAGGCGGATAAGCAGGTCAAGGGCTTCATCGTCGAGAACAAGACGACACCCGGCTTCAGCGTGGAGAAGATCGAGCACAAGATCGCGCTCAAGGTCGTGCAGAACGGCCTGATCACGATGAAGGATTGCCGCGTCCCCGAGGCCAACCGCCTGCAGTCAGCCAACTCGTTCCGCGACACGGCCAAGGTGTTGAAGATGACGCGCTATGCGGTCGGCTGGATGTCGACGGGCTGCCAGATGGGCGCCTTCGAGCATGCGCTCGCCTACACCAAGGAGCGCCAGCAGTTCGGCAAGCCGATCGCATCCTTCCAGATGGTGCAGGACCTGCTGGCCAAGATGCTGGGCAATGTCACCGCCTGCCAGACGATGATGCTTCGCCTCTCGCAGCTGGACGACGAGGGCAAGCTCGGCGACCACCACGCCTCGCTCGCCAAGTCGTTCTGTACTGCGCGCATGCGCGAGACAGTGTCCTGGGCGCGCGAGCTCTGCGGCGCCAACGGCATCGTCGTCGACTACAACGTCGCCCGCTACTTCGCCGACGCGGAGGCCCTCTACTCCTACGAGGGCACCTTCCAGATGCAGAACCTGATCGTGGGCAAGGCGATCACCGGCATCAGCGCCTTCGTCTGACGCCCTCGTCGTCATCCGTCAGTCCACATTGCAAGCCAGGAGATGACCCGCGTGAACGCGCTTGTATCAATCCCGACCTTCGAGAACCTGATCTACGAGAAGCGGAATCGGATCGCCTATGTGACGCTGAACCGTCCCAAGGTGCTCAACGCCCTGAACACGCCAACCTGGACGGACCTGCACGGCGCGTTCAGCGACGCCCAGGCCGACCCTTCAATCCTTGGCGTGATTCTGACCGGGGCTGGCGACAAGGCGTTCATCGCCGGCGCCGATATCGGCGAGTTGGCGCACGTCACCGCCTGCGAGGCGGAGAAGGCCAGCCGCCACGGCCAGGAAGTGCTCGATCAGATCGAGACGCTTGGCAAGCCGGTGATCGCGGCGGTGAACGGCTTCGCTCTGGGTGGCGGCTGCGAGACCGCGATGGCCTGCACCATGCGCATAGCCGTCGACACTGCGCGGTTCGGGCAGCCGGAGGTGAAGCTCGGCTTGCTACCAGGCGGCGGCGGCACCCAGCGGCTGCCGCGGCTCGTCGGCAAGGGTCGCGCCCTGCAGCTGATTCTCACCGGCGAGACGATCGATGCGCGCGAGGCCTGGCGCATTGGCCTGGTCAACGAGGTCGTCGCTTCGGTCGACCTGATCCCGCGCGCCGAGGCTGTGCTGCGGCAGATCTTCGCCAACGCTCCGATCGCCGTGCGCTACGCGCTGGAGGCGGTGAACGTCGGCATGCAGTCCAGCCAGGACCAGGGCCTCATGCTCGAGGCGTCGCTGTTCGGCCTCTGCGCCTCCACTGAAGATAAGGCCGAGGGAACGACGGCCTTTCTCGCCAAGCGGGCGCCAAGCTTTCAGGGCCGCTGACACGGCGCGTCACCCACCATCCTCGAACGCAGACGGAGCAATCCATGCCCGATGACAACATCTTTTCCGGCCTGAAGGTCGTCGACCTGGCGAGCTTCATCGCCGGCCCCGGCGCGGCGGTGATCCTGTCGGATTTCGGCGCCGACGTGGTCAAGGTCGAGCCTCCTGGTGGAGACACCTGGCGGATCGGCTACAAGGTCCCGCCCGAGCCCGCCGCCGATGACAACTATCCCTGGCACTTGAACAACCGCAACAAGCGCGGCCTGGCGCTGGACCTCAAAGCGCCGGAGGCCAAAGAGGTCGTGCGCCGGCTGGTCGAATGGGCCGACGTCCTGATCGTCAACACGCCCCATCCCGCGCGGAAGAAGCTGGGCCTTGAGTATGACGACGTGAAGGCTTGGAACCCGCGGCTCATCTACGCCGACGTCACTGGCTTCGGCGAGGCCGGTCCTGACGCCCACCTGCCCGGGTTCGACATCACCGCCTACTGGGCGCGCAGTGGGCTGCTGTCGCTGACTCGCGACGCGGGCGCGTCGCCGACCCTGCCGGTGTCGGGCAGTGGCGACCACGCTACGGCCACTGGGCTGTTCTCGGCCATTGTCACCGGGCTCTACCGTCGCGAGAGGACGGGTCAGGGCTCCTACGTGACCACATCACTGCTGGCGCAGGGCGTCTGGGCCTGCGCCGTCCCCGTGCAAGCCGCGTTGGCGGATGGGAGGTTCTTTCCGCCTCACGATCGGCGGGAGCCGGCGAACGCCACCTTCAACGTCTATCGCGCCGCCGACGACACTTGGTTCCTCATCGTCATGACACCGGACAAATGGGCGGGCTTCACGACCGCGATCGCCCGGCCAGATCTGGCGGCCGATCCGCGCTTCGCCGGTCCGGCCAAACAGATGGCCAACGCCGCCGCGCTCACGGCGATCCTCGACGAGGTCTTCGCGAGCCAGCCAATGGCGCACTGGATCGAGGTTTTGGACGCCGCCGGGGTCCCCATCGGCGTAGTCCGCGATCCGGCCGACGTGATCCATGACCCGCAGCTGGCGGCCAACAATATCGTCGTGCCGCTCGAGGGGGCCGGCGGCAAGCTCACCTCGACGGTGAGCAGCCCGATAGAAGTGCGCGGCGTGACCAAGCGATCAGCGCATCGCGCACCGGAGCTCGGCGAGCACAACGAGGAGATCCTCCGCGAGATCGGCTTCGACGCTGCCCAGATCGCGGCCTTCGCCGATCGCGAGGTGATCGCCGGCCGCCGCCGCAACCCTGCCGCCTAGCGTCCGCCCATAGGAGACCGAAAATGAACCTCCCCCACGCGGCGCAGAGCGTCGCAGACACCCTAGCCGCTACGACTGCGCGACTCTTCGTCCTTAACGTGAGCGCCGGCGTCGTCCTTTCGATGACGCCGGACGGCAAGGACCAGCAGGTGATCGCCTCGCATTGCCGTATACCCGACGGCGTGGCCGTCGATGTCGACGCCGGGCGCGTCTACTGGACCAATATGGGCGTTCCCGACGCGGACGACGGCACGATCGAATGCGCCGATCTGGACGGCTCGAACCGCATCACCATCGTTCCGCAAGGCGTCACCCATACGCCCAAGCAGCTCCACCACGAGAAGGCTGCCGGCAAGCTCTACTGGTCAGACCGCGAAGGCATGCGGGTGATGCGCTGCGACCTCGACGGCTCCGCGGTGGAGACCTTGGTGGTCTCGGGCGACCCCGCGGCCGACCTCGGCGACCAGACGAAGTGGTGCGTGGGCATCGCCGTCGATCCGCAGGCCAGCCAAATCTACTGGACCCAGAAGGGATCCGACAACGCCGGCGTCGGCCGCATCCTCCGCGCCGGGATCGAGATTCCCGCCGGCCAGACTGCGGCGGATCGGTCGGACGTCGAAGTTTGGATCGATCGCCTGCCGGAGCCGATCGACCTGGAGATCGATCACGCCCAGCGCATGCTCTACTGGACCGATCGGGGCGACCCGCCGAAGGGCAACACCGTCAATCGGGCGTCGTTGGGCGCGCTCGCCGGCAAGGTCCGACCGGAGATCGTGTTCACCCACCTCATGGAAGGGATCGGCCTGGCGCTCGACGTGCCCGGGAATCGGATGTTCTTCACCGATCTCGGCGGTTCGGTCTACACGGCCCGGCTCGATGGGTCGCAAAGCCATGCGATCCTGTTCGCCCAGGGCAACCTCACAGGCATCGCCTACGCCGAACTTTCCGCCGCGAGGGCCTGACCATGGAGATCCTCACCAGCAGGGACGGCGCGGTTCTGCGGCTGCAGATCAATCGACCGGAAAAGCGGAACGCTCTGACGCTCGGCATGTACGAGCAGATGACGTCGGCGCTGCAGGACGCGGATCGCGATCCGACGGTGCGAGTCGTCCTGATCCATGGCCACCCGGACAGCTTCAGCAGCGGAAACGATCTGCAGGACTTCGTACAGTCGCCGCCCGTCAGCGATGACTCGCCGGTCGGCCGGTTCATCACCGCCATCAGCCGCGCGCGAAAGCCGCTCGTCGCCGCTGTGGCCGGTCCCGCAGTCGGTATTGGGACCACCATGCTCCTGCACTGCGACCTCGTGTACGCTGCCGAGAACACGCGGTTTCAGCTGCCGTTCGTGAACCTGGCGCTGCTCCCCGAAGCCGGATCAAGCCTGTTGCTGCCGATGCAGATCGGCCACCTTCGCGCTGCAGAGCTGCTGATGCTGGGCGAGCCGTTCTCGGCGGCGAAGGCGCTGCAATTCGGGCTCATAACCGAGGTGGTCGCAGACGGCGCCGCCGCGTTGCAGGCGGCGGAAGCTGCGGCGGCGAAGCTGGCGGCCAAGCCGCCGGCGGCGCTTCGGCTGACCAAGATGCTCATGAAGGGATCGCACGCCGAGCGGCTGACCGCGCAGATTGCGGACGAGACAAGCCACTTCGTGGAGCAGGTTCACTCGCCCGAGGCAGCGGAGGCGTTCAAGGCCTTCTTTGAGAAGCGTGCGCCGGACTTCTCAGCGTCCGCCGAGCAAGCATAGCAGCCCCCCAAATTTTCCCCAGAGCGAGAGACCCCATGTCTGAACACAAACCCATCCGTCGCGTCGCGATCATCGGAACCGGCGTTATCGGCGCCAGCTGGGCGGCGCTCTTCCTGGCCCGAGGCCTGGACGTGGTCGCCACAGACGTCGCGCCCGACGCCGAGGCGAAACTGCGCGACTTCGTGGACCACGCCTGGCCGGCGCTCGAGGCGCTGGGCCTGGCGCCCGGCGCGTCTCGCGACCGCCTGGCCTTCGAGGCCGTCTTGGAAGACGCCGTCCGCGATGTCGACCTCGTGCAGGAAAACGGGCCCGAGCGAATCGACTTCAAGCGCGAGCTCTACGGCAAGCTCGATGGCTTGCTGCCGGCCACGACGCTGATCGCCTCGAGTTCATCCGGCCTGACGATGAGCGAGATCCAGAAGGCCTGCCCCAGTCACCCCGAGCGGTGCTTCATCGGTCACCCCTTCAACCCGCCGCACCTCATCCCGCTGGTGGAGCTGGTGCGCGGCGCTCAGACGTCCGAGGAGACGATCGAGCGCGCAGCCGCCTTCTACGACGGGCTCGGCAAGAAGACCGTGCGGCTGAACAAGGAGGTGCCGGGCCATGTGGCCAACCGCCTAGCCGCGGCGCTGCTGCGCGAGGTGATGTACCTGGTCGCCGAGGATGTGATCAGCGTGGCCGATGTCGATGCGGCGGTCTGCTACGGACCGGGCCTACGCTGGGGCGTGATGGGGCCGATGATGCTCTACCATCTGGGGGGCGGCGCGGGCGGCATCGACCACTGGTTCGACCAGTTCACCGGCCCGATCACCGCCTGGTGGAAGGTGCTGGGCGACCCGCAGATCACGCCCGAGCTGCGAGCCAAGGTGACGTCTGGCGTCATGGCCGAGGTGGCCGGCCGCTCGATCGAGACGCTTGAGGCGCAGCGTGACCGCGAGCTGATGGGTCTCCTGAAGGTCCGCGCGGCCGACTAGGACTGGCCCGAAAGGAGTTTGTGTCATGGACCAGCATAACCACGCCCCTGCCGGCGCCGCCGGCCGGGTAGACGTCCGCGCCCGCCCGCGGGTGGTGATCGTGGGCGGCGGGTTCGGCGGCGTCGCGGCTGCGCGGGCGCTGCGGCGGGCCCCTGTGGACATTGTGCTGATCGACCGGCGCAACCACCAGATCTTCCAGCCGCTGCTCTACCAGGTGGCCACCGCCGTGCTGGCCCCAGGAGATATCGCCGCGCCCTTGCGCCAGCTGGCCGCCGTGCAGCCGAACGTCAGCGTCGAGATGGCCGAAGTGACGGCGATCGACACAGGCGCGCGCACGCTCCGTGCGCTGCTGCCTAGCGCCGAATGGATCGACGTCGACTACGACTACTTGATCCTCGCGGCCGGCGCCGGGCCCAGCTACTTCGGCCACGACGCGTTCGCGGCCTTCGCGCCGGGCCTGAAGACCCTCAGCGACGCCGACACGATCCGCTCGAAGATCCTCAGGGCCTATGAGCTGGCCGAGCTCACCCAAGATCCCGGCGAGCAGCAGCGGCTGATGACCTTTGTGCTCGTGGGCAGCGGGCCCACCGGCGTCGAACTGGCCGCCACCATCGCCCAGATGGCCCAGGTGACCCTGAGGCGGAACTTCAAGCGCATTCGCCCGGAGCAGACCAAGGTCATGCTGCTGGAGGGGGGGGCGCGCATCTTGTCCTCGTTCGACCCGCGGTTGGCGGAGGCGGCTCACGCCCAGCTCAACCGACTCGGCGTCGAGGTGCGCACGGGCGCTGTCGCCGAGACCATCGACGCCGACGGTGTGGTGGCGGGCGGCGAGCGCATCCGCGCCGCGACGGTGCTCTGGACCGCCGGCGTCGCCGCCTCGCCCCTGACGGCGATGGCCGGCGCCGAGACCGACCGCGGCGGCCGGGCTCGGATCGGGCCGAACCTCGAGACCCTGGACGGTTCCGGGGTGTTCGTGATCGGCGACGCGGCCAGCGCGATGCAGGATGCTAAGCCCGTGCCCGGCGTCGCGCAGGCCGCGCTGCAGCAAGGCGCCCATGCGGGCGCGGTCATCGCCGCCCGCGTCGCCGGGGGCGCGCCGCCGCCGCCGTTCCGCTACCACGACAAGGGCTCCATGGCGGTGGTCGGTAAGGGCTTCGCCCTGCTCGAGGCGCCGGGCTGCAAGCTGAGCGGCCGACTGGCCTGGTTTGTCTGGGCGTTCATCCATATAGCCTTCCTGCCGCGGCTACAAAACCGCCTGCGGGTCGGCGTACAGTGGCTGTGGACCTATTTCACCGGCCAGCGCGGATCGCGGTTGATCGCGGAGCCCTCTTGGGCGCTGCCGAACCGGCCCCCTCAGCCCCTCGCGGGCGTTGCCCGCCCCATCGCCAACGGCGATGCAGACCAGCGGACGAACAACGCCTAGCGCCAGCGAGGAACGTCTTGAACACCGGCGCCGCCGCAGTTCATCGCAGCTCACCTCTAATTGCTCAGTGTGGAAACGAAAACCTGTGGAGCGGAATGAGGAAAAGTGCGAAGCGGTTTTCCGCCCGCACCCCAGCCAAATTGAGGATGCGCGCTCGCCCAAACCTTGGCAGTTTGCGCCCCATGCCGCACCCCCTCGACCACCCCGTCTGGAGCGCCCTCAGCACCCGGCAGCGCCCCCTCGCCCAGGGCGACCACCGCGCCCTGCGCCTCGCGTCGGACTATGGCTGGTTTGCGGCCTCAGCGGACAAGTCGCCGGAAAATCTCTCCGCCCTGGCGACCCTGCCCATCGACGAGGTCGGCCTGTTCCTGGTGGAGGCGGCGCCCACGCCCCAGCCCGCCGGTATGGTCGTGGTCTCCGAGGCGGCCTGCCGCCAGATGGTCGCCGACGCGGTGGAGGCGGTCGAAAATCCCTTCGACATCGTCCCGCTCGGCGATGCTGATGCGGCGGAGATGCTGGATCTGGCCCTGCTGACCAAGCCCGGCCCTTTTTCCACCGCCACGCACCGCCTGGGCGAATTTATCGGCGTGCGCGAGGGCGGTAAGCTGGTGGCCATGGCCGGCGAGCGCATGAAGCCGGACGGTTTCGCCGAGGTCAGCGGTGTCTGCACTCATCCCGATCATCGGGGCCACGGCTACGCCCGGGTGCTCAGCAGCATTGTCGGCCGGCGCATCGTGGCCCGGGGCGAGATCCCGTTCCTGCATGCCTTTGAGACCAATACCGGCGCCATGCGCCTCTACGAACAGCTCGGCTTTCGCGACCGCTCCGGCATCACCCTGACCCTGCTGCGGCGCGCCTGAACGGAACCTGCCGGTTCCCCTGAAGCGGCCTAACGCACTCGCACCATCCGCTTGCCCACATTCTGGCCGGCCAGCAGGCCCACCAGGGCGGCCGGGGTGTTTTCCAGGCCGTCGATGATGTCTTCGGGCACTTTCAGCTGGCCGCTGTCGACCCAGCTCTTCAAATCGGCCAGGGCCTGGTCGCGCTGGTCGTCGAAATCCATCACCACAAAACCGCGCAGGTTCAGCCGTTTGGTGACGATCAGGCCGGGCACACCGCGCGGGCCGTGGGCGGGGGCGGCGCCGTCATATTGCGAAACCGCGCCGCAGCAGGCGATGCGCCCATGCAGGGCCATGTTGAACAGACAGGCCTCCAGCACGTCGCCGCCCACATTGTCGAAATAGACGTCGATCCCGTTGGGGCAGACCTCGCGCAGGGTCCGGCGCAGATTGCCGCTCTTGTAGTCCACCGCCGCGTCGAAGCCGAGGTCGCGGGTCAGCATGGCGCCCTTGTCGGCCCCACCGGCGATGCCGACTACGGTGCAGCTCTTGATCTTGGCGATCTGGCCCACCAGCGAGCCCACCGATCCGGCCGCGGCCGAGACCACCACCGTCTCGCCGGCCTTGGGTTGGCCGCACTCCAAAAGGCCGAAATAGGCGGTGAGCCCCGCGACGCCATAGACACTGAGCAGGTGGCTGAGCGGCTCCATGGCCGGCAACTTGTGCAGGTGTTTGGCGGGCAGGGCGGCATAGTCCTGCCAGCCGGTGTCGGCGAACACCAGGTCGCCGGGCGCCAGGTGCGCGGCCTTGGACTCCACCACCTCGGCCACCGATCCGCCGGCCATCACTTGGCCCGCCTCCACCGCCGAGCGATAGGTGGCGCCCTGCATCCAGGCGCGGTTGGCGGCGTCCAGGGAGATCAACCGGGTGTGCAACAGCACCTGGCCGTCCTCGATGGCGGGCACGGCGCCGTCCACCAGGCGAAAGTGCTCGGGGGTCAGTTTGTCCTGGGGCGTGGAGTCCAAAAGGATCTGACGGTTGATCTCGCCCATGGTCTCGGCTCCCTGGCTTTTTGTCTTGGCGGCGATCATGCACGGCCAGCCGCCGCCTGACGATACGCTTCTTCACCAGGCCGGCGGATCGCGTCATGGTGCGCGGCCCAGAAAAGTCAGCGCCGTTGGCGCCGTGGAGATCGTCATCAGCATGGACACAAACGCCCATATCGAACGTGTCCGCCGCGACGGCTACACCATCGTCGAGAACGCCATCGAGCCGGGCTTGATCGACGGCCTGAACGAGGCACTGGCCCGGTTGGAGCGCGATCACGACATCAAACCGGGCATGAACGGCTTCGAGGGACACCGCACGGTGCGGATCTATAACCTCCTGGCCCAAGGTGCGCCGTTTGAGCAGATCCCGGCCCATGACAATGTGCTGCCCATCATCGAGGGCGTGCTGGACGACGGCTGCTTGATCTCGTCCCTGTCTTCCATCGCCATCGATCCCGGCGAGGTCGCCCAGCCGATCCACGCTGACGACCAGGTGATCCCCCTGGACAAGCCGCACCGCTCGATCATCTGCAACTCCATGTGGGCCCTGACCGATTTCACCGAGGCCAATGGCGCCACCCGGGTCGCGCCCGGCACGCATCTGCAGCCCAATCCCGAATATGGCGGCGCCTGCGACACCATTCCTGCCGAAATGGCCAAGGGCTCGGTGCTGATCTGGGACGGCGCCCTGTGGCACGGCGGCGGCGCCAACCGGACCCAGGCCCGGCGCGTGGGCGTGGCCATGAACTACTGCGCCGGCTTCATCCGCCAGCAGGAAAACCAGCAACTGGGCCTGTCGCCGGACCTTGTGCGCAGCTTCTCGCCGCGGCTGCAGGAGCTGATCGGCTACGGCGTCTATCGCGGCCTGATCGGCCATATCGACAAGGAGAGCCCGGCGCAGAGGCTGACCGGCGGCGGGACGTTCCGCTCGATCTGGGACCGGTGAGGCGATGCCCCTAAAGGCGGGGCTGCAGCTTAGTCTCTGGGAACAACGCCAAGGCGTTTGGCTCGCTGGTGTGTCAGAACGGGCTGTTTGAGGGTTTCGAACAGCTCAACGGGCAGATAACCCCCAATGGAACACCTCCGGACGATTCCTCGCGATGGGGCGCAAGTCGAAGCCCGGCCAGATGAACCGGTTGAGTTCATCCGTGACGATCCAGGATCGTGCATCGTCCAGTCCCAGCCGTCTCTTCACCTTGGTCGGAATTTCGATACCGGCGCCATCCGTGGGCGGCGTGTGCGTGATGGCGGCGACATAGACCAACCTGTCGCCTTCCTCATCCTGGGTGGCGACGACTATGGCGCAAGGGCGATCCTTGCGCCCTTCGCCGCCGCTGGCGCGTAGCTCGGAACGCCACAAATAGGCATAGGAAATGACGAGGCCCGGCGCGGGCGTAGGCAGCGCCAAGCGATCAAGACTCGTCGGTCAGGCTGTAGCGATGTTCTGGTGGGATTTAAGCGCCGCCGATGAGCGCCGCCTCCTGATCGGTCAGGTCGGCCGCCGCCAGCGCGTCACGGCGCCCCTGCTTCAGCTCGTGAAAGGTCTGGGCGGAGACGATATAGACAGTCTCGCGACCATATTTCGTGACCCTCACCGGCTCGCTCAGGGCGCGGTCATGAAAGGCCCCGAAGTTCTTTTGCACCTCGGACGATGGAGCGGTGATGGCCATAGGATAATTCTCCGTAAGTTATCCATCTTACGTAAAATGAGCTTCTGGCGCAATCGCCTTGGCCTCGGCGACAGCCGACACTTCGCCCTTCACCCCGCGTCCGGCTGGTCGACGCGGCCGGAGCCTGAGATGTTCACGGTTTCCGACCGCGGGCGGGTCACGAGCCGCACATCGCCGCTGCCGCTGATGTCGATCACTGCCTCACCCTTGGGATCCAGGGTAGCGTCGCCGGAGCCGGCGATATGGACCCGGGCGTCGCCCAGTTTCAGCCCCGACAGGTCGGCGTCGCCAGAGCCGCTGATGCGCAGCTCGGCGCGCTTGGCCTGACCCTCCGCCTTGGCCGTCCCCGAGCCCGAGATCTTCAGGGCCAGTTGGTCGCGGTTATAGCCGGCGATGGTCAGGTCGGCGTCGCCGTCGATGGAAAAGCTGTCCACGTCCGGCGCGGTCAGACTGATCTTCAGCCGACCATCGTCGAAATCGATCCCGTCGGCCTCGATCACCCCGTCCTGCACGCTCAGCCGGCTGATCAGCTCCTCGGGCCCGCTGATGGTCAGCTGGATCTTGGGCCCTTGAGTGTAGGTCACGTCCGCCGGCACGTCGATCACCAGCCTGCGCCCGCCCGGCCAGGTGAACTGGCGCGGCGTCGATGGCGCACCCGGGCGATCTGGGGCGGCGCGATCCTGCTCGTCAACGTCCGGGTGGCTCCAGTCGTGGGGATGGCTCCAATCGATGTGATGGACCACACCGCGATCGTCGATGAAGAACGGGCCGCCGGCGCTGGCGATCACCCCGGCGAAACAGCCGACGGCCAGCACAAAGCTGAAGGCGGCGATGAGGCAAAGGGTGCGGATCATGTTGCGCTCCCCGCGGGATCCAGAGCCGGCTTGATCAGGCGCATATGCAACCGGCCGTACCAGACCAGAGCGTTGACGAAGCCGATGGTGACCAGGCCAGTCAGCGATCCGATGAAGATGGCCACAGCCATGATCCCCAGGCCGCCCATCATGATCGCGGGCGTAGGCAGGCCGTGCACGAACACCGGCCCAGCCACGAACACCGCCGTTCCGGCGATGAAACAGCCGAGAGCGGCCATGGCGAAGCCGAACAGGGTCCCGCCCACCGACATCAGGATCGGCAGCAGGATCAGAAGGTCGATGGCGCCCAGACCCAATATGGCGAAGATGGCGCTCGCGGCCGCCGAAGGATTGCGGGTCGCCTCCCAGTGTTTCACCGAGGCCTCGGCCCTCAGCTCGCGGGCCAGGCGGGCCGGGTCGCCCAGGGCGGCGGCGATCTCGGCCTCGCTGCGGCCGGCGGCGGCGCCCTCGGTGAAGTGGGCCTCATAGTCGGCGGCGATGTCGTCAGCCACCTGGGGCGGCAGGCCGCGCAGGCCCTCGCGCAGGCGGGACATGAACACCTGGCGGCTCATGGTGCGGCTCCCAGGATCTCGTCGACCGCGGCCGAAAAGGCGGTCCATTCCGCCTTCTGCGCCGTAAAGCTCGACTGGCCGGCGGTGGTCAGCCGATAGTATTTACGCGGCGGCCCGGCCGAGCTTTCCACCAGATAGGTGTCCACCAGCCCGTCGGCCTGCATGCGCCGCATCAGCGGATAGATCGTGCCCTCGCCCATATCGATCCCCTTGGCGAGCCGGCTGGCGATGTCATAGGCATAGGCGTCGGCTTGGGAGAGCAGGGCGAGCACGCATAGCTCGAGCACCCCCTTCTTCAGCTGAACCTGCACCGCTTCGACCACCGGACGGCCTCCTTTCGACGCGGTAGGGTGTATCGCCAGCTACCTTGCCGCGCAAGGTAGCTTGTTATGAACAATAGTTCATGATGGATGCGGCGCCGTTCGGCGAACCCACTTGACAATAGGCGCCAAGGGCTCACGATCACGAAACCGTGATCTCCTGTTCCCGAGAGGAACTCCAGATGAATCCCAGGTTCGTCGCCGTTATCGCATTGGCTGGTCTGACCCTCGGGGGCTGCAAGCGACTATCCGACTCCGCGGCGGAACTCGGCGATCATCACGGCCGCTATTCAAGCGTCGGCATCTATGGCCCCAGCCGACAGTGGACCAAGCTGGCCGTTGTGCAACAGGCCAAGGACCCCCAGACGGCCCAGCTGATCGACGACCAAGTCATCATCGTCGTTCAGAACAGCGCCACCGGCGAAGTGCGCGCCTGCGGCGACCTGACCGGCTATTGCATTGGCATGAACCCGTGGAAAACAGCCCTGGTCTCCGCCCAGATCGCACCCCTGAAGCTGACCGAACACAGACCCCCGGACGAACCCGACGCCACCGTTGCGATCACCGCCAAAGGCTCAGATTCCGAGGCGGCGAAGGAAAAGGACGATAAGGCGTCCTCCTCTCAATAAGGACCTTGCCTCGACCGGTCGCCACGGGCGAAGCCGAGTGCGGTCACGACTCAAGCAGACATCCTCTAGTTGGGCTCTGGTAGTTGGGCTCTGGGCGCTCCGGTCAAAGCCGGTCAGGCTGCTTGAACCTCAGGCCTTGCCTCCCAGCGCGACCAACATTGACGCCGTTCGACGATCCGTGCGCCAATGATCGCAACAACAGCGCTCAGTTGAGCGACTCGGGGAGTCATCGATGGCGGCGACACGACCGTTACCGCCGGCTTGGCTGATGGGGTTCGGGTTCCTGCCCCTGGGCCTGAACGGGGCGATCTTGCTGATCACCGTTCCGCAGCTCCTGGCCGCCAATCATGTTCCCGAGCCGCAGATCGCCTCCATCACGGCGATTGGGCTCTTCCCCAGCTTTGGATGTTTCCTTCTGGGGCCTCTGCTCGACTGGCGCTACAGCCGCAAAGCCTATTCCATCAGCCTGACCATCTTGGGCGCGCTGTGCGCCTTTGGCGCCCTGATCTCCATCAACAATCTTCCCTTGCTGACGGCCCTGCTGTTCATGGCCAACCTTGCCATATCCATGGTGGTGGCGGCCGTCGGGGGATGGTTCGGCAACCTCACCGAGACCAGCCAGAAGGGCGCGCTGGGCGCCTGGCTCAATGTCGCCAACGGCGTTGGTTTCGGCGTGGCGGCCGCCGTCGCCATCGGCCTGCTGAGGGGGCTGCCCTATGGTCTGGGGGCGGGAATTCTCAGCGGCCTCATCCTGCTCGCCCTGCCGCTCTATTGGATCGTGCCCTGTCCGCCGGCGGACAGCCGCCTGGCCAGCGAGAGCATTCGCGATTTCACCCGGGACGTTCTGGCCCTGCTCAAGCGGCCTTCGGTCTTGTGGACCCTGCTGCTGTTTCTGCTGCCTGCCGCGTCCTTCGCCCTGACCAACACCCTGGGCGGCATGGGCCACGACTTCCACACCTCGGAATCCCTCGTCGGGCTTCTGGGCGGCGCCGGAGCGTCCGGGGCGGGGGTCGTGGGCAGCCTGCTTATCCCCAGGATCGAGAAGTTCGTCGCGCCGAGGCCGCTCTACCTCTCAGTCGGAATCGTCGGCGCCCTGTTTACGCTGGGGCTGGTGGCGCTGCCGCACAACCCGGCCACCTTTGGCGCCGCCATGCTGGCCGAGAACTTTTTCCAGGGCGCGGCCTTCTCGGTCCAAAACGTCATCATCCTGCGAACCATCGGCCATAACAATCCGCTCGCCGCCACCCAGTTTGGGCTGCTGACAGCCGCCGTCAGCCTGCCGCTTGACTATATGCAGGTCGTCGACGGCAACGCCTACGCCCTGTTCGGCGGCGTCAATGGCAGCTACCTCGCCGACGCCCTGGTCAGCGGGGTCTTCTGCCTGATTCTGGGCCTGGTGATCTGGCTCTTCCGCGCCAGAATCGCCCGGACGGACAGCCTGGCTGAAGGCGTCGCCGAACCCGTCTAGATCACGATGATTTTGGATCGAATCGATCCAAAATCATAAACGTGATCGATTCTATAAGCTTAGAGCGGGTTGTGGGCGGAAAACCGCTTCGCACTTTTCCTCAACCCGCTCTAGGGTGGAGAGGTTCGTTCGGTCAGACGACGGATCCGCCGCCGTCCACCCTCAGCACCTGGCCGGTCGTGTAGCCCCCGCGCATCAGATAGAGGTAGGCCTCGGCGGCTTCGGCGGGGTCGGCGCTGCGCGGCAGCGGCAGCCGGGCGGTGAGATTCTGTAGCATCGCCTCGGGCATCTGTTTCGTCCGCTCGGTCAGCACGAGACCCAGGCAGACCGCGTTGACGCGTATGGGCGCCAGATCGACCGCAAGGCCCAAGGTGAGATGCTCCACCGCGCCCACCACCGCCGTCGTGACCGGAGCGCCTTTCATGGGCCGGTGCGCCAGCATACCGCCGGTCAGAGTGAATGAGCCGCCCTCGGCGATGGTCCGGCAGCCGTACTTGGCCACAGTCAACGCCCCCCAGAACCGCACGGCGAAGCCGGCCTGCGCCGTGGCCAGATCCAGGTCGCGCGTGGGCGCAAACATGCTCCCGCCCCAGTCCCCCGCCGTGAACGCCAAGTGATCGAACGGGCCGAGCGTCTCGAAGAAGCCGGCGACACTGGCCTCGTCGCTGACGTCGACCACAAACCCGGTCGCGCCCCCGCCGAGCCGCTTCACCGCCGCCTGGACATTGGCCTCGTGGCTGGAGGCGATGACCACCCGGGCGCCGTCCTCCTGCGCGGCCGCGGCCACGGCGAAACCGACACCCGAGGCGCCGCCGATGACCACTACGCATTTCCCACTAAGTGACTTCGACGACGCTTCCAAGGCGCTCTCCCCCTATCTTGTTCGGGCTGCACGCTTCGCAGTCTTACGTGCGGACTATCCTGCATGGCTCAGAGCGGGAAAAGCCTTGAGGTTATAGGGGCATGAAAACTAACACCCTGAAAGCCGCGGCGTCGACGGCGCAAAAAAGGCGCGGACCCTTCGGCCCGCGCCGCTCTCAAATCAGCCGGTAAGATGTTCTTACAGCCGCTCGACGATGGTCACATTGGCCAGGCCGCCGCCTTCGCACATGGTCTGCAGGCCATAGCGCTTGCCCCGGTTCTTCAGGGCGTAGATCAGGGTCGACATCAGCTTGGTGCCCGAGCCGCCAAGGGGGTGGCCCAGGGCGATGGCGCCGCCATTGACGTTCAGGCGGTCCGGATCGGCGCCGGTGACTTGCAGCCAGGCCTTGGGCACCGAAGCGAAGGCTTCGTTGACTTCGAACAGGTCGATGTCGTCGATGCTCATGCCGGCTTTTTTCAAGGCGCGTAGGGTGGCGGGGATGGGAGCTTCCAGCATGATCACCGGGTCGCCGCCGATCACGGTCATGTGGTGGATGCGGGCCAGGGGCTCGACGCCCAGGGTCTTTAGGCCAGCCTCATTGACCACCATCACGCCCGAGGCGCCGTCGCAGATCTGGCTGGAGGTGGCGGCGGTCAGGGCGCCGCCTTCCTGCAGCAGTTTCACGCCGCGCACGCCGTCCAGGCTGACGTCATAGCGGATGCCTTCGTCGGCGGTGTGCAGCTCGGTCTTGCCATCGGCCGTGGTGATCTCGATGGCGACGATCTCATCCTTGAATGCGCCGCCTTGCGTGGCGGCGATGGCGCGCTGCTGGCTGGTGAAGCCGAATTGATCCAGGTCGTCCTTGGACAGGCCGTACTTCTTGGCGATCATCTCGGCGCCGACGAACTGGCTGAACTGGATGTTGGGATAGCGCTCCTCCATCCGCGGGCTCTTGGAATGGCCCATGCCGGCCTTGAACGGCAGGATCGCCGGGGTGCCCATGGGCACGCGGCTCATGCTTTCGACGCCGGAGGCGATGACGATGTCCATCGCCCCCGACATCACCGCTTGGGCGGCGAAGTGCAGGGCCTGTTGCGAGGAGCCGCACTGGCGGTCCACCGAGGTGGCCGGCACGCTTTCGGGCAGCTTGGAAGCGAGAACGGCGTTGCGGGCGATATTGGTAGACTGTTCGCCGGCCTGGCCGACGCAGCCCATGATCACGTCTTCCACAAGGGCCGGGTCGGCGCCGGTGCGGTCGATCAGGCTGTCCAGAACCGAACCGGCCAGATCCGCGGGGTGCCAGCCGGAAAGCCGACCGCCCTTGCGACCGCCGGCGGTGCGCGCCGCCGCGACGATATAAGCTTCGCCCATTGAAATTCTCCAGAGGTTATCGCTGATGACTTGACCGATCAGATCGCCCTTCACGCCCGGGATGGCAAGGCCCTTTCCCCACGCGTCAAGCGACGGATGCGTCAACCCCTTCAAGACGTTGCGGAAGGGGTGGAAGTTTTTTCACGACCTCCGGCGACCAGCGGCCCTTGCAGCGCCTGTCGCTCGGACCGATACCCATCCCATGACCTCAGAGCTGCGCGCGTGAACTACCGCCACCATTTCCATGCCGGCAACTTCGCCGATTTGGTCAAGCACGCCGGCCTGCTGGCCCTGCTGGAGGCGCTGAAGCGCGCGCCCGGCCCCCTGACCGTGATCGACACCCATGCCGGCGCCGGCCTCTATGACCTGCGCGGCGAGATGGCGGTGAAGTCAGGCGAGGCGGCGGCGGGGGTCGTGCGGCTGATGGAGGACAAGGTCGCTCCGGCGGTGTTCGAGCCCCTGAAAGCGGCGGTGCGGCGGGCCAATCCCGCTGGTGGCCTGCGCTTCTATCCCGGCTCGCCGGCCCTGACCGTGGGCGCCCTGGGCCCCAAGGATCGGCTGGTCGCCTGCGAGCTGCGCGACGAGGACGCCCGCACCTTGCGGCTCAATCTGAAAGCCGGGCAGGGGGTGGAGATCGTCGTCGCCGACGGCTACGCCACGGCAGTGGCGAAGGCCCCGGCCAAGGGTTCGGCCCTGGTGCTGATCGACCCGCCGTTCGAGCGGGCCGACGACTATGTCCAGATCCAGCGCTGCGTGGCCGCCCTGCTGCGGCGTAATCGGCAGATCCCGGTGATGGTCTGGCTGCCGCTGAAGGATCTGGAGACCTTTGACGGCCTTCTGCGCGGCTTGGAGGATCTCGACCCGCCGCCCGTGCTGGTGGCCGAGGCGCGGCTGCGGCCCCTGACCGATCCCATGAAGATGAACGGCTGCGCCCTGTTGCTGCTGAACGCGCCGGACGGTCTGGAAGAGGTCTTGCGCGCGGCCTGTGGCTGGGTGGTCAGCGCTCTCGGCGAGCCGGGCGGCGAAGCCCGAGTCTGGCGTTTGTGAGGCGTTTTCGCCTTCCGCTGCGGAAAGTCGCTGATCGCGCGATTTTGCGAGTGCGAGCGGTTGAGGTTGTGTTATGCTGCGCTGCACAATTCTTCAGCGCGGTGCAGCAGGAGTGCGTATGATGGGTGTCACCCCCAGCAATTCCCCCAAAATCCTCGGTGCGGATCTGTCCGCCGACAAGGTCTTGAGTGCGCCACTGGGCGCCTTCTCCCCACTGTGGCTCGCCTTTGGCGCGGCTGCCAGCGCCGGCGTCACCTATTGGTGGATGACCCGCTGGATGCGGCCGACCAATCTGGAAGCCGTGGCGGCGGAAACCGTGCCGAAGGTCACAGCCGAGGTTGAGGCGCCCGCGCCCGCGGCCGCCGAGGCTGCGGTGGCGGAAGCCATCGCCGAACCCGCCGTGATCGACTCCCCTGTGATCGAATCCAAGGCGCAAGAGTTCGTCGCCGAAGCGGCGGCGCCGGTCGAAGCGGCTGTTGAAGTCCTGGCCGAGGCGATCGAACCCGAGATCGTTGCGCCGCCGGTGGTCGCCCAAGCAGCGGAGCCGCAGGTCGCGCCGCCCGCAAAGGCCAAGGCCGCCCCGCCCGTCAAGATCGCCAAGCCGGCCCCCACCGCAAAGCCCGCCGCCGTGTCTGTTCCCACCACCCGGGCGCCGCGTCGCAAGCCGCGTAGCTAGCGCATCCGTCGCCACGGCTGACTCGGCGCTGGATCTGCGCTCCTCCCGGCGAAAGCCTGGCCAAAGCTGGGAGGAGCGGGCGCTTCTTCAACTCAAGCGACGAAGGCTCCGGCGCCGCCGCGGTCTGCCGGCGCCGTCACACTTCCAGCCGATCATCCGAACGCGCCACGAGCGTATAGAGCGCCGGCATCAGGAAGATGCTGATCAATAGGCGTGAGAACAGGCCGCTGACGATCACCAGGGCGAACGGCCTTTGCGAGTCCGTGCCAACGCCCGTGGCCAACGCCGCTGGCAACAACCCCAGCGCCGCGACCAGCGCGGTCATCATGATCGGGCGCAGCCGTAGGATCGCGCCTTGCCGGACAGCCTCGGCGAGGGGGGCGCCGTCGCGGCGAAGCTCGTTGACATAGGAGATGTAGACGACAGCCGTCTGCACCGAGACCCCAAACAAGGCCAGGAAACCAACGCCGGAAGACACGGAAAACGGCGTGCCGGTGATCCAGAGTCCAATGAGTCCGCCCACCGGCGCCGACAGCACCACGCCCAGCACGGTGATGAACGGGAATTTGAAATTGCTGTAGAGCATGAAAAGCAGGCCGAAAATCAAGGCCACGGTCAGCGGCAGTATGACGGTCAGTTGCGCGCGTGAGGCGGTATATTCCGTGTATTCCCCGCCCCAATCCAGGCGGTAGCCCTGGGGCATGTCGACCTTTGTCTTGACCTGTTGAATGGCGTCGCCCACAGCTCCTGCCAGGTCGCGCCCTTCCACTGAGAACTGGACGCCGATATAGCGCGAATTGTCCTGGCGGTAGATGAAGGAGGCGCCGTTCTCCACCCGGATGTCCGCGAATTCCTTGAGCGGAATTTCTTGTCCCCCGGGGGTGGCCACCAGGATATTGCCGATTTCTTCGGGGTTATCTCGGTATTTCTGCTCGAGGCGGACAACCAGATCGAACTGCTTTTCCTGCTGCACCACCTGGGTGGCGACGTCCCCGCCGATGGCCGTCTGGATCACGCCATTGATGTCCGCCACGTTCAGACCGTAGCGGGCGATCCGGTCCCGGTTGATCTTGATGGTCAGGCTGGGCTGGCCGAGTTCCTGGACCAGGGTCACGTCACGGATGCCGCGCACCCCCGTCAGCACCTGCTTGATGGCTTTGCCCTTTTGCTGGAGCGTATCCAGGTCGGGTCCGAAGACCTTCACCGCCAGGGCGCTTTTCAGGCCGGTTTCCGCCTCGTCCACCGCATCTTCGGCCGGTTGGGTATAGTTGAAGACAATTCCGGGAAAGCCCTGGAGCTTCTTGTTGATGGCTTCGATCAGTTCGGCCTTGTTGTGATAGGGGCCGGTCCATTGCGAATAGGGCTTGAGGCCGACGTAGAATTCGACGTTGAAAAAGCCGGTTGAATCCGTGCCGTCGTCCGGCCGACCCAGTTCAGAGGCGACCAGGGTGACGTCTGGAAACGAGCGCAGGATGTCACGGATCTTGGGCGTGATCTTGGCCGATTCATCGAACGAAATCGTGTAGGGCATGGTGGCGCGCACCCACAGCGCGCCTTCATCCAGCTGCGGCATGAACTCGCCGCCGATGAAGGGGACGAGCAGCAGGGACCCCGTCAACACGATCGCGGCGGCGATCGACGTGCCCCAGGGGCGGGCGAGGCAGAAATCGAGGCCTTTGACATAGGCCGACTTGATGGCTTCAAAAACGGCGTTGTGGCGCTCGTGCACGCCCTTGCGCATGAACCACGAACACAGCACGGGCAGCAGGACCAGCGTGACGATCAGGGCGCCGATCAGCGCGAAGACCATGGTGTCGGCCATCGGCTTGAACAGGGTCCCGGAAGGCCCGGACAGGACATAGATCGGCAGGAAACTGGCCACGATCACCGTGACGGCATAGAAAAGCGGGCGATCCACCTCCGCCGCCGCATCCTTGATGATCGCCCTGACATTGAGCGGCGTTCCTTGGCGCAACGCGATCTGGCGGAAAATATTCTCCACCATCACCACGGCGCCATCCACCAGGATGCCGAAGTCCACCGCCCCGATGGAGAGCAGGTTGGCGGAGGCGTGCTGCAGATCGAGACAAATAAATGCGAACAGCAGCGCCAGCGGGATGGTGGCCGCGACGATCAGGCCCGCCCGAAAATCGTAGAGAAAAAAGATCAGAACCACCACGACCAACACCATGCCGCGGAGCAAGTTTTCCTCGACGATCTTGGTGGTCAGTTTGATCAGGTCCGTCCGGTCGTAATACGGAACGACTTTCACATCCTTGGGCAGGATCTGCGCGTTGAGCTCCTTGGTCTTGGCCTCGACCCGCTTGAGGACATCCTGGGTCTTTTCACCGGTGCGCAACAAGATGACGCCCTCGACAGCGTCGTCCTGCTTCTCGAAGCCGAACTCGCCCAGCCGCGGGGCGATGCCGATGACCACCCGGCCTACGTCCTTGAGCAAGACCGGGACGCCGTTGTGCACCGCCAAGACGACGTTGCCGATGTCTTCGGTGGTTTCCATGCGGCCCGCGCCGCGCACGTAATAGAACTGTCCGCCTTGCGAATAGAACCCGCCGCCGGCGTTGCTGTTGTTGGCCGCCAGGGCGGTCTCCACCTGTTGCGCCGACAGGCCGACCGCAGCGATCTTGGCCTGATCGAGCAGCACTTGGTACTGCATGGTGCCACCGCCAAACCCGGAGTCATCCGCCACGCCGGGCACGGATTTGTACTGCGGCTCAACGGTCCAGGCCTCGATGGTCTTGAGCTCCATCGGCGACCGGTCGGGGCTTTGCAGGACGTAGCGATAGATCAGGCCGGAGGGTGACGACAGTGGCGACACCGATGGGCTCACCCCGTCGGGCAAGCCAAGACCCGCCAGCCGGTTGAAAACCTCCTGGCGGGCGAAATTGTTGTCCGTCCCATCGTGAAAGGTGAGGATGACGTCGGACAGCCCATAGAGCGAGATCGAACGGGTCGTGGTCGTCTTTGGAACGCCATTCATCCCCAGTTCGACCGGCACCGTGATCAGGCGTTCGACCTCTTCGGCGGCGTGACCGGGCCATTGGGTAATGATCTCGACGATGGGCGGCGAGAGATCGGGATAGGCATCCACCGGCAGGCGGTGCAGCGACCGCACGCCCACGACCACCAAGACGAACGTTATGAGAATGACCAGAAAGGGTCGCCCCAGCGATGAGGCCACGATCCGGTTCATGATCGACGCCGATTGCGGCGTGGATCCGGTCGGGGACGGATCGTCGCTCATTGGCTTTGCATGAACTGAATGAAGACGCCGCCATCGACCACGATCCGATCGCCGGCCTTGAGACCCGAGGCGATGTCATACTGGTCCCCGGTGCGATAGCCCAGGGTCACACGCCGCCGCGCGAAGCCGCCGTCAGGCTGGGCGGTGTAGACAAACGGCAGGTTCTCATCGTCGCGCAAAATCGCGGAGACAGGGACAAGCAGTCCCGTGCTTTGCTGGCGGGAATGAATCTGCGCGCGGACATACATTTGCTTCTTCAGAAGCTCGCCCGGATTTTCGACGACGACGCGGGCGATCACCGAACGGGTGTCCGGATTCACCAGGGCCGAGATGTTGGTCACTGTTCCTGAGACGCCGTTCGGCGCCCCACCGCTCAGCACGTCGGCCGCGTCTCCAAGCCTGACCGAAGCAATGTCGGAGTCCGAAATCTGCGCCATCACCCAAACCCGGGAAAGGTCGGCGACGGTGAAACAGGGTGTGGAGCCCGCCTGCAGAAGTTGTCCGGGCGTGATCAGCTTCTCCGCCACGGTTCCCGCGATCGGCGAGCGGATAACGCCTTCGACGCGCGATACCGGACGGCCTTGCTGCAAGGCTTTGATGGCCTGGGGATCCACATCCAGCGAGACGAGCGCCTGCAGAGCGGCGTCGCGGTCCGCCTCGGCGTTGACGGCGTCGGTTTCCGCCTGCTGCGCCTCGCGCTGCGAAACACCGTTGTGCTGGAGAAGATCCTTGTCTGCGTCGGCAAGCTTGCGAGATGTCCGCGCGGTCGCGAGCGCCTTGCTGTAGGCGCTGACGGCGGCGGCGAAATCGGATGACTCGACCTCCGCGAGGGCTTGGCCCTTCCTGACCTTGTCGCCGGCGGAAACCAGCAGCCGCGACACCGGGCCGGAGAAGGGCGCCAGGACGCTGGTGGCTTGATCGTTGTCGAAATCGACCGTCCCGTTGGAGTCGATGGTCTTGCGATACTGAGACTGCGTGACGGCGTAGAGGCGGATGTGATCTCGTTGGGCCGCTGTCAGGACCACATTGCTGGCCGTCGCCGGCGCCTGCGCCTTGGTGTCGGTCTTGGGGGCGCAGCCGGCCAGAGACACGACCGCCGCCGTCGTAACGGCGAGCGCAATTGCGTGCGGGCGTCTGATCCGCCGTTGTGCGGGCGGCGTTCCGTAAGGCGGCTTAGGGCTCATATTTGTCCTTGGCTATGTCCGCGCGCCGCCACCATCCGCCGCCGAGCGCCTGGAACAGCGCCGCTGTGTCGGCGAAACGATTGGTCTGGGCCTGCACGAGGTTGATCCGGGCTTGCTGATAGGCCTGCTCGGCGCTCAACAGCGAAAGGGGGCTGGCGTAGCCGTCTCGCACCTGTCGCTGCGACAGATCCAGCGTGACCTTGGCGGCGTCCGCGGCGGCCGCGGCCGCCTTCAGGCCCTCGGCGTCCTGTTCGAGCGCGGTCAATGTATCAGCGACATTCTGAAAGGCGGTCAGCACCGTGCTGCGATATTGTTCCGCCGCCTGGACATAGGCGGCCTTGGCGGCGCGCTCCTGGTGCAGCAGGGCTCCACCGTCGAAAATGGGCGCCGTCGCGGCCGCGCCCAAACCCCAAAAGCCATTGCCCGACGCGAACACCTTACCCAGGGACAGGGCCGTGCTTCCGGCGTTCGCGGTCAACTCTATATTGGGCAGCCGGTTTGCTATGGCGACGCCAATTTGGGCGCTGGCGACGTGCAGGTTGGCTTCGGCCTGGAGCACGTCGGGACGCTGAGCCACCAGGGCCGACGGAAGGCTCACCGGCAGGTCCGCCGGCAATTTCAGGCTCGAAAGCTCGAAGTCTTCAGCCGGCGCCTGGTTGGGATACCGCCCGGCCAGGACGGCGAGAAGGTCGCGTTGCTGGACGGATTGCTTGAGCAGCGGCGGCAGCGTGGCCGTGACTTGCGCGAGCTGAGCTTCCTGCGCGGCGACATCAAGTCGGCTCGCATAGCCCTTGGCGAATTGGTATTGCAGGGTTTGGACGATCTTGGTGTTGATATCGATCAGCTGTCGCGTCGCGTCGATCTGCGTCTGCAGCGACGCTTCCTGAATATAGGCGGTCGCTACATTGGTCGTCAGCGTAAGGTGCGCCGCGATCATTTGGAAACGAACGGCTTGTTCCTGCGCCTTGACGGACTCCGTACCTCGGCGATTCAGGCCGAAGACGTCAGGTGAGTAGGAAACGCTGACCTGCGGGGTGAAGAGACTGTATTCGAAAGCGTTCGAACTAGGCGTGGGCGCCAGCGCCGCGGATTGCCGCTGGCGAGTGGCCGAAAAGCTCGCCGCGACATCGGGATAATAAACGCCCCGTTGAGCCAGGACGTTTTCCCTCGCCACCGACAAGGCCGCCTGCGCCGCCTTGAGGTCGTGATTGTTGGCGAGCGACTGTTCAACCAGATCATTGAGGGAGGGGGACTGAAACAGGGTCCACCAGTCTCCAGGAATGTCCGATCCGTTGGCGAAGCGCTGAGCCTCACCAGCGGCGACCGTCGGACTGGAGGCGGTGGCCGACATCGGATGGGCGGTGTAGCCGCTGACATCCGGAGCCACCGGTCGCTTGAAGTCGGGGCCCACCGCGCAACCCGCCATCAGCAAGCAAGCGATAGGCGCCAGGAAGGTCTGGACGCGCCTCCGTGGCGAGCTGCCCCTGACGCCGGGTTTCGGCAGCCCAGTGGATGTCGTCATGTTTGGATGGGCCCAACGCTGTGAGCGCCGCGCCAAATCCGACCGGCCGACTGGCCACGAAGCGCGCGGCGTGCAGTCTTCCCGATCATGGCGACGTTGTCCCTACTATAGCCCAGATGGGCAAATAGGCGATGGAGCGCGACGCGACCATGCCGAATCTTCCCGATTTGATCGGGAATTTTTCCCGATTGGGGTGGGGGCGGAGTTCGCCGGCTTCAGTTGCGATATGTTGGGCGCATGTCGCTGGGAGCCCGCCTATCCCGTCGGGCGCGCGGGTGGCCTAACACCCCCCGCCGAATGGATCCGACAAGCCAATCCCTCAGAACGCCGCCTTGACGTCCACGAAGATCTTGCGCGGCGCAGACAGGTAGTAGGATTGGTCGCCAAACTCGCTGGCGCTGACGGGGCGCCGCTCGTCGGTCAGATTGTATGCATTCAGCGACAGGCTATAGCGACTCCAACGGTAGCCGACCACGCCGTCCAGGGATGTGTAGGCGCCAGTTGGGGCGGTGTTGGCCAGATCGAGCATCCGACGGCCAACATAGCTCACCGTGATCGATCCGAAGAAGCCGTGCTCCGGGGCGTATACGGCTCCAATAGATCCAAGCCAATCTGGAGAAAGCGGCAGCTGATTGCCGGAGACGTCTATATTGGCCCCGCCTTCTGCGGCGATGTAGCGAGTGAAGCGCGCGTCATGCCAGCTCATGGCGGCGGCGATGCTGAGGTCACGCGTCACGCGCCATTGACCTTCGAGCTCGACACCCTTCAACCGCTCGCCGCCCGCGTTTTGAAAGATCTGGTCGCCGGCGTCGTCGGTCGTGGTGACCACCAAATTCTTGAAGTCGAGCAGGAACAGACTGGCGTCATAGGTAAGCCGGCCATCCGCCAGCCGCCCCTTCAGTCCCGCTTCATAGCTTCTGGCCGATTCAGGTTGCAGAATGTCGGGCGTGTTGTCGGGGCCGAAATCCAGGGCTGAAGGCTTGAAGGTGTCGCGGTAGTCGCCGTACAGGACCAGTTCATCGTCTCCCTGGCTCCAGGCCCGGTAGCTCACCCCCGCCATGCCGGAGAGCCGCGTAACGTCTCGGGTTTGGTCGTCGAAGGTGTCCGCGGTGGCGTCGAACCCGTCGATATGCGTCGAAAGCTTGTGTTCGGCGGTCTCGTTGACCCGCAGGCCGGCGTTCAGGTCCCAGCGGGAGTCCGGCTTCCAGTCCAATTGAGCATACTGACCGGCGAAGACCCGGCGATCGAGCAGGCGATTGATCTCGTCCACATGGAGGGACGTTGTCGGCGGCAAGGGGACGCCACCTTGCAGAGCGGGAAAATAGCCGCCGTTGACACTGGTCTGCGCCCCCCGGCCATAGAGCAGATCCGCCCCCAGGGTTAGGTTGCTGTCGTGCGGCAGTTTGAAGTTCACATCGGTGTCGAAATAGTCGTCGTCGATGTCGCGGCGTTGGTTCTGGCTGTCCGCAGTCATCAGGTCTGAACGCAGGAAGCCGCGAATATCGGCGACGCGGGAGTAGGCGAGGGACGCCGTGGTCGACCAAGTCCACAGCGCAGTCTCGCGCGTATAGCCGATGACGCCGTGATAGCGGTCCTCGTCGATCCTGGCGTCGGCCGGATTGTAGTTGGCGTCGAGCGGTGTCAGCGTGGTTAGGATAGCGCCCACGCGAACCACCGGACTGGGCGGAACGGTGCGAAGAGCCGTCAGGTCGATGTCGACGCGCAAGGTTCCGTTCAGCACTTGCCCGCTGGTGCGATAGAGCAGGCGAGCGTCGCCGACATGCTCGCGTGAATCGGCGAAGCCGTCGCGCTTGGCGTCGATGGCGATTGACTGGTCGAAGCCCAGCACGGTCGGCAGGGCGGCGGTGACATCGGCTCGCCATGAGCCGAAACTGCCATAGCCGGCCTCGATGGAATTGGCGGCGTGGCTGCCGGCGGGATAGTGGATGACCTGGATTACGCCGACAAATGAGGTCGCCCCAAAGAGCACGGGCGCCGATCCCTTCAGGACCTCGATGCGCTCCACATCGATCAGGTCGAGCGTCGGTATCGCCGGATTGAAGGCGCCGCCCCACGGCACACCGTCCACAACCAGCAGAAAGGCGTCGAACTCATGCAGGCCCCAGAAGGACGGCACCGCGCTGGCCGGGCCGGCGTCGCCGCCGGGAGGCGCCTCAACCCCCGCTATCAGGGATAGCGCGCCACGCAGGTCGGTGATGTGTCTGGCCCGTAGATCATCTCCTTTGATCAGTGCGATATTGGCCGGCACGCGATCGGCCGGTTCGGCCACTCGTGTCGCCGTCACGACCACATCATCGTCCGGGCCGATTGAGGTTGGAGTGCGGACCTGAGCCGCTGCGTTCGATGTCCAGATCAGCCCCATCATCGAGACGGCCAGGGACACGAACCTGCTGTCAGCGCGCGCCAGTCGGCCCCCGCGCCAGCCTGTCCGTCTAAATTCCCGCATAGCCATGGAGCCCCCAATCCTCACGACGAACCCGCACCACGATTTGAAATCCAGGCGCTGCGAACGGCGCATCGCGAAACAAAGCAAAGCTATGGAATCACAGATCGTGGTGAGACTAAATAATGAATGGCGCGGTAATAGCAACGCTTGTTGATGGTGTTCGCCAAGCTCATGGGTGTGTCGCAGATAGGCGGCTATGATCCGCGAGGGTGCTTGAGTTCGCCCTCATATTTCTCGCCCTGACCAGCATCTCATCGAAGTTGATGGAAAATTGAATACAATTTACGGACATTTTTACGTGACCGCTGTTGCGACGGTTGGCGAGATATGCTCAGAATATAGAGAATGACTTTAGACCCATAGTGTAAGCATTGATGTCGCCGTGGCGTGAAAATCGTCATAGAGCAACTAGCTTGGCCGTGGCGCCATGATGTGGCGCAATACCGTTTCAAAATTAAAAGCGGGAGGCGTCGATGGAGGTCAGGAACAGAGTTTTTCTTGAGCTATCTCTTGCATCCGTTTCCGGCATCATTTTTCTGGCTACGTTGCTTTGGCCGGCATGGATCGAGTTTGTGTTCCATATCGATCCCGACGCGGGCCGTGGCGACCTCGAGAGAGCCATCGTCATTATCACCGCCGCGACGACCGTCACCTGCTCATTGATCGCGCGCTTGGAATGGCGCAAGCGGCGGCTGGCTACAGGGGAGGCCGACGATGTCTGACGAAATCAAGGCCTTGATCGCCAAGTCGTCCTTTAGTTTTGTCGGGACCGTCTTGCATCTCGGAGCGGCGACGACCACCGATGTTCCCATCGATGATCACACCGCCGTGGTTCACGTCGACCACGTGCTGCATGCGCCGGAAGCCTTCAGCCAATTCGAGGGCCAACAGGTCACGCTGCAGTTGTCGCGCGATGTGGACCTGCCAACCGTCGGGCAGGCCTTCGCCTTTTTCGTAGAGGGACTGTCGTTCGGCGAGAGCGTCGCCGTGGCCGAGGTCGGCAGACTGCCGGTCGAGACCGTCGAGCCGCACGCCACCGCGGCCATGGAGGCTGGCGCGACCGCTGGAGCGTTCAACGGCCTGATCGGAGAAATGCAGCACGACGAACTTCGCAGCCACATGCAGCAGGCGGATGCTGTGGTCCTGGGCAAGGTCGTCGGCATCGAAAAGGTGGGGCCGAGCGCGCATTCCGAACATGATCCCGATTGGTGGCGCGCCACGCTTGAAGTGCACCATGTTGAGCGTGGGGACCTGCAGGCCGGCAAGGTTCAGGTTCTTTTCGCCAACAGCACCGATGTTCGCTGGCGTCGCGCTCCCAAGGCGAGAGCCTCTCAGAGCGGTGTCTGGGTGCTTCACCGCACTGAAGGAGATCTTCGGGACCTCGCCCCGTTTCAGATTCTTGATCCAAAGGACGTCCAACCGACACAGCAACTGGACACGATCCGCTAAGCAGGGATTGAGGCAATGCTCAACATCGTCAACATGATCCCAGCCTCACTGAGCGGGGAGTCAAGCCAGGACAGCGAACCCAATCTCGCGGTCAATCCTGAAAATACCAACGACATGGTCGGAACAGCGTTCACACCAGCGCCATTGGGCGGTTCGAACGCTCCGATCTATGTTTCAACCGATGGCGGCTCGACCTGGAGCCTTCGCACCGTCGTGCCGGGCAATGGATTTGTGGGCACCGGCGACATCACAGTAGCCTTCGCCACGACCGGCGGCACGCTGTATGCGGGCACGCTCAATGGCTCGACCGGCCATTTGCAGATCCTGCGCACCAGCAGCTTCAGCTCGACATCGACCATGTCGGTGCTGGTGGACCGGGCCAACGAGGACCAGCCATGGGTGGTGGCCGGCAGCGTCGTCGCCAGCGGCGCCTCGCGCGATCGGGTCTATGTGGGCAACAATGATTTCAATCAGTCCGGCGGCAAGACGGCGACCGTTGACGTTTCGCAGGACGCGGCTACGGCGCCTGCTCCGGCTGGGTTTTCGCCCATTCAGTTGGAGAAGGGCGCCACCACGGGCCAGGACGGACCGCCGGTTCGCACGGCGCTTCATTCTGATGGCACCGTCTACTGCGCCTTCCAGCGCTGGGCGAGCGGGACCTTTCCGAACCTAAATACAGACATCGTCGTGACCCGCGACGACAACTGGGGCGCAAGCTCGCCGCCTTTCAGCGCTTTGGTGGATTCTGGGAGTTCGGTGGTCGGACAGCGCGTGGCGACCAATCGATTCATCCGCTTCAACGCCACCATGGGCCAGGAGCGGCTAGGCTCCGACCTGACCATCGCCGTGGACCCGACGAACTCGAGTACGGTGTGGGTCGGCTGGTGCGACAGGGTCGGCGGCATGTCGGGCACCGACTGGACCGTTCACGTTGCGCGGTCGACGGACCGCGGCCAGACCTGGTCGGCCGACTTGCGGACGATAACGAACATCAAAAACCCCGCGCTGGCGATCAATTCCACAGGGCTGCTCGGTTTGCTCTATCAGCAGTTTACGGGCTCGACCTGGGACACCAAGCTTGAGTTCACCTCGAACGGATGGTCGAGCGCGGTCACGCCGATCATCCTGCACACCGCGCCCTCGAACACCCCGACCGGCGCCTTCCTGCCCTATATCGGCGACTATGTGAGAATGCTGTGCGTGGGCACGAGTTTCTTTGGCGTGTTCTGTGGCAACAACACGCCGAACATGGCGAACTTCCCGAGCGGTGTGACCTATCAGAGGTCGGCCGACTGGACGACGCACACCTTGCTGAGCACGGACGGAGTCACTGTGGTGCAGCCGTCCATCGATCCGTTCTTCTTCCACTGGTCCGAGCTGATCATTCCGCGAGGCCCCATCATTGCTCGTGGGCCGATCGCGCGCGGACCGATTTCCCGTGGGCCCATAGCTCGCGGACCGATCGCCCGCGGACCGATTTCCCGCGGGCCGATCCTGCCGCAACCCATCCAGCCGCCATCTCCGATCGACCCTGGCCCAATCGCGCCGAGCCAAACCCAGAGCCAGGTTAAGGATCTGGACTTGTGACCTTGCTCGCTCCGCAGGAGCGAGTTCTGCTGGTCAGCATGCCCTTTGGGGCGCTGGAACGACCGGCCTTGTCCCTGGGGCTTTTGAAGGCGCACTGCGACCGGCTCGGTGTGCCGTGCGATACGCGCTATCTGGCTTTCGACTTCGCCGACCGTGTGGGACTGGGTGACTATCTCTGGCTGTGCTCGGATGACGTCCCGTACACGGCCTTCGCCGGTGAATGGCTGTTCGCCTCAGCCTTGTATGGTTCGCGTCCGTACGCGGACGCCGGTTATATTGATGAGGTGCTGCAGCGAACCTGGAGGTGTGACCAGGGCGCGCTTGCGCGCCTGAAGCGCATGCGCGGCCAAGTCGAGCCCTTTTTGGACCAGTGCATGGAGGCGGTCGCCTGGGGCGAGTACACCCTTGTAGGGTTCACCTCGGTTTTTCAGCAGAATCTTGCGTCCCTGGCGCTGGCTGCTCGACTCAAGCGCGCACATCCCCAGCTGACGATCTGCTTCGGCGGCGCCAATTGGGAAGAGGTGATGGGCGTCGCACTTCAAGCACAGTTTCCGTTTGTCGATCTCGCCTTCTCTGGAGAGGCGGATGAGTCCTTTCCCGCCGTGCTGATGGCGCGGCGAGAGGCGAGAGGCGTTCAAGGCATACGCGGTGTGACGGCCAGCGCCAGCAATGGTCTCGCCGCCTCCGCCGCGGCGGAACGCGTCCTGGACATGGATAGCGTGCCGACGCCGCAGTTCGACGAGTTCTTCGAGCAATTCCACAGCAGCTCGGCGGGCGGAGCGATCACGCCAAGCCTGCTCATGGAGACCTCCCGCGGCTGTTGGTGGGGGGAGCGCGAACATTGCACCTTTTGCGGACTCAATGGCGCGACCATGGCGTTTCGCAGCAAGACGCCCGGCAGGGTCATCCAGGAGATCACGGACCTGCGCACGCGCCATGGGGTCCAGACTTTCAATATGGTCGATGACATCCTCGATATGAGTTATTTCCGCTCAGTGCTGCCAAGTCTTGCGGAAGCAAAGCTGGGGATCGACTTTTTCTGGGAAATCAAAGCCAATCTTACCCATCATCAGGTGCGATTGCTCCGAGATGCCGGAGTCTCGTCAGTGCAGCCCGGAATTGAGAGCCTGAGCGATCATGTGTTGAAGCTCATGCGAAAAGGCACGACGGCCTTCCGCAATATCGAGCTTCTCAAATGGTGCAAGGAATATGGGGTGAAGCCATACTGGAACCTCTTGTACGGCTTTCCCGGCGAGAGGCTTGAAGACTACGACAGGACCGCCTCCCTTATTCCCGCGATCTGGCACCTCGATCCTCCCACCGGATACGGTCCGATCCGGGTCGATCGATTTAGTCCCTACCATGCGGATCCCGCGGCGTTCGGGATGGTCAATTTGCGGCCCATGGCGCCCTTCACCTATTTGTACCCGTTCGAGCAGAAGCAACTGCAAAATATCGCCTATTATTTTGACTTCGACTATTCAAACGATAGGACCGATGACGCCTACGCTCACGGAGCTATTGATCTAGTGCGCGCCTGGATGGCGGACGGGAATCGCGGAACGCTGGTGTTGAGCCGGCAATTCGGTGGCGCGATCGAGCTTTTGGACACGAGAGGCGAACGCGCGGCGGCCCCCGAGAGGGCGAGGCTGCAGGGCTGGAAGGCGGCGGTCTACCTGGCCTGCGATCGCGGGCAACCCTTGTCCAGCCTCTTGAACCTGCCGCAAGTCGACGCAGAAGGTATTGGAGCAGATCACCTGAGGGCGTTTCTTGACCGGTGCGTCGAGCATCAGTTGATGATCAGCAGCGGGCAGTCTTGGCTCAATGTCGCAGTTCACGTCCCGGCACGTGAGCATGTGGAGATAGAAAGCCTTGATCCGCCGACAGGCGTGGTGTTGGGGCGAACTCTGACGGCCAGCCACGACCCAGGTCCGCGGGCGTTGTAATGCGGCGGGCGGTCCGAACAGGCGCAAGCGGCGCGGGCGAGCTAAGCTGTCAGCGCCCGCCGTTCGGCCAGCACATCTTCAACGCTTACGGCCGGTAGCCAATCGGGTGGCGCACTGTGTTCGATCGCGCCTGCGATTTCGCGCAATGCTGGCGCCAGCACCTCGACCGCGTGGCGCTGAGCGCCGGCGTGGAAACGCATGCCGATGTTCAACGCCGCCGCCACCCGCCCGTCGCGATTGCGAACAGGCGCGGCGATGGAGCAGAGTCCAAGTTCAAGCTCCTGTTCCACATAGGCGAAGCCCTGGTCGCGAACCTGTCCGATAGCCCTTCGCAGATCGTCGGGGTCAACGATGGTGAAATCCGTTTGCCGGGGCAGGGGGCTCGTCGTGAGCCAGGCGCTGAGTTCGCTGTCTGTCAGGCCGGCGAGCAGAACTCGGCCCATCGAACTACAGAATGCCGGCAGACGGGCGCCGACGCCGAGCGAGACGGTCATCACCTTGCGCACCGGAACACGCGCCACATAGACGATGGACTGGCCGTCGAGCACGGCCATCGAGCAGCTCTCATCCACTTGCCGCGATAGCGTCTCCATCCACGGCTGGGCGAACTCGGTCAGATTCAGCGAGCCGAGATAGGCGAAGCCGAGCTCCAGCACGCGCGGCGCGAGCGTGAATTCGCGCCTGACCGCGCGCAGATAGCCCAGGTGCTGCAGGGTCAGGACCAGCCGGCGGGCCGCCGCGCGCGACAGGCCGGTGCGCGCCGCGATCGCGGCGAGGCTGAGGCTAGGATGGTCGCGATCGAACGCGCGCAGGACCGACAGGCCGCGGGCCAGCGACTGGACAAAGTCGCCAGTGCGCTCAAACTCGAAGTTCTGGGCTTTGGCGGACATGGACGCTCAGGGACCTTGCGGCGATTGACAAGCCAGATTGGGTGTTCCTAGCATTGTGCGCAATACGCACGTTTGTGCGATAACCGCACAATCTGAATTTTGAGGGATGAAACGCAAACCCGATGTCGTCCGAGCGCCGCGACGTCCTGCACAGCTGGTGTGTCCAGGCCGATTGGGACGCACCGACGGTGGTCGGCGGCGCGGGCGCCCGCTTGGTCCTGCAGGACGGTCGCTCGATCCTCGACCTCAGCAGCCAGGCCGAGTGCTGTAATCTCGGCCACCAGCACCCGAGGGTGGTCGCCGCCATTCGCGATCAGGCCGAGCGCCTGTGCTTTGTGGCCAACGCCTGGGGCGCAAGCCCGCGAGCCGAATTGGCGGCGCGGCTGCTGGAGGTGTCCGGGTTCGAGGGCGGGCGGGTGTTCTTCACCCTGAGCGGGGCCGACGCCAACGAGCATGCGGTCAAGTTCGCCCGCCAGGCAGCGGGCAAGCCAAACGGGTTGATGGTGGCGAGGGATCGCTCGTACCATGGCGCCAGCTATATGGGCATGGCCCTGTCGGGCGACAGCCGCACGCGATCGCAGGTCGACCGCGGCGCCTATGGCGTGCGTCACGTCCCGCCGCCCTACGCCTACCGCTGCCCGTTCGGCAGCGACAGCGACGAGGACTGCGGGCGCCACGCGGCTCAAGCGGTGCGGGGGGTCATAGCGGCCGAGGGCGCTGACCGAGTGGCGGCGGTGCTAGTGGAACCCAATGCTGGCACCAACGGCATAGTCGCGCCAGACAGCTACTGGCCGGAACTGCGACGCCACACGGCCGAAGAGGGCGTCTATCTGATCGCCGACGAGGTGATGAGCGGCTTCGGGCGCTGCGGCGAGTGGTTCGCCTGGCAGCGTTACGGCGAGGCGGGCCGGCCCGACCTGATGACCCTGGCCAAGGGCCTGACCGGGGCTATGGTCCCCTTGGGCGCTGTGGTGCTGTCAGCCAAGGTGGCGGCGCGGCTCGAACACGACATGCTCTACACCGGCCTGACCTATTGCGGCCACCCGCTGGCCTGCGCCGCCGGCGTCGCCGCCCTGGCCGCCTATGAGGACGAGGGCCTGATCGCGCGCTCGCGGACCTTGGGCGCGGGGCTGCTGGCCGAGCTCAAGCGGATGCAGGCGCGCCATGCCGTGATCGGCGACGTGCGCGGCGGCCATGGGCTTTTCGCGGTGATCGAACTTGTGGCGGATCGGGGCACGCGCGCGCCGCACGCGCCCTGGCCGCAGCAACCGCCGGCGCTGAAGGCGCTCGTGGAGGCCGCCATGGCCGAGGGCGTGTCCCTGGCCACGCGCGGCGGCCTGATCATCCTGGCGCCGCCGCTGGTGATTTCCGAGGGCGAGCTTGCGAACGGCTTGGCCCTGCTGGATCGTCTGCTGTCGCGCTTCTTCCCGAACCCCGAGCCGAGCGGTCCGTCATGAGCTTTCGTCTGACCTACGCCACCATGTTCGATCCGCCGGAGGAGATGCACCAGCGCTTCGATGAAGCCCTGGTTAAGGTGCAGGCCGGCCTTGGCGCCGCCGCTGACCTGTTCATCGACGGCGAGGACCGCAAAGCCAGCCGCTACGCCGCCAAGCTGAGCCCGATAGACCGGGACCTGCGCCTGGGTGAATTTCCCATCGCTGTCGAGGCTGACGTGGAGGCCGCCATGGCCGCGGCGCACCGGGCCTATCCTGGGTGGCGCGCCACACCCTTGGAAGACCGCGTGCGGCTGATGCGGCGCGTCGCTGACATCATCGAGCAGCGGGTCTACGAGATCGCCGCCGCCCTGACCCTGGAGGTGGGCAAGAATCGGATGGAGGCGCTGGGCGAGGCCCAGGAGACGGTGGACTTTTTCCGCGACTACGCCGCCGATTTCGAGCGCAACAACGGCTACGACCACGTCCTGCCCGACGATCCGCTGCCGGGCGTGGTCTCGCACAATCGCAGTGTTATGCGTCCCTATGGGCCCTGGGTGGTGATCGCGCCGTTCAACTTTCCCCTGGCCCTGGCGGGAGGCCCGACAGCGGCGGCGCTGGTCACCGGCAATACGGTGGTGGTCAAGGGCTCGCTGGATACGCCGTGGGCGGGACGGCTCTTGGCCGACTGCCTGCGCGACGCCGGCCTGCCGCCAGGGGTGTTCAACTATCTGTCGGGCTCCGGCGCCGAGGTCGGCCAGGCCCTTGTGGTTCATCCGCGGACCACGGGCGTCACCTTCACCGGCTCGGCCGCAGTGGGCATGAGCCTGGCGCGGCGCCTGGTGGGCGGCGCCTATCCGCGCCCCTGCATCGCCGAAATGGGCGGCAAGAACCCCTGCATCGTCACAGAACACGCCGATCTGGACGCCGCCGCCATGGGCATCGCGCGCTCGGCCTACGGCATGGGGGGGCAGAAGTGCTCGGCCTTGTCGCGGCTCTATGTGCAAGAGAGCGTGGCTGACGCCCTGATCGAAAAGCTGACCCAGCGAATCCAGGCCATTCAGATCGGCGATCCGCGGCGCCGCGAGGCCTGGCTGGGTCCGGTGGTCAATCAGAGGGCCTATGACGCCTATGCCGAATATGCCCAGCAGCTGAGCGAGCAGGGCGCGCGCCTGATCGCAGGAGGGCGCCAGCTCACCGACGGCGACTTCGCCCGCGGCTTCTATGTGGAGCCGATCCTGGCTGAGGCCGGCGCAGACCACCCCTTGTGGAAGCAGGAAATGTTCACACCGGCCCTGATGCTGTGTCGGGTCGCCGACCGGGACGAGGCCATGCGCCTGGCCAATGACAGCGACGTGGGCCTGACCGCCGGTGTCTATGGCTCGGACGACGACGTCGCCTGGTTCCACGACAATATCGAGGCCGGCGTCACCTACGCCAATCGCGCCCAGGGGGCCACCACCGGCGCCTGGCCAGGCTACCAGCCCTTCGCCGGCTGGAAGGGCTCCAGCTCCACCGGCAAGGCCATCGCCTCCTTCTACTATCTGCCCCAGTACCTGCGCGAACAATCGCGCACGGTTGTGGTCTGAACCCGCAAGGACGTCCTGTGCAAAATCCCCACATCAAGACGCCGCTGCCCGGACCCAAGGCCAAGGCCATGATCGCCCGCGACGCCGAGGTGATCTCTCCTTCCTATCCTCGCGACTATCCTTTCGTCATGTCGCATGGCCGCGGAACCGAGGTGTGGGACGTGGACGGCAACCGCTTCCTCGACTTCGCCGCGGGCATCGCCGTTTGCGCCACCGGCCACGCCCATCCGCAAGTGGTCGCCGCCGTGCGCGAGGCGGCCGGGGATTTCCTGCACATCTCCAGCGACTACTGGCACGAGCGCATGGTCGCCCTGGCCGAGCGGCTAGCCCGGCTGGCGCCCATGGGCGAGCCGGCCATGAGCTTCCTTTGCCAATCGGGCACGGAAGCCGTGGAAGGCGCGCTCAAGCTCGCCCGCTATGTCACCGGCCGCTCGCGCTTCATCGGTTTTCTGGGCGGCTTCCATGGCCGCACCATGGGTTCGCTGGCCTTCACCTCTAGCAAATACACCCAGCAGAAGGGCTTCTTCCCCACCATGCCCGGGGTCACCCACGTGCCCTATCCCAACCCCTATCGGCCGCTGTTCGTCGGCGCCGACCAGGGCAAGGCCACGCTCGACTATATCCGCATGCTGTTCGACCGGAACGTCCCGGCCTGCGAGGTCGCCGCCATATTGGTGGAGCCGATCCAGGGCGAGGGCGGCTATGTGGTCCCGCCGGAAGGCTTCCTGGCTGGCCTGCGCGAGCTTTGCGACCAGCACGGCATCCTGCTGATCTTCGACGAGGTGCAGTCCGGCGTCGGCCGCACAGGGCGCATGTTCGCCTGTGAGCATGAGGGCGCCGCCCCCGACATCATGACCCTGGCAAAGGGGCTGGGCTCTGGCCTACCGATCGGCGCGATGGTGGCCAAACGCCGGCTGATGCAGCAATGGCCCCGAGGCGCCCACGGCAACACCTATGGCGGCAATCCCATCACCTGCGCCGCCGCCATCGCCACACTGGACCTGGTCGAGGGGGGCATGGCGAGCAACGCCGCTGAGGTCGGCGACTATTTCATAGGCCGGCTGCGCGAGCTGGCGGCGAGCTATCCCTGCATCGGCGAGGTTCGCGGCCGGGGCCTGATGATCGGCATGGAGCTGATCGAGCCTGGCGTCGACCGCGCGCCCGCCAAGGCGCTCTGCGACGCCCTGATCGAGCGGGCTTATCACAACGGTCTGCTGCTGCTGTCCTGCGGCGTCAGCACCGTGCGCTACATGCCGCCGCTGAACGTCAGTCGCGCCGAGATCGACGAGGCGATGGGCATGATCCGGATCAGCCTCGACCAGTCGCTCGCCGCCGTGGCGGGCTGAGGGCGTGCGCCGCACAGTTCTGAGCGCCGCTTTGGTTCTGGCCGCTTTGGTTCTGGCCGCCTTGGCGGGCGCCGGCGGCGCGACCGCGGCTGGGCGCGAGCCGGTGCTCAAGCAGATCGACCTGCCGCACGACTATTATTGGCGCGAACAGTACCTGCCCCAGCTGACCGCCGGCCCGTCCAGCGCCGCCTTCACCCCCGATGGCAAGGCGCTGATCTACAGCATGGCCGGCTCGCTCTGGCGCCAGGCGATCGGCACGGACAAGGCGGTTGAGTTGACCCATGCGGTGGGCGCCTACGACTACCAGCCCGATGTCGCGCCCGACGGCCGCAGCCTGGTGTTCAGCCGCTATGACGGCGCGGCCATCGAACTCTGGCGCCTGGATCTCGAAAGCGGCCGCGAGCAAAAGCTGACCTCGGCCGGCGCGGTCAATGTGGAGCCGCGACTGTCGCCGCAGGGCAAGCGCCTGGCCTGGGTGTCGACAGAAGGCACGGGGCATTTCAACCTGTTCGTGGCCGACGTCGGAGCGGATGGGGCGCTGTTCGGCGCCCGCCGACTGCTCGGCGACCGCAAGAGCAAAATCGACCGCTATTATTACTCGGCCTTCGACCACGCCCTGAACCCCTCATGGTCCCCCGATGGTGTGCGAATCTATTTCGTCGGCAATTCCGAGGTCGCCTGGGGAACGGGCGACATCTGGTCGGTCTCGGCCAGCGATCCGTCCGACCGGCGCAAGGTGCTCAGCGAGGAGACCATGTGGAGCGCGCATCCCGAGCCAGCGCCGGACGGGCATCGCGTGCTGTTCAGCAGCTATCATGGCCGCCAGTGGCGCCAGCTGTGGCTGACCACGCCGGATGGCGCCGCGCCGCTGCCCCTTACCTTCGGCGAGTTCGACCGCTCGGACGCGCGCTGGTCGCTGGACGGCAAACGCATCGCCTATATCAGCAACGAGCCCGGCGACACGGAACTGGTTGTTCAGGACGTGCTCGGCGGCGCGACGACCCCGATCGTGGCGCGCGATCGCCGTTTCAAACTTGCCCAGGCGCAGCTGACGTTCGATATCCGCGACGAAAACGGCCGGCCCACTCCGGCGCGGGTGACGGTGATGGGTTCCGACGATCGTGCCTACGCCCCAGACCACGCCTGGATGCGCGGCGAGGACGCCTTCGACCGCGCGCGCCAGCAGATCGAGACCCACTATTTCCACTGCCCGTCGACCTGCACTCTGACCGTGCCGGCCGGACCGGCCCGGATCACCGTTCAGCACGGTTTCCGCCATCTGATCTGGCATGGCGCCACGAGCCCGGCCCCTGGCGCGGCCCAGACCTTGAAGGTCGAGCTCGAGCCGAACGATCTGCCGGCCGGCTTCGGGACCTGGCGCAGCGCCGACCTGCACGTGCACATGAACTATGGCGGCCACTACCGCGACACGCCGGAACGCCTGGCGGCCCAGGCCCAGGCCGAAGACCTGAGCGTCATCTACGACCTGATCGTCAACAAGGAGGAGCGGGTGCCGGACGTGGGCTATTTCCGCCCCGGCCCCGACCCCGCCAGTGACGACGAGACCCTGATCCTGCACGGCCAGGAGTTCCACACCAGCTTCTGGGGGCATCTGGGCCTGCTGAACCTGAACGACCACCTGCTGACGCCGGGCTTCGCCTCCTATCGGCATACGGCCCTGGCCAGCCCTTATCCGCACAATGGCGTGGTCGCCGACCTGGCCCACGCCCAGGGCGCGCTGGTGGGCTATGTCCACCCCTATGACGCCGAGATCGTTCCCGACCAAGAGCTCACGCTAAGCCACCAGCTGCCGGCCGACGCCGCCTATGGCAAGGTCGATTATGTCGAGGTGATGGGCTTTTCCGACCACAAGGCCACGGCCAATGTCTGGTACCGGCTGCTCAATCTCGGCGACCGACTGCCTGCCGGGGCCGGCACCGACGCCATGGCCAATTATGCCTCCATGCGCGGGCCGGTCGGACTGAACCGGGTGTTCCTCGACACCGGCGGCGAGCGCACCCCCGCTGCCTTGGCGGCGGCCCTGAAGGCCGGGCGCACCTTCGTCAGCAACGGCCCTTTGCTTGGCCTGGACCTGGCCGGACGCCATCCGGGCGACACTGTTGTCCGCGACGGACCGGGCAAGCTGGCCTACAGGATCGCCCTGCGTTCGCCGGTAGCGGTCGATCACCTGGAGCTGGTGCAGAACGGCCAGGTGCTCAAACGCTTCGACCTGATCGGCGATCGGCGCGATCTTGACGCCCAGGGCGAGGTCGAGGTCCGCGACGGCGGCTGGCTTCTGCTGCGCGCCTGGAACGACGGCGCCGATCCGGCGGTGCTCGATCTCTATCCCTACGCCACCACCAGCCCGATCTATCTGCAGCAGCCCGGCGGCCCGCCGCCGGCGCCGCAGGACGCGGCCTATTTCGTCACCTGGATGCTGCGGGTGCTGTCCGCCGCTGAGGCCCGCGACGACTACAATACCGACGAAGAACGGCGCGCGACCCTCGACTATCTGCGCGGGGCGTTGGAACACTACCGCGCGCTGGCCGGCTCGGCTCTGTCGGCGCGATGATGATCAAGGCTTAAGGGGAAGGCGTACAATGTCGGTGGCGGAGTCCGCGGTCGAAGGTCAGCCCGTCCAGAGCGGGCAGCTGGGCTTTTGGACTTGCACGGCGCTGGTCGTGGGCAACACCATCGGCATCGGCATCGGCATCTTCCTGCTGCCGTCCGCCCTGGCGCCCTTTGGATTCAACGCCCTGGTGGGGTGGGGTGTGACGGTTTGCGGCTGCGTGGTCCTGGCGCGGGTGTTCGCCCGGCTGGCCCAGACAATGCCCGAAGAGGATGGACCCTACAGCTACATCCGACGCACCCAGGGTGCGGCGCCGGCCTTCCTGTCGATTTGGGGCTATTGGGTGTCGGTGTGGGTCACCAACGCCACCATCGCTGTCGGCGTGGTCGGTTATTTGCAGGCAGCGGTTCCGCAGCTCAGCGCCCTGGGGCCGACCCCTCTGCTGGCCCTTGGCCTGCAGTGGCTGTTCGTACTGGTCAATCTGATGGGGCTGCGCGCTGGCGGACTGGTGCAGATCGTCACCAGCGCGCTGAAGCTCCTGCCTATGGCGGCGATCGTGCTGCTGGGCCTGTGGCTGCTGGTCAGCCATCCCGCCCTCTATATCAGCCACCTGCCGGCCACGCCGATCCGATTGCCCCAGACCATGGCCGCGGCGACCATCGCCCTGTTCGCCATGCTGGGGCTGGAGTCGGCGGCGGTGCCGGCCAGCCGCGTGCGCGATCCCGCCCGCACCATCCCGCGCGCCACCGTGGTGGGGACGTTGTTCACGGCGGCGATCTATGTGGCGGTCTCGATCATCCCGATGCTTCTGATCCCCCAGGCCGAACTGGCCAGGTCGCCGGCGCCGTTCGTCGACCTGTTGAACCGGTTCATGGGAGCCGGTGACGGGCGTTGGCTCGCCGCCTTCGTCGTGGTCAGTGGGCTTGGCGCGCTAAATGGCTGGACCCTGCTGGCGGGCGAATTGACCCGGTCCATGGCGGCCAACGGCGTGCTGCCCTCCGTGCTCAGCCGCGTCAATCGTCGCGGGGCGCCGATGCTGGGCCTGCTCCTCACCGGCGCCCTGGCCAGCGCCATGGTGCTGATGAACTACTCCAAGTCCCTGGTTCAGGGCTTCACCTTCCTGAGCATCATGGTCACGGCCGCCTGTCTGCCGCTCTATATGTTCGCCGCCTTGGCCCTGGTGGCCCTGTGGCGGCGGCGCGAACGAGTCGTGCCAAAAGACCTGTTGATCCTTGGCCTGCTGGGCGCGGCCTATTCGATCTTGGCCTTCGTCGGCGCTGGCGCCGAGCCGCTCTTCTGGACCGTGGTCCTGGCCGCCGCCGGCCTGCCGATCTTCCTGCTGATGCGCTGGCGGCGATCAAAGCCGCAGGCGGCTCCGGCCGTGGTCGAAGTCGGCGCAAGCCGGGCGCCATGACCCGCGATCCCCGCTACGACATCCTGTTCGAGCCGGTGAAGATCGGCCCGGTGACGGCGAAGAACCGTTTCTACCAGGTCCCCCACTGCAACGGCATGGGCTGGACCCAGCCGCAGGCTCTGGCGGCTCTGCGCGGGGTCAAGGCCGAGGGCGGCTGGGCGGTGGTGTCCACCGAGGAGGTGGAGATCCATCCCACCAGCGACTGCGAACCGTTCCACGAAGGCCGGTTGTGGTCCGACGCCGATATTCCCGCCCTGGCCCTCATGGCCGACAAGGTCCACGAGCACGCCGCCCTGGCCGCCATCGAGATCATCCACCAGGGCGCGTCCTGCGCCAATTACGGCACCCGCGAAGTCCCCATCGCTCCCTCCCATCGCCCGATCACGTCCTACGGTCCGACCCAGGCGCGGGCCATGGACAGGCAGGACATCCGCGACTTTCGCCGATGGCACCGCGACGCCGCCCTACGCTCCAAGCGAGCGGGCTTCGACATCGTCTATGTCTATGCGGCGCACGGCCTGAGCCTGGCCATGCAGTTTCTGCAGCCGCGCATGAACGCGCGGATCGACGAATATGGCGGCAGTCTGGAGAACCGCGTCCGCCTGCTGCGCGAGGTGATCGAGGACACCAAGGACGCCGTTGGCGACCGCTGCGCCGTGGCTGTGCGCCTAGCCGTCGACGAGTTGATGGGCGAGGCGGGCCTGACAAGTCAGGGCGAAGGGCGCGACATCATCGAGATGCTCGCCCAACTGCCCGACCTGTGGGACGTCAACATATCCGCCTGGTCCAACGACAGCCAGACCTCGCGCTTCGCCCAGGAGGGCTATCAGGAAGACTACACCCGCTTCGTCAAATCCATGACCACCAAGCCGGTGGTCGGGGTCGGCCGCTTTACCTCCCCCGACACCATGGTCAGCCAGATCCGCCGCGGCGTGCTGGATTTCATCGGCGCGGCCCGTCCCTCCATCGCCGATCCCTTCCTGCCGAAGAAGCTGGAGGAGGGCCGCGAGGACGATATTCGCGAGTGCATCGGCTGCAACATGTGCGTGTCGAGCGACTACAGCAGCACCAATCTGCGCTGCACCCAAAACCCGACCATGGGCGAGGAGTGGCGCCGCGGCTGGCATCCGGAACGGATCGCGACTAAGGGCTCGGACGGGGCCGCGCTGATCGTCGGGGCGGGGCCGGCGGGCCTGGAAGCCGCTCTGTCGGCGGCGCGCCGCGGCTACGAAGTTCACCTTGCTGAAGCCACCGCCCAACTGGGCGGCCGGGTGAGCCGCGAGGCGGCCCTGCCGGGCCTGAGCGAATGGGCGCGGGTGCGCGACTGGCGCGTGGGGCAACTGAACAAGCTCACCAATGTCCATATCTATCGCGACAGTCGCCTTGAGGCCGAGCACGTGCAGGAGTTTGGGGCCCGGCACGTGGTTGTCGCCACCGGAGCGCTCTGGCGCCGCGACGGGGTCGGCCGCGAGAACGGCTTCGCCCTTGAGGGGTTCGACGGCGCTTCGGTCTTCACCCCCGACGACATCATGGCCGGGCGGCTGCCGCCGGGGCCGGTCGTGATCTTCGACGACGATCACTACTATATGGGTGGCGTCCTGGCCGAGCGTTGCCGGGCGTCCGGCGCCGCAGTCACCCTGGTCACCCCTGCCGCCATGCCTTCGGCCTGGACAGCCAACACCCTGGAGGCCTTGCCGATCGCGCGGCGCTTGGCGCGTCTGGGCGTGGAGGTGGTCACCTACAGCAATATCAGCCGGTTCGCCGATGGCCGTGTGGTGCTTGTGAACGGCCTGACGGGCGCGCTCACACAACGCGAGGCGGCCTCTGTGGTCACCGTCACCGCCCGTCTGCCGGTGGACGGGCTCTACGAGGCTTTGAAGGCGATGCCGGAGCGTCTGAGCGAGGTGGGAATCGCCAGTCTCAAACGGATCGGCGACTGCTACGCGCCCAGCACGATTCAGGCCGCGGTCTATGCCGGTCACAAGCTCGCCCGCGAACTCGATGACGCTGCGGTGACCGCCTTGCTTCCGCGAGAACTCCCACAATGGGTCGCCGCGTGAGATTGCTCGCCGCCACGCTCGCCACCGCCTTGATGGCCGCCATCCCCCCCGCGGACGCCCAGATCGCCGAGCGCGCGCGAAGCCTCGGCGTACCTTTCGAGGGAACTCCTGGCGCCAATGACGCCATCACCGATGTGGCGGGCGTCGAGGTCGGACAGGTGACGCGCATCAGCGGCGAGGGGCCGCTGAAGGTCGGAATAGGGCCGATCCGGACCGGAGTCACCGTGATCCTGCCGCGCGGCCGAACCAGCGCGGCGTCCGTCTATGGCGGCTTCTTCGATCTCAACGGCAACGGGGAGATGACCGGCCAGTCTTATCTCCAGGATTATGGCGTCGTCATCGGCCCCATCGGCATCTCCAACACCAACGCCATCGGCCAGGTCTATGCCGGCATCATGGCGTGGACCCAGTCCAGGTTCGGCGAGGCGTCAACACCGGTTGTCGCTGAAACCTGGGACGGCTGGGTCAATGACCTGGGCGGCTTTCATATCCAACCCGCCGACGCGGTGGCCGCGATAGAGGCGGCCCAGCCCGGGCCGGTGACCGAGGGCAATGTAGGCGGCGGAACCGGCATGGTCTGTTTCGGCTTCAAGGGCGGCATCGGCACCGCCTCGCGCAAGGTCACGGTAGGGGAAAGGGGCTATACGGTGGGGGTTCTGCTCCAGTGCAACACCGGTGATCGCAAGGTTCTGCGCATCGCCGGAGCGCCGGTGGGCCGGGAATTGGCCGCCACTTGGCTGCCCTGCTACGACCCGACCCTGTCTCCGGCCGACAAGTTGCCCAAATGCGCTGGAAACGCCACCGCTGGAAAGCCGCCGCCGGATCAGGGCTCCATCATCGTCGTCGTCGCCACTGACGCACCGTTGATCCCGGCTCAGCTCAACCGCGTGGCGCGCCGCGCGGCCATGGGCCTGGCGCGCCTCGGCTCCTATTCGGGCGGCAGCTCAGGCGATCTGATCGTGGCCTTTTCCACCGCCGCCGCCGCGGCCAACGATCCTGATCAGGCCCATCCTTCGCCCATCGCTCAGATCGCCAGCACCGAGATCGATCCGCTGTTCGAAGGAACGGTCGAGGCCACCGAAGAGTCCATCGTCAACGCCCTGGTGGCCGCGAGAACCATGACCGGCGCCGATGGCCACCGGTATTTCAGCCTGCCGCACGACGAGCTGAAGGCCATTCTCAAGCGCTACGGACGTCTGGAACCGCAGCACTGATCAGCACCGGTTTGACTGCGGCGCGGCTCAGCTGGCGCTGGACCACCAGGGATAGCCGGCCGGCATGCCATCCGAAACGCGGCCCGGAAAATCGGGTTTGCGCTTTTCCAGAAAGGCGCTGACTCCTTCCTTGACGTCGCCCGTGGCCCCGAGGGCCATGGCGAAGGATCCGTCCACCTTCAGCAGCTCGAACGGCGATGGGGCGGCGGCGAAGCGCCAAAGCATCTGGCGGGTGAGGGCGATGGAGACCGGGGCCGTATTGTCCGCAATCTCCAGGGCGATCTCGCGCGCTCGCGGCAATAGGGCCTCGGGCGCCACGACCTCGCTGACCAGGCCGCCTCTTAGGGCTTCCTGCGCATCGAACACCTGCCCGGTCAGGCACCAGCGCAGCGCCTGGGGCAGGCCGACCAGTTGGGGTAGAAACCAGGCGCTGCCAGCCTCAGGGCACAGGCCACGCCGGGCGAAGACAAAGCCGAACCGGGCGCTGGACGAGGCGATCTTGATATCGGTCGGCAGGGCCAGGGTGACGCCCACGCCGACGGCCGGTCCGTTGAAGGCGGCGATGGTCGGCTTTCGACAATTGAACAGGGCGCCGACAAAGCCGGCGCCATCCCGCTGTGTGTTCTCGCCGTCGCCGAAATTCTTTGATCCGGCGCCGCCGGCCGAGGTGTCAAAACTGGCGGCGCCCTCGGATATATCCGCGCCAGCGCAAAATCCGCGGCCTTGTCCGGTGAGGATCACGGCGCGGATTTGATCGTCCGCATCCGCGCGGCGCAGGGCGTCGGCCAGCTCCGCGCCCATCTGGGCGGTGTAGGCGTTGAGCTTTTCAGGGCGGTTGAGCGTGATCGAAAGGACCGGGCCGTTCGTTTCGTAGCGGATTGTCTGATAGGTCATGGTTCTATCCGCTGCCCGTCAGGCGTTGAAATTGAGCTTCAGCCCGGGGCGCGGCCAGCGGCTTTTGTAGAGCTTGCCGGTGCCCGAGGCTGTCACCCAGGCGGTGCGCATGTCCGCGCCGCCAAAGCAGATGTTGGTCACGATGGGATCGGGAAAGGCAAAGTGCTCTGTCCCGCCTTTGGGGTCGAAGGCGGTGATCCCGCCGTTGACGATGGTGGCGGCGCAGACCTTGCCGCCGGCCTCCACGGCCAAGCTATCGAGCAGCTGGTAGCCGGGCAGGGGGCCTAGGACACGGCCGGGTGTCCATAGGTCCGGTGGCTGTCTGATCTCGCCGGGGCTGGCGATGTCGAAGGCCCAGACCCGGCTTGTGTGGGTTTCGGCCACATAAACAGTACCTTGATCAGGTGACAGGCCGACGCCATTTGGGGTGATCATGCCCTCGCGAACCCGGCGGATCATCGAGCCGTCAGGCTTGGCATAGAGCAGGTGACCCAAATGCATGGAGTCGCCGTCGGACTTGCCAAGGTCGGTGAACCAGAATCCGCCTTCTCGGTCGAACACGATGTCGTTCGGGCCGCGCAAAGGCCGGCCATCGCATGCCGTATAGACTGAGGTGACCGCGCCGGTGGCCAGGTCCACGCGCTGGATCGAGCCCCCGGCATAGTCCGCCGGCTTGCCGTGGGGCGCGGTGATTCCATCGGGCCGGTCAGTCCATTGGAAGCCGCCATTGTTGCAGACATAGACCGCGCCGTCCGGTCCGATGGCCGCGCCGTTGGGGCCGCCGCCGAGCTCGGCGATGACCTCGATGCGCCCGTCCGGCGTCACGCGGCTGAGGGTCTGGCGTTTGATCTCCACCAGGACGACCGAGCTGTCGTTCATGGCGATCGGACCTTCGGGGAACTGCAGCCCTTCAGCGACACATTCGAATTCCATGGCGGTCTCCTCTTGCGCTTCATGACGGGGGTTGGTGCAATCCAACCACTGTAGGTCCCTGGATCGGCCGGCGGTGATGCGAGAACGCCACCGATTCGGCTCTTGTCCTTAGGATTGCGTATGGAGTAACTTGTTATAAGAAAATCACGTCCGTCAAGGCTCAAGGTGTGTTTTCAAGCTCGCAGACAGGTGTCGATTGTTTGATCACGTACCAAAAATATCCAGCCTTGGCCGGCGCTCGATGTTCGAGATCTGTTCGGACGGCGGCCAGGGGCCGCGCCCATATCCCGCCCGCTGTTGCGTCGAAATCGAGGACGTGCTGAGCAGCTTTACAGCAAGGTGACGCCCGCCGTGGTCGTATTCGTTCTGTCAGGGCGCCGCTTCGCCAACGGACGATAGTTTCATAGGGACGATAGTTCGATGGTTGGCCAGGAGTTTTTCGTCCGTTGACAGAGCAGTTCGCTTCCGGCGTAAAGCCGACCATCAGCCGCCGCGAGGCAGGCAAGGCTGAGCGACGCGAGAGGATCATCCACGCTGCGCGCGCGCTGATCCGTGAAACCGGCAACGCCGGTTTGTCCATGCGCGCCCTGGCTGCGCGGGCGGGCGTCAGCCTCGCCACGCCCTACAACCTGTTTGGCTCCAAGCGCGCCATCGTTCTTGCGCTGCTGCAGGATGTCCGCGCGTTCCACGAACAATTCGCCACTCTCAGATCGGCTGATCCTTTGCATAAACTGTTCGCCGCGGTCGATATGGCGATCGATTTCTATGTGAGCGATCCACGCTTCTACAAAACCCTGTGGGCCGCGGTGTTCGACACCAGCGACGAGGTGAGGCACGAGATCTATAATCCCAAACGCGACGCCTTCTGGCAGGGTCTGATCCGTGACGCGGCCGAGGTGGGCGCGATCGCCGCGGACATCAATCTGGACCAGTTGCTCCATCAGCTGGATTTTCAGTTCCGCTCCGTGATGCTGGAATGGGTCGTCGGCGAAATGGAACCCGAGATCTTGTCGCCAACCATCGGCCTTGGCTATGCGCTGATCCTCAAGGGCGCCGCCTCGCCGGATTGGCGCGGACCGCTGCATGCCCGGATCGTCGAGGGGCAGGCGGTGCTGGATCGACTGGCGATCGAGTTGAAAGCCGCGGCCCACCCGCAAAACTGAAAAACGCCGCGCGAAACCGTCGGCCCCTGGGCTGCGAAGGGTCAGAGACGACCGCGGCCGACCCGACGTCGAATGGCCAGGGCTTCTGGCCCATCCGACATGCGGGCTTGTATCGGCCGACTTCTACTGGAACCGGTAGGAAATGGTCGCCCCATAGGTCGCCGGCATTCCCGCATAGTGCAGCAGCACGTCGTTCACGTGAACCGATGACTGCCAGTAGTATTCGTTGGTGATGTTGCGCCCCCAGAGCTGGAAGCGCCACGCATCCTTGTCCACGCCCGCCCGCAGATCCACAAGAGTATGGGCCGGGTTCTCCAGTATGTTCGCCGGTTGCAGCGGCGCCGAACGGTCGTAGAAGAAGCCCCGCGTATAGCCTTGATAATTGACGTTCACGCCGACGAAGGCGGTCATGTTTCCGGGAAGCTCCCACTCGTACTGGCCGTCCACATCGGCCGACCACTCCGGCGCGTTGGGGAAGGGTTCGTTGCCGAAATCCGCATAAGTCGCGAAGGCGTCGAAGTTGTGATAGCGGCCGCCGATGCAGTTGGCGTTTTGGGCGACGGTGCAGGAGTCGATGTTGCTGTGGGCGTAGGTCACCGACGGCGTAATGGTCAGCCCGTGCACAGGCTGCCAGACTCCGGAGACCTCGAAGCCGATGACATGGGAATTGGGCACATTGACCAGAGCCGGCAAGGCGCCGAAGATCGGATCGTCGAGAGCGCCCAGGATCTGCTTGTCCTTGTAATCGTAGTAGAAGACCGCTCCATTTACCTGCAACGTTCTGTCCAGAAGCGACGATTTGAACCCGCCTTCATAGGCCAGCAGCCCTTCCTGTTTGGCCGGGGCGAGCTGGCTGAAGGCAGAAGTCGCCACGGTTGGGAAGGATCCTGACTTCCAGCCCTGGCTGACATTGAAATAGAGCAACTGGCCGGGGAGGGGCTTCCAGTTGATCCCCGTGCGCCAGGAGACGTTGTCCTCGTCCAGCTTGGAGGTGAAGTTCTGCGGGTTGTAGGTCGGTCCAGGCCCGGTGGTGCCGCAACCGCCCGGTCCGGGATTGACGCCCTGGTCCTGAACGCCGCCTGGGGGATTGTTGACGGATTCCAGGAAGTTCTGGATCGCTTGCGACACCGCGGCCCAGGTGCCGTCGCCGCCGTCCTTGCCGCAGCCGTAGAAGTTCTTCTTTGAGCTGGTATAGCGAATGCCGGCCTGGAGAAGGATGCTGTCCGTGATCGGGTATTCGCCGTTGGCATAGACTGCGTAGGTGGTTGTCTGCTGAATATCGACCGGATTGGTCGGCCCTAGTCGGATAACGCCGAATATCGGTGTGGCGGATGACCCCCCATAGCTTTGCAGGAAGCTGTCCCAGGTGGAATCGTATTCATAGTTTCCGCCGACCAGCCAGTCGCCCTTGCCGATGAATTTTCCGGCCAGCCGAACTTCCTGGTAGGTGGCCAGAATGCGGCCGTGTTGCTGGGACTCATAGTCCTGAAAGATGACGCCATCGCCGTCGAGGGGGGTGAGCCGGTCGAAATGCTCGTGGGTAGTCAATGACGTCAGGGTCATGTCGTGACCGAGGTCGTAGTCCATGCGAAGAGCGGCGGAATAGAAGGTGTTGTGCTTGTGGAAACCGGAGCAGTTCGTCGAACCGACCGGAACATTGGCGTAGTTGCCAGGTTGCGCCGGATTGAAGGCGGTGTCGAACGGCGGATCCAACGGGGATTTGTTGACGCAGGCGCCCCAGTCGGCGGCCTGGGGGTTGTGCGGCGCGAACGGATAGTGGCCGGGCCCGCCCAGCGTGATCGGGCCGGTCGAACCATCCTGCGGCCCCGTACCAAAAATGCGGGGGTCGACGCCATTGGCCGGGTTGAGGGGAGCAAAACCGTAGAGTTGGCCCATCTGGGTCTCGCCCTTGTCCTGGAAGGCGCTCAGGGTCAGCAAGGCCTTGAACCTGTCCGTCGGTTTCCACAACAAGGATACGCGCCCGTCCAGGAAGTCCGAGGATCCCACAGTGGCGTTGTGAGTATAGCTCTTTTGCCAGGGCCCGCTTTCCAGGCTGCGCAAGGCGATCCTGAAGTCCAAAGTGTTGGTGATCGGCCCTCCGGCGAAGCCGGTGACGTCGAAGGTGTTGAAGCGGCTGTAGCTGGCGTCGAGCCCAGCTTGAAACTGATCGGTGGGTTTGTTGGCGATGAAATTGATCGCCCCGCCCGTGGCGTTTTCGCCGAACAAGGTGCCTTGCGGCCCTTTCAGCACTTCAACTCGCTGCACATCCAAAGCCGCGCCTGAGGTTAGAATGGAATAGGGTAGCGGCATTTCATCGACATAGACGCTGACGGTCGGGCTGGCGGCGAGCGAGGTGTCGTTGAACCCTACGCCGCGGATCGTATAGATCGGCGTTCCGTAATAGCTGGGCGTATAGTTGAAGCCTGGGACGATCTTCACCAACTGTGAGGTGTCGGTCACGCCAAGCTTGGTCAGGGTGGCGCCGGTCGCCGCCTGGATCGACATGCCGACGCTGTTGATGTTTTCCTGGCGTTTCTGGGCGGTGACCACGATCTCCGCGACAGTCGTTTGAGAACGGGCCTGTTCGGCGACCTGGACCGGCGCCGGCGGCGCGGTGGCTGGGGTCGTCTGCGCCAGGGCTGGCTGAGCTACGGCGGCGAGTATCAGCGCCGAGGCGCCGGACAACGCCAAGTCTCGATTACGCATCCACAATCCTCCCTTGCCTGCGCACTTTTGTGCGCTGTTTTGTTTTTTGTGAGCGACCCTCCGCGGTCCCCCACCTCGGCGACAGTTTGCGATTTGGAGCTTGTTCGCCTCACCCTCTGCGCCGCCGTTCCCACTCTGCGGAGACGCGAAGATAGGACCGGTTATAAGTTTATGTCCAGAGCTGTCCTATGAACTTGACTCGAACGCCATATTGTTCGCGGCCAGAGTAATGACTGGGGAGCAGGCGGATCAGCGTCGGCTGAAAACAAGCTTCAGTATTATAGCGCCTTTTTGGTTAGAAATTGAATGGAGAAGCCAATTCGTTCAAATAAGCTAGGTGACCGAAAACCTATTTGTAATGCCGAGGATAACCCAGGTTCGCCTCAGTATGGGGCGGGGTGGGATCGCGCAAGAGCCGGAATAATAGAACGAGATCCAGAAATTTATGGAGGTCTAGTTCGCCGCTACCATACTGGGCGTTATCCGGCGGGCGTTGGCATGTCGGGAATTATATTTCGCTCCGCCAGCCGTCGCAGCCACCGGCGAAACATCTCCGCGGTGTCGACACAGTCGCCGAAACCGGCCTGCCGCAGTTTGATCGTGCTGACCAGGATAGAGGCGGGCGGTTGCTGGGCGCCGTAGGAAAACAAAAGGTCCGCATAGTGATCCGACTCCCCGAGAAGGCCGGCGAGTGGGATGGGCCTCAGTCCATGTTTCTGGACGATGCGATCCCAGGTTTCGGCATGGCCGGCCAGGAATTCGACCAGGCTGACCGGACCGTCGAACACCGGCTCCAATCCCACCGCCTTGGCGATGGTAGGCCAGGCATTGGGCCACACCATGACGTCGCCATTGGTGATGTTGAAGGTCTGGCCCTTGGCCGCATCGCTGTGCGCCGCCCAGGCCAGGGCGCGAGCGATCAGATCGGCGTCCACCGCCTCGATGATGTTGTCGTGCAGGCCCGGGCACAGGAAAGGAAGGTCCAACTCCCTGCAGATGGCTGCATAGGCGCCCAATACCGGAATGAGGTTCATGGCCACGCCTGTGGCGCCGCCAAAGACGATCTGCGGGCGCCAGATGGTGAAGTCCCACGCTTGGTCCTGCTGGATCTGGCGAATATGGTCCTCCTGGAGCCAATAGAAATTTTCATGCGGGTCGCGCGGTCCATCCTCGCGCGCCGGAACCATGACGCGGTGGACGTGGGCGCCATAGGCCTTGGTTCCTTGCAGCACGCTAATGTGCCGCAAACCGGTGGCGGCTTGCAGCAACGGCTCCGTCAGATGGCGCATCATGGCCAGATTGGTCTGCATCTGGTCCGCTTCGCACCAGCCTTTCACCAGGCCAGGCTTTTCGAACAGGGCGGCGTAGATCAGGTGGGTGACGCCCGAAAATCCAGGCGACGCCGCGCGGCAAGCCGCGGCGTCCATGAGGTCTAGTCGGATATGATCAAAGGGGATATCCGCCGCCAGATCGGGCCGGCGGCGGGAAACGCCGATCACCCGCCAGTCCGGCAGCTTGGCGAAGTGTTCGACGGCGGCGGCGCCAATCACCCCGCTTGCGCCGGCGATCAGGACGGTCTTGGCGCCGGATACGGGCGACATTGATCCCTCCGCGATGGTTACGCGATCCAGCGCAAGGCGCGCTGGAACAGGCCAAGGGTCTGGGCGTGAAGGCGATCGCCGGTGATTTTGTCGGCCTTTCCCGCCGCAGCCCGGGCGTGGGAGCCTTCGAGGATGACGCCCAGCTTGTAGCAGGCCAGGACCCCGTACCAGGTCATGTGGCTCATATCGCGCTCGGTCTGACCGGCATAGCGGTCGATCAGTTCGCTTGCGCTGGGAAAGCCGTCCCACGGGGTCACCGATAGATTTCCGTCAAGCGGCCGTCCGTCCTCGGGCCAGGTCGCCATCAACCACCCCAGGTCCAGGAGCGGATCGCCGATCGTAGTCAACTCCCAGTCCACAATCGCCGCCAGTTCGGGCCCGTCGTAGCGGTAGAGGACGTTGGCCAGATGATAGTCGCCATGGATCAGGCCCGACTTGAAGCTAGACGGACGATGAGCCTCCAGCCAGGCGCCGACCGCCTCAATGCCTTCGATCTCGCCTGGTCCGGCCCAGCCTTCGTACTCCTCGTAGGACGTCAGCTGCTTCTTCCAGCGCCCCACCTGACGCTCGAGAAAGCCCTCTGCGCGACCCAGATCCGAGAGGCCCGCCGCGACATGATCCAGGCGGCCCAGGGCGGCCGCGCCGTCGGCCAGGGCCAGCCCCATCGTCCGCCGCATCGCGGGGTCCCCGGCGTGGAGATCCGGCAGCCCCACCGTCGGATTGAAGCCATCGATCGGCTCCATCAAGTAGAAGGCCGCGCCCAGAACATCCTCATCCGGGCAGGCGGCGATCAGGCGTGGATGGGGCACGTCTGAACGGGCGAGGGCGGCCAGAACGCGCGCCTCGCGCCGCATGGTCTCGCTGCCGTTCATGCGCGGATGCAGCGGAGGCCGTCGCAGCATGAACCACCTCCCGCCTCGCCGAAATCTCAGCAACAGGTTCTGGGTCCCGCCGGGCGGTCGGGCCGCCTCCTCGATGGGGCCGTGCTCCAACCCGCGTTCGTCCATCCAGGCGGCGAGCTGATCGAGGTCGACCAGCTGACGCCAGGCGTCGAGAGATGGGGGTTCGGGGCTTTGGGTTTCGGCGCTCATTCTTCTATTCGCACGGTGCGATCGCCATCGGCCGCGGGAGCGAACGCTCCGGCGCGATGGTCTGACAGGATGTGGTCACGGTTCACCCAGAATGTAGGTCGTCATCCTCACTCCCTGACAATTGGTCGCTTGAAATCGGCGCCATCGGATCTTTGGCCGCCTGCGCTGCGCCCTGGGCTTTATTGCGTTCATCTTGGAGGTGGCGGGTCAAGCTGAACGGTGTTCCGTCCGGCTGGTCCCGCGAGGCTGGAATGCCGGCGGAGCGGATCCACAGCCCGATGGGCTAGTCTTATGACGCATTATAATTTTTGCATTGTCAGAAGGCGAAGGCTCGCTAGGCTCGCGCCAACCACAAGATCGCAAGGCGCCCCATGCCCAATCGTGCTGAGATCATCGCCCAACTAACCGCCGAGGGACCGTTCGAGCTCAAGCCGGACCTATCGGGGCCTTATCCCATGCAGGGTTACCGCAACGCCCCGTCGTCCTTGAAGGCGGTGCTGGAGACCACGGTTCAGTACGCGGACCGGCCGTTCCTGATCTATGAGGCGGAAACCCTGACCTTCGCCGAACATTTCGCCAAGGTGGCCGCCCTGTCCCGACACCTGTTGGCGGCCGGGGTCGGCAAGGGCGATCGCGTCGCCCTGGGCATGCGCAACTATCCGGAATGGAGCGTCAGCTTTTGGGCCTGCCAAGCGATCGGGGCGATCGTCGTGGCCCTGAACGCGTGGTGGACGGCGTCGGAACTGGCTTTCGCCGTGCAGGACTCAGCGCCCACCGCCCTGCTCATCGACGGTGAGCGGCTGGAGCGTTTGCGGCCCTTGCTCCAGAACCCTGACCTGAAGGCGGTGGTGGTGACGCGGCGGGGTGGAGCGGGCGAGGGCGGCCTCGAATTCGGCGAGGTTACAGACGCGCCAACAACACACTTGCCGCGGGTGGACGTCGCACCCGGCGATATCGCCACCATCCTCTATACCTCCGGCACCACCGGCAATCCCAAGGGCGCCATGGCGACCCACGCCAATCATGTCACCAATCTGATGAATTCGCTTCTGGCCGGCGCTGTGGCGCGGATGGCCACGGGCCTGCCCGCCCAGGCCGATCCGGACGCCCCCCAGGCCGGGGTGCTGCAGACCTTTCCATTCTTCCATATCGGCGGCCTCACCGGCCTCTATTTCGGGGCTGCGACCGGGGCCAAGATCGCGCTGATGTACAAATGGGTTCCCGTCGAAGCCGTGCGCCTGATCGAGACCAACGCCCTGTCCAGCGTCGCCGGCGTACCGATCGTGGTTCGTCAGTTGCTGGAGACCGCGGCCGGGCAGGGCGCACGCATGGACTCACTGGTGGGCGTCACCTCGGGCGGCGCGCCGGTGCCGCCCGATCTGATCCGGCGGATCGGCGAACAGTTCAGCAACCGGGCCGCGCCCGGCAACGGTTACGGCCTGACCGAGACCACCAGCGCCGTGATCACCAACAGCGGCGCTGACTATCTGGCCCAGCCGGACAGCGTCGGTCGCCCCGTCGTGACGGCGCAAGTGCGCGTGGTGGATGAAGCCGGTCGCCAGCAGCCTCAGGGTGAAATCGGCGAACTGTGGGTGCGGGGGCCGAACGTGATCCCTGGCTATTGGAACAACCCGGATGCGACAGAGGCGGCCTTCGGCGGCGGCTGGTTCCGTACCGGCGATCTCGGCTTCGTAGACGCTGATGGGCTGTACTACGTGGTCGATCGGATGAAGGATGTGATTATCCGAGCCGGCGAGAACGTCTATTGCGCGGAGGTGGAGGCGGCGATCCTCGAGCACCCGCTGGTCAGGGACGCGGGCGTGGTGGGCCTGCCCCACGCTGACTTGGGCGAGGAGGTTGCGGCCGTGATCCTTGTCGCGTCGGACCAGATGGGCGAAGGCGTGGCCGAAGACATCACACGCAGTCTCGCCGGCAAGTTGGCGAGGTTCAAGATCCCTACCGCGATCAGCCTGACGGACCGCGAACTGCCCAGAACGGCCACCGGCAAGATCCTCAAACGAGAGATGCGCAGCCGCTATTTCTGAAGCCGCCGCCTTTTCTTCGAGCAGCGGGCCGAAATATTTATTTCACCTCGGTTTGAACGCCTTGAGGCCCACCGGCAATTGACAGATTGGCGCCTCCTTCTGGATCGCGCCGTCGGTTTCGCTGGAGGATTGCGGTCATTTCGATGCGCCAGGCTCGCCGAGTTCATCAAGGTATTGATTGTCGCAAAGATTTAGCTCTCCGAAGCCCTGGCGGCGCTGCGAGATGGGTTGGGGGGCAGGGCCCTTGACGAGACCGCGATCCGCTCTGCGACCGGCTCAATCCTTGATCTGGAAAAACGCCTGTCTGCGCGCCCGAATACTGTTGCGTTTCGCTGAGACCGAGGCCGATGGCGGCCGTGACCTCGTTCGCGCAGCCGAACTGACCTCCGATCCGATTCTGCGGCGATTGTTCCTCTTCCACGCAAAGGACGAGCAGCATCACGCTGACCTGTTCCGCCAGCGGGGCGCCGCCATTCTTCGATCGCTCCGGCAGACCGTCCGCCGGGATGAGCGAACTGGATGGCTGGCGCCGGGCGAGCGCGGCCTCGACGACCTGAGGGTGGGTGAGGAAAGCGACGCATCGCTGCTGGCCTTCCTGCACCTGTCGGAGAAGTCGGCGGCCGAGGACTTCACTGTCTACCGCGACCTGCTGTCGGCTGACCCGGCGACACAGGCGGTGTTCGCGCAAATCCTCGCCGATGAGACATTTCACATGAACTACACCCTGGCTCAACTGACGAGGCTCGCGCCGCAACGGCGCGGCTGGTTGTTGTGGCGCGCGCGCCTCAACCGCCTTTGGAAAGGCTATTTGCGGGTCGCCGGCTCCGTCGCCGGCCTCCTCAGCGGCGTTTTGCTCACGGCTCTCTATTTCCTCATGCTGCCACCCTTCGCCTTGATTGCGCGCTATGCGGCGCGACGGGAGCCGCCGGGCTGGAGCCCGATCGAGGACCGAGGGGCCGATAGAATGACGAGCCAATACTGACATGAACATTCTTGGGATTTCCGCGCACTATCACGATTCAGCCGCCGCCATCCTCGTGGGCGGCCTGCCGGTCGGCGTGGTCCAAGAGGAGCGGTTGTCACGGCGCAAAAACGATTCCGCGTTCCCCCTGGCGGCGATTGTATGGTGCTTGGATCAGGCGGGGCTCGAAACCGAAGATCTCGATGCGGTGGTCTTTTACGAACGCCCGATGTTGAAGTTCGACCGGATAATTACCTGCGCCCTGCGCGCCTTCCCCCGATCCTGGCGAGCCTTTCCTAAAGCCATGAAAAACACGCTTGGGGAAAAGGCCTGGGTTCGGGGACTGATCTCGTCCCACCTCGGCGTCCCGGGTCAAAAAATTCTGTTCACGGAACATCACCAGTCCCATGCCGCCGCGGCGTTCCTGACGGCGCCGACCCATCATGCCGCGATTATGACGGCCGACGGCGTAGGCGAGTGGGCGACCATGTCGATTGGTCATGGGGAACGCCGCGCCGACGGGAGCACGGCCATCACGCTTATGCGCGAAGTCCGGTTTCCCCACTCGCTCGGCCTACTCTACTCGACCTTCACCGCCTATCTCGGGTTCGCGGTGAACGAGGGTGAATACAAGGTCATGGGCCTGGCCAGCTATGGGCGCCCAGCCTTTGTCGATCAGGTGCGCAAACTGATCCAACGCACGGCGGACGGCGCCTTCGTCCTCGACCTCAACTATTTCGAGTTTCAGACGACCGCGGAACGTTCCTATTCGTCGCGCTTCCTCGACCTATTCGGGCCCGCCCGCGGCGCCTACGATCCGATCGACCTGGAAACGGCCGAGGGCCGGCGTTTCGCTGACGTCGCCGCCAGTATCCAGCTTGTGCTGGAAGACATTCTCGTCGATATCGCGCGCGCCCTGCAGAAGGAAACTGGCCTCCACGATCTGTGCCTGGGTGGCGGCGTGGCGCTGAACGGCGTGGCCAACGCGCGGATTCTCGCCGAAGCCGGTTTTGCCAATGTGTTTGTCCCGCCCGCGCCCGGTGACGCCGGTTGCGCCCTGGGGGCCGCCCTCTACGCCGACCGCATCTATTTCGGCGAACGCGATCACGACTTTCCCGATCACCCCTTCTGGGGTCCCAGCGTCGACGACGCGCCGATGGCGCAGTGGGCCAGGGAAGACCACCAGACGGTGGTTCACCTCGACGAGCTAGCATTCATCGAACGGGTCGCCGACGATCTGGTCGCCGGCCGGGTGGTCGGCTGGATGGACGGCGCGCTTGAGCTGGGTCCCCGCGCGCTCGGCCATCGGAGCATCCTGGCGGCGCCACACTCCGTGGCGATGCGCGACCGGCTGAACCGGGACATCAAGTATCGCGAGGAATTCAGGCCATTCGCGCCTGTGGTCCCCATCGAGTCGGCGGATCGATATTTCGACCTACCGCCCGGTGGCGCGCGTCTCGCGCGCTTCATGTCCGGGGTGTTTCCCGTGCGCCCTGAATGGCGCGCGCGATTGGCCGCCGTCACCCATGTGGATGGCACCGCCCGCGTGCAGGTGCTCGCGCCGGAGATGGCTCCGAGGCTCCACGCTCTGCTTGAAGCCTACGGCCGACGGTCGGGCATACCGGTACTGCTCAACACCTCGTTCAACCTCGCCGGCGAACCGATCGTCAACCGCGCCGTCGAGGGCTACACCACCTTCCGCCGTAGCGGGGTGGACGTGCTGGCTGTGGGAAACAAGCACATGACCAAGCGTGTTTCGGCGCCTGCTTCGCTGACCGAGGAATTGGCATGATCCGGCGACGCGGGCGCCTGCAGCGAGGGCTGATCGTCCTGGCCAGCGCCGGTGGCTCGATCGCCGATATGGCCCAGGGCATGTGGCGCGGCGGACCTGGGAAGCGGTGGTTGCTGCCCCTGGCTATCTTTTTGTGCGTGACGGGACTGGCGCTGGTCCTGGCGGTGAGCGTCGAGGCGCTGGCGCCGTTCATCTACGCGATTTTCTAGTTCATGGAGGCCCTGCGCCATCTCCTGGCCTGCCCGGCCTGTGGGGGAGCCTTGTCAGCCGACTGGTGGTGCATCGCCTGCAACATCTCGTTCAGTGCGCCGGACGGGGTTGCCGATCTTCGGATCGGCGGCGACAAACGCACTGACCTAGTCCGGCGCTTCTACGCTGAGGCGCCGTTTCCAGGCTATCGGCAGCGAGACAGTCTCGCCGCCTTGCGCGCGCGGGCTGAGCGCAGCGAATTCGCCCGCCTGCTGGACCGCGCTATTCCCGGGGACGCCCGCATTGTCGAGATCGGCTGCGGCACAGGCCAGATGAGCCTCTACCTGGCGCGCGCCGACCGGCAGGTGATCGGCGCCGATCTGACCCGGGCCTCCCTGGTTCTGGGCGCCGAGGCCGCACGGCGCTTCGGGGTGGAGCAGGTCCAGTTCGTCGAGACTGACCTTTATCGCCCAGGTCTGCGGTCGGCGGCGTTCGACGTTGTCTATTGCTCGGGGGTGCTGCACCACACCCCGGACCCCCGGGCTGGTTTCGCGAGCATCGTCCGGCTTGCGCGACCGGGCGGGTTGATCGTGCTGGGGCTCTACAACAGCTTCGCCCGGCTTCCGCTGCGCCTGCGCCGGATCGTCGCCAGACTTACGGCCTATCGCTGGATACCGCTCGATCCCATCTTGCACGATCGCAGGTGCGAGCCCGCGCGCCGCACCGCATGGCTGCGGGACCAGTACAAACATCCCGAGGAGCATCGCCATACCCTGGGGGAGGTGAGGGGTTGGTTCGCGCAAAGCGGGGTCGACTTCATCCGGGCCTATCCGAGCGCCCTCATCGGTGAAGATCCCGATGATCTGCTGGAGCCGGCCACCGATATCTGGCCGTTCGAGGCCTGGCTCGCCCAGTTGGGCTGGATGGGTCTGTTGGGCGCCGAAGGCGGCCTGTTCATCACCATCGGGCGGAGGATGGGGTGACAGGTCCGGTCTTGAGCCGAGGTCCGACGAGGCGGTCAGCCCGGCGGTTGATCGCGGAAATCCTTCTGGCCACGATCGGGGCCAGCCTGGTGATCGGCGCGCTCGGCGCCAACCAGGCATGGTTTGACCAACACTTCCTGCCCGTCTTCTTCCTCTCGCGGCGCCTGTACGTTTTGGGAGAGACCTTGGCGCGCATCGTGGTGGCGATACTCGGATTGGCCCTTGCGCTGGTCTGGCGGCCCATAATCGCTCGTGCGGTGGCGCAAACCGCGCCGTTGGCGTTGGCGGAAGCGGGCGTCCGCGTGGCCATAGCCTTGCTGTTAGGGGTCGGCGTCAGCGAGCTGGGCCTGCGCGCGGCCTTTCCCCGCGCCACCGAAGAGCCGTCGCCCCAGGCGGAACCTCTGCGCCATCGTGACGCGAGGCTGGGGTGGGTGTTCGTTCCCTCGCGCGTAGGCCACGACAAGGTCGCTGGCCGCGTCATCGACTACGCCTTCGATTCCCACAGCTATCGCGTCCCCAGTGTCCTCCAGCCCGTCGATCCAACGCGCCCGACCATCCTGTTCACCGGCGAATCCATCATCACCGGCTTTGGCCTGAGGTGGGACGAAACCATTCCGGCCTTGGTCGGCGCCGCGCTCAAGACCCAGAGCGCCAACATCGCCGTTTTCGCCTTTGCGGACGATCAGGCCTATATGCGCCTCGCCGCCGAGCTGCCTCGGTTCGCGCACCCGACCGCCGTGGTCATCCTGTTCGCGCCCGGCCTGGTGTTCCGGGATTTCGACGATGACCGGCCGCATCTGGAGCCTGGCCTGGTCTGGCGCCCGGCGGTCAAACACTGGCGGCTCAACGCCCTGATCCGGGTCTTCATTCCCTATCACAGCCGCGAAGATATAGACCGACTGGTCGACCAGGCCCGCGCCGAGTTGCAGGCAGGCGTGCGCCTCGCCCAGGCTCGCGGCGCGACCGCGCTCATCGTCGTGCCTCACTTTGGCCAAGAGGACGCGACTGAGCGCACGCTTCGCAACCGCATTCTCGATCAGCCGGGCCTGCCCTATGTCTGGATCGATCTCGACCCGGCATGGCGGATCCCCCACGATCCGCACCCCGACAGCCACGGCGCCCAGGTCATCGCCGCCGCAATCACCGCCCGGCTACGAAAGCCGGTCGGTCCGGCGGCGTCCCCGAGGTCTGATTGATTTGGATTGTCAGTTCGCCTGAGCTCCGTCGCAGCGATAGACGGCGGACCCGGCGCTGTTGAAGCCCTGGCTGGCGTCCTGGCCCTTGAAGTCCAGGGCATAGGCGAAGCAGAGCCTGTGCGCCCCGTTGGAACCGTCTTTGTAGTCGACATACCCCGTGACGAACGCCGTCTTTCGCCCGGCGATCACGTCCTGCACGTCGATGGCTGGACGCTCGAAGTTCGCGCCCGAAGTATTCATGAAGGCGGACCCTGGGGGAAGCTCCATGCTGGTTGGGACAGGCGTCTCGTAAGTCGGCCGAGGCGGCAGGTCCTTGCCGATATAGAGGCCCGTGGAGATGGCTTCGAGATAGCCGACCTGCTTGCCGATGTTGGCGAACCGGAAGTGCAGGGCGAGGCGCGTCTTGCCGTGGCGGTCCGCGGGGCTTCGCAATCCGGATAGCTGCAGTTGGTCGACCGCCATGGACGGCATGGAATCCAAGGCCGCCGCGACGGCGGCTTTCTGCTGGGTGTCGGCTGTCTTTTGAGTAAGGGCGAGCATGTCTCTGGAGATTATCGCCTGTTCCTTGGCGACAGCCACCGCGTCTCGGGCCGCATTGGCCTGGGTCTGGGCGGCGGCGACCAGCCCCAGGGTAGCCTGTCGCTCGGCCTTGGCGAAGCCTGTATGGATCTCCCACCATTGCAGGCCCGTGAAGACCATGGCGATGACGGCCGCCAAGGCGGTCACGCAGGCCAGGGCGATGATCCACGCTGTACCTGGCGGTCCTGACGTGCGCCGCCGCCCCGTCGGCCTTGCTGTCGCCACCGCGTCGCCATCGCTGATGTCTGAGTCCGCTCGGGGCTTGCGATGGGGCTCATCGAATGGCGGATGGGCGCCGGGGACGCCGGGCGGCAAGGCGTAGGCGTCCAGGCGAGACCGAAGCCTTCTGACCTTTTGATTGAGCGCGATCTTGTCCTGATCGTTGGGCCTTAGTTCGATCAGGACCTGCTCTGGGGGGGCAAAGGTTCGCTCAGCCATGGGTCTGGTTTCCCGTGTTCAGGCTAAGACACGCCACCAGATCAAGACGTCGAGCGCTTCTTGTACTGCTAGCACGGCCCACGACAAGAACATCCTTATCTACACTTTAACTATGTCTACGCTTCTTGAGCTAAACCCAGGCGTCATTTGAAGTCTATGCAACGCTCATTGGTGCAGTTGTCTGGATGATCGCCATAAGATTGTTAAACAGTGGAATGTTTTCTCGATTAACGTGGGACTTGTAAGCTCTGTTGGCGATTTGCCGCAGTATGTGCCCAACCTTCTTTGAGGGCGCTTCGACCTATAGCGGCCAGTCGGGCAGGGCGATCTTGACCGGCCGGCCGTTGAGCGTCGTGGCCAAGTGAACCAGAAAGCTGGCGATGCCGGCGGCGCCTTGCATGTAGCCCGTTTGAGCCTGGACAAAGGTTGGCCGGTCGCGGTGCTCCGCCTGGATCCACCGGCGATGATCGTCCTCAACCGAGCTGCCGGCGATGATCACACCGGCGCAGCGTTGCGCCAGGGCCAGGCAGGCGTCATCGCCCGCACGGCGCGCCATCAGCAGGGCGTACTCGCCGATACCGGCGTCGCACAGCACTGGCCGTGATTGTTCCACAAACCTTTTGAGCGCGCCTCGGGCGCGCCCAGGCGCAGCAGGCCGCGGGCCAGGGCCTTCGCCTCGTCGAGCCAGGCGGCGTCACCGGTGATGGCGTGCAACTCCAGGAACAGGCGCCCGGTGCCGGCGGGGCCGTGGCAGGCGCCCAGATAGAAGATCGGGCTGCGCGCCTCTTCCGTGTGACAGATCAACCGGCCGTCGCCCATCGGCGTCGCGCGGCTGAGGACGTAGCGAGCCGCCGCCTTGGCCCCACTCAAAAAGCGCTCCTCGCCAGTAGCCTTGTAGGCCTCGGCCAGGAAATAGCCGACACCGGCGCCGCCATGGGCGAAATTGGGCGCGGTGAACGCGAACGGCATGTCGGACATCATTCGCCAGCGAAGCCCGGCCGGGTCAGGCTCCGCCACCTCCAGCAGCCGGTCGGCCGTCGCGACGGCCCATTCCAGGGCCTGGGCATGCAGGCCATGGCGGTGGCCGTACAGCAGAACCAGGCCGGCGCCGGCCGCACCCACCGACTGGTCATAGATCTCGCGATCGCCGGTGATGCCGGTGATCTCCGAAAACGGCATGGGTTCGATCCAACCAAGACCGGCGCCCAGTGTGCTCGCCTGGGCTCGCATCCGCTCGAGGCAGACGCCGGCGAGGGCGCGGAAACCCTCACGCCCGCTGGCCCGCGACAGCTCACTCATGGCGAAAGCTTATCCCGGCCAGCCGCTCGCCACGCTCACCGAAAGATGATCCACGCGGGCCAGATGGGCGGCGACCTCCTCGCCGGCGGCGATGGCCTGGGTCAGCGCCTCCTGCGAACCCGTAGCCGCATGGATTTCGAGCAGCAGCAGAATGATCCCGGACGAGCCGTGATAGAGGCTTTAGTCGGACGCTGGCCCGTCGTCGGCCCGGCGCCATTTCGCCCGGCCCGCCAGGCGTTGAGCAGCGATGAAGTTCGCCGCTTCGAGCGCAATTTGCAGATAGTTGGTCATCTGCCCCCTCACTCTGCGAGCAACAACTCGCACTCGGTCATTAGTCTCGCCTTCCACGCGCCCATGTAGGGCTTCGGGTCGAGCTCTGGGCGCTGGTCACGCCAGCCAATCAGCATCAGGCCGCGCAACAGCAGGAAGAGGGGCAAATCCTGCTCTAGGCCTTCGATCGGGCGGCGCCTTTTGGCGTAGCCGTCCAGAAACGCGTCGCGCAGGGCCGGAAAGTCGGATCGCGCCCAGGCGTAGAACAGGGCGACCGCCAAATCGAAACCATGCCAGCCAAAAGCAGCGTCGTCGAAGTCGATCACGCTCAGGCGGCCGGCGTCGATCAGCACATTGCCCGGATGCAGGTCAGCATGAATCAGGCCGAAGCAATCGCTGGTCTTGCCCATGGCCAGGAGACGCTCGGCGATCCGGCCGCGGGCGGCGGTGGCGATCCTGCGCTCTTGGGGCGATAGGAGCCGGCTCTCCCAGAAGCGGCCCCAGAACGGCGCTTCGCCCACCAGTCCGTCCTTATCGAGGTTGTGACGGGAAAAGCCTGCTGGCGGCGACCAGCGGCTCGCCTGATTGTGCAGACGGGCGATGAACTCGCCCAGTCGGGCGAAATGGGCGGGCGTAGCGGCGGCCTCGTCGCGATCGACCACGTCGGAGAGGATTTCACCTTCGGTCCAGGCGGTGACGCCGGCAAGACGGCCCCCTCCCGGGTCCGGTGTCGGCACGCTGACATACCAGCCGCCGTCGCACGCGCGGACGCCGTTTGGCGCGCTGATGCCGGCGTCGTTAAGGGCGCCTGTCCAGGCGCGCTCGGAGTCCAGTTCCTCGAGCGTGTGATAGCCCGGCCGGTGCAGGCGTAGCACAAAGCTGGCGCCGCCCTGCGTATCCAGCACCCGAAACACGGCGTTCTCACCGAGCGCGAGGGGCTCGACCACGTCGCTGTCGATCGGGAACGCCTTCAGGGCCTGCCGGGCGGCGGCTAGGTAGAGACCGGGATCTCGCAAACTATCCACGCTGATCGGCGACCACCTGGTCGAAGGCGTCAAGGAAGGCCTCGCCGTCGGCCATCGAGAACACCAGCGGCGGGCGTATCTTCACCACATTGCCGAAAATTCCGGCGTTGCTCACCAAAAAGCCCTTGCGGCGCAGCCGGCAGACCATGTCGAAGGCAAGGTCGGCGCTGGGCGCGCCAGTCTTGTCGACCAGTTCGATCCCGAGGAAGAGGCCGGTTCCGCGCACGTCGATGATGGCGTCCCAGGCTGGCTTGCGCTCGGCGAGGGCTTTCTTCAGGGCCTTGCCGACTAGCGCGACGTTGTCGATCAGGCCTTCCTGCTCGATGATGTCGAGCACGGCGAGGCCGACGGCGGCCTGCAAGGGGCTGGAGGCGAAAGTGTTGAAATAGCGGGTCTCGGCGCGGAACCGCTCCACCACCGCGCGGCTGGCCGCTGTCGCCGCCAAGGGCAGACCGGCGCCCATGGGCTTGCCGGTCACCACGATGTCGGGGATGAAGCCGGTGGCGTCATAGCCCCACCACTGGCCGGTGCGGCCATAGCCGGCCTGGACCTCGTCGGCGATCATCAGTCCGCCCGCCGCGCGCACCCTCTGCGCCGCGCTGGCCATGAAGTCCGGCGGCAGGTTCGGCAGGCCCTCATTGGCCAGGATCGAGCACAGGATCAGGGCCGCAAATCCGCTGCCGCTCTGTTTCAGATCGTCGATGGCGGCGTCGAGCCTCGCCAGATAGGCGCCTGTCAGGGCTTCGCCGGAAAGGCCGGGTGTGATCGGCCGCAAAATCTCTGGAAACGGAATGGCGCGCGCGTCTGGATCGCTTGGTCCGTGCTCGCCGACGCGGGTCAGGCCCCCGACCCAGGCGTTGCTGCCGTGATAGGTCGCATTGGTGCAGATGATTCCGCGGGCGCCGGTGGCGAAGCGCGCCATGCGCAAGGCGTTCTCCACCGCCTCAGTGCCGCTGCAGCTGAAGACCACACATTCGGTGACGCCCTGCAGCGCGGTCAGCCTTTCGGCCAGGACAATCGCCCCTTCGTGCAAATAGCGATTGTGAGTGTTCAGCGTCGCCTGCTGGTGAGCCATGGCTTCGACCACGCGCGGGTGGGCGTGCCCAACGCAGGGAACATTGTTGTACATGTCCACATACCGCCGTCCCTCGGCGTCGAACACATGGCAACCCTCTCCACGCACCAAGTGCAGGGGTTCGTCGTAGAACAGCCTGGCGCCGGCGCCAAAGGCGCGATCACGGCGTTGGATCAAGGCGGTGGCGTCACTCGTAAGGGTCATTGGGTGGTCTGGCCTGCGGATCGGAGCGGCGATGGTAGACATTACGGCGCCGATTTCCATATGCGGGAGAGAGCAGCCGCGCTCGCGGGCTGTGAATTGCGACTCTCCTGTGAACTTGCCATGTCCGCCTGCCCGCTGCTGAGGTTCGGCCGCCAAGCCGTTCAGGCGCGCGCCTTGACCCAGTCCGCCATGATGGATGCGGCCCTGTGTCGGTTCTCCAGCGCGTCCTCGAAATAGTGCGAGCCTGGGATCAGTTCGATGGACTTGTCCTTGGACCCAAGACTGGCGAAGATCTTGCGGGCGTCGGAGGGGAAGACGCCGGTGTCCGATGCGCCCAGGACCACCAGGGCGGGCTGGGTGATCTTGGCCAGTTGTTCGCCGCCGCGGCAGCGCGAGGTCTCCAGGCTCCACATGGAGAGCCAGGTCTTCAGGTTGTTGGCGCGGCCGATGCTGGGGCTGCGGTTGGCGATGGCGGGGTGGCCGCGATAGCAGGCCGGCGTCGGGCGATCCGACGGATCGATGGCGCCGTCCATCATCCTCAGGTCGCCCCAGCAGCGGAACAGCGGGAACAGCCGGTCGGGGATGCCGGCCTCGTTGAGCCGTTTCAGCTCGGCCTTGGCCCAGTCGGTGATCCGCTGGTTGCGGGCGATCTGGGCGGCCCGGTATCGGGCGATGAATTCGGGGGTGTAGGGCGGGGCGTTGTCCGGGCTGAACGGGTCGAGCGATGGGTCAGTGGCGATCGGATCGAACTCGTCGAGCACCGAGGCGTCCATCCAGTCGGTGAGCACCTCGGGACGGCCCTGGTGGGCGTTGAGCGAGACATAGAGGTCGGCCTTGGGAAGGGTCTCCAGGGCCTCGCGCCCGGCCCCCTTGACCAGGTCGGTCAGGCTGGGGGCGATGGCTTCGGCCTGGTAGGCGGCCATCAGGGAGCCACCGCCGGAATTGCCCAGGATGACCACGGTCTCGACGCCAGCCTGCTCACGCAGCCAGCGGACGCCGACACCGATATCGATCACCGCATGTTCCAGCAGGAACTGGTCCTCGAAGCCGCGGTATCGGGTGTTCCAGCCCAGGAAACCAAAGCCGCGGCTGGCCAGGAAGGGGGCGATGTAGTGCTCGCTGAAGTCCACATTGTAGTGGGTGGCGATGAAGGCGATCTTTGGCCGCTGGCCCTTGGGCGTCCAATAGAGGCCCTGGCAGGGATGGCCTCCGGCCTGGATCCGTGGCGCGGTCGGTGAACGAAAGCCGAGAAATTGCGCCTCCACCTGGCTCAGCAGGTCTTTTTCTTCCAGCACCCGACGCCCTCCCACGTGCTCGTTTCTAAACGCCGGTGCGCCGCGTGCATTGGGAGCAGCTTGGCGATAGGGCGTTCCGCTACATGCCCAACCAATATGGCCGCTGCAACTCTAGCCGACCCTGCATTCGCGCCGCCGCCTTCATGCGCCGATGCTGGACTTCAGGTGAGCGGCCACGCTGGAGGGAAAGGCGTCAGACCCGGCGAACACCGCCGCGGCGCCCATCTGCTCTTCGATACGCAACAGTTCGTTCCACTTGGCCATTCGCTCCGAGCGGCTGAACGAGCCGACCTTGAGCTGACCGGCGTCCCAGCCGACCGCCAGGTGGGCGATGCTCACGTCTTCGGTCTCGCCCGAACGGGCTGAAACAATGGTGCTCCATCCCAAGGTTTTGGCCGCATTGAGGGCGGCCTTGGCCTTGGTCACCGTGCCGGCCTGATTGACCTTGATCAGCACGGCGTTGCAGGCCCCCGCCGCGGCGGCCCAGGCCACTCGGTTCGGATCGGTGACCAGGAAGTCGTCGCCGATGATCTGGATATGCTCGCCCAGGCGCGCGGTGGCCAAGGCCATGCCGGCCAGATCGTCCTGGGAGACAGGATCTTCGATGGAAAGGATCGGGTGCATGCCCGCCCATCGGGCCACGCGCTCCACCATCGCCTCGCCGTCGAGCTCGGCGTTGTCCAACGGCAGACGGTAGCGGCCGTCGCAATGCAGTTCGTTGGCGGCGACGTCGAGGGAGATGAACACCTCCTCGCCAGGCCGGTAGCCGGCCCGCTCGATGGACCGTGTCAGCGTGGTCAGCGCTTCCTCGTTGGCGGCGAACAGCGGCCACCAGCCGCCCTCGTCAGCGACGCCGGCGAGGCGTCCCGCCTCTTCCATCAGGGCGCCGGCGGCGCGGTAGACCTCGGCCGTGATTTCCAGTGCGCGGCGAACCGATCCGGCCTTTGGCGCCATGATCATGAAGTCCTGGATGTCTGTCCGTCGGCCGGCATGGGCCCCGCCACCGAAAATCTGAACCTCTGGCAGGGGCAGCCGCACCGGCCTGTCGCCGGCCAGCCAACGCCAGAGGGGCAGGCGGTGGGCGGCGGCGCTGGCATGCAGCGCGGCCAGGGAGACAGCCACGATGGCGTTGGCGCCCAGGCGCGAGAGGTTGGGCGTCCCATCGGCCTGGGTCATCATCCGATCGAGATTGGCTTGGCCCGTGGCGTCCTGGCCGACGAGCAACCGGGCGAGCTCGCCGTTCACCGCCTCAACCGCGCCATCGACGCCCTGACCGGCGAACTGGTCGCCGCCGTCGCGCCGCTCGACGGCTTCATGGGCGCCGCGCGAGGCGCCCGCGGGCGCGCAGGCGCGGCCGAACGAGCCGTCGGCCAGGGTGATGTCAGCCTCAATCGTCGGCCGACCACGAGAGTCCCAGATCTGGCGGGCGCGAATGGCGGTGATGGTGGTCTTCATCGTAATCAGATCGTGGCGCGGAAAGCGGCGAGGTGAGTGGTGTCCAGATATTCGTCCAGGCGCGTGTCGTAAGGCTGGTCGCTGATACGTGACATGAATCCGGTGAGCGTCGCCAGGTTCTCCTCGCGGGTCTGTTCGGCGTCGTCGAAATTATGCCAGAAGACCACCGCGGGCGCGTGGCGATCGGAAACCGTTTTCACGTCGCCCTGTTCGATGGCGTCAAACAGGCGCTTCGCCAGGGCGCGGATCGCGCCTTTGTCGGGCATGGTGTCACTCCATTGAAGATGGACTCAGCGCCTGGCTTCGAGCGCGGATATAGCGGCAGGCATCATAGGGGCTTCGTCACGCACGCCCGTAGCGGTCATTGGCGCATGGTTGACGCCGCGGATTTCGAATTCGGCGTTCTTGCGATCCATGAAGTCCCTCTCCAGGGCCAACCGCCCATACGGCCTCGTGACCGGTTTGACCGGGCGGGTTGATCGTGCGACCTGCTCGCGTGAATGTTTCAAGCCCGCTGATATCGGCCCAGGCGCCGACGTGACGCTATAGATCATCCTGGGCCGGTCGCCCGAGGGCTTGCCGAAGCCGGACCAGATTAACTTGTCAGTCTCGACGAAGTCGTTCAGTGAATCAGCCAAAAAGTCGTGGTGGATTTCGCTCAGGTATGTATGCTCGCATATATTGTGCGGCGATCTTAAGATCTCCGTGCAGGCAATTACAGTCTATCTAGCTTTGCTGTAGATTTGCCTCAATCTGTGAGGGGTTTTGCTTTGTTCTTCGACTGAGCCGTGGCTGAACGAGCGCAGCGGTTCGCATGATCTCTTGCCGCTGATCCGTGAGCGCCAATGGAACCGCGTAGAGCATTCGCTTCGACCGCCGCCTGGGACCCCGGCCCCTCTGCGCAGGAACGGTTGAATCAGCTTTTCCAGCGCTATCGGTCAGGCGTCAGGGCCTGTCTGGAACCTTTGGTCCAGCGCTACAATCCCGACATGATGACCGAGGCGCAGGAAGAGTATCGCAAGATGCTTGAGCTGAGCGCCAAGATGAACGTCGTGGGGCATGCCTGCACGGAAGTTTCCGGTCACCAGTATGACGAGCGACGGCAAGCGATCGGCTCCCTGTTCGGCGCCTGCTGCTTTCTTGCCGACAGCTTTATCGACGATTTCGGCGAAGACGCTACACGCGACTATCTCGCCCGCCTGGACGTGCTTCTGACCGAAGGCTGGTTCGAGCCGCGCACCGACCGGGAACGGCTGTTCTTCGTCATCTTGTCGCGACTGTTCGCCCAGCGCGATATCCTACATCCCACGGTGCGCCAGGCGCTGGTGCAGCTCTACGATGCGCAGAAGCAAGATGTTGATCTGCGGACGACCGCCGCCGCGCCTGGGCGCGGCCTCAGCCGCACCCAGCTCAACACGCTCAAGCGCTGCGCCCGCAATCGCAGCGGCCATGCGATCCTGGTGCTGTCGGCCTTCCTGCTGCCGGACCTGCCCCTTGCCTACATCGCGCGGCTGTTCGGGGCTGGCGCCCTGATCATGTACATCGACGATCACGGCGACTGCTATTCCGACCTGCAGAGCAGGCGCATCACCTTCATGAACCAGGTGCGCCACCCCGAACGCACCCTGAGGGGCCTGTTCCACACCCACATCAAGCAGCTGGCGCTGGGCCTGCCGGCCAGCGAGGGCCGTGATCTGCTGATCGCCTTCCTCACCCGCTACTATCTCACCCGGGTGGAGAAGCACCGTCAGCAGAAGATGAAGGGAGGCTCCGCCTGGGCGGTCTATGAATGACAATGTCTCGATTTTGAGCGCGGAGCTCGTCGATGCGGTCGGCCTCCATATCCAGGAGCTGCATGCCCGCGGGCGGCTGCACGGAACCGAGCCGCTGCTCAGGATCGACAATCGCGAGCAAGCCCGGGCCGCGCCGTATCAGTTCGACGCGGCGCGGGGTCAGCTCCATCGCACGGGCTGCCCGGCCATACCCCCGGGATCCATGTCGGCGCTGTATGGCGTCTGGCAGATCGGCCCGGACGAAGAATCCCTCGCCTGTCCTCGATGCAATCCGATGCTCAAGCCCGACGAGAAGACCGAACCGAAGCCGCACGACGATCTGCCCCGCGACCTGCTCTACGGCTTGTTGTCCGTCATCAGTCAGTTCGGCGGCGTACTTCGCGAGCGAGGACAGGAATACCGACACAGCCGTGCAGGCGCGCAGCTTGGGGGGCAGATCGAGAAAATCTACAGCGGGGTCAACGAGCGCGAGAGAGACATTCTGGATTTACTGGCTTCCTCCCTGGGAAATCTCGCCGTCGTCCTCCGTGACCTCGACGAGGGCATCAATGGAAATACGGGGGATGGGCCGGCCGCGGACGCTGCGTCCCCTGAAGCGACAAGACAGCAATCCGGCGAAGCGCCGTAGACAGCGGAGCGAGGACACTCATGCCAAGGATATTCATGTCGCTTCAACTGGGTCCCATGGTGAAGATCGACATCGAGGGCGCGAATTGCCCAGAGATCGCTGATGCGCTGCGGGGCTTCGAGAGGCTGAACGAAACCGTCGACGGCATGTTCAGCGACCTTGCCAAGCGAGTGTTCCCTGACGCTGGGGACCCGGCATCCCTGGCTGAGGAGGAAGGGCGATGACCAAGGACCGCATGGAATTCTCAGGGCGTCCTGACCTTAGCCTCACCATGCGCATGAAGCCTTTGCATGTGGAGTTCGCCAGCCAGGGCGCCTTCGGGTTCGCCATCGGCGACGTGCGGCTGCATCTTGAGGAGATACCCGTTTACCTGCGGGTGCCGTTTCTGAGGCGGCGCGTGCTGGCCGGATCGGTGGGGCCTTTCGGCGTTCACCTCAAGCCCCTGGAGGCGGAAGTCCGGGCCATCGGACTGGAGACGCGAGGCGTCATCGGCCGCGAGGAAACCGAAATCAATCTGCACGGCAGGGGAGCCTGCGCGGCGGAAGTCGAAATCTCCCGCGAGGCGTTCGAAGACGTCGCGGAAGATCTTTGAGGTTGGTCGAGAGGCAAAAGGTCGGAGGATGTCGTGAAGCGCGCAAATCACCACCATCGCCCTGGATGTCGCCGCGGCGGCGAGATCGATGTTCATCATCACATCGTCTGTCGGCACAATATCGAGATCGAGGTTTGGCCGCCGCGCGCCCAGATCAATTTCCAGGACGACTGGACCGCCAATCCGGCCGACACCCAGGTTCGCTTCGAGGCCCAGGTCTATAATTCGAGCCAAGGTCACCTGTGGGAGGTGCGCGCCCTCAACGGCGATCCTGGGCTAGGGACTATCGACGCCAGCGGACTTTATCGCGCGCCGCCGAAGGGCGCATTTGATAACAGCGCCACCGAAATCGTGGTGGTGACGGCGCGGGAAGATCCGCTGCGCAAGGCGTCCGCCTGGGTCACCCTGGTCGGGGGCGGACCGCAACCTGCGGCGCAGCCGTCGCTCGCAGTCTGGCCCAGGCGTGTTGACCTCTACTATGTGCAGGGCGCCAACAACAACTATATCGACGACTGCAATAAAGAATGCGAGTTCAGCGTCGACATCTATGATAGCAACGGTCAGGTTGAATGGCTCGTGAACGGTGCGTTACAGGGCGTCGTGGGTCCCTGGTTCTTCTACCAGGCGCCCAATAGCGGGGCTCCGACGGTGGTTACGGTGCGCGCCCGGCTTCAGGGCCAGCCGGGCGTGTTCGACGAGGCTAAGATACTGCAGCGCAATTACAATTGGCCGGGCGCGTAGCCGCGCGGTGATTGTTCCGGAGGGCAGGCATGGATATCGACCTTAAATCCACCCACTACACCGAACAGCTCCCGGTGGCGCCGCTGACGGTGGCCGACGTCCAGAAGGTCGCGCCGATCGCGGTCCATCTAAAGGAACTCAACCAGATCGCGCCCCTGATGGTGGAGTCGCTGAGGGTCGATCATGTGCGGCATGTGGATCCGCTCAGGATCGAGCGCCTGGACATCACGCGCCTGCCTTCGGTCAACATCACCCTCAGCCAATTGCCGTCGATGGACATCAACGTTCGGCGCGTGCCGCCGGTGGCCATCGCCATCCAGCAGCAATTCGACATGGGGTCCGACTACACGATCATCGCCAGGTTGCTGGGCCTGCCACTGCTGCGCATGACGCTCTCTGGCCGAACCACAATAAGTCCGCGCGACTGTGCGCGCCGCGAACAATCGCGCAGCCATGAGCGCAGCTTTCCGGACGTGGCCGCGGCGGGCAACCCCGCCATTCCCAGCCACGCCATCGAAACCTGCACCGAAACGGTGAGCCGCCGTCCTCAACGGCCCAGGCCGTGCGTCCATCCCGGTGCGCCGCGTTTCGGCTTTTCCTTGCGTCCCCAGTCCCTGCAGACCGAGGCCGTCGCTTCGGCGGCGCCGAGCGCCGTCAACGGAGGTTGATATGCACCAACATCATTCCCGCCTGGAACAGTTGGGACGCAACCTCGCTGATCTGGTCGAGACCGGCGCGGCGGCGGCGCTGACCGTCACGGCGTTGGGCGTGGCGACGACGCGCTTTGTGGTCGGCGCACCGTTCCGCGAAGGCCACAGGGACTGCAGCTGTGCGCGGCATCACTATCACTGCTGCTACGAGCCGCCGATCTACGACTGCCGAGGCTGAGATGACCGTCGCCGGACAATCGAAGAACGCAAGCGCCGAAGACGCGGCGCCGGAAAAGCCGGCCGAGCAACCGGCGGCGAATGGCGCGGAACTGAAAGAGCGGCTGGACCAGGTCGGCGCCATTCTCGCCAAGGGGCTGGATCTTGCGGAAGCCGGCGTCAGCTTGGGGGTCAGCATCCTCAGCCGCGTCAGCGTAGCGGCTCAGCAGAAGATGCGCGAAGGTCTGGATGCGGCGGCTCAGCCACAGGCTTGGCCGCCAGGGGCGGCCACCGAACCGTCAACGTCCGAGGCGCCCGAGTCCGAGCCGGAATATGGCCTGACCAATCGCCTGCCGCTGGCGCCGGGCGGGACGGTGAAGATTTCATTTTCGGTCAACAACGACTCCATGACCGAGGTGAAGAAGGTTGAGCTCAAGGTCCAGGGCTTCGCCGGCGACAGCCAGGCGGCGGGATTGGATGCGTCCAACTTCAGCATCAAGCCCGCGCAGAAGACCATCGCGCCGGTCGACTTCGAGAAATTCGTCCTGCAGGGCGCTGTGCCAAACGCCATTCCGCCGGACGTCTATCGCGGCGTGGTGGTGGTCAGTTCGGATAACGACCTCTTTATTCCCGTGGTTCTGGTGGTGACCCCGCCTTGAGGTAAGCATGATCTATGACGTGATCGTGGTGGGAGCAGGGCCCGGCGGAAGCAGCGCCGCGAATTTCCTTGCCCGTCAGGGCGTCAAGGTGCTGCTGCTCGACAAATCCGCCTTTCCCCGGGACAAGGTCTGCGGGGATGGGATGACCCCCCAGGCGGTCTACTGGCTAGGGCGGCTGGGCTGTGCGGAGGAGGTGCTCGCCCACACCAAGGGCTGCATCAAGTCCGCCGACATCATCATCAACAAGGAGCATGTGCTGAGCGGCGGCTATCCCGGCGACACCCGCTATCCTGATTTCGCCATCCTTCTGGACCGGCGCCGCTTCGACAACATCCTCTTGGAGCACGCCATCGCCCTCGGGGCTGAATTTCGCCCCCGGACCATGGTCCGCGATGTCGTCTGCAGCGATGACGGCTATGTGCGCGTGCTGGCCGACCAGGGCCGGGAGCGGACGGAATACCACGGCCGCATCGTCGTCGGCGCCGACGGGGTGAGCTCCGCCGTTTCGCGCGCCATGGGCAACACCCTCAAGGCCGGGGTCCTGGCGGTGTCGATGCGAGCCTATTATCGCAATGCGCGGTGCGACGGCGCGCGGATGAAGGTCTATTTCGACCGGGACTATTTCCCCGGCTACGGCTGGCTGTTCGTGGATGACGAAGGCTTCGCCAATGTGGGCTTGGGCTGCCTGAACGACAAACTCTTCCCCATGCCCGACAATCTCGGCGCGCTCTTCCGCCGCTTCGTCGCCACCGATCTCGCCGGGGTTCTGGACAAGGCCACGCCGTGCGGCTCGGTGTCTGGCGGCTCGTCCGGTTTCTTCCGGCCCAAGGCGATCGTCGGCGAGCGGGCGATGCTGATCGGCGACGCCGCCAACCAGGCCGATCCCCTGAACGGCGGCGGCATTCACAAGGCGATGGAAAGCGCCTGGTGCGCGGCGCAGGCATGCCTGACGGCGCTGGCGAAGAACGACTTTTCGCTGGCGGCGATGCGACGCTACGAGACCCTCTGGAGCCAGGAATGGGAGGCGGACTGGCGGACGGCGGAAATGTTCATGTCCATCGCCAAGAACCCCAGCCTGAGGGACTTCAACCTCTTTCTGTTGCGGCAGATGGGCAAGCTGACCATGGCGGACCCCAAGCTGCGCGATTTCGCGGGTGGGGTTTTCAGCGGGGTGGTTTCACAGAACGCCTGCCTCACGCCGCGGGCGCTGTATCACGCTTTCCCCAAGAACCCGGACGCCTGGATCAGCCTCCTCAAGAGCAACGGACGGGAGATCAACGGCGGGCTCGCCGCCGGCGCCGCGCATCTGGCCCATGGCGTCATCACAAACGCAGCCCGCGCGGCGGCCGGGGTGATGAGCAACCCGATCGCCAACGCCGACTGGGGCATGGAGATGGTGGCCAAGGCGGCGCGGCTGGCGGACCACCGCCTGGCGCAACCCGGGCGGCCGCTCATGGCCCGTGAAGCGGCTGCAAGCTGGAGCGACAGTGGATGATCCACGATGTCATCATTGTG